>DHLX01000009.1:51504-91546 GCA_002405475.1 Burkholderiales bacterium UBA4657 | reverse complement strand
TGAGCGTAGCGAATGTTAAGACGATCGCCGCGGTAGCGGGGCGAGGCGGATTTGTGAGAGAGAAAAGGTGAAAATATGTTTGTACAGCGTTTGTTGTTCAATCGTTTTTTAATTCTGTTCCTATTTTTTGTGATATTTCCTGGTGCCACCATAAAACCTGCTACAGCCAAGTCAAGTTACTTGGGAACACTATTGGGAAATTTGATACTTGAAACGGAGCAGAAAGGCTACATCACACTCTCACTGGAAAGTGCTGGCCAACAATTACAACTGCGAACTACATCCAATCGCTTTGATGACCCTAAACCAACTTTTGCCGATGTTGATAGAGAATTAAAAAAACTAGGAATTTCCAATAAAACCGATATGTATCTGTATTCTCTGCATGGTCGTAGCAATGTACTCATTGATTCAATTCAATATCGTCCTGCAGGTTCGAGAAATGGCGTGGTATGGGATGATGAAGTTATTTTTTTGGTTTCCTTTCAGGCAAAAGTAATTGCTTCTTCGACTTTTCCTTTATCACTCTGTAAACACTGCCAACCTTTCAAACTCCAGAAATACTCCCAGGACTTTCCTGTACTTCTATCAAAAAAAATATTTTTTCAATCAGAACAAATAGAAAAAGTCGGTCTTAAAAAAAATAATCCTGCTCTATATTCAGAGCTGCAAAAAATAAAACCGACAAATAAACAATTTGAGCAGCGAAAAAATCCAGATAACGACAGTATTCTTCCACTTCCAGAGCTCAAAGATAAAGTAATTTTTTATGCAGATAGAGAAAAAATAGAATACCTGATTGCTATATACGAGGGTGATACTTTTGGAGATGAGGCCTATAGCTTGGTACGAATAATGAAAAAAATCCGCAACCGCTACGTACCAGTTCGCCAATTTAAAGACGTTTTTTCTTGTTTTCCAATTGCTGACATCACAGCAGATGGAGTTCCAGAGTTGTTATGTTTTTATCCCTATGCCGAATGGGGCATTTTTGACATTCACTCACCCATTCCTTCAGACATAGATACTCCCTTGGAACCCCTTCTTGGTCTTTTTCCTGGTATCTAACTCATGATAAAAATCAACTATTCAACCCTGACCCACCTCGACTGGCTGGAAGCCGAAGCCATTCATATTTTGCGCGAAGTGGCGGGGCAAACCAGCCACCCGGCCTTGCTTTTTTCCGGTGGCAAAGACTCCATTGTTTTGCTACATCTGGCGACCAAGGCTTTTCGTCCGGCAAAATTTCCTTTTCCCTTGCTGCATATCGACACCGGGCACAATTTTCCCGAAGTGATTGCCTTTCGTGATTATCGTGCGCAACAACTCGGCGAGCGCCTGATCGTGCGCAGCGTCGAAGATTCGATCAAGTCGGGGCGCGTGGTTTTACGTGATGCCAATGAATCGCGTAACAAATACCAGTCTGTTACTTTACTGGATGCAATTGCCGAGTTTGGTTTCGATGCCTGCATCGGTGGCGCGCGCCGTGATGAAGAAAAAGCGCGTGCCAAGGAACGTGTATTTAGTTTCCGTGACGAGTGGGGGCAGTGGGATCCGAAAAATCAGCGTCCCGAGTTGTGGAATTTGTATAACGCCCGTGTCGCCAAAGGTGAAAACATGCGCGTGTTTCCGATTAGCAATTGGACCGAACTGGACGTATGGCAATACATTGCGCGCGAAGGTCTCGAAGTGCCGAGCATTTATTACGCACACACTCGGCCGGTGGTTCGTCGTGGCGATATTCTGGCGCCCATTACAGCGCTGACGCCCGCGCGTGAAGGCGAGACGGTTGAGCAGGTCAGTGTCCGGTTCCGCACCGTGGGAGATATTACTTGCACTGCGCCAGTAGAGTCGAGCGCCAAAAATAATGATGAAATTCTGGCCGAGACGGTGAGCGCCACTTTAACCGAGCGCGGTGCCACCCGTATGGATGACCAGACCTCGGAAGCGTCGATGGAACAGCGCAAGAAAGAAGGTTATTTTTAATGAAACGCGATGACATGAATCACTTGCAACAAGAAGACCTGGGTGTTTTGCGCTTTCTGACCTGCGGCAGTGTCGATGATGGCAAGTCCACGCTGATTGGCCGCCTGCTTTATGACACCAAGACCCTGCTGACAGACACTATTGCAACGCTGGAAAAAAACGCGCACAAGCGTGGTTTGTCCGCCCTGGACTTGTCCTTGCTGACCGATGGTCTGATGGCCGAGCGCGAGCAGGGCATTACTATTGATGTGGCGTATCGCTACTTTGCCACGGCACGGCGCAAATTTATTATTGCGGATGCCCCGGGGCATGAGCAATATACGCGCAATATGGTCACGGCAGCTTCAACCGCCGATGTCGCCATTTTGCTGGTCGATGCCCGCAAGGGACTGTTACCGCAAACCAAGCGTCACGCCACCCTGGCTGGCTTACTGGGCATCCAGCACTGGGTGCTCGCCATCAACAAGATGGATTTGGTTGACTATCAGCAAACGGCATTTGACACCATCGTCCACGATTTCGAGCAATGGCTGGGACAACACCCAGAGATGAAAGTGCAGGTGCAGTGTATTCCCATGAGTGCGCTTGAAGGTGAAATGGTGGTATCGCGCGGTAACCACTTGGCTTGGTACGCGGGCCCGACTTTGCTTGAGGTACTGGAAGCCGCCCCTTCCAGCCAGCTCAATGCTGATGCTGCCCTGCGTTTTCCAGTGCAATGGGTGTGCCGTCCGGCGCAGTCGGAAGTACACCATGACTTCCGCGCTTATGCCGGTCGTATTGAGTCGGGCTCAGTAAGTGTGGGAGATGAACTTCTGGTCTTACCAGCCGGAAAAACCAGCCGGGTGAGTCGCATTGGCCTAGGCGAGACAGAACTGGCAAGTGCATTTGCTGGTCAGTCGGTCATGATTTCCTTGGCCGATGATATTGATATATCGCGTGGCGATATGCTGGTCAAAGTCGGAGCATCGACTCCGACGGAAAGCAAGGAACAAACGGCTACGGTATGCTGGCTCAGTAGCGAAACCTTGAGCCCGGCTCGGTCATACCTGGTTAAACATACAACGCGTGAAGTCAAAGCCCGTATCAGCAGTGTGGAAGCCCGACTCGACATTCACACCTTGTCGTACACTACTGAAAATAACGCAGCTCCCGTGCAATTGAACGATATTGTGCGTTTGAAATTTAAAACCCAGCAAGCCTTGTTTGCTGATGCTTATGCCCAAAGTCGCGCCACTGGCAGCTTTATTCTGATAGATGAAGCGAGCCACAATACCGTGGCGGCAGGATTATTGGATTGATTATTTTGGAAAAAAATACTTCTATGGATGGATTAGCGCCCGAAGTACTCGCAGCGGCGAGCACTACAACCCCGGCTGTACCCAGAAAAAAAATTCCTGGTGAATTGCCAGCCGATAAATATACGACTGAAAAAATTACCTGGATGAAAACCTGGACACCACACCTGTTTTCATTTCGTACCACACGCTACCAGGGTTATCGCTTTACTCCGGGGCAATTCGCGCGTCTGGGGGTCTATCGTGATGATGGCGAAAAAGGCCCGCGCTATATTTGGCGCGCCTACTCCATCGTCTCGGCCAATTATGACGAGTACCTTGAGTTTTATTCGATTGTCGTACCCGATGGCGAATTTACGACCAAGCTGGCGCAACTCAAGGTGGGTGACGAGTTATTCATTGAAAAAATGAATTATGGTTTCTTGACGACTGACCGCTTTGAACAGGGCAAGGATTTATGGATGCTGAGTTCTGGCACCGGCTTGGCACCTTTTATTAGCGTGCTGTACGACATGCCAACCTGGGAGCAGTATGACCGCCTGATCCTGGTGCATAGTGTTCGTCATGAAAACGAACTGGCCTATAAGGACACGATTGAAAGTTTCAAGACGCACGAATTTTTCGGCGATTATTGCAAAGACAATCCTGACAAATTGGTCTATGTACCGATAGTGACCCGTGAGTCGATCCCAGGAACTTTGAATGAGCGGATTACCAGTGCCATTGCCGATGGCAAGCTGGAACAGTTTGCCGGTGTCAAGCTTGACCAAGAGCGTAGCCGCATCATGATTTGTGGCAACCCGGAAATGGTCGATGATATTCGCAAGCAACTCACCGATAAAGGCTATGCGGTGAGCCGTCGTGGTCAACCGGGACACATGGCGGTGGAAAATTATTGGTAACTGCGGTTCAATTCAAACGGAAAATCCTTACACTCTGCGACAGTATTTCGGCCTGTATTTTCAGGGATTCTGCGGCGGCGGCTGACTGCTCTACCAAGGCCGCATTTTGTTGCGTCATGGTGTCGAGTTGTGAAACCGCTTCATTGACCTGATTGATACCCGCATACTGCTCCCCGGTAGCACTGCTGATTTCATTAATCAAATCAGACACTCTCTGCACAGAATGCTGTATCTCATGCATGGTCGTACCCGCTTTCGACACATGCCCCGCTCCCGATTCCACTTTACTGACTGAATCGGTGATCAGCTCCTTGATTTCCCTGGCTGCTGTTGAAGTTCTTTGCGCCAGACTACGTACTTCGCTAGCTACTACGGCAAAGCCTCGACCTTGCTCTCCAGCGCGTGCCGCTTCTACTGCAGCATTGAGCGCCAGTATGTTGGTCTGGAATGCAATGCTGTCAATGACCTGAATAATGTCGGCTATTTTTTTAGAGGACTCGCGAATTTCTTCCATGGTTTCTACGACTTGAGCTACCGCTTCACCGCCTTTTCTCGCCACTTCGGTTGTTTGTGTGGAAAATTGGCTCGCCTGCTGCGCAGTATCGGCACTTTGTTTTACAGTACTCGTTAATTGCTCCATTGACGCTGCGGTCTGCTCAAGATTACTGGCCTGAGATTCGGTTCGTGACGATAAATCGCTATTCCCCAATGCAATTTCTCTGCTGGCATCATTAATGCCATGCACTTCTTTACGCACATCGCCGACAACAGCTTTGAGATTGACATTGAGCTGGTTCAGAGCGCGAAACAGGGCAGCAAATTCGTCACGCCGTGTGATCTGGGTATGCTGACTCAAATCACCGGCCGCCATGCGGTTGGCAATGTTGAGTGCAGTTTCTACCGGCTTTCTTACGCTGCGTGCCAGTAGTAGAGCCAGAAAAAATGCAGCAATCGCCCCCACACCATATTCAATGATCCACGAAGAAAACAGATATTCCAGACCACGCCGAGCGATCTCTAGTCCGGCGAAGCAGAGCAGTATTTTCAAGGTCAAATGATTACTGTTGATGCTGCGCTGAACTTTTCCCCATAGGCCGGTGCTAATCAATTGCCCACGATGCAAGGACAGGGTTTGTTTGCCATTTTCTTTTTCCTGTCTCATGCGCGCATAGAGTACTTCGGCGCTCTGTACTTGTTCAGGCGTAGGCTTGGTGCGCACCGACATATAGCCAACTGGCTTGCCACCTTCCAGTATCGGCGTGACATTAGCGACGACCCAGTAGTGATCGCCATCCTTGCGTCGATTCTTGACCAGGGCCGACCACGGATGCCCGGACTGGATGGTCTCCCACATATCACGGTAGGCTTCCTGCGGCATATCGGGATGGCGAATCAGATTGTGCGGCTGGCCAATCAGTTCATCGACACTGTAGCCGCTGACATTGATGAAGCTTGGATTACAGTAGGTGATTTTACTGCTCAGGTCAGTGGTCGAAACCAGAGTTTCATTATCCGGGTATTGGTATTCCCGCTGAGTCACTGGCAGGTTGAGTCGCATAAAGGTGATCCTCGTTCAAAAACGCCTGATACCATTCTGATCATGCAACCAGTTCTCAATCTTGGGAATAAAACTAACTTCACTATCCAATTTGGGCTTTGTTGCCAGCCCAAATGCAGGTTTGCGCCGGGTACCGATCTTCGTATATAATCGTCAGTTGTTTTTTTAAAGCACGATCTTTGAGGGTATGGTACGTCCATGTACTTCGCTGATCGCAAGTAAAATTGGAGAAAATGATGGCAGTCGCTGATTTAAACAAGGCCGGTATTGTGGCCGAATACGCTCGTGGCACAAATGACACGGGTTCACCCGAAGTGCAGGTGGCTTTACTGACTGCACGTATCAATGAATTGACCGGGCATTTCAAAGAGCATGCTAAAGATCATCATAGCCGTCGCGGCTTGTTGCGGATGGTATCCCGTCGTCGTAAGTTGCTCGACTATCTCAAAGGAAAAGACGTTCAGCGTTATCGCACGCTGATCGAGAAACTGGGTCTGCGTAAGTAATTTTGGACTTGCGTTAACCAGACGAAGCCTGCGCGGAAACCTCCTCGCGGGCTTTTTGCATTTTGCAGTCGGTGCGAACTGCGGCGCACGAAATCCCGCAGGTTGAAGAAAGGTAAAAAATATGTTTAATAAAGTCACCAAATCATTTCAATATGGCCAGCACACGGTTACTCTGGAAACCGGCGAAATTGCGCGTCAGGCAAGCGGCGCGGTTCTTGTCAGTGTCGAGGATACGGTCGTTCTGGCGACTGTCGTAGGTGCCAAGAGCGCCAAGGCCGGCCAGGACTTTTTTCCGCTGACGGTGGATTACATCGAAAAAACTTATGCCGCCGGACGTATTCCCGGCGGTTTTTTCAAGCGTGAAGGCAAGCCTTCGGAGAAGGAAACGCTGACATCTCGCCTCATTGACCGTCCGATTCGTCCCTTGTTTCCTGAAGGCTTTTACAACGAAGTACAGGTAGTTATTCATGTGCTGTCGGTCAATCCCGAAATTGATCCTGACATTCCCGCCATGATTGGGGCTTCCGCTGCTCTCTCAGTGTCAGGTATTCCGTTCAACGGGCCTCTGGGCGCCGCTCGCGTTGCTTATGTCGATGGCAGCTACGTGCTCAACCCGACCGCTACCCAACTCAAAACCTCGCAGATGGATCTGGTGGTGGCAGGTACCGAGCAGGCCGTGTTGATGGTCGAGTCTGAAGCCAAGCAACTTTCCGAAGAAATCATGTTGGGCGCCGTGGTGTATGGCCACGAGCAAATGCAGGCTGTCATCAATGCCATTCACGATCTGGTGCGTGATGCTGGCAAACCGGTTTGGGACTGGACACCTGCCGCGAAGAACGAAGCCTTGATCAATCGTATCAAGCACTTTGCCGAAGTTGCACTGGCCGATGCTTATCAAATTCGCCAAAAGCAGGAACGCAGCAACCGCATCAAGCAAATTTATGCTGACGTGATGGCGCATCTGAATGAAGATGTCGCGTCGGCTGGTGGTGTCAAGCCTGATGAGGTGGAAGTCGGTAATATCTTGTTTGATCTTGAATCCAAAATTGTGCGTGGACAAATTTTGAACGGAGAGCCACGTATTGATGGTCGTGATACCCGTACCGTGCGTCCGATCAGCATTCGCACCTCGGTATTGCCGCGCACGCATGGCTCGGTATTGTTTACCCGCGGTGAGACCCAGGCGCTGGTCATTGCTACCCTGGGCACCAAGCAGGATGAGCAAATCATCGATGCTTTGCAGGGCGAGTATCGTGAACGCTTCATGCTTCACTACAACATGCCGCCATTTGCTACCGGCGAAACCGGCCGTGTTGGTACCCCCAAGCGTCGTGAAATCGGGCATGGCCGCCTGGCTAAACGTGCCCTGGTAGCGGTACTGCCCAAAGAAGACGAATTCAGCTATTCCATGCGTATCGTGTCTGAAATTACCGAGTCGAACGGTTCTTCATCCATGGCTTCGGTGTGTGGCGGCTGCCTGTCCCTGATGGATGCTGGCGTACCCCTCAAAGCGCATGTAGCTGGTATTGCCATGGGCTTGATCAAGGAAGATAACAAGTTTGCCGTCTTGACTGACATTCTGGGCGACGAAGATCATCTGGGCGACATGGATTTCAAAGTGGCCGGTACTGCCAACGGTATTACCGCGCTGCAAATGGACATCAAGATTCAGGGCATTACCAAAGAAATCATGAAGGTGGCCTTGGCACAAGCGCTGGAAGCACGCATGCACATTCTGGGCAAAATGCAGGAAGCCATGCCTCACGGTCGTACCGAGCTTTCTGACTTTGCCCCGCGTTTGCTCACCATCAAGATCAATCCGGAAAAAATCCGTGATGTGATTGGCAAGGGAGGCGCGGTGATTCGTGCTTTGACCGAAGAAACCGGCACCCAGATTGATATTCAGGAAGATGGCACCGTGACCATCGCTTCGGTCGATGCAGCAGCGGCGCAAGAAGCCAAACGTCGCATTGAACTGATTACCGCTGAAGTCGAAGTGGGCTCGGTGTACGAAGGTACAGTCCTGAAATTGCTGGATTTTGGTGCCATTGTTCAGGTATTGCCAGGCAAGGACGGTTTGCTGCACATCAGCCAGATTTCAGACAAGCGTGTAAACAATGTGGCTGAATATCTGCAAGAGGGCCAGCAGGTACGGGTCAAGGTTCTGGAGGCCGATGAAAAAGGTCGTCTGCGCCTGTCGATGAAGGCGTTGCTGACGGAAAACGCTGAAGCGGGTATCGAGCAACAGCAACAACAGCAGCAGCAATAACAGACTGGATAAATACGGGTGCAAAGGGATTTGGTCATAGAACCAAGTCCCTTTTTTTATAGTTATGCGTGCAATAGAGATTTCCAGTTTTGGTTCGCCTTCGGGTCTGCGAGTGACAGAACGTCCTGTCCCGCATTTGTTGTCTGGCGAGCTTTTAATACGGGTAGCAGCCGCGGGTATCAATCGTCCCGATGTACTGCAGCGTCAGGGCAAATATCCGCCACCGCCAGCAGTCACTGATATTCCTGGTCTTGAGATAGCCGGTGAGATTGTGGCCGGCGCGGCGCACGAGGCGGGTCTGCACCTGGGGCAACAGATATGTGCGCTGGTGCCGGGTGGCGGCTATGCCGAGTACTGCGCGGTTCCTGCGGCCTTATGTTTACCAGTACCTGCAGGCTGGTCTTTGCTCGAAGCTGCCTCATTGCCCGAAACCTTGTTTACGGTGTGGAGCAATATATTCGACCGCGCTCATATTCAGCCGGGCGAAAGTTTGCTGGTACAAGGCGGAACCAGTGGCATAGGAGTAATGGCGATTCAACTGGCTACTGCCCTAGGTCACCGAGTCTGGGCAACGGCAGGCTCTGAAGAAAAAGCCCGAGCCTGCGAACGGCTTGGCGCAGAACGTGGCATCAACTATCGCACTGAAGATTTTGTC
Organism: Burkholderiales bacterium UBA4657; assembly: GCA_002405475.1. Taxonomy (GTDB): domain Bacteria; phylum Pseudomonadota; class Gammaproteobacteria; order Burkholderiales; family Burkholderiaceae_E; genus UBA4657. The sequence continues at coordinate 82,375 of DHLX01000009.1, read as the reverse complement.
GCTGTCATTAAGGATATGACGCAGAGCCGAGGAGTTGACGTCATTTTGGACATGGTGGGTGGCGACTACATAGCTCGTGAGCTGGACTGTCTGGCAGACGAGGGACGTTTGGTGCTCATCGCGCTGTTGGGTGGGGCGCGTAGTCAAATCAATCTGGCACCCATTCTGATGCGCCGACTGTCACTGACTGGTTCCACCTTGCGTGGGCGGTCAGTCACATTCAAGGCGGCGATCGCACAACAATTACGCTGGCGTGTCTGGCCTTTACTCGAAACCAGGTCAATCAAGCCGGTAATAGATCGGGTATTTCCATTGGAACAAGCGGCAAATGCGCATGAATTGATGGAATCTGGCACCCATATCGGGAAAATTATGCTGAGCCTTGATACAATTCGGGCTTAGGTAAATGCAGGTATTTTATGGCACGTCAACGCTGGGTTATCGGTAACTGGAAAATGCATGGCAGTTTGGCCAGCAACGAAGCATGGGTCAAATCGGTTCTGGCGGCGCCCTTGGGAGTGCGCTCGGGGGTGTGCGTGCCAACACCCTATTTACCCCAAATGGGGCATTTGTTAAGTGATGGCGATTTGCGTCTGGGTGCCCAGGATGTGAGCGAATATGCCAGCGGCGCCTATACCGGGCAGGTATCTGCCGAGATGCTGGTCGAATTTGGTGTTGATCTGGTGATTGTCGGCCATTGTGAATGCCGACAATACCTGGGCGATACTTCGGAAAGAGTGGCCCGCAAGGTGTTGGCTGCGCTACGTGCAGGATTGAAGCCGGTATTGTGTGTCGGTGAAACCTTGGCCGAGCGTGAGGGTGGACATACGTTTTCGATCTTAGCGCAGCAAATGACGCCGGTGGTACAAAGTTTGTCGGCACAGGACTGGTCAAATTTGATTATTGCTTATGAGCCAGTGTGGGCGATTGGTACCGGTAAGTCAGCTTCTCCCGAGCACGCACAGGAAGCGCATGAAGTTTTAAGAGGGCTGATTCGCCGCTATGATGAAATGGCTGCGGAGCGCGTCCCTATTTTGTATGGCGGCAGTGTCAAGCCCGGCAATGCAGCTGCGGTATTTGCCATGCCCGATGTCGATGGTGGGCTCATCGGCGGGGCTTCATTAGTGGCAGACGACTTCAACGCTATCGTGGCCGCCGCCGCGGGTTAATTGGAAAAACTGAGGTTAAACATGGAATGGTTACAAACGCTTTTACTAGTGCTGCAATTGGCGGCTTCGATTGGTGTGATCGTGCTGGTATTGCTGCAGCATGGCAAAGGGGCCGATATGGGTGCCGCATTTGGTAGTGGCTCATCGGGTAGTCTGTTTGGCGCTTCGGGTTCAGCCAATTTTTTAAGCCGTACTACCGCAGTTTTGATTACTGTATTTTTTGTTTGCACCATAGGTTTGGCCTTTTTTGCCAAAAAAGCAGGAACGACAAATACCGGTGCTGGCGTCATTTCGACCATACCCGGCAGTGGTGCACCTGCAGCGAATGCTCCAGCAGCACCAGCCCCCGCTGCACCAGCTAACGAAATACCCAAGTAAATGAGGTAAAATTTGGTTGCAGTGCACACGATGCCGACGTGGTGAAATTGGTAGACACGCTATCTTGAGGGGGTAGTGGCGAAAGCTGTGCGAGTTCGAGTCTCGCCGTCGGCACCAGCGTTGCATTTAACTCGACTGGCAACTGATATAGACAACTATAGGCGATGCAGGCGTGAATCTTTCCGAATATTTCCCCATACTCCTTTTTATCTTCATCGGTATTGCGGTTGGTATCGGCCCGATGATTGTAGGAAAAATTTTGGGTCCCGCTCGTCCTGACCCTGAAAAAATTTCCCCTTACGAATGCGGTTTCGAGGCGTTTGAAGATGCGCGCATGAAGTTTGATGTGCGCTACTACCTGGTTGCTATCCTGTTCATTTTGTTCGATCTTGAAATTGCCTTTCTTTTCCCCTGGGCGATGGCATTCAGTGATATTGGCCTGTTTGGATTTTGGGCTGCCATGATTTTCCTGGGCATACTTGTAGTCGGGTTTATCTACGAGTGGAAAAAAGGCGCACTGGATTGGGAGTGAAAGTCGATTATGGGCATTGAAGGCGTACTGGAAAAAGGTTTTATTACCACGTCTGCGGACAAATTGATCAACTGGTCCAAGACTGGTTCGCTCTGGCCCATGACGTTCGGCCTGGCCTGTTGCGCGGTCGAAATGATGCATGCGGGCGCCTCACGTTACGATCTCGATCGTTTTGGCGTCGTGTTTCGACCCAGCCCGCGTCAGTCCGATGTCATGATCGTGGCCGGCACGCTGTGCAACAAAATGGCTCCCGCGTTGCGCAAGGTCTATGATCAGATGCCCGAGCCGCGCTGGGTTATCTCGATGGGGTCGTGCGCGAATGGTGGCGGCTATTATCACTACTCTTATTCCGTGGTGCGCGGCTGTGACCGCATTGTGCCGGTTGATGTCTATGTGCCCGGCTGCCCACCGACTGCCGAGGCGCTGATGTATGGCATCTTGCAATTACAAAACAAAATTCGTCGTACCAACACTATTGCGCGCTAAGACACGGGCAGGCCCTCATGACCAAACTTGAACAACTGCAAACGGCACTGCAAACTACATTAGGCGCGCGTCTTTTTGACCTGAAACAGGCATTCGGGGAAGTCACTATCGTAGTCAGATCAAATGACTATCTCGATCTCATGCTGAGTCTGCGCGATGACCCGGCACTTAAATTTGAACAATTAATTGATTTGTGTGGCGTCGATTATGCTGCTTATAAAGACCAGCCTTGGGAAGGGCCACGTTTTGCGGTGGTCTCGCACTTGCTGTCAGTGACGCACAACTGGCGCGTGCGGGTGCGCGTGTTTGCCCCGGATGACGATTTGCCTGTGGTAGCTTCGGTCGCCTCGGTCTGGAGTTCGGCCAACTGGTATGAACGCGAGGCTTTCGACCTGTATGGCATTGTGTTCGAGGGACACACTGACCTGCGTCGCTTATTGACCGATTATGGCTTTATCGGTCATCCATTCCGCAAAGACTTTCCGATTTCTGGTACGGTCGAAATGCGTTATGACCCGGAACAAAAACGCGTCATTTATCAGCCCGTGACGATTGAACCGCGCGAGATTGTGCCGCGCATTATTCGTGAAGAAACTTACGGGCAGGGGCGTTAGTCATGGCTGAAATCAAGAATTACACCCTGAACTTTGGCCCGCAACACCCGGCTGCACATGGCGTATTGCGCCTGGTGCTTGAGCTCGACGGTGAGGTCATTCAACGTGCTGACCCGCATATTGGCCTGCTGCATCGTGGTACAGAAAAGCTGGCAGAACAGAAAACCTTTCTGCAGTCAGTACCCTACATGGACCGGCTCGACTATGTGTCGATGATGTGCAATGAGCACGCCTATGTCATGGCGATTGAAAAATTGCTGGCAATCGATGTACCCTTGCGCGCCCAGTACATTCGTGTCATGTTCGATGAGCTGACCCGCATTCTGAACCACCTGCTGTGGCTAGGGTGTCACGGTCTGGACGTGGGCGCCATGGCGGTATTTTTATACGCATTCCGCGAGCGTGAAGATATTTTCGATATGTACGAAGCCGTATCGGGCGCACGCATGCATGCGGCCTATTACCGCCCTGGTGGTGTCTATCGCGATCTACCCGAACAGATGCCGCAATATCAGGCTTCGAAATTCCGCAACAAAAAAGCCATTGAGGAATTGAACAAAAACCGTCAGGGCTCGTTGCTAGATTTTATTGAAGACTTCAGCAACCGTTTTCCCAAGTACGTTGATGAATACGAAACCCTGCTGACCGATAACCGGATCTGGAAGCAGCGACTGGTCGGCATTGGTTGTGTTACGCCCGAACGTGCGCTGCAACTGGGCTTTACCGGCGCCATGCTGCGCGGTTCCGGTATTGTCTGGGACCTGCGCAAGCATCAGCCCTACGAGGTGTATGACTTGCTCGATTTCGACATACCCGTAGGAAATAGTGGTAATGGTGACTGCTACGACCGCTATCTGGTGCGCATGGAAGAAATGCGCCAGTCGAACCGTATTGTCAAACAGTGTATTGAATGGTTGCGGAATAATGCCGGGCCGGTCATGACCGCCAACCACAAGGTGGCTCCACCTTCACGCGTCGAAATGAAGTCGAGCATGGAAGAATTGATCCACCATTTCAAACTCTTTACCGAAGGTATGCATGTACCGGAAGGTGAGTCTTACGCCGCGGTTGAGCATCCCAAGGGTGAATTTGGGGTGTATCTGATCAGCGACGGTGCCAATAAACCGTACCGCGTTAAATTACGTGCGCCTGATTACGCCCATTTGGCCGCACTGGATGAAATGGCGCGTGGCCACATGATTGCCGATGCAGTCACCATCATTGGTACGCAAGACATTGTGTTCGGTTCCATCGACCGATAAAGGATGAGACTGATGAGCGCTGTGTTGAACCTCCCTAAATTATTGAGTGATGAAGCCTATCGCAAGATCGACCGTGAAGTGGCGAAATATCCTGCCGAACAAAAACAGTCGGCAGTCATGGCGGCGCTTGCCATTGCTCAGGATGAAAAAGCCTGGTGTTCTCCTGAAGTGATTGAAGATATTGCCCATTATCTGGCTATGCCGCCGGTGGCGGTGCAGGAAGTGGCGACTTTCTACAATATGTACAACACCCAGCCGGTCGGGCAGTTCAAGATCAGTGTTTGTACCAACCTTCCTTGCGCCCTGTCGGGGGGGGAACGTGCTGCGCATTATCTGAAAGATAAACTCGGTATTGACTATAAAGAAACGACGCCGGACGGACGTTTTACCCTGATTGAGGGTGAATGTATGGGTGCCTGCGGCGATGCTCCGGTTTTACTGGTGAATAACAAGCGTATGTGCAGTCACATGAGTGTTGAAAAACTGGATGCTCTGGTGGATGAACTCAACCAGGCTGAAATCAAAAAGGACTGAAACCATGAATGCTCCCGTGTTTCCTTCCTCGACCAGTTTGCACGACCGCCACATTACACCGCAAATTTTGGCGGGTCTTGATGGTAAAAACTGGCATCTGAAAGATTATGAACAGCGCGGTGGTTACGAGGCGCTGAAAAAAATATTGCGTGAGGGTATTACGCAGGAGCAAGTGATAGCCGAACTCAAATCGTCGATGCTACGTGGACGCGGTGGTGCGGGTTTTCCCACCGGACTGAAATGGAGTTTCATGCCGCGCCAGTTCCCCGGTCAGAAATATCTGGTCTGTAATTCGGATGAAGGCGAGCCCGGCACTTTCAAAGACCGTGACATCATTCGTTATAACCCGCATAGCATTATTGAAGGTATGGCTATTGCGGCTTATGCCATGGGTATTAGCGTGGGTTATAACTACATTCACGGTGAAATCTGGGCTGATTACGAGCGTTTTGAAGAAGCGCTGGAGCAGGCACGTGCTGCTGGGTACCTGGGCAACAACATTCTGGGTTCGAACTTCAGTTTCCAGTTGCATGGGCACCATGGCTACGGCGCTTATATCTGCGGCGAAGAAACCGCCTTGCTCGAGTCTCTGGAAGGCAAAAAAGGACAACCTCGTTTCAAGCCGCCTTTCCCCGCCAGTTACGGTTTGTACGGTAAACCGACGACCATCAACAATACCGAAACTTTTGCTGCCGTACCCTGGATCATTCGCCATGGCGGTGAAGCCTACCTAAGCGTGGGCAAACCGAACAATGGCGGCACCAAGATTTTTTCGGTCTCGGGTGATGTAGCCTTACCGGGTAACTATGAAGTACCACTGGGTACACCCTTTGCCAAACTGCTGGAACTGGCTGGTGGCATGCGCGATGGTAAAAAACTCAAGGCGGTGATTCCTGGCGGTTCATCCATGCCGGTCTTGCCTGCTGACATCATGATGCAGACTGATATGGACTACGACTCGATCGCGAAAGCAGGTTCAATGTTGGGTTCGGGTGCCGTGATCGTGATGGACGAAACCCGCTGCATGGTCAAGTCCTTGTTACGCCTCTCGTATTTTTATTTCGAAGAAAGCTGTGGCCAGTGTACGCCGTGTCGTGAAGGTACCGGGTGGCTGTACCGCATGGTGCATCGCATAGAGCATGGCAAGGGTCGCCCTGAAGACCTGGATTTATTGAATTCGGTCGCTGACAACATTCAGGGTAGAACCATTTGCGCCCTGGGTGATGCCGCAGCCATGCCGGTACGCGCCATGATCAAGCATTTCCGCGATGAGTTCGCCTATCACATTGAACATAAAACCTGCATGGTGCCGCAGTATGTCTAACACCTCCACGACAACCCTGGTCGAAATTGAAATCGACGGCGCAAAAGTTGAAGTGCCGCAAGGTAGCATGGTGATGCATGCGGCCAACAAGGCCGATATTTATGTGCCGCATTTTTGCTATCACAAGAAATTATCCATCGCGGCTAATTGCCGCATGTGTCTGGTCGAGGTCGAAAAAGCGCCCAAGCCGCTGCCAGCCTGCGCAACCCCGGTTACTCCAGGCATGGTGGTACGTACCAAAAGTGACAAGGCGATTGCGGCACAAAAGGGTGTAATGGAATTTCTGCTGATTAACCATCCGCTGGATTGCCCAATTTGTGACCAAGGCGGCGAGTGTCAGTTACAGGATCTGGCAGTCGGTTATGGGGGTTCCTCTTCACGCTACAGCGAAGAAAAACGCGTAGTGTTCCATAAAAATGTCGGCCCTCTGATTTCGATGGAGGAGATGAGTCGCTGTATTCATTGTACGCGGTGCGTACGTTTCGGCCAGGAAATTGCTGGCGTCATGGAGTTGGGAATGCTCAACCGTGGCGAGCATTCCGAAATTACCACTTTTGTCGGCAAGACTGTAGATTCCGAGTTGTCAGGGAATATGATCGACATCTGTCCGGTCGGAGCACTGACCAGTAAACCATTTCGCTATAAAGCCCGCACCTGGGAATTGGCACGACGTAAATCGGTTTCGCCGCATGATTCGCTGGGCACCAACTTGGTCGTCCAGGTAAAAAAAGACGAGGTCATGCGTATTGTGCCGCTGGAAAATGAGGCCATCAACGAATGCTGGATTTCAGATAAGGATCGCTTCAGCTATGAAGCGTTGAATTCTGAGGCAAGATTGACCCGGCCGATGTTGAAGCAGGGCGGTCAGTGGTTAGAGACCGACTGGCAGACCGCACTGGAATATGTGGCCAATGGGCTGACACAAATCAAAAAAGACCATGGCGCAGAGGCTATTGCCGCATTAGCGACACCTCATTCAACAACCGAAGAGCTTTATTTACTGCAAAAATTGATGCGCGCCATCGGTGTCGAGCAGGTTGAAACCAGATTGCGTTCTTCCGATCCGGATCACGATACACAGCGTGTTGGTATTCCCTGGTTGGGTATGAAAATTGCCGATATCAGTACCCTGGATCGTGCCTTGATAATCGGGTCTTTCCTGCGGAAAGACCATCCTGTGCTGTCGGCTCGTTTTCGACAAGCCGCCAAGTCCGGCTTGAAACTGAATGCCCTGCATGCTGTCGATGATGACTGGCTGATGCCGGTAGCCAACAAGGCTGTAGTAGCACCCTCCTTGTGGCATGCCTGTTTGAATCAGGTCGCTATTGCCGTTGCTGTCGCCAAGGGAATTACGCCGCCAGTAGATGCAGTAGAGTTTGATCCTGGTTTACAGCAAGTAGTGAAATCGATTGCAGTCTCGTTGTTATCGGGTGAACGTAAAGCTATTTTCCTGGGTAATGCCGCTGTTCAACATCCGCAGGCCAGCAAATTGGCTGCTACAGCGCAATGGATTGCTACTGAAACTGGTGCAACCCTGGGGGTATTGACCGAGGCTGCCAATACTGTCGGTGCCTATGTGGCACAAGCAGTCACGAGTCGGCGCGATAACTTGTATCGTGGTAAAAAGGCTTTTCTTTTATTCAATGTTGAACCAGAGCTAGACTGCTACGACGCTGCTCTGGCCAGGCAAGCGATGGAACAGGCCGAGATGGTAGTACAGTTCAGCGCTTTCAAAACTGCCGCTGCAGACTATGCCGATGTGCTGTTGCCTATTGCTCCATTTACAGAAACACCTGGCACATTTATCAATGCAGAGGGTACTGTCCAGTCATTTAACGCAGTGGTCAAACCACGTGGTGAGGCTCGACCTGGCTGGAAAGTGTTACGTGTTTTGGGCAATTTGTTGAATCTTGCAGGGTTTGACTATGAATCGGCAGAGATGGTGCGTACTGAAGCCCTGCCTGCAACACACTGGGTGACTCAACTCAATAATCAGGTTCGGAGCGCGATTGTTTCAGCTCAGACCGGAAATGCCTTGGCGCTGGAACGGATTGCGCCAGTGCCTATTTATTCAGCCGATGCTCTGGTGCGTCGCGCCGAAGCGCTACAGGCGACGACTGATGGCAAGACACCGGGAGTGACGGTGCACCCACAGCTGTTAGAACGTCTAGGCTTGCATGTCGGTGATCAGGTGCGCGTGAAACAGGGGGCGACACAAGCCCTGTTAAGTGTGAATACAGACAGTGGCTTGCCGACTAATGTCGTGCGCGTGCCTGCGGGGCATCCGGTCACTGCCACCTTGGGCTCCATGTTTGGTGAACTTGTGTTGGAGCGTGTTTGATGAATTTCTCTGCGCAGGCACAAAACTATTTTAATGACTGGTTTGGCGGCTGGCTGGGAAGTGCAACGCCTTATGCCTGGACATTTTTGTCCTCATTATTTTTTATTGTCTGTATTGTTTTGCCCATTTTAGGCATGGTAGCTTACCTGACCTTGTGGGAACGCAAAATGATTGGCTGGATGCATGTCCGTATGGGTCCGAATCGGGTTGGGCCTTTGGGACTGCTGCAGCCGATTGCGGATGCGATCAAATTGATGACCAAGGAAATCATACTGCCAGCACAATCAGACAAGGTGCTATATATAGTGGCACCGGTTATGGTCATTATGCCCGCCATGGCGGCGTGGGCTGTTATTCCCTTTGGACCGGATCTAGTACTGGCTGATGTCAATGCCGGACTGCTCTATGTTATGGCGATTACCTCCATAGGTGTTTATGGAGTGATTCTTGCTGGCTGGGCCTCGAATTCGAAATATGCGTTTCTGGGGGCGATGCGAGCCTCGGCGCAAATGGTGTCGTATGAACTCGCCATGGGCTTTGTCCTGGTCGCCGTATTGCTGGTCTCTGGCACCCTCAACATGAGCGGTATTGTTCTGGGGCAGGATAAAGGTCAGTTTGCGGATATGGGACTCAATTTCCTGTCCTGGAACTGGTTGCCGCTATTACCTTTGTTTGTCATTTATGTCATTTCAGCAGTAGCGGAAACCAATCGTCACCCATTTGACGTGGTCGAGGGTGAGTCCGAGATTGTTGCCGGTCACATGATTGAATATTCGGGAATGGCATTCGCCATCTTCTTCCTGGCCGAATATGCCAACATGATTTTGCTCTCGGCCATGGCCGCGATCATGTTTCTTGGCGGCTGGCTTCCTCCTCTGGACTATGCGCCGTTCAATCTGGTACCGGGCTGGATATGGTTGTTTCTGAAGACTTTCTTCGTTGTATCACTCTTTATCTGGTTCCGTGCCTCATTCCCTCGCTATCGGTATGACCAGATCATGCGTCTCGGCTGGAAGGTGTTTATACCGCTTACCCTGGTTTGGCTGGTCGTGGTTGCGGCCTGGATGCATACACCCTGGAATATCTGGAAATAAAGGTTGAAGGCTCATGGAAGCGATTAAGGATTTCTTCGGCAGTTTGATGCTTAAAGAACTGCTCAAGGGCATGGCGCTGACCGGCAAATACATGTTTGCACGAAAAATTACCGTGCAGTTTCCTGAAGAAAAAACACCCCAATCACCACGCTTTCGTGGTTTGCATGCTTTACGTCGTTACCCGAACGGGGAAGAGCGCTGCATTGCCTGCAAATTATGTGAGGCCGTGTGTCCTGCGATGGCGATCATCATTGAATCGGACGTGCGGGCAGACAATACGCGTCGCACCACGCGCTATGACATTGACCTGACGAAATGTATTTTTTGTGGTTTTTGTGAGGAAAGTTGTCCCGTCGACTCAATTGTCGAGACCCATATTCTGGAGTATCACGGAGAAAAACGCGGTGATCTGTATTTCACCAAGGAAATGTTATTGGCGGTAGGCGATCGCTATGAAAAAGAGATTGCCCAGCGCCGTGAACAAGATGCAGCGTACCGTTAAGGTAGGCTGAGAATTCAAGATCAGGGATCAACGCCGATGGAATTTAAAACTGGTGTCTTTTATTTTTTTGCTGCCATCCTGGTGCTGTCAGCGCTACGCGTGATCACGACACGTAACCCGGTACATGCCGCGCTATTTTTGGTACTGGCGTTTTTCAGTGCCTCCGGCATCTGGATGCTATTACACGCCGAGTTTCTTGCCATCACCCTGGTGCTGGTCTATGTCGGTGCCGTGATGGTGCTGTTCCTGTTTGTTGTCATGATGCTCGACATCAATATCGATGTTCTACGCGCAGGTTTCCGAAAAAATCTGCCCACTGCCTTATTGGTTGGCGGCATTGTCATTATAGAGATGTACCTGGTGATCAACGCGACCTTCGGAGTGGCTGAGCCTCTGCCATTACCCAAGCCTGCGGACTACAGCAACACCCGTGAAGTTGGCAAGCTCATTTATACCCAATATGTTTATGCCCTGCAAATTGCCGCCCTCATATTATTGGTCGGCATGATCGCGGCTATTGCGCTGACCCTGCGTAAGCGTAAGGATTCCAAATATCAGGATCCCGCGAAACAAGTAAGTGTCAAACGTGAAGACCGCGTACGCCTGATCAGCATGCCTGCCGTTAAAAAAGATTCCAGCGAGGCCTGAATGTTGACTCTCTCCCATTATCTGATACTTGGCGCCATTCTGTTTTCCATTAGTGTCGTAGGTATTTTTCTGAATCGTAAAAATATCATCATATTGCTGATGGCGATTGAATTGATGCTGCTGTCGGTCAACATGAATTTTGTTGCCTTTTCGCATTTTCTGGGGGACTACGATGGTCAGGTGTTTGTTTTCTTTATCCTGACCGTTGCCGCAGCAGAATCGGCAATAGGCCTGGCCATTCTGGTGGTTTTATTCCGCAATCTGAACACAATCAATGTCGATGATCTCGACAAACTCAAAGGCTAGGACATGGACCTGAAATATTTACTCCTACTGGTTCCTCTAGCCCCTTTAGCAGGAGCCATAGTTGCTGGCCTGTTTGGCCAACTCATTGGTCGTGCCAATGCCCACCGTATCACCATCCTGGGAGTGGCAATATCTTTTGCCATTTCTGCCTATGTATTCAAACTGGTATGGGAACAACCCGCTGGCGTCCCCCTGTTCAACCAGACTCTCTATACCTGGATGACGGTGGGTGACTTCAAACTGGAAGTGGGTTTTCTGGTCGATAGCCTGACTGCCACCATGATGTGCGTCGTGACCTTTGTCTCTTTGATGGTGCATATCTACACCATTGGCTACATGCAGGAAGATGATGGCTATCAGCGCTTTTTTGCCTATATTTCCCTGTTCACATTTTCCATGCTGATGCTGGTCATGAGCAACAACATGCTGCAATTGTTTTTTGGTTGGGAAGCAGTCGGGCTGGTATCGTATTTGTTGATCGGCTTCTGGTACAAAAAACCGACCGCGATTTATGCGAATTTAAAAGCATTTCTGGTCAACCGCGTCGGTGATTTCGGATTTATTCTGGGCATAGGGCTGGTGTTTGCCTATGCCGGCACTCTGAATTACAACGAAGTATTTGCGCAAGGCAATAGTCTGGCCGCGTTGACGTTTCCTGGTACCGACTGGATGCTGATTACGGTCATTTGTATTTGCCTGTTCATTGGCGCCATGGGTAAATCGGCACAATTTCCTCTGCATGTCTGGCTGCCTGACTCGATGGAAGGTCCGACACCGATTTCGGCTCTGATCCATGCTGCCACCATGGTGACGGCAGGCATCTTTATGGTCGCCCGTATGTCACCCTTGTACGAACTCTCGACCACTGCCCTTTCTTTTGTTCTGGTCATCGGCGCCATTACCGCCTTGTTCATGGGCTTTCTTGGTATTATTCAAAACGATATCAAGCGTGTTGTTGCTTACTCGACCTTATCGCAGCTCGGGTATATGACGGTAGCACTTGGAGTTTCTGCCTACAGCGCAGCAATTTTCCACCTCATGACGCACGCCTTTTTCAAAGCTTTGCTATTCCTAGCGGCGGGCTCTGTCATTATCGGTATGCATCATGAACAGGATATCCGTCGTATGGGGGGGCTGTGGAAATATATGAAGATCACCTGGCTCACCTCGTTGATCGGTTCATTAGCCTTGATTGGAACCCCGTTTTTTTCCGGTTTTTACTCCAAAGATTCGATTATTGGTGCGGTTCTGGAGTCAGAAATACCCGGTGCTGGTTTTGCCCAGTTTGCAGTCATGGCCGGGGTATTTGTGACCGCGTTTTATTCTTTCCGTATGTTCTTTCTGGTGTTTCATGGCAAAGAGCGTTTTCATGAAGTGCAGCACGACACCCAGCATGGACACGAGCATAATGACAGTCACACCCCACATGAATCACCCTGGGTCGTCACACTGCCTTTGATTCTGCTTGCCATACCTTCACTAGCCATAGGTTATCTGGCTCTGGAGCCGATGCTGGTAGCAGATTTCTTTAAAAATGCGATTACGGTAGATAGCGTGAAACACCCGGCCCTGGCTGAATTTGTCAAAGCTCACGTCGCGCATGGTCCGGTGGCAATGGCCTTGCATGGTTTTGTGACCCCGGTATTTTGGTTGGCTGCGGCAGGGGTCGCTGCCGCCTGGTATTTTTACTTGGTCAACCCCGCCATTCCTGCCTGGTTTATGGCTAAGTTTGGAGCCGTATACCGCCTGCTTGATAACAAATACTACATGGACAAGATCAATGAGGTAGTTTTTGCCGGTGGTTCACGCACAATTGGTACCGGTTTGTGGCAGGGAGGTGACGTACGCGTTATTGACGGTGCCATAGTTAATGGCAGTGCCCGTCTGGTTGGCTGGTTCGCCTCAGTGATTCGATATCTGCAATCCGGTTTACTGTCTCAATACGCCTTTGCCATGATAATGGGCATTGTGTTGTTGCTGGCGTATTTCACGGTGCTTCGATAAAAACATCAGGACAATATGCATTCCATTCCTATTCTCAGCCTGTGTATCTGGATGCCAATTGCATTTGGCTTCTTGTTGTTAGCGTGCGGCAGCGACCGACACCCCCATGTGGCGCGTGGCATTGCCCTGATTGGCGCTTTGCTCAGTTTTGCCGTGACTCTACTGTTGTTGCCAGGGTTTGATCCTGGCACTTCAAACATGCAGTTCGTTGAAAAGCTGACCTGGATTAGTCGCTTCAACGCTCAATACTACCTGGGCGTTGATGGCATTTCTGTCTGGTTCGTGATTTTGACAGCATTTATTACCGTGATTGTAGTGATTGCTGGATGGGAAGTGATTGAGGAAAAAGTTGCACAATACATGGCGGCTTTTCTGATCCTGTCTGGCATCATGATTGGGGTTTTCAGTTCGCTTGACGGTCTGCTGTTTTATATCTTTTTTGAAGCGACGCTGATACCGATGTACATCATCATAGGCGTCTATGGCGGGCCTAACCGCGTTTACGCCGCCTTCAAATTTTTCCTGTATACACTGTTAGGCTCTTTGCTGACACTGGTCGCGATCATTTATTTGTATTTCAAGTCGGGCGGCTCATGGGAGATACTGACCTGGCATCAGACACCCTTGCCGTTAGAGGCGCAAATTGCTATTTTCCTGGCATTCTTCATGGCCTTTGCTGTCAAGGTGCCGATGTGGCCGGTACATACCTGGTTACCAGATGCTCACGTCGAAGCCCCCACGGGCGGCTCGGTGGTGCTGGCAGCGATCATGTTGAAGCTCGGCGCTTATGGTTTTCTGCGTTTTTCGCTACCGATAACGCCTGATGCCTCACAACAACTGGCGGGTTGGGTCATTGGGCTGTCACTGATCGCAGTGGTCTATATCGGCCTGGTGGCACTGGTTCAGAAGGACATGAAAAAGCTGGTGGCTTATTCGTCGATAGCCCATATGGGTTTTGTGACACTGGGCTTTTTCATGATGACTGATGGCAAACCGATACAGATTGCGGTCGAAGGTGCCATTATTCAAATGATTTCACATGGTTTTATTTCGGGCGCAATGTTTGCCTGTATTGGGGTGCTGTACGACCGCATGCATTCACGCAATATCGCGGATTATGGCGGTGTGGCCAATACCATGCCCCAATTTGCTGCTTTCTTCCTGTTATTCGCTATGGCGAACTGCGGTCTGCCTGCCACTTCCGGCTTTGTCGGTGAATTTATGGTGATTATGGGAGCGGTCAAATTCAATTTCTGGATTGGCCTGCTGGCTTCTACGACATTAATTTTTGGGGCAGCTTACTCGCTCTGGATGTATAAACGTGTTGTATTTGGCGAGATCGCCAACGATCAGGTAAGACAATTAACCGATATCAATCGCCGCGAATTTTTCATGTTGGCTTTATTGGCAGCGATGGTTCTGTTTATGGGCCTGTACCCTAAACCTTTTACCGACGTCATGCATGTTTCAGTTCGTGACCTGCTGGCTCATATCGCGGTAAGCAAATTATAAGAGCGCTGACCATGACCCTTGCTTCACTTAATCTGACACCGGCGTATCCAGAAATCTTTCTGGCACTGGCCGCCATGGGCATTTTATTGCTCGATCTGTTTATTTCTGATGCCAGACGCTATTACACCTATTGGCTGACTTTACTCACATTGGCCATAACAGCCGCGCTCAATTTGCAGTTGTTAGCGTCGGGTGAGACCCAGTATAGTTTTTATGGCACTTTCGTCGGAGATCCTGTCGCCTATTTACTAAAGATATTTGCCTGTGGTGCTGTTGCAGTTACGCTGATCTATGCGCGCCAATACGCTGCTGACCGTGGGATGATGAAAGGTGAGCTCTATACCCTTGCTATGTTTTCCTTGCTAGGACAAATGATACTGATATCAGCTAACAGCCTGCTGGTTTTATATCTTGGACTGGAACTCCTGGCACTATCAATGTATGCCCTGGTGGCCTTGCGACGTGACGATGCTTCTGCCACTGAAGCGGCGATGAAATACTTTGTACTAGGCGCATTGGCTTCTGGCTTCCTGCTGTATGGCATGTCGATGATTTACGGCGCTACCGGAACCCTCGACCTGTCTGAAATTGCCAAAGTGGCCGCGAATCCCACTACAAATGAAAAGGTCCTGGTGTTTGGCATTGTGTTCCTGGTCGCTGGCATTGCTTTCAAAGTTGGTGCTGTACCTTTTCATATGTGGGTGCCCGATGTCTATCATGGTTCACCAACGGCGATTACCCTGATGATTGCAGGCGCCCCCAAGCTGGCCGCCTTTGCGATGATTCTGCGTTTACTGGCAGAAGGTCTGTTGACGCAAGCAGGTGACTGGCAGTTGATGCTGGGTATTGTGGCTGTATTGTCGATTGCCCTAGGCAATATTACGGCGATTGCCCAGACTAATCTGAAACGTATGCTGGCCTATTCAACCATCGCGCAAATGGGCTTCATGCTGTTAGGCTTCATGTCAGGTGTGGTCAGTGGCAATACGCTGTCAGCGGCCGATGCCTACAGTGCCTCGATGTTCTATAGCATCGTCTATGTTTTTACCACCCTGGGTACTTTTGGCGTTATCCTGCTGCTGGCACGCCAGGGATTCGAGTGCGATACCATCGATGACATCAAAGGCTTGAATAAGCGCGCCCCGTGGCTCGCTTTTATCATGTTGCTTTTAATGTTTTCTCTGGCGGGTATTCCGCCTACGGTTGGCTTCTGGGCAAAACTGTCGGTATTACAGGCGGTAGTTAATGCTGGTTATATTGGGTTGGCGATAGCAGTTGTTATTTTATCTCTAATAGGCGCGTTCTATTATTTGCGTGTTGTCAAGGCCATGTATTTCGATGCCCCTACCGACGCCGAGCAAGTGACGGGCCGTGTTGATGCCAAAGCTGTGCTGGCACTGAATGGCGCCCTGGTCTTGGTTCTTGGTTTATTCAATGATAGCTTGTTGAATCTTTGCCTTAACGCGGTGAAACTGACCCTATCCTCCTGATGCAAAATAGCGCTGCACTCTGGCTGATGATTGTGCTGGCAATAGCTGCTGCCAATTTGCCTTTTATCAATGAACGCCTGCTGGGACTTTGGAAACTCTTTGCTTCAGCCAAGCCATTTTGGGTACGCCTACTTGAACTGTTAGGCCTCTATGCTGCTGTGGGCTTATTAGCCTGGCTGACAGAAGACAGTCAAAGTGCTGTCCATGCTCAAGGCTGGCAGTTTTATGTGACGACATTCTGCCTGTTTCTGGTAGCTGCCTATCCTGGCTATCTTTGGCGCTACTTATGGCGCCGGCAGCAAATCTGATGTCAGACCACCATTTGACCGAGCAGACACACTCTGAAACTACGGTTTACCAAGGCAGTTTTCTGCATGTCGAACGTCACGAGGTTGTGTTGCCCAGCGGACAGGTCACTGCGCGAGAATTTATCAAACATCCGGGTGCTGTCATGATAGTGCCATTACTGGCTAATGGCGATGTTGTGATTGAGCGGCAGTTCCGTTATCCACATCAAAAAATTTTTATCGAATTTCCAGCGGGAAAAATTGATCAGCACGAGTCCGATTTATCTTGCGCTCAACGTGAACTAAAAGAGGAAACAGGATTTGATGCCAGTGAATGGGTGCATTTAGGT
Source organism: Burkholderiales bacterium UBA4657 (assembly GCA_002405475.1). Taxonomy (GTDB): domain Bacteria; phylum Pseudomonadota; class Gammaproteobacteria; order Burkholderiales; family Burkholderiaceae_E; genus UBA4657. The sequence goes on along the minus strand of DHLX01000009.1, from coordinate 65,542 downwards.
ACCATCCATAATGCTATTGCCTATTCTGATGAGCGGATTGAAATTTTTTTGGCCCAAGGTTTGATGCCGGGTCAGCACCGACTGGATGAAGAAGAATTCCTGGAAGTGTCTCAGGTTCCTTTTGTCCAGTTAATTCAGTGGATAGAGCAAGGCAACGTCACTGATGTCAAAACCATCGTAGGGGCTTACTGGGTTGAGCGCTATTTACGCGGTGAGTTCAAACCAGTTCAGACACATCGATGATCGCCCGTTCCCTACTTACTGGTGAGGTCATCGCCAGCTATGGGCGACAATATAAAGTTCGGGCCAATCAGCGTGATTTCCTGTGCTTCACCCGAGGTAAACGTAGTGATATTGCTTGCGGCGACCAAGTACAGATTCGCGTTCAAAGTGAAGATCAGGCGGTGATAGAAAAGTGCCTGGAAAGACGAAATTTGATTTATCGCTCAGATCAATTTCGTGAAAAATTGATTGCGGCGAATGTCGATCAAATTGTTCTGGTGATCGCGGCTGAGCCGAGTTTTTCACCTGATTTGGTATCGAGAGCCTTAGTTGCTGCCGAGGCGGCGGATGTTCCGGTGTTGATTGTATTGAATAAATCTGAATTGCCGAGTTTTGACGTCACCAGGGAACGCGCCCATAGTTATGTCGAGCTGGGGTATGAGGTGTTGGAAACCTCCTTAAAAACTCGTCCTCAAGAAGCTTTGCAAAGTTTATTGCCTTCTTTAGCGGGTAAGACCAACGTCATATTAGGTCAATCTGGCATGGGTAAATCTACCTTGGTGAACCTTTTAATTCCCGATGCCCAGGTGCAAACGCGAGAAATTTCGGAAAAATTGGATTCGGGTAAACATACCACCACCAATGCGCAACTTTATCAAGGCACGTTAGCAGGGCAGATGTTTCGCGTGATTGACTCTCCGGGTTTTCAGGAATTTGGATTAGCGCATCTAAGCGTGCGTGAACTGGAAAACGCCTTCGTTGAGTTTCGACCGCATTTGGGTGGGTGTCGGTTTTATAACTGCCAGCATTTAAATGAACCTGGGTGTGCTGTACTCGCTGCGGCTGAACGTGGTGACATTACCGCATCACGTTTGAGTCTTTATCAACAACTGCATTCTGAACTCAAAATACATCATCAGGATTACGAATGAAACTCCTCAGGCGCGCAGATGATTTGGTGACGGCGTATCACTGGGCCAATGTCCTGAAAGCTGCTGGTATTCAGTGTGAAGTTCGTAATACTGCTTTAACCGGGGCGCTAGGCGATATTCCGTTCTTGGAAGCCTCACCACAAATTTGGGTGGTCAATGATTTTGAGCTTAATCAGGCAGAATCGATACTAAAAGAAGTCGAACAAAGCGCGCCAGGCGCTACTTGGACTTGTCCAACCTGTGCCGAGCAATGCGAAGCTCAATTTTCAAGTTGTTGGCAATGTGGTACCGAGCGAACTTTGCCGCCCATTTGACCATTTCAATTGCACTTTAAGCCCACCCGACTCGAGATTATTCAGTTCAAGTTTTATCCCCAGGGCTTGTGCAATTCTAAAAGTCAATGCCAAGCCTAACCCAAAACCTTCTTGGTCGGTGTCGCCGCGCATAAAAGGTTCTGGCTGTTGAGCGAGTAGCTTGGCGTTTAAGCCTCGACCATTATCTTGTATAGACAAATGATCTTTTTCAAGCCTAAGATTGACGCCATCGCCCTGGCTATGTTTGGCAGCATTGTCCAGTAGATTTCGGATCAACATGGCAAGCAAATAAGGGTCGCTCGGTAAGCAGATTGATTCTGAGTGCATGATGTTGAACTTGATACGAGGATAGAGGTTTCTGGCTCGATTAATTTCTTCCATCAATACCTCATGAACCGCTGTTGGCTGCAATTCAACTTGAGTCAGGTCGGCTCTTGCCAGTAATAACAGTCGCTCGAGCAATATTTCCATGCGATCAATCGCTTGCAGCACTTGCTTGGCAGAATCTTGCGTCGCACCTTGGCTGTCCAGCATAATGAGCTGAGTTTGAGCGCGGATGCCCGCCAAGGGGGTTCTTAGTTCATGCGAAGCATGAGCCGCAAATAATTTTTCTCGTTGCACTAGCGTATGCAAACGACTTAAAGCTTGATTTAATGCTTTATGAACGGGGCGTAATTCTTCAGGCAAAGATATTTCTGGGAGTAAATCAAGACGCTTCCCCGTACCTTGGTCGAGGTGTGCAGAAAATTTCTTCAGCGGTAGCAGTCCTCGTTGTATCGCGTAAGGCAAACTGAAGGACAAAATTAGACACGAAATAAACCCAGGTAATAAAAACCCAAGCAGGGTTCGACGGTTGACCCCGGTTTCTATCAATGTGGCAATTTGCAATTGTATTTGGGTGACCGCGTCGGTGACGATATAAACACGCCAAAAATCTTCTCCTATTTTTGCGGTGGCAAAAAAATCATTCTGGTTTGTCACGATCAAGGCTTGATGCGGAGCTTCATGTGAGCGCGCCAATAAGCTGCCCTCTCTTCGAAAAGCTTGCCAAATAACTTTCTCCCGATGCGGAGGCAGCGCGACTAACAGTTCGCCCGCGTCATCGGCGTGAGTGGCTAATAAAGATAGTAATAATTGACCGGTTTCCGCTAATGAGCTGTCGCGCATTTTTTTTGTATTATTCAGCGCCATATTTCCCAAAATAACAGCGGCTAACAAGTTAAATACAATCACTAAAGCGATGCTGCTCAGCGTTAGCCGGGTTCGGATCGAATTAATTTTCACGTTTATCTTCCAGCCGCCAGCCTAGCCCGCGTTCGCTATGAATTAAGCCCGCACCTAATTTGCGCCGTAAGCTGGACAGGTGGACTTCAATCGCATTCGAGCCGGGGGCTGTTTCCTGTCCATACAGCAAATTTTCCAGCATACGCCGGTCTAACCAACGGCTAGCTCGATTCGCTAAACAGTCTAAGAGCGAAAATTCTTTGGCGGTAAGGTGGATTTCATCACCATCTAACCAGCAGCGTTTCGCGCCGTTATCAAGTTCTAATCCGCCTACATAAATGCGGTTTTGGGCGCGTCCGTGAGCGCGTCGGGTGATAGCACGCAGACGTGCGCTCACTTCCTCGAGGTCAAACGGTTTGGTCAGGTAATCATCAGCTCCAGCATCTAAACCTTGAACTCGTTGTGATAACTCTCCGCGTGCGGTTAAGACCAGTACCGGGGTGGCATCGCCTCTGGAACGTAATGTTTTTAATACCTTTAAACCATCAACCTGGGGTAAGCCTAGGTCTAGTAATACGGCATCTATCTGATGAAACGGGGCTAACAGCGATAAAGTCTGCCGACCATCAACGCAAGGAGTCACACTATGACCTTCACGTTCAAGGAAGCGTGAAAGGGCATTGAGTAGTAGAGGGTCGTCTTCAGCGATGAGTACGTGCATGGTGCCAGTATGCTTTGTCTTACATGAAGACAGGCTGAGCTAGCTCAAATATTTTTTTGTTTTTCTTCAGTTTCGCTTCATTTGGGCGCTTCATAGTCTCGACACCGGCATCCAGCTGGTTCAATTGATTCTATTGAAAGGAAAAAATCATGCTCGGCAAATATTTAATCGCTTTGACCCTGGGTTTAACCGCCGTATCGGCGTTCGCCGGTACCACCTGTACCGACCAGCCCAAAGAGAAATGGCAAAAACCGGAAAGTTTTCGTGCTTCCCTGGAGCAGTCTGGTTACAAGATACAACGTTTCAAAATAGACGATAGTTGCTATGAAATTTACGGCACTGACACAGAAGGTAAGAAAGTAGAAATTTACTTTGACCCGGTGACGGGCAAAGAAGTGAAAAGTAAAAGAAAGTAAATTGCCATGACAAAACTTAATACTACGGATGGAAAAATTAAAGTCTGGGATCCAGCAGTCAGAATATTTCACTGGTCCTTGGTGACCCTGTTTGCATTAGCTTGGGTGAGTGCTGAAGAATGGGACAGTCTTCATCGCTGGTCAGGCTATGTGATTGCAGGCTTGGTCTTGTTTCGTTTGTTCTGGGGAGTCGTCGGAACGCGCTACGCCCGATTCGGCCAGTTCGTGACTGGACCAGTGAAAACCATGATCTATCTGAAAGATATGATTTTGCTAAAAGAAAAACCTAGTCTTGGGCATAACCCAGCGGGGGCATGGATGATTATGGGTTTGCTTTTTTTCTTGTTGGCGACGGCTGGAAGCGGTTGGATGCTGGAGCAAGCGGCATGGGAAGCCTCGGAATGGTTGGAAGAAGTGCATGAGGCTTTGGCAGAAGGTATGTTGGTGCTCATTGCTTTGCATGTAGCAGGCGTGTTATGGGCGAGTCGGCGTCATGGTGAAAACCTCATTTTGTCGATGCTTCATGGAAAGAAAAAAATCGCTCATGACCAGGCTCAAGAAAATAACCCTTGAGTAGGGTAAAATGGAATAGGTGGGCCCCCTCGCATCGAGGCGTCGTGAACCTGGTCAGGTCGGGAACGAAGCAGCCATAGCGATTTCCCTGGAGTGCCGAGGATCAGGCTCACCTTTTCATTGGGACTGCATGAGCTACCTGGTACTTGCCCGTAAATATCGCCCGCGCCGCTTTGACCAACTGGTCGGGCAGGAACACGTGGTTCGCGCGCTAACGCACGCACTGGAGCAACAGCGTTTGCACCATGCTTATTTGTTTACCGGCACACGCGGTGTAGGCAAGACCACTTTATCGCGCATTTTGGCTAAGGCGCTTAATTGCATGGGCGCAGACGGGCAGGGCGGCATTACGGCAACGCCCTGTGGTGTCTGCGAAGCCTGTACCGCCATTGATGCTGGACGGTTTGTTGATTATGTCGAAATGGACGCGGCTTCTAACCGTGGCGTCGAAGAAATGACCTCGTTGTTGGATAAAGCGGTTTACGCTCCCAGCGCGGCACGTTTCAAGGTGTACATGATTGACGAAGTACACATGCTGTCCAACCATGCGTTTAACGCCATGTTGAAAACGCTGGAAGAGCCACCGCCGCATTTAAAATTCATTCTAGCCACCACCGACCCGCAAAAAGTACCAGTCACGGTGCTGTCACGTTGCCTGCAATTCAACTTGAAGCAAATGCCACCGGCTCATATTGTCGAGCATTTGGCGCAGATATTGCCTGAAGAAAATGTTGGTTTTGAGCCAAATGCACTACGTTTGCTTGCCCAGGCCGCCCAAGGTTCTATGCGTGATGCTTTGTCACTGACCGACCAGGCGATTGCCTATGCCGCAGGGCAGGTGACGGAAGCGTCGGTGCGCGCCATGTTGGGTGCGGTCGATACTGGCTATGTCATACAACTACTCGAGGCGATACAGGCTGAAGATGCTGCGCGTGCCATGCTACTGGCAGAGCAAATGGCGACACAATCGCTCAGTTTGTCCACTGCATTGCAGGAACTGGCCTTATTATTGCAACGTATTGCCTTAACACAAAAAGTACCAGATGCGCTGCCTGACGACTTGCCAGAAGCTGACTCGATTCGTCGCCTTGCGCAACAGTTTGATCCTGAAGAAGTACAATTGCATTATCAGATTGCACTGACAGGGCGGCAGGATTTGCCACTGGCGCCCGATGAATGGGCTGGACTTACCATGACTTTACTGCGTATGCTGGCTTTTCGTCCGACACGTTTGTCGACTGCAGCAGCGACAACCCAAACTGCCGCTACCAGCGTGGCGTTAAATGCTTTGCGCAAGCCAGCCCCCTTATTGGCACCACGCAATGTCTCGACTGTCGTTGCCCCCAAGGTCGAAACCGAACTGGATTTTAATGGCGACTGGACTGTCCTGGTCGATGAGCTGGATATCAAAGGACTGGCACGCGAGCTGGCTCGGCAAAGCGAGTTGATTCGATATGAGAACAAGACTTTTTACTTGCGTGTCGCCAATACTGCCCTGACCCAGGCTGCCCAGCTTGACAAGTTGGCCGAGGCCTTGTCGCAACGCCTCGGTGTTGTAGTCAAAGTACGTACTGAGCTAGGGGGAGTACATCAGACTGTGGCGGCGCGCGATGATGCGAGTGCCCGACAGCGTCAACAGGAGGCCGAGCAGGCGTTCATGAATGCCCCGGTAGTTAAGACTCTGATAGAAAAATATGGTGCGAAAGTGGTACCGGGATCGATTAAACCTATGGAGAGTCCATCATGATGAAAAACCAACTGACACAATTGATGAAACAGGCGCAGGCCATGCAGGACAATATGCGCAAGGCGCAGGAGCAATTGTCGAGCGTAGAAGTGGAAGGTCAGAGTGGTGCCGGCATGGTCAAGGTGATTGTCACCTGCAAAAATGAGGTCAAGCGTATCACGCTCGATCCAAGTCTGTTATCGGATGACAAGGATATGCTTGAAGACCTGGTTGTAGCTGCGGTCAATGATGCCTTGCGTAAAGCTGAAGCTACGGCCGCAGAAAAAATGCAGGGCGTAACCGCAGGCATGCCTCTGCCCCCGGGTTTCAAACTGCCATTTTAAGTCCGATACTTGGTATGGCGACCGCACTCGATGCCTTGATTGAAGCTCTGAGGCGTTTGCCGGGCGTAGGCACAAAGTCGGCGCAGCGCATAGCTTTTCATTTGCTGCAACATGACCGTGAAGGTGCGGCGCAACTGGGGCAGGCTTTGACCCAGGCGACAGACAAAATTAAAAATTGTGCTTTGTGCAATACATTTACTGAAGCCGACATATGCTCGACCTGTCTGAATCAGCAACGCGATCGCAGTCAGTTGTGCGTAGTGGAGACACCCGCCGACCAGCTGGCGATTGAACAAACTCACGCCTATGGCGGCCTGTATTTCATTTTGATGGGACGGCTCAGTCCTTTGGATGGTATAGGTCCGAAAGACATTGCCCTGCAACGACTATTACAGCGGGTATTTGACGGCGTGGTACGCGAGGTGGTGCTGGCAACCAATTTGACCAATGAAGGCGAGGCTACCGCGCACTATATTGCCGAGTTACTCAAAGCCCAGGCGCAGAAAAATGCTCAGACCTTGACCATTACCCGTATTGCACGTGGAGTTCCCGTGGGTGCAGAACTGGAATACGTCGATGCCAGTACCGTCGCCCAGGCCATGCTGGATCGGAGATAGGCATGCGTGACAAGATAATATACGCAGGCATAGTGCTGATGTTGATGATTTTGCTGGCTTCCTATGTTGGTGCCTATGATCCGCTGACCTGGTTTCTGGAAACATTACCGGTAATGCTGGCACTGCCACTGCTGGCCTGGGGGTTTCGACGTTGGCGCCTGACCAGCCTGTTGCTCGCTTTGGCTGCACTACATAGTCTGATCCTGATTTATGGTGGACATTACACCTATGCACGCGTACCACTTGGTTTCTGGTTACAGGACTGGTTCGGATTTGAGCGCAACCACTATGACCGGCTGGGACATTTTATGCAGGGTTTGGTGCCAGCCATTATCACCCGGGAAATCCTGCTTCGATATGTGGCAGCGATACCGCGCTGGCTGCTGACAGTTCTGTGTATTTGTGTACCGCTGGCAGTGAGCGCCCTGTATGAAATACTGGAAATGATCGCAGGTAGAGTGTCGGCTGAAGCCGCAGAAGCTTTCCTGGGCACGCAGGGCGATGTTTGGGACAGTCAAATGGACATGCTGCTGGCAGGATTTGGTGCTTTATCAGTATTTTTATTGTCACGCTGGCATGACCGCCAGTTGCAAAGTCATGAAGGGAAAATCTGAATGACCTGGGCGCTATGGTGTGTGTTAATAGCAGGCTTGTTGCCTTTTGTCGCTACTGGTATTGCCAAATGGGGTCGCTCCGACTTTGATAACCATCATCCACGAGAATGGGAAGCAAGGCTGGAAGGGCGCCGTGCCCGTGCCCATGCAGCACAACTCAACTCATTTGAAGCCTTTCCGCTGTTTGCGGCTTCGGTATTGACTGCACATTGGGTGGCAGGCGCACAAATCGAGCTTGATATTCTGGCTTCGATCTGGATTGGTTTGCGTCTGCTCTATTTGTATTTTTACCTGAGCGACAAGGCGACACTCAGATCTATTGTATGGATAGCAGCCTTGCTGGTGGTGATGAGCATTTTCGTTGTGGGTACACGATGACCCAGGCCTTACAAGGGATTAAGGTACTGGAATTGGGCACGCTGATTGCTGGCCCATTTTGCGCGCGCTTGCTGGCAGAGTTTGGTGCCGAGGTCATCAAAATTGAAAGCCCGGATGCGGGGGAAGGGAAAGCGGGTGACCCGCTACGCTACTGGCGTGTCTTGCATGAAGGCGTGTCCTTATGGTGGAGTGTACAGAGCCGGAATAAAAAATCCATAACACTGAATTTGAAAAGTACAGAAGGACGTGCCATAGCCAAACGCCTGGCCTTAGAGGCCGACATTGTGGTAGAAAATTTTCGTCCCGGCGTGCTGGAAAAAATGGGCCTGGGTTGGGAACAACTCAAGGCTGAAAACCCGTCTTTGATCATGGTGCGTTTGAGTGGCTATGGACAAACGGGGCCACTGGCAACAGAACCGGGTTTTGGTGCCATAGGCGAGAGCATGGGTGGCTTACGCTACGTTAGTGGTCATCCCGACCGGCCTCCGGTTCGGGTGGGTATCAGCATTGGCGACTCGCTGGCTGCCTTGCATGGGGTGATGGGCGCTTTGATGGCCTTGCGCCATCGTGACCAGACCGGTGGAAAAGGGCAGGGCATCGGGCAGATGGTTGATGTAGCCTTGTATGAATCGGTCTTTAACCTGATGGAAAGTCTGGTACCCGAATACGATGTGGCTGGCATAGTGCGCGAGCGTACCGGTGGTGCTTTGCCTGGCATAGTGCCATCGAATACCTATACCACGGCAGATAGTCAGAATATTGTCATCGCTGGTAATGGCGATGCCATTTTCAAACGCCTGATGCTGGCGATAGATCGAGCCGACCTGGCACAGGATCCAACATTGGCTACCAATGAGGGCCGGGTACCGAAGACACAAATGATTGATGCTGCGATCCAGGCATGGTGCAGTCGTCATGGCATAGAGCAGGCATTACAGACATTAAAAACGGCCGATGTTCCGGCCGGTAAAATTTATAGCGTTGCCGACATGATGCAAGACTCACAGTTTTTGGCGCGCGCCATGTTCGAGCAGCATAACTTTGCTGACGGTACCCCGATTAAATTGCCCGGCATCGTACCTAAACTCTCAGAGACCCCGGGAAAAACCCAGTGGCTGGGGCCGAAGCTGGGTCAGCATAGCGATGAGGTTCTGACTGCACTGGGTTATTCTCAGGCTGAAATTGCAGACTTCCGGCAACGTCAGGTCATTTGATAGCGGAGTGACGATTGGCGCAATATTTCAGCTTGCACCCTCATAATCCGCAATTACGCTTGCTGAAACAAGCGGCGGCCATCATTGAAAAAGGTGGCATTGCCGCCATTCCTACTGATTCCAGTTATGCGCTGGTAGCACATCTGGATGACAAACTAGCGGCAGAACGCCTGCGTCGCATACGCGATCTGGATGAAAAACATCACCTGACCTTGTTATGTCGCGACCTGTCAGAGATAGCCAATTACGCCAAGGTAGATAACCGGCAATATCGAATGTTAAAAGCAGCAACCCCAGGCGCGTTTACCTTCATTCTCGAGGCCTCGCGCGAAGTGCCCAGACGTTTGTCGCACCCATCGCGTAAAACTATCGGCCTACGCTGGCCCAAGCATGAGGTCACGCAGGCCCTGCTTGAACAGTTTGGCCAGCCCTTGCTATCGGCCACCCTGCATTTGCCGGACGATGATCAGCCATTGAACGACCCAGAGGCCATCCGTGAACGACTCGAGCACCAGGTCGATGTCATCATCGATTCAGGTGCCTGCTCTCTGGAACCCACTACGGTCGTGGATTTGACGGGAGAGGTGCCACAACTATTACGCCGCGGGGGCGGAGACCCGGCAGCGCTGGGACTGATAGAATCCGGTTATGTTTCCTGAACGCGTCTTATCTGGCATGCGCCCAACCGGGGCATTGCACATTGGTCATTATCACGGTGCCCTGAAAAACTGGGTACGGCTGCAGGCCGAGTATCCCTGTTTTTTCTTCGTGGCCGACTGGCATGCACTGACCACGCATTACGAGTCGCCCGAGATTATCGAGCAGTCCACCTATGAAATGCTGGTAGATTGGCTGGCCGCCGGGCTCGACCCGAACCAAGCCACACTATTCATTCAATCGCGCGTTCCCGAGCATGCCGAATTATTTTTGCTGCTGAGCATGGGTACGCCCTTGGGCTGGCTTGAGCGGGTGCCAACCTATAAGGATCAGCAAGAAAAATTGGCCGACAAAGATCTGTCCACTTACGGTTTTTTGGGTTACCCGCTAATGCAGGCCGCGGATATTCTCATATATCGCGCCACTTTTGTTCCGGTGGGGGAAGACCAGGTGCCGCATATCGAACTAACGCGCGAAATCGCACGCCGATTTAATCATTTATACGGTCGTGAGCCTGGTTTTGAGGAAAAAGCCCAGGAAGCTGCGAAAAAACTCGGTAGCAAGCGTGCCAAGCTCTATTACGAACTGCGCCAGCGCTTCCAGGAACAGGGTGATGAAGCAGCCTTGGAACAAGCCCGGGCACTGCTGGATGATACACAGAATTTAAGCATGGGTGATCGTGAGCGCCTTTATGGTTATCTGGAAGGTAGCCGTAAGCTGATTTTGTCCGAGCCCCAGGCCTTGCTCACTGAAGCTTCGCGTCTGCCCGGTCTTGATGGTCAGAAAATGAGCAAAAGCTACGGCAATACCATAGCCTTGCGTGAAGACCCTGAAAGCATACGCAAAAAAGTGCGTACCATGCCGACGGATCCGGCGCGCGTCAGACGGACCGACCCGGGTGATCCAGAACGCTGTCCGGTATGGCAGTTCCATTTGGTCTATTCAGACCAGAATACTCAGGAATGGGTAACGGCGGGATGCAAGAGTGCCGGCATTGGCTGCCTGGAATGCAAAGCGCCAGTGGCTGAGGCTATCGTCAGGGAACTCGAGCCGATGCGTGAACGCGCTCAGCCTTACCTCGACGACCCGACACTGGTGCGGAACATTATTGCGGATGGCTGCGACAAGGCACGCAAGGCTGCCCAGGAAACCATGCGTGATGTGCGCGAAGCCATGGGCTTGACGTATGGTTAATAATAGCGCCGAGAAAGTTCAGGAAAATTCAAAATGATTAAGGGAAGTATTGTTGCCCTGGTAACGCCGATGCAGGCTGATGGCAGCCTCGACATGGAAGCTTTTCGCCATTTAATTGACTGGCATGTGGCTGAAGGTACCAGTGCTATGGTGATTGCTGGCACCACGGGTGAGTCGCCCACGGTTGATGTTGAAGAACACATTAATCTGATCAGAGTGGCGGTGCAGCATGCCGACGCGCGTATTCCGGTCATTGCTGGTACCGGCGCCAACTCGACCGCCGAGGCCATTGAACTGGCCAGGGCTGCAAAGTCAGTAGGAGCGCAGGCGCAATTGTCGGTTGTGCCCTATTACAACAAGCCACCGCAGGAAGGTTTGTATCAGCATTTCAAAAAAATTGCCGAGGCTGTTGATTTGCCCATGTTGCTATATAACGTGCCAGGTCGTACCGTAGCTGATATGAGCAATGAGACCGTGCTCAGACTGGCTCAGGTTCCCGGCATAATCGGTATAAAAGATGCGACCGGCAACATCGACCGTGGGGCGCAATTACTGGCAGCGGTTCCCGACGATTTTGCGGTATATAGTGGCGATGATTTGACGGCCGTCGCTCTAATGTTGCTGGGTGCCCAAGGCAATATTTCGGTTACAGCGAATGTCATGCCACGTGCCATGGCCGAGCTTTGCAGAGCTGCCGGCCAAGGCAATGCGCATGAAGCCTGGAACTGGCACAAACAATTACTGCCATTGCATAAAGCCCTATTCGTTGAGGCTAACCCGATACCGGCGAAATGGGTATTACACAGGATGGGCAAAATAGCCGGCGGAATCCGTTTGCCTCTGGTGCCTCTGTCGGTAGAGCATGAAATGACGGTAGATAACGCCATGCGTGTAGTCGGATTACAAGTTTGAGGAGAGTATTGATGCGTTGGATTTATCTTGTGCTGGCAGCTGCCTTAATGAGCGGGTGCGGCAGCCTGTCTTTAGGAGGCCCGAGTATTGACTACAAAAGTGCAGGTCGCGCAGTGCCGCTGGAAGTGCCACCCGATTTAACTCAATTACCCCGCGACGATAGGTTTAACGCGCCTGTGACCGCTGCAGCCGTGGCGCGTACCGGGGCAGGCACATCCACCAGTGCCCCAATATTGCCACAGCCGAGCAGTGGTGCGCGATTGGAGCGCTCGGGTACGCAGCGCTGGATTGTGACCGACCAGACTCCGGAACAGGTGTGGCCGCAAATCAAGGACTTCTGGACCCAGTTGGGATTCACTTTGCGTATTGAAAACCGCGATGCCGGTATTATGGAAACCGACTGGGCCGAAGATCGGGCCAAACTACCGAAAGATTTTATTGCGCGTACTATTGGCGCTATTGCCGGACAATTGTTTGATACTGGCGACAGGGATTTATTCCGCACCCGCATTGAACGGGTAGGTAATGGCACGGAAATCTACATCAGTCATCGTGGTGCCACCGAAGTACTCAACTCTACCAGCGACGACACGGTATGGCAGCCGCGCCCGAACGACCCGAATCTGGAAGCCGAATTTCTACAACGCATGCTGATGCGTCTTGGGGTTGAAGAAAATCGGGCCCGTGCTACCGTAACGGCATCAGCGGCTATACCTGCCGCCCCACGAGCCCGAGTTGTCGGTGCTGGGGCTTCAGCTTATCTCGAGCTGGATGACAGTCTGGATCGTGCCTGGCGCAGAGTCGGACTGGCGCTTGACCGGACCGGATTTACGGTAGAAGAGCGTGATCGTAGCAGTGGCAGCTATGTTGTTCGTTACGTAGCGCCGCGCAAGCCAGATAAGGAAAAACCTGGCTTCTTTTCTCGGCTGTTAGGCAGATCAGACGATGGAGGTGCTCCTGAGCGCTACCGTATTAGTCTGAAGGGCGAGGGCGATAAAACTCGTGTTGTAGTGGTTAGTCGTGATAATCCGACAAACACGCGTGCGCCCAGCAGTGACAACATCCTGAAATTACTAGCGGACGAACTGAAATAGTTCATGGGGTTAAGATACACCAGCCTGGGCAGTGGTAGCGAAGGCAATGCCCTGGTAGTGGAAGCGCTGGATCAGAAAAACCAGGTATGCGGCCGAGTCTTGCTTGACTGCGGCTTTGGCAACAAAGAGCTATCAAGGCGCTTGCTGAAACGGGGTTTAAGTCCAGAGCAGTTTGATGCCTTGTTGGTGACGCACGAACATGCCGACCATCTGGGCTCTGCCTTTGGTGTAGCTCAACGCCATCAGGTCTGTCTTATGGCGTCTCACGGCACCATGGAAGCAGCGCAAGAGATAGTCGGGCACGCAAAACTTGACGTGGTGTTACAGCGCCGCTTATGCAGTCATGCGTCATTTGCCGTGGGCGAGTTGGAAATACACCCCTTTCCGGTTCCGCATGATGCTGCCGAGCCGACCCAGTTTGTATTTGTTCATGGTGATACCCGCCTCGGCGTGTTAACTGATGTCGGTACACCGACACCGCATATTGTGCATATGCTTAGTGCTTGTGATGGGCTGGTACTGGAAGCCAATCATGACCCGCAGTTGCTGCGAGACAACGTGCAATATCCGGCGAGCTTAAAGCGCCGGATTGCGGGTCAACATGGGCATCTTTCCAATGAGGCCGCAGCCCAAATACTGGCCTCGGTAGACAAGCGCCGCCTGAAACGCCTGCATGCTGCGCACCTGAGTCAGCAAAACAATGATGTCGCTCTGGTGCTTGAGTCTTTCCGCCAGGCACTCGCTGTGGGTGCTAGCCCGGAATTAGGCGTGGCTACCCAGGAAGACGGGTTTGATTGGGTGACGCTGTAAATTACTTGCTAAGGCGATCCATGAAAAAAGCCAGCATACGCTGGCTTTTTATATTTTGGCTCCCCGACCTGGGCTC
>DHLX01000009.1:0-51307 GCA_002405475.1 Burkholderiales bacterium UBA4657 | reverse complement strand
CTACCGACTGAGCTATCGGGGAATTGAGATGCGAATTATAGCGACGTTGTAGATTTGGTCAAATCGGCCAGAATTTTGGCGATGGCATCGGTAACGTAGTCAATATTCTTGCTGTTCAGCGCGGCGACACAAATGCGTCCGGTGCTCACTGCATAAATACCAAATTCATTTTTCAGGCGCTCCACTTGCTCGGCAGTCAGACCCGAGTAACTGAACATGCCACGCTGTTGCAGTACAAATGAAAAATCATGCTGCGGCGCTTTGATTTTGAGTTTTTCAACAAAAGCCTGGCGCATTTGTTTGATGCGGTCACGCATTTCACCCAGTTCTTGTTCCCACTGGGCGCGTAATTCAGGGCTGTTCAGAACCGTTGCGACCAGCGTGCCGCCATGGGTGGGCGGGTTGGAGTAATTGGTGCGAATGACACGTTTGACCTGACTGAGGACACGCGCCGATTCTTCCTTGCTATTGTCGACAATCGATAAGGCGCCAACCCGTTCACCGTACAAAGAGAAGCTTTTCGAGAACGAACTGGAAACGAAAAATGGAATACCGCTATCGGCAAACAGACGCACGGCGAACCCGTCTTGCTCAATGCCATCAGCAAAGCCCTGATAAGCCATGTCGAGGAAGGGAATCAGTCCGCGTGCCTTGATGGTCGCGACAATCTGCTTCCATTGCTCAGGCGTTGCGTCAGCCCCGGTGGGGTTATGGCAACAGGCGTGTAAAACCACAATGGCTTTGGCAGGCAAGGCATGGAGCGAGGCCAGCATGCCTTCAAAATTGAGGCCTTTGGTGTTTGTATCGTAGTAGGTGTAATTGACTACCTTGAACCCGGTCGATTCAAACAGGGCGCGGTGATTTTCCCAGCTCGGGTCACTAATCGCGACCACACTGTCGGGGCTAATGCGTTTGAGAAAATCTGCCCCTAATTTGAGCGCGCCGGTGCCGCCCAGGGCTTGTACGGTAACGACCTGACCGTTAGCCAACAGCGGCGAGTCAGCGCCAAATAAAAGCTTTTGCACGGCACTATCATAGGCAGCAATACCTTCAATGGGTAAATAGCCGCGTGGCGCGACCTGTTCGAGGCGCTGTTTTTCAGCCGCAGCAACCGCTTTGAGTACTGGCAGCTTGCCATCATCGGTGAAATAGACACCCACGCCCAGATTGACTTTGCCAGGCCGTGGGTCTGCGTTGAAAGCTTCATTCAGACCCAGAATCGGGTCACGGGGGGCAAGTTCTACATCGGCAAACAGGCGGGTTATGGGGGATTGATCCATGGAAGTGCTTTCTGCGGCTAATATGTTGGGAAGATTTTAACTTAAATTAACAGATATATTTATGCATTTATTGCATACACTAGGAGTTTATGCCTAATTTAAGCCCAGTTGAAAACGAGCTTGATCCGACCCGGTTTGTGCATTTTGACGATTCACCGTTCCAGCTCTACCAGCCCTATGCCCCGGCTGGCGACCAACCGGCAGCCATAGAGCAGCTGGTCGCTGGTGTACAGGACGGTCTCAGTTTCCAGACTTTGCTGGGCGTCACTGGCTCGGGTAAAACCTTCACCATGGCGAATGTTATTGCGCGTCTGGGACGACCAGCGATTGTCTTCGCTCCGAACAAAACACTGGCAGCGCAACTGTATTCAGAGTTTCGCGAATTTTTCCCGAATAACGCGGTGGAATATTTCGTCAGCTATTACGATTACTACCAGCCCGAAGCCTATGTGCCGCATAGGGATTTGTTTATTGAAAAAGATTCGGCCATCAATGAGCATATAGAGCAAATGCGCCTGTCGGCCACCAAAAGCCTGCTCGAGCGACGTGATGTCATTATTGTGGCGACGGTGTCGGCCATTTACGGTATTGGCAACCCCGGCGATTATCACCAGATGATTTTGACCTTGCGGGTGCGCGACAAACTGGGGCAGCGTGATGTCATTCAGCGTCTGGTGCAAATGCAATACACGCGCAATGAGACCGATTTTGGGCGCGGTACTTTTCGCGTGCGCGGCGACACGGTGGATATTTTCCCCGCCGAACATGCCGAGCTGGCACTACGGGTTGAGCTGTTCGATGATGAAATTGACTCCTTGCAATTGTTTGACCCGTTGACCGGACGGGTGCGGCAAAAAATTCCGCGCTTTACCGTGTACCCGAGTTCGCATTACGTGACCCCGCGCGCGACGGTATTGCGTGCCATTGAAACTATAAAACAGGAATTACGTGAGCGTCTGGAATGGTTTTATAAGGAAGGAAAACTGGTCGAGGCACAACGATTGGAACAGCGCACTCGTTTCGATCTCGAGATGATGCAGGAGATT
The DNA here is from genome assembly GCA_002405475.1 of Burkholderiales bacterium UBA4657. Lineage (GTDB taxonomy): Bacteria > Pseudomonadota > Gammaproteobacteria > Burkholderiales > Burkholderiaceae_E > UBA4657. The sequence continues at coordinate 48,981 of DHLX01000009.1, read as the reverse complement.
GGCCATTGCAAGGGCATTGAAAACTATACCCGGCATTTGAGTGGTGCTCTCCCGGGACAGCCACCTTCAACTTTAGTCGATTATTTGCCGCAAGATGCCCTGATGTTTCTGGATGAATCGCATGTGTTGATCGGTCAGTTGAATGGCATGTTTAACGGTGACCGATCACGCAAGCAGACTCTAGTCGATTATGGCTTTCGTTTACCCAGTGCGCTCGATAACCGGCCGTTAAAGTTTGATGAGTTCGAACACAAAATGCGTCAGGTGGTGTTCGTCTCGGCCACGCCAGCGGCCTATGAAAAATCGCATGCCGGGCAAGTGGTCGAACAACTGGTACGACCGACCGGGCTGGTCGATCCGCAGATTGAGGTGCGCCCAGCCTCATCACAAGTGGATGACTTGCTCTCGGAAATACACGAACGGGTCAAGGTCAGTGAGCGCGTTCTGGTCACCACCCTGACCAAGCGCATGGCTGAACAACTGACCGAATATCTGAGTGATAACGGTGTACGGGTGCGCTATCTGCATTCTGATATTGATACCGTCGAGCGTGTTGAAATTATCCGTGATTTGCGTCTTGGCGCGTTTGATGTGTTGGTGGGTATCAACCTGCTACGCGAAGGGCTGGATATTCCCGAGGTGTCATTGGTGGCGATACTGGATGCCGATAAAGAGGGTTTTTTACGTGCTGAGCGCTCCTTGATTCAAACCATCGGGCGCGCAGCACGCAACGTCAACGGCAAGGCTATTTTGTATGCCGACAAAATGACCGATTCGATGCGTCAGGCAATGGAAGAGACCGAGCGTCGCCGCGTTAAGCAACTGGCTTTCAATCAGGAGCAGGGTATTACTCCGCGCGGCGTAGTCAAGCGCATTAAAGACATTATTGATGGTGTCTATAACGCTGATGATGCACGGGCTGAACTCAAGGCGGCGCAGGAGCGAGCCAAGTACGATGATATGCCGGAAAAAGATCTGGCCAAAGAAATAAAACGCCTGGAAAAACAGATGCTGGAAGCGGCAAAAAACCTGGAATTTGAAAAGGCGGCACGCTTGCGTGACCAATTGGCGCATTTGAAACAGCAGGTTTTTGGGGCAAAAGTAGCGCCAGAATGGGTACCTTTTGGAGCCGGTAAATGATTTATCGGCTATATTGCCATGCACAAGGAAAACTTATTTAAGCTTTTGAAAAATCAAGTAAAACAATTGGTTACAAAATTGCTGTAAAGCACAAAAATTACGCCATCTTACAAAAAAAGCTTAATTTTTTCGCCGGATGTCGCTACAATTATGGCTTTGCCGCACCCCTTACTTATTTAAGCGGCGGGTTAATTAAAATCATGACCAAGATCCTTTTCGTTTGTATGGGCAATATTTGCCGCTCGCCCACGGCTGAAGGTATTTTCCGCACTATGGTGCGTGATGCCAGTATCGAGCATCTGGTGAAGATCGATTCGGCTGGTACCCACGCTTTTCATGTGGGCGAAGCGCCGGACCCCCGCGCCCAGGCAGCCGCCAAGAAACGTGGCATTGATATTTCCATGCTGCGCGCGCGTCAGGTCAGTAAGGACGATTTTCGCGATCACGACCTGATTCTGGCCATGGACTGGGAAAACCTGGCCTTGTTACAGCAAACCTCGCCCAAGCAGTATCAGCACAAGCTGATGCTGTTGATGCGTTTTGCCACCGACAACGAAGAGGCTACCGTGCCGGACCCATATTATGGCGGGTCTGACGGGTTTGAAAAGGTCATCAATTACGCGACAGACGCCTGCACCGGTCTGATAGAAGTGGTCAAGAAACGTGCCCTGCAATATGCGGCCTGATTGCCAAGTCTTTGATTTCTAAGAAAATCAGGCCACCTGCGGGTGGCCTGATTGTTTTTGTGCAGCGCATTGTTTATACTTGAACATATTAGTCGGGAATTTTTTTTCATAGCAGTGGTCTGTAAGGTGTCAATTCCGACAATTTTGCTCAACCAAGAGCCTACCGAAACGAAGGAGCCATCATGAGGCTGACCACCAAGGGCCGTTTTGCAGTGACTGCGATGATTGATCTGGCCTTGCGCCAGGACGCCGGCCCGGTAACGCTGGCTGGAATTTCTACGCGCCAAAACATTTCTTTGTCTTATCTGGAACAGTTATTCGGTAAGTTGCGTCGTCACGAACTGGTTGAGTCCACGCGAGGTCCCGGTGGCGGTTACCGTCTCGGCCGCAAGGCTCAGGATATCAGTGTCGCTGACATTATCTACGCTGTCGATGAACCTCTGGATGCGACCCAGTGCGGTGGCAAGGAAAATTGTGGTTCGGGTTCCAAGTCGGAGGCTGGCCGCTGCATGACGCACGATTTATGGGCGGCACTCAATGCCAAAATGGTCGATTTCCTGGATTCGGTGACCTTGCGTGATCTGGTCGATCAGCAGCGCATGCGTGCCATGGGGCAGCAACCGGTGTCGTTCCTGGCGGAGCATGCTGACAATCTGGTCAAAGAAGTCAATAGCCTGCCTGCGGGCGGAGCGACTCAAGCGCCGGCGCCCAAGCGTCCTTTGCGTCCTTTACGTAATTCATTTGCCTGAGGTTTTGATGACTACGCCGCATTTCCCTGTTTATATGGATTATTCCGCCACGACGCCGACGGATCCGCGCGTTGTGGACAAGATGATCCCGTTCTTGCGTGAGAGCTGGGGTAACCCGGCCTCGCGCAGTCATCCTTATGGTTGGGAAGCTGAAAAGGCGGTAGAGCAAGCGCGCGAGCAGGTGGCGGCTTTGGTGGGCGCTGACCCGCGTGAAATTATCTGGACTTCAGGGGCCACCGAGTCGAACAACCTGGCCATCAAGGGCGCTGCCCATTTTTATCAGGACAAGGGCAAACACATTATTACTGTCAAGACCGAGCATAAGGCGGTACTGGACACGGTGCGTGAGCTCGAGCGCCAGGGTTTTGAGGCTACCTATCTCGAAGTAGAAGCCAATGGGCTGGTGGATCTGAACAAGTTTGCTGCAGCCATCAGAGCCGATACCATTCTGGCCTCGGTCATGCTGGTGAATAACGAAATTGGCGTGATTCAGGATATTGCGACCATGAGCGAGATTTGCCGCGAAAAGGGCGTGATTTTCCATTCCGATGCGGCGCAGGCGACGGGCAAGGTGCCTATTGATTTGTCGCAACTGAAAGTCGATCTGATGACCTTTACCGCGCATAAAACCTATGGCCCCAAAGGTATAGGCGCCTTATACGTCAGACGCAAACCGCGTGTGCGCCTGGAAGCGCAAATGCATGGCGGTGGTCATGAGCGTGGCTTGCGTTCCGGCACTTTAGCCACGCATCAGATTGTCGGTATGGGTGAAGCTTTCCGTCTGGCACGTGAGGAAATGGAGACCGAGGTGGCTCGCATTACGGCACTGCGCGATCGCCTGATGTCGGGTCTGCAAGGTATTGAAGAGGTTTATATCAATGGTGATGTGGCGCATCGTGTACCGCACAACATCAATGCCAGTTTCAATTATGTGGAGGGCGAGTCCCTGATCATGGCATTGAAAGGTATTGCCGTGTCCTCCGGCTCGGCTTGCACCTCGGCCAGCCTGGAGCCGTCGTATGTCTTGCGTGCTTTAGGACGCAGCGACGAACTGGCGCATAGTTCGATTCGTTTTACCATCGGTCGATTCACTACCGAGGCTGATATTGATTATGCCGTGCAATTGATACACGAAAAAATTCAGAAGTTACGCGAGCTTTCACCGTTGTGGGAAATGTACAAGGACGGTATTGATATTTCCCAGGTACAGTGGGCAGCGCATTGATTCAGGAGCAAACAAGATGGCCTATAGCGACAAAGTAATTGATCATTATGAAAACCCGCGTAACGTCGGTTCTTTTGACAAGGGGGATGCCTCGGTCGGTACCGGCATGGTCGGTGCCCCCGCTTGTGGTGATGTAATGAAACTGCAGATCAAGGTCAATGAGCAGGGCATTATTGAAGATGCCAAATTCAAGACCTATGGTTGCGGTTCTGCGATTGCGTCCAGCTCTTTGGTGACGGAGTGGGTAAAAGGTAAATCGCTCGATCAGGCCTTGAGCATCAGGAATACCCAGATCGCCGAAGAACTGGCTTTACCACCGGTCAAGATTCACTGCTCGATTCTGGCTGAAGATGCAATCAAGGCGGCGGTGCAGGACTATCAGGCCAAGCATACGGTCGAACAAAAGCAGGCGGCCTAGAGTAGTGGTGAACTGATGTCGGTGACCTTGACAGAAAAAGCGGCTCAACACGTGCAACGCTATTTGCAAAAGCGTGGTAAGGGTGTCGGTTTGCGTTTCGGCGTGCGTACCACGGGTTGTTCCGGGTTGGCTTACAAGCTGGAATATGTTGATGTGGCTGATCCACAAGACCAGGTGTTCGAAAGCCATGGCGTCAAGGTATTTGTGGATCCCAAAAGCCTGACTTATATCGACGGTACCGAACTGGATTTTGCGCGTGAAGGCTTGAACGAAGGCTTCAAATTTCATAATCCGAACGTCAAAGATGAGTGCGGCTGCGGAGAAAGTTTCCGGGTTTGAAGCAGGATTTTTTTTCCTTGTTTGGTCTGGCACAACAGTTTGAGCTTGATACGACTGTACTGGAACAGGCCTATCGCCAGGTGCAGCAGCAAGTTCACCCTGACAAATTTGCCACCGCAACTGAAACTGAAAAACGCGTCGCCATGCAGTGGGCGACGCTGGCGAATGAGGCTTATCAGACTTTGAAATCGCCGCTCAAGCGTGCGCGCTATTTGTGCGAACTGCACGGCGTAGATTTGCAACTGGAATCGAATACCGCCATGCCCGCTGCATTTTTAATGCAGCAGATGGCTTGGCGTGAGCAGTTGGAACAGGCTAATGGGCAGGCCGCACCATTGAACCAGCTGGCGCTGGATTTGCAACAGTCGCGTCAACAGTGCCTGGCGGAGGTGGCGAATTTGATCGGGCAAAAAAATTATTTGGCCAGCGCAGAAAAACTCAGGCAATGGATATTTATTGACAAATTGATCTCTGAAGTGATTGATGCCCAGGCCCAGGTAAGCTAAAACGAGAACTTTATGGCATTGCTACAAATTGCAGAACCGGGTCTGTCAACAGCGCCGCATGAAAGGCGCTTAGCCGTCGGTATCGATCTGGGCACGACTAATTCTTTAGTCGCTGCGGTGCGCTCGTCACTGGCTGAAGTTTTGCTCGATGAGCAGGGACGGGCCTTACTGCCCTCGGCGGTCAGATATTTGCCCCAGAATGAAGTTCGGATTGGTGAAGCGGCCTTGCGAGCGCAGGCACAAGACCCTAAAAATACCATTACCTCGGTCAAGCGTTTCATGGGGCGCGGCCTGAAAGATATTGCCTACGTAGAAAACATGCCTTACGACTTTGTCGATGCGCCCGGCATGGTACAGATAAAAACAGTCCAGGGTGTGAAATCGCCAGTAGAAGTTTCGGCGCAAATTTTAGCGACCTTACGTCAGCGTGCCGAAGATGTGCTGGGCGATGATCTGGTAGGCGCGGTCATTACAGTCCCAGCCTATTTTGATGAGGCTCAACGTCAGGCGACCAAAGATGCAGCGAAGCTGGCGGGGCTCAATGTGCTGCGGCTGCTGAATGAGCCGACCGCTGCCGCTATTGCTTACGGTCTTGATAATGCGGCTGAAGGGGTTTATGCCGTTTATGACCTGGGGGGTGGTACTTTTGATATATCGATCTTGAAATTAAGCAAGGGTGTGTTTGAGGTCATGGCGACGGGGGGGGATTCGGCGCTGGGCGGGGATGATTTCGATCATCGCCTGTTTTGCTGGGTACTGGAGCAGACTCAATTACCGCCCTTGAATGAGAGTGATACGCGCCTGTTGATGATGAAATCGCGCGCTGCCAAGGAAGCCTTGTCGATCAAGTCACAAGCCACTATTGAAGCGCGACTGAGTAGTGGGGCATGGGTACATGTGACGATTAGTGCTGAAGTCTTTACCTCCTTGACGCGTCATCTGGTGCAAAAAACACTGAATGCCTGTCGCAAAACCTTGCGTGATGCCGAGTTGAGCGTGAATGAGATTCAGGGCGTGGTCATGGTGGGGGGCGCTACGCGCATGCCGGCCATACAAACCGCAGTCGGCGATTTTTTTGCTCAAACACCTCTCACCAATGTGGATCCTGACCAGGTAGTAGCCTTGGGTGCTGCTATGCAGGCGCATTTGCTGGCCGGGAATCGTGCGGCGGGTGACGACTGGCTGCTGCTGGATGTCATTCCCCTGTCGCTGGGTCTGGAGACGATGGGTGGCTTGTGTGAAAAAATCATCCCACGTAATAGCACACTGCCGACTGCCCGGGCGCAGGAGTTCACGACTTACCAGGATGGTCAGACCGCGATGGCGATTCATGTCGTGCAGGGTGAACGTGAATTGGTCAGTGATTGCCGTTCACTGGCACGCTTTGAATTACGCGGCATTCCGCCCATGACGGCCGGCGCAGCCCGAGTCAGGGTCACGTTCCAGGTCGATGCCGATGGACTGCTGAGTGTCAGTGCCCGTGAACATAGTTCTGGGGTAGAGGCTTCGGTCAGTGTCAAGCCGAGCTATGGTTTAAGTGATGAGCAGATCGCGCGCATGTTGCAAGATAGTGTGGCCCTGGCCTCGGACGATATGCAAAGGCGCAACCTGCGCGAGTTACAGGTCGATGCGGAACGGCTGCGTCTGGCGACTATTTCTGCTTTGCAGGCCGATGCTGACTTGTTGTCGGAACCCGAGCGACTGGAAATTGATGCCCGGCTTAATGCCCTGCAACAGGCCGCACAACAGGCAGAACATTCGGTTCTGAAACAAGCCATTGACGCTGTTTCACAAGCGACAGAAGAATTCGCTGCGCGGCGCATGAACCGTTCGATTCAACAGGCGCTTACCGGACGCAGTCTGGAAGATTTATCACACTAAAGTGTCATGACTAAAATTACTGTATTGCCTAACGAAACTTTGTGCCCGACGGGTACGATCATTCATGATGCCACCCCGGGTCAGAGTATTTGTCGCATCTTGCTGGATCATGATATTGATATTGAGCATGCCTGCGAAATGAGTTGCGCTTGTACTACCTGCCATGTCGTGGTGCGTGAAGGAGGCGCTTCATTGAACACGCCGAGTGAAGATGAAGAAGATATGCTGGACAAGGCCTGGAGCCTGACAGCGCAGTCACGTTTGAGTTGTCAGGCGATCGTAGGAACTCAAGATCTGGTGGTTGAAATTCCGAAATATACGATTAACCTGGCGCGGGAGCATCATTCATGAAATGGACCGACACCCTTGAAATTGCCATCGCTTTGGCGGACAAATTTCCCGACGTTGACCCCCTCAAGGTGCGATTCACCGACCTGCATCAATGGGTCTGCGAGCTGGAGCAATTTGACGATGACGCGCAGCGTTCTGGCGAAAAAATTCTAGAAGCCATTCAAATGGCCTGGATAGATGAGGCGCGTTAAAACCGTTCTGGTCTGAGCACTTCGCCTTCGGCAATAAACATGGTGATGGAATAGTGTTGGCAATAACTGCTCAGCAGATGTTGTGCCAGCGTTTGAGCAACCGCCTCTGAACAAATGACTTTCATCTCGATTGATCGCGAAAATTCCCACTCACCATCGCGCTCTCCTTCCTGGCTGGCGCCGCGTACATCGCTGACGGTGTAACCATGAGCGCCGAAGCGTTTGGCATCGGCAATGAGGTTTTTTTCCAGAGCCGCTTCGGCAATGATGAGCAACAGTTTTCTTGTGGCCATGGTGAACTCAATAGAGCGCTTGCGCGAGTAAGAGATAAAGCGGAATACCTACGGTAATGTTGAAGGGAAACGTCACACCCAGCGCCGCTCCAATGGAAAGTGCCGGGTTGGCTTCGGGTACCGCAATACGCATGGCGGTAGGGGCGGCAATATAGCTGGCACTGGCTGCCATGGTGGCCAGCAAGGCACTTCCACCAGCACTCAGCCCTAAACTTTTGCCGAGCAGGGCGCCAATGACACTAAAGATCAGTGGTACGGCAATAGCAAAAACAATCAGCGGCAGACCTGCACGTTTCAAATCACCTAAACGTCCTCCGGCAACCAGTCCCATCTCCAGCAGGAACAGGGCAAGAACCGCCTTGAAAGCATCGACATAGAGTATTTTGATCGGGGCAATACCTTGTGGTCCGGCGATAAAGCCGATGACTATGCCGCCGACCAGCAACACGACCGACTTGCCAAGCAAGACCTCGTGTGCCAATTCGCCCCAGCGTACCTGGCTTGAAGAGCCTAGCCGCGCCAGCAATATGCCGGCCACAATGCCGGGAGCCTCGAGCAGGGCGACAAACAGGGGCATATAAGATTCATGTGGAATGGCGTGCTTGACCAGATAAGAGCTGGCAACGGCAAAGGTAACCACACTGACCGAGCCGTAATGAGCGGCGATGGACGCGGCATCGGCACGCGTCAGTCGCATGAGTCGCAATACCGGAAAAGCCAGGAACGGCAGGGTAAAGCCCATGACAATAACCGCCAGCGCTTGCGGCGCCAGTGTCATCAAAGGTTGTTGCGCCAGTTCAATGCCGCCCTTGATGCCAATCGCTAGTAGCAGAAAAATCGACAAGGTTTCATACAAGGCTTCCGGCAAGCGCAAGTCGGATTTGGCCAGGCGTGCCAGTACGCCGAGTATGAAAAACAGGATGACAGGATCAAACATCAGTCTTCAAGCCGCAGATGCGGAAACAGGATGACGTCGCGGATATTAGGGCTATCGGTCAATAACATCATGAGCCGGTCGATGCCGATACCGCAGCCACCGGTGGGGGGCATGCCGTACTCCAGGGCGCGAATATAGTCGGCGTCGTAATACATGGCTTCATGATCCCCAGCTTCTTTAGCCTGTACCTGTTGCTTGAAGCGTGCCGCCTGGTCTTCCGGGTCATTCAGCTCGGAAAACCCGTTGGCAATTTCGCGCCCGGTAATGAACAATTCAAACCGCTCGGTAATGCCTGGACGCGTATCGGAGGCACGTGCCAACGGCGAGACTTCGACCGGGTAATCGATGATGTAAGTCGGGTTCCAGAGTTGTGATTCGGCGGTCTCTTCAAACAAGGCCAGTTGCAGACTGCCGAGCCCGGCGTGTTTGAGTGGGGCACTGTCGATATCAGCGCCGAATTTTTTCAGTTCCTGACGCAAGAAGCCAGCATCTTTCAATTGACCTGCCTGATATTGCGGGGCATATTTCAGAATGGCGCCCACGATGGTCAGGCGTTCGAAGGGTTTGCCGAAATCGACTTCTTTGCCCTGATAGGTGAAGGTCGTGCTACCTAAAGCGTCAGTGGCGGCTTGACGCAGACACTGTTCGGTAAAGTCCATTAACCAGCGGTAGTCGGTGTAGGCGGCATAAAATTCCATCATCGTAAATTCCGGGTTATGCCGTGGGCTGACCCCTTCATTACGGAAATTACGGTTGATCTCGAACACACGCTCGAAGCCACCGACAATCAGACGTTTCAAATACAGCTCGGGGGCAATGCGCAAATACATTTGCATGTCGAGCGCATTGTGGTGTGTTACAAAAGGTCGTGCCGCAGCGCCGCCGGGAATAGGGTGCAGCATGGGTGTCTCGACTTCGAGAAAGCCATGTTCGCTCATGAAACGACGCATCGAGGCCATGGCTTTACTGCGTGCTACAAAAGTATGGCGCGTCTGCTCGGTGACGATCAAGTCAACGTAGCGCTGGCGGTATTTCAGCTCGTGGTCGGCCAGGCCGTGAAATTTATCGGGTAGGGGCCGCAGGGCTTTGGACAGCAGGCGTAGTTCGGTGCAATGAACCGACAGCTCACCTTTATTCGTTTTGAATAACTTACCGCGTGCCGCAATAATGTCACCGATGTCCCAGTGTTTGAAAGCCTCGTGCAGCGATTCGCCGACACCATCGTTGCTGATGTAAAACTGGATTTTTCCGCTCGCGTCTTGTACCGTGGCGAAACTGGCCTTGCCCATGACGCGCTTGAGCCTCATGCGACCGGCAATACTGACGTCAACGTCCATGCCTTCTAGTGTGGGTTTGTCAAAGCTGTTATAGCGCTGATGCAAGGCTTCAGCACGGTGTGCAGGGACGAAATCATTCGGAAAAGCGACGCCCTGCTGCCGCAGGCTGGCCAGTTTTTCACGGCGCTCGGCGATGATGTGGTTGTCGTCAAGGGGCATCGGCGTGTCGGTCGTGGGTAGGGGGTGGGTCATGGTTAAGCCTTGTTAAACGCCTTGTTTCAGGCTGGCAAGAATAAATTCGTCCAGGTCACCGTCGAGTACCGATTTGGTATTGCCAATTTCGACATTGGTACGCAGGTCTTTGATACGGCTTTGATCCAGAACATAACTGCGGATTTGATGACCCCAGCCAACGTCGGTTTTGCTGTCCTCCAGTTTTTGCTGTTCGGCCATACGCTTGCGCATTTCATGTTCAAACAGGCGCGATTTCAGCATCGACATGGCTTCAGCCCGGTTGCGGTGCTGTGAGCGGTCATTCTGACATTGCACCACAATGCCGGTCGGCAAGTGGGTCATGCGTACCGCCGAGTCGGTCTTGTTGATGTGCTGACCTCCAGCGCCCGAGGCGCGGAAAGTATCGACCCGCAAATCGGCCGGGTTAATGTCTATTTCTATGGAATCATCCACTTCCGGATAGACGAACAGGCTGGCAAAGGAGGTATGCCGCCCCCCCGCTGAGTCGAACGGGGATTTACGTACCAGACGGTGTACTCCGGTTTCGGTGCGTAAATGACCGTAGGCATATTCGCCTTCTACCTTGAGGCTGGCTGATTTGATACCGGCCACATCTCCCGGTGATTCTTCCAGTATCTCGGCTTTGAAGCCCTTGCGCTCGCAATAGCGCAGATATTGACGCAATAGCATGCTGGCCCAGTCTTGCGCCTCGGTGCCACCGGCGCCGGCCTGAATGTCAATAAAGCAATTATTGGGATCCGCCGGATTATTGAACATACGGCGGAATTCGAGCTGTTCCACCTGTTTCGCCAGTTGTTGGGTATCGGCTTCAATCGCCACCAGGGTCGGGTCGTCGTTTTCTTCCCGAGCCATGGAGAAAAGTTCAATGGAATCAGCCAGTTGTTGATCAATTTGAGTTAAAGTTTCAACTATGGCGGCGAGCGCTTTTTTTTCCTTGCCCAGATCTTGCGCACGTTTGGCATCATTCCAGACCAATGGATCTTCGAGAATGTGGGTCACTTCGATAAGACGGGTTTTTTTGCTGTCGAAGTCAAAGATACCCCCGTAGGTCAGACGTGCGTTGTTGCAGGTCTGCAAGGGTATTTTCAAGCCAGTTGAGGCGTTCTGATTCCATGTTTTTGATTTAAAAGACTAAAATTGTACCAAAAGAGGACGAGAGACAAACACCTATGTCAGTTTATAACCGCTTCCGTGATTTGATTGGAAAAGTCACCCAAGCTGCACCCGTGAAGAATCAACAGGCGGTGCTGGACGCGGTTGCCAAGGCTTCATGTCAGGCTTTTGAAAATCTTATACCGGGAATACTCAAACGCTTGCTCGATTCCCTGTACGAAGAGAGTGGCAATACCGGAATTGCCACACATACACTGGACTCGCGCCAGGCTTTGCAAATTTATTCTTTGGTGTATGAACACAAGCTTGATTTTGAGAAAAGATTAATACAAAGATTCGAAGCCAATGTGACTCAAGCACTGGACAATTTTTTACAAAAACGTGAGGAAATGAAATCCAGTTTTCAGACGGGTACGGGTGAATGGACTTTAATGCAGACCGAAGAAATCGACAAAATGATTCTGTCACGCAACTTGTCGGCGAAAATACAAACTGACCATGATCAATTTCTCTACGAATTAGCTTTGCGGTTAGCTACCGTAGCAGGCGTCACTGATGTACCACCTGCCATTAACCCTTTGCGCCCATCTTTAGTCGTCGATTCTATTTATGAAGTTTGGCAAACGCTTAAGACTAATATTGACCCAGCGGAAGATTTGTACTTCATGTCAAAAATGACACCCTCGGTGATTGGTGATTTAACGCCAATTTACATGGATTCCATAAAAATTCTAGGTGACCTGAATATTGCACCGACTCGACCGACTGCTCTGTCGAGTCAGTCAGCAGATACGTCCTACTCATCTAGGGTTACGGGCGCGACTGGCTTTCAGCAATCTGGCCCCCTGAATCGTCAGCTAGGTACCACTCTAGGAAATGATGTAGCACAAGCCCCTGACAGCAACTCCACTGCCCTACCTATCTCATTCTTTACCCGCTTGCAAAAACTGGCTGGGGGTTTGTTGCCGGCTGATTCCGATGCTTCTTCTGATTTACTAAGTGGTGCTGGACTTGATCCTGGCAATATCAGCGCCCTGGGTTCTGCTGCTGCCGATGCTTCGGGTTCGAATAATGCCCTGACCCTGCAATTGTTGAGTCAACTGGTATCACGTCTGCCACCGCCAGCTGCGTCAGCCAGTGCCCCCGTAGCTTTACGACCTATGGCTAACGAGGCCATGTCGGCACTCGTGCCTCTAAATGCCAAGTCAGATGTTTTAGATGCACTGGGATATTTGCAGTCTGCCCAATTACAGCAGCCACAGCAGTTTCGCCAGGCCTTATCCCCCGACCCCGCCCAGCTGACGCAGACCGAAGGAGAGGTTACTGACTATCTTGATCCCCTGTCCCCAGTTGACGCAGCGCAGGCCGGCCCGGTCAAGTTTGTCAACGTGGTACGTAGTATCCAGCAGTCGGAAATTGGTCAAAAAACCAGCACGTTGAATGCCACCGTCATTGAGCTGGTAGCCCGTGTGTTTGATTTTGTGTTTCAGGACAAATACATTTCTGACACGGTCAAACTGCTGTTGTCGCGCCTGCAAATTCCGTTGCTCAAGGCGGCCCTGCTTGATGTCTCTTTCTTTGAACAAAGTGATCATCCGGCACGAAAGTTGGTCAATACTCTGGCTTCTGCAGCCACGGGATGGCAAGAAGCAGATGGTCAGCAGGCACCGCTGTTTGTTCTGATTGAGAACACGGTTAAGCGTACTGTCTCAGAATTTAAAGATGATTTATCCCTGTTTGAAACCTTGTCCGAGGAAGTCGAGGCATTTGTCAAACAGCAGGAAGAGGAAGTACAACGCCAGACAGAACCCGAGATACAGCAGGCCCAACAGGCGGCAACAGAAAATGAAAATCAGGAACTGGCTAATCGGGCAGCACGACAGGCTATAGAAGAGCGATTGAGTGATAAAACGACGGTTCCTTTTGTATCCAATTTTTTGCGTGATGCCTGGGTCAAGTATCTATGTCGATTGTTAATTAACTCGCAAAACGACACTACACAGCTTAGCAATGCCATGATCACGGCCGATGATTTGTTGTGGTCGATTGAACCCAAGAGCGATACCCTGGAGCGTGCCAGGATGCTGGTTAAAGTTCCGGTGATTGAGAGCCAGATCAGGAGTGGTATCGCACAAATTGAATGGCCGGGCGAACATGTAAAGGCATTTTTTGCTGCGCTAGACGACCGCTGGGCGGGTGCGGTGATTGGTGAGCCCATCATGGTTACCGAGACTGGTGTGGATAATTTCCATGCCGGTGCCGTTACTCAACCCGCACCGGTTGAGAATCCTATTGATGAAGATGAGCAGCAGGAAGATGCTGCCATGCAGCTTGTTACTGAGCTGGAACCCGGTACTGTCGTTGAGTTGACCAAGGACGATGGTGCTGTTTTTGTCTATAAGGTGGGTTGGGTTAGCGAAGCCAAAACCCGGATTTTGCTGACCAATCGCCTAAATAGCGCTCCTCTGATCGTCACGGCAAAATATCTGGCTGAACGATATCGTTCGGGGAAAATGCAGCTGATGGATCGCCAACCCTTGATGGATCGAGCCTTGAACAACATGCTGGACGCACTCGAGGAAACGCGCTATCCGGAGGAGATGATGCACCAGACTGGTGCTTATTAATTAATCATCAGGTTCAGCTACATATTCAATAATCAGCTGCAGGTTTGTTGATCCGTTCCAGGTGTTATTGTTAAGCCGGTAAGCCAGATGAGTCGAAGCGGGTAGAGGTTCAGTCCGCTGGAATGCTATAGCATCGAACTGACGACCGTCTCTTTCGACAACCAGTTTCAGATGCTTGTCTTTTATTACTCGTTGCGAAACAATGCGCCATTCGTCCCAGAATAATGGGGCATCGAACCCTTGCCCCCAGATTTCATTTTCCAGCAGTTGGGCTATACCCGGATGAAAATAAGCGGTTTCAAGCGAGCCATCGACATGCCAGATTCGACCGGGACGTTCCGTTCCTAGCCAGTGTTGGCACGCCTGTTCGAAGCTGGTTTTAAAAATCTCGAAATGCTCAGGCTCCAGGCTAACCCCGGCAGCCATGGCATGGCCACCAAAACGTTTTAACAGGCCGGGTTGCTGTTTGCTGACCCAATCAAGAACATCACGCAGGTGCAGACCGGGAATAGAGCGCCCCGAGCCCGTTAACAAACCATTGTCCGATGGGGCCAGTACCAGCGTTGGCAAATGATAACGATCTTTCAGGCGTGAAGCTAACAGGCCAATCACACCGACATGAAATTGTTGGTTGAACAGTACAATGCTCCGCTGTTCGTCGCTGATATTCATTTCTAGGTCTTGTTCCGCCAGTTCGTGCATCTGCTGTTGCATTTCGCGGCGCTCGGTATTGGTCCGATCTAATTGCAGTGCCAGCTCGAAGGCCTTTTCGCTGTTTTCACTCAGTAAACATTCAATACCAATTCGCATATCGGTCAGACGTCCCGCCGCATTCAGCCTGGGGCCGATTAAAAATCCAAGGTCAGCCACGGTCAGTTGGCGCGGTTCGCGCCCTGCTACCCTTGCCAAGGCCTGAAGCCCTGGGCGGCATTGCCCCGAACGCATACGATCCAGGCCCAGTTTCACCAGCAGCCGGTTGTTGTCATCGAGTTTGACCAGGTCGGCCACGGTGCCGAGTGCAACCAGATCCAGCAGGTCATCAAGGCGGGGTTGAGTTTCTGTCGTAAACTGTCCCGCCTGTCTTAGGTTGGCACGTAAACCGAGCAAGACATAGAACATGACACCGACGCCAGCCAACTGTTTTGAAGCAAAAGCGCACCCTGGCTGGTTGGGATTGACAATCGCCGCTGCCGACGGTAACTGTGAGGCGGGCAGGTGATGGTCGGTAATGACGACATCTACGTGCTGTCGTTGGGCATATTCAACTCCGCTCAGACTGGCGATGCCGTTATCAACGGTGATGATCAATTGCGCTTGCACTTGTAGAGCAAGATCGACGGCAGCTTCGCTTAAGCCATAGCCCATGTTAAAGCGGTTAGGCACGACATAATCGACTATGGCGCCCAATCTTTTTAGCCCCAGCACTGCCAGGGCGCAGGCAGTAGCACCGTCACAATCGTAGTCGGCAACCACGATAATTTTTTCCTGTTGGCTGATCGCTTGTGCCAACCGTTCTGTGGCCGGTTTCAGTCCTAGTAAATCGTGCGGTGGGAGTAACTGAGCCGCTTGCTGTGCCGGCATTGTGGCGACTCCTCGAGCCGCCAGCAAGCGAGCGATCAAGGGGTGCAGCCCTTGTTGTGTCAGCCAGGTTTCAGTACGCCACTGTCGCGGTCGTTCAAGGACACTTGTCCTGCATAACTGGTGCAGATTCGCTGTCATACCCTGAGCCAATCGACCAAACCAGGCTGACGCCAGCGCCTGAACCAGTACCGCCAGGAGTCATGGCGCGCCAGGGTGTGTTCATAGTAAGTCTGTTCACCGCAAAGCGTAATTTTTTTTAGCTGACGGCTCTGTGCCAGTGGACGTAATAAGTCCGAATCAAGTTGTTCCAGGGTACGACGCCAGCCTTTTACATCCTGTTGAGCATAAGGCAAGCTTAGCGCATCAATCAATTGAATATCATGACAGCTGCCCCAGTGTTGCAGTCCGCGTTGTATTGCAGGCAGTGTCTCATTAACCGAAGCTGATTGAGAGCCCGGACTTGTAGCAGGCAGCGCACCTGAGCCATATAGCCAGACACCATTGGCCACTGGCAGACCTTGTAGTTCACGTTTTTTGTTGAGGCTATGCTCATGCCAGCTCATTTGCAATTCATTATGCAAGCGTCGCCAGAAACGTGCAGCCTGATCATTTCCACCGGGCATCCAGATATCGACATTACGTCCCAGGGCACGTTGTGGCATAGAGGACAAAAGTCCCTCTGCCTGAGGATGCTGCCAATACCAGCGTTCAGGATGCAGGGCGATGAGCTGACCACCGTCGTGACTGAAGATATCGGCGGCAATTTGCGCCAGTGCCTGCCAGTCTTGCTCGTCTTCCCAACTGAGCGGTGTTTGCCCCAGGACTACATGGTCCCGCGCCAAGGCATAATACGCTGGGCTGAGTACATGCCAGACCAGCTTTCCGGGATCCAGCCCATCAGCCAGCATCAGCAGAGGTGCCAAAGCCGCCTGATCAGGGCTGACCGGGAACGCATGGTGGCGTAATAATGCCCGGATATCCGGAGTAATTCGCTGAAATTCGGCGGCGGCAGGTGATTCCGGTCGTCTGCCGCCTGAGACCAGCATCAATTTTTCCAGGCCGGGTAAAGATAAACCGTGTAACCAGTGCTCGGCAACGTCCGTGGGCAAGAGGATGTCAGACAGAATTAACTGCATAGCCGTCATTCTATGGCAAACTCTCGCGCTGGACTGATCTATGACACTATTTGAACCCTTTGAATGGCAAATCGGCTGGCGCTATACGCGCGCCCGGCGCGGTGCGCGCAAGAACCGTTTTATTTCCTTCATTTCCTTAATTTCGATGCTCGGCATCACCATCGGTGTGGCAGCGCTGATTATCGTATTGTCAGTGATGAATGGTTTCCAGAAAGAAGTGCGTGACCGGATGCTGTCGGTCTTATCGCACATTGAAATTGTGGATGCTCGTGGTGCCATGCAGGACTGGACGAAAACCGCGCAGCAAGCGCAACGTAACCCGCGAGTATTGGCAGCAGCACCCTATGTTTCGGGTCAGGCGATGCTGGTGCGCGATGAAGTATTGCGCGGCGCTTTGATACGCGGCATCGACCCGGCGCTCGAACCTCAGGTGGCCGATTTTGGTAAAGAATTACTCGGTGGACGTTTAAGCGATCTGGTACCAGGCGGGTTTAATATCGTTCTGGGACGGGAGCTGGCCTTCTCGTTAGGTTTGAGACTGGGCGACAAAGTGGCGGTAATCGCTCCTCAGGGTACGGTGACTCCTGCTGGCGTACTACCCAGAATGCGTCAATTCACTGTATCGGGGGTATTTGAATCCGGTCACTATGAATATGACTCTACTCTGGCGTTTATTCATCTTGAGGATGCTGCCAAACTGTTTCGCGTCGATGGTGTAACGGGTGTGCGCCTCAAAGTGGACAACATACATGAGGCACCGTTGATTGCGCGGCAGTTAGCGGTACAGCTAGAGACCGACAAATACGTCAGGGACTGGTCAGCGCAAAACAGAACCTGGTTCGCTGCTGTACAGACTGAAAAACGCATGATGTTTATTATTCTGACCCTCATTATTGCAGTCGCGGCCTTCAATCTGGTCAGTACCCTGGTCATGACCGTGACTGACAAGCAAAGCGATATTGCCATCCTGCGTACTCTGGGTGCTGCACCACGCTCAATCATGAAAATTTTCATGATTCAGGGGGCGATCATCGGCTTGGTCGGTACCGCACTGGGGGTGAGCCTGGGGGCGCTGATTGCATTCAATGTTGATATTATTGTGCCTGCCATAGAGCGTGTGATTGGTCTGCAATTTTTGCCCAAAGATATTTATTTCATCAATTCTCTGCCCAGCGATCCACGTTTACCCGACATTGCCACCATAGGCGCAGTTTCGGTGGTGATGAGTTTGCTGGCGACCTTGTACCCGAGCTATAGCGCTTCGCGTGTCAAACCGGCGGAGGCATTACGCTATGAATAAGCCAGTCTTGCAAGCCAGAGAGGTGACCAAGATATATGGCACCGGTGATCAAGTCATTCCTGTTTTACGCGGTATCAATTTCACAATTGAACAGGGGCAACGTATTGCCATCGTCGGTGCCAGTGGTACCGGGAAAAGTACCTTGCTGCACGTACTGGGTGGCTTGGATAGCCCGAGTGGTGGTGAGGTTTTGCTGAATGACCAGCCCTATTCACGCCTGGGCGAGGTGGAGCAAGGGGCGCTGCGTAACCGTTATCTGGGTTTTGTCTATCAGTTTCACCACCTGTTGCCCGAATTCAGCGCGCTGGATAATGTCGCCATGCCCTTGTGGATACGGCGTATGCCAAAAGCCGAGGCACGAGAACAGGCTGAAAAAATATTGAAGGCGGTGGGTCTGGGGCAGCGCTTACAGCATGCGCCGGGTGAACTATCAGGGGGGGAGCGCCAGCGTGCCGCCCTGGCGCGTGCCCTGGTCACGCAGCCAGCCTGTGTTTTGGCCGATGAGCCGACCGGCAATCTGGATCGTGCCACGGCCGAAGCAGTTTTTGAAGTCATGTTGTCGCTGAATCAGCAATTTGGCACTGCTTTGGTGATTGTCACCCACGATATGGAACTGGCGACGCGCTGTGACACTCAATTAACCCTGAAAAATGGGCTGTTAGCCTGATGTCAGTCCGGATCGCTTGCGTTTGACGGCAACATGGCGCAAATAAATGTGCCAGGCTAAACGAACGACGATATAGCCCCCAATTGCCAATAGCACGGCAAGTAACAAAACACCCAGTGCGAGGGGCGCTCCGAGATTCAGTCCCCAGCCGATCAGATCGCGCATTGACTGACCAAATTCACCCCAGACAAAGTCTGGCGGTGGCGGTGGCGCCACTCCACCCGTTGCTCCCAGGGTGAAGGCACCAATTTCGTAACCAAGCAGATAAAGCGGAACGATAGTAAGGGGGTTGGTATAAAACGTACCTACAATAGCGACGGGTAGATTGATGCGAAAAAAAATCGCGGCAGCAGTCGCAGTGATTACCTGTAACGGACCGGGAATGAGCCCGCAAAACAGGCCAGTAGCGATACCACCCGCTACACTACGCCGATTCCATGCCCAAATGCCAGGATGTAAAAGCAGGTCGCCAAATAGACGGAGGAACTTGTTTTCAACGACACTTTCGTAAGTCGGTAAAATTTTCTTGAAGCGTTTTTTCAACATGGGGGTAAGTGTACTGTAATGTGGATCGATACGCATTGTCATCTGGACGCTGCCGAGTTTGACGCCGACCGAGACCAGGTTATCGCCCGGCTGACTGCTGCTGGTATTGACAAACTAGTTATTCCAGCCGTCGAACGAGCCAATTTCTCGGTGGTATATCAGCTTGCTCACCAGGATACCCGGTTTGCCTATGCTCTCGGTATACATCCTATGTACGTGCACCGGGCTCAGGAATCAGATTTGCTTGAGTTACGTCATAGCCTCGAGCTGGCTTTAGACGATCCGCATTTTGTGGGTATCGGTGAAATTGGCCTGGATTTTTTTGATCCGATAGCACTGGGTGTTGCAGAGCGCCAGGAATTTTTTTATGTCGAACAGCTGAAGCTGGCGGCTGAGTTTGATTTGCCGGTGATCTTGCACATCAGGCGGTCGCAAGATGCGTTACTGAAGCAATTAAGGCGCGTGCGTATACGGGGCGGTATGGCACACGCCTTTAATGGTAGCCAGCAGCAGGCTGAGGCCTTTATTCATCTGGGCTTCAAATTGGGATTTGGTGGTGCCATGACGTTTGATCGCGCCTTGCAGATACGTCGGCTGGCGTACCAGCTGCCGCTCGAAGTACTGGTACTGGAAACCGATGCACCCGACATTCCCCCTGCCTGGCTGCGCCCAGGACGTAATGAACCGGCGCAGTTACCGCGTATTGCCGAAACTTTGGCTCAGATCAGAGGAATTAGTCTGCCAGAACTGGCAGCCGCGACTACACGCAATGCGTTGCAGGCACTGCCACGACTTGGCGCTGCCCCAGCGAGGCCTGATTGACTTATCGCTTTCCCTGGTGGGCGGGCGCTTTTGCACTGGGGGTTTATGTCCTGCAGCAACAGGCGCGTTTGCCGGGTGCACTGTTGTATTGGCTAACGGCCTCGTTGCTGGTTTTGCTCGTTGTCATTCATTTCAAAAAAAATCAGCTCAATCTGGTCAGCATGGCTTTCATGACGCTGATGGCAGCGGCACTGGGTGCCAGTTGGGCACAGTGGCGTGCCGAATGGCGCTTGTCTGACAAACTTGATCCCGCATTCGAAATGAAAGAGGTTCGAATCACGGGAGTGGTAAGAGGGATACCCGTGACCAGTGCTGGTTTGAACAGTAGTGGCCTACGGTTTCAATTTGAAGTGGAACAGGCCCCTCCAGGAATTCCCGGTCTATTGTCACTGACTTGGTATCCGCGTTCGGCTGAGACAGCCGTACCGAGATTACAGGCTGGCGCGCGCTGGCAATTGACGGTTCGGCTTAAGCGCCCCCACGGTTTATATAACCCGCATGGCTTTGACGTGGAACGCTGGATGCTGGAGCAGGGTTTGCGTGCTTCGGGCACGGTACGCAACACTGAAACGCCTTTACTGGTTCAGCCTTGGACCTGGTCGGTGAGCAGCGTACTCGATCGTGCCCGCCAGCACGCCGGCGAAAGTATTTTGAGTGCGCTGGCACCCTCAGCCTACGCCGGCGTTATTGCTGCCCTGGTCATGGGTGAGCAGCGTTATGTCGAGCAGGATGACTGGACCCTGTTTAACCGGACTGGCATAGGACATTTACTCAGTATTTCTGGTTTGCACATAACCATGCTGGCTGCCTTGATGTCTGCGCTGAGCTGGAAAGTGTGGCGCTGGGCGGTATGGCGGCGCCAGGCTTGGGCTATGCGTACCGTAGGGCTCAAAGTTGCCGCTATTGCCGGGGTCATGACTGCCTTGTTATACACCTTGATGGCAGGTTTCGGGGTGCCGGCACAGCGTACTTTGTATATGTTGTGCGCGGTGGCGCTGGCGATCTTGACCAGCAAGGCGACGCGCCCGTTTCATGTTCTGAGTCTGGCGCTGATGGTGGTACTGCTGCTCGACCCCTGGGCCGTAGGTTCGGCCGGGTTCTGGTTATCATTCTCGGCCGTAGCTTTTCTCATGCTCGCGGTACCCATGAGTCAGGACAACTCGTGGAAAGGTCAGCTACAGACGGCCACTCGGGCGCAGCTGGCAGTCACCGTAGGACTGTTGCCAGTGACTTTATGGTTTTTTCAGCAGGTCTCATTGATCAGCCCGGTGGCTAACGCCGTGGCCATACCCGTTGTCAGTTTCCTGGTAACCCCGTTAGCGCTGTTGGGTAGCCTGATACTGGTTTTGACTGGTTGGGATTTGCCATTGGAGTGCGCGGATACGCTATTGCAACTTTTGATGCAGATTATGACGTTCATGGGGCGCTGGGAATGGGCGGCAGTAGAATTTGCAGTACCTGCAGTGGGATGGATTTGGCTCGGTTTTGTAGGCGCCTGCTGCCTGTTCATGCCGAACCGACCTGGCTGGCAAAGGGTGCTCGGTATTTTGGCCATGTTGCCCATGTTTTTGACCAGTACGCCGAAACTGCCCACCCATAGTTTGGAAGCCTGGGCGCTGGATGTCGGGCAGGGTAGTGCCATACTGCTTAGAACCCGTCATCATAGTTTGCTTTACGATACCGGTCCGGTCTGGTCTGAGCAGGCCGATGCCGGCGCCCGGATAGTGCTGCCGTATTTGCGTGCCGTGGGTTTACGACGACTCGATCGCGTGCTGGTATCGCACGATGATGGCGATCACAGCGGTGGCGCCTTGTCGATAATGGCAGCACGGCAGGTTGATGAAGTCATGGGCAGTTTGCCGGAGGGACACGACATACAGCGCCAGGCACGACGTTTTGTGGCTTGTGAATCGGGTCAGCGTTGGGAATGGGACGGTGTGCAATTTGAAATATTACATCCGCACGATGAGACGCTTGCCAGTAATGACAACGGTTTGAGTTGCGTACTGAAAGTCAGCGCCTCAGGCCACAGCCTGTTATTGACCGGAGATATTGAAGCTTTGCAGGAGCGGCAGCTGGTACGAGAGCAGAGCGCAGACAGTTTGCGTGCGACGGTGATGCTGATGCCGCATCATGGTAGCCAGTCATCATCTTCCGAGTTATTCCTGGATGTGGTCAAACCCCAGGCCGCGATAGCGCAGGCTGGTTATCTGAACCGCTTTCAACATCCCAGACCCCAGGTGTTAGATCGCTATCATGACAGAGGGGCACAGGTATGGCGTACTGACTTACAAGGTGCGGTTCGGGTCTATTTTTCCCCTTCGGGTTGGAAAATAGAATCACAGCGACAACTTGAACCGCGTTATTGGCATGGTTTTTGAGCCTGGACAAGGTAAGATTAGCAATATGAAATGGTTAAACTTGTTTTCACTACGCTCTCAGGAAACAAACGAGCCTGCCCTGGATGAGGAGGTAGGGTCGCGCCTGGATGAGCCAGAGCGACGCCTGCACGATGCACGAGAAATGGCCGGTGTGCTGGATTTTTTGCAACGCACTCAACAAACCCTGATTGTCAATACTCCGTTATCTTCGGATATTTTCCATTTCAGACTCAGTGAGGCTCGGCATGACTCACTGCTATTGCATCCAGCAAATGCCGAGTCAGTTTGGCAATCCCTGACACAGACGCACGACTTGCTGTTTAATGCAATGGCTCCCATGGGTTGCGTTATCTGGCGTGTACCGATACGGGAGAAGCACTCCGCTTATCTCGTCACTGCCCGACCCAAGGTCATGATACGACTGCAATCGCGTCGACATTACCGGATTATCGGTCTCGCACATCGCAGCCACAATGCCAAGTTGGTTCTTAATGGTGCGACAGAAGGGGAACAGAATCAGTTAAGCGTTGATATTGATAACCTCAGTGAGGAGGGTGTGGCCTGGACCGTCGATGCCAAGCAATTCGCGCAGGTCTATGAGCGTGGGCAGGTAGTCAAGGATAGCTTGTTGCAACTAGGTGGCTATAGCATCCGGATTGCAGCTATACGAATTGTGCGCTTGGACGAGGCTGGAATAGGGAAGCTAAAACTGGGCGGACAACTGCATGGCTTGAATGAGCAGGATCGACGTTTTTTGCGTCGCTGGCTGGCTGAAGCAGAGGTCAAAAACGCGGCAAGATAATTCTGATGTCCAAATCAACATCGATTGGCATAGAAATTGATAGGCTAAATTCAGCTTTAATCTAATTTATGGAAGTCTGAGGAATTCATGGCAACCGAGTTTTTTGACGAAATGTCAGACCTGAAAGCTGCGACCGTGCGACCCCATTATCGCGAGTTTGAGCGCTGGCTGAAATCGCAGCCTGACGAGGCAATCCAGGCGAAACGCGCCGAATCAGACCTGATTTTCAGGCGTGTCGGCATTACCTTCGCGGTTTACGGCGATGATGCCGGTACCGAAAGGCTGATTCCTTTTGACATCATCCCGCGCATCATTCCGGTGCATGAATGGCAAATTCTGGAAAAAGGCTTACGTCAGCGTGTGCAGGCGCTGAATATGTTCTTGCATGACATCTATCATGGCCAGCGTATTATCAAGGCCGGGGTCATTCCGCCGGAACAGATCTACAAGAATGCCCAGTACCGACCCGAGATGCAGGGTATACAGGTGCCGGAAAACATTTATGCCCATATCGCCGGCATAGATGTTGTCAGGGCCGGGGAAGGGCAGTTTTATGTGCTCGAAGACAATCTGCGCGTACCTTCCGGGGTTAGCTATATGCTTGAAGACCGGAAAATGATGATGCGGCTGTTTCCCGAACTATTTGCCCGGCATCGCATTGCCCCGGTAGCGCATTATCCGGATTTGTTACTGGAAAATTTGCGTGCCGTCGCGCCGCAAGGCATAGCTGACCCGACAGTCGTGGTATTGACTCCGGGCATGTATAACTCGGCCTATTTCGAGCATGCTTTTCTGGCGCAGCAAATGGGGGTAGAACTGGTCGAGGGGCAGGACCTGTTTGTCAATGAGGGCTATGTCTACATGCGTACCACCCAGGGGCCGCAACGTGTCGATGTGATTTATCGCCGTGTCGATGACGATTTTCTTGACCCGCTGGCCTTTCGACCCGATTCTTCGCTGGGGGTACCGGGCTTGCTAAGTGTTTATCGTGCCGGTCGTGTGACCCTGGCCAATGCGATTGGCACCGGGGTGGCTGATGACAAGAGTACCTACTGTTTTGTGCCCGACATGATCAAGTTCTATTTGAATGAAGAACCGGTTATTGCCAACGTGCCGACCTACCAATGCCGCAAACCGAATGAACTCAGTTATGTTCTGGCCAATTTAAAGCAACTGGTGGTCAAGGAAATCCACAATGCCGGAGGCTATGGTATGTTGATCGGCCCGGCGGCGACGCAAAAAGAAATCAGCGAATTCCATGATCGTGTCAAATCCAACCCTGATAATTATATTGCCCAGCCAACGCTGTCCTTGTCAGCCTGTCCGACTTTTGTCGAGTCCGGCATAGCACCACGCCATATTGACTTGCGCCCATTTGTGTTGTCCGGCAAGGAAGTTTCTCTGGTGCCGGGCGGCTTGACCCGCGTCGCCTTGAGGGAGGGGTCGCTGGTGGTCAATTCCTCACAAGGTGGCGGTACCAAAGATACCTGGGTATTGGAGAACTGAGTATGCTGAGCCGTACCGCTGACCATTTATTCTGGATGTCGCGCTACATCGAGCGCGCCGAAAACACCGCACGTATGCTTGACGTCAATGTTCAGATGTCGCTCATGCCGCAATCTGCCGCCGAGGCTGAACTGGGTTGGCGAAATATGCTGGGGATCTCAGAGTTGATACCGGCATTTGAAGCCAGGCACGATGCCGTATACAGTGCTGAAGATGTGCTTGATTTTATGGTGCGTGATCCGAACAATTCAAGTTCGATCGTAGCCTGTTTACAGGCCGCCCGCGAAAATGCCCGGGCTGTTCGCGGTACCTTGACGACCGAAGTATGGGAAACCCATAACGATACCTGGCTTGAAGTGCAGAAACTCATGAAAGAGGGCTTGCACGAAACTGATCCCAGCCGTTTTTTTGAATGGGTCAAATTTCGATCACATCTGTCTCGCGGCGTTACTCTGGGTACTATGCTCAAGGATGAAGCTTTTTATTTCATCCGCCTGGGTACACACCTGGAACGTGCTGACAACACCGCACGTATTCTCGATGTCAAATTCCAGAGTCTCGACGATAACGGACCTTTGAATCAATCAGGACGCCTGCGCGCCATCAATCCGCTGGACAGTCAGCGCGATTTTTATCATTGGGCTGCAGTATTACGGTCGGTCTCGGCCTTTGAGGTCTATCGCAAGGTTTATCGAGATGTCATTACACCTGACCGGGTGGCCGAGCTGCTGATTCTGAATCCGGCCATGCCGCGCGCCTTGACGTATTGTTTGAACGAAGTCGTGGACAATTTAAGTCATATCAAAAACGCACAAAGTCGCGAAACCGAAAGACGCGCTGGTTTATTGCATGCAGAACTCAAATATGGACGTATCGACCACATCTTCCATACCGGTTTGCATGCTTATCTGACCAGTTTTCTGGAAAAAGTGACTGACCTGGGCAACCGCATTTCGCGCGACTTTCTGGTTCCTTTGCAATAGGCGTAGCATGCGTTGGAAAATCAGGCATGAGACACACTACCGTTATACCTTGCCGCTGCAATATCTGATTCAGCATTTGCGTCTGACACCCGATAATTCGCTGCACCAGCAGGTGCACCAATGGCAGGTTTCAGCCCCGAGTGCGCTCGAAGCCGGTATCGATGCCTTTACCAACCAGCAACATACCCTGTCATTGATGCGCCCGGTTTCCTCAGTCAGTCTGTCTGCCGGGGGCGAAGTGGAACTGAGGCCGCTCGCAGACGGTTTACTGCCCCAGCAGGCCAATGCCCTGTCGCCACTGGTTTTCAGCCTGGCCACCAGTTTTACTGCAGTGGACGAAAGCGTTGAAACGTTTGCCCACCAACAGTTTGAACAGGCATTTCGTCGGTGCGACTGGCTGGAAATGACGCATCAGGTCAGGCAGGCGGTACGTTATCAACCCGGTAAAACAGCCGTCAATAGTACCGCTGCCCAGGTCTTAGAATTGGGGCTGGGCGTATGTCAGGATCATGCTCATGTTTTTATTGCGGCGTGCCGCGTGTTACAGCTACCGTGCCGCTATGTCTCGGGTTATTTTTACCCTGGTGAGCGTGATGAGCAGGCCAGTCATGCGTGGGTTGATGTCTGGAGCGAGCAGGGCTGGCGCAGTCTTGATGTTACACACGGTGAATTTGCTTCCCAACGTCATGTACGCCTGGCTGTTGGTCGAGATTATGAAAGCGCAGCCCCGGTACGTGGCGTGCGCATGGGCGGCGGTGATGAAATCATGACTGTCAAGGTCTCGATAGCACCGGTTTAATTTTTTGGAGCGAGTATGTCGATTCACGTAGCACTACATCATGTCACACATTACCGGTATGACCGGCCGATCAACCTCGGCCCGCAAATCGTCCGTTTACGTCCGGCTCCGCACTCGCGCACACGCATACTGGGCTATTCCATGCGCGTTTTACCGCAACAGCATTTCATTAACTGGCAGCAGGACCCACAATCGAATTACCTGGCGCGCCTGGTTTTTCCGGAGAAGACCGAAGAATTTCGTATCGAAATCGATCTGGTGGCCGAGATGGCGGTACTCAACCCATTTGATTTTTTTCTTGAACCCTACGCGGAAAAATGTCCTTTTGCATACCCGGATGAATTGAATCATGAACTGGCGCCTTATCGACTGCAGGCAGCGTTGACACCTCATTTCGAACGTTACCTGAAGGGCATTTCACGCCAGTCGACACCGACTATCGATTTTCTTGTAGCACTCAATCAACAATTACAAAACGACGTTCAATACCTGATACGTATGGAACCGGGCGTACAGACACCCGAAGAAACGCTGGAAAAAGCCTCAGGCTCTTGCCGTGACTCGGCCTGGTTGCTGGTTCAGCTACTACGCCACCTAGGGCTGGCGGCGCGTTTTGTATCGGGCTATCTGATCCAACTGGTGCCCGATGTCAAGGCATTGGACGGCCCCTCGGGGACGGAAGTCGACTTTACCGATCTGCATGCCTGGTGCGAAGTCTATCTGCCTGGAGCCGGGTGGATTGGTCTTGACCCCACTTCAGGATTATTGGCTGGTGAGGGACACATACCAGTCGCCTGCTCCCCCGATCCTTCGTCAGCGGCGCCTATTACTGGCGGCCTGGAAAAATGCGAAGTTGAATTTTCACACCATATGAAAGTCGAGCGGGTGTGGGAAGCCCCCAGAGTGACCAAACCTTATAGCGAAGCGCAGTGGCAAACTATTGAAGCACTAGGACACTCGATAGATGACGACTTGAAGCGCCACGATGTTCGACTGACGCAAGGTGGCGAGCCTACTTTTGTCTCGGTCGATGATCGTGATGGCGCCGAATGGAATACCGAGGCACTGGGACCCACCAAACGAGGCCTGGCAGCAAACCTGTTACAGCGTTTGAAATCGAAGTATGGTCCAGGAGGATTACTGCATTATGGTCAAGGCAAGTGGTATCCGGGCGAACAACTGCCACGCTGGTCACTCAACCTGTTCTGGCGCAAGGATGGCGAACCGGTATGGAGTGATAGCAAGCTGTTTGCCGATGAGTCGAATGACTACCAGATCACGGAGCAGCAGGCGCAGACTTTTTTGCGAGAAGTGGCGCAACGCCTGGCTCTGGATGCCAAATATGTTTTCCCGGCGCATGAGGATGTCTGGTATTACTTGTGGCGCGAACGGCGTCTGCCGGTGAATGTCGACCCATTCGACTCACGCCTGAGCGATGCAACCGAACGCGAACGTTTGCGTCGGGTTTTCATGCAAGGTCTGGATAAAATTGCCGGCCATGTATTACCCGTGGCAAAGGCGGCCTCTGGAAAATGGCAAACCGGGCCCTGGTTTTTACGTGATGAGCGCTGCTATTTGATACCCGGTGATTCTGCCATGGGTTTTCGTCTACCACTGGACTCTCAACCCTGGGTAAAGAAGACTGAGTATCCCTGGATTCATCACCCTGACTGGAATCAGGATTTTTCTGCCTTGCAGCCG
This sequence comes from Burkholderiales bacterium UBA4657, assembly GCA_002405475.1. Taxonomy (GTDB): domain Bacteria; phylum Pseudomonadota; class Gammaproteobacteria; order Burkholderiales; family Burkholderiaceae_E; genus UBA4657. Next base: position 20,769 of record DHLX01000009.1, on the reverse strand, counting down.
TACCAGCGCATCGTTCAAAAAGTGGCCACCCTGACAGCTCCGGAAAACCAGTTGCCGGTGGCCAAAAAAATACCAGGCTTGCCTAATTTTCTGCACAAAGCGGCAACGCCTGCAAGTCCCGGTGCCTGGGAGTCAGCGGCGTGGGTCACGCGTACGGCTTTATGCGCCGAACCACGGCAGGGTAAGCTCTATCTTTTCATGCCGCCCCTGGCGACACTGGAAGATTATCTGGAACTGGTGGCGGCTATCGAAGCCGCTGCCGCCCATCTGCAATTGCCCGTCATTCTGGAAGGTTACGAACCGCCGCGTGATCCGCGATTGTCGGTATTACGTGTCACTCCCGATCCGGGGGTAATTGAAGTCAATATTCATCCGGCTCATAGCTGGGACGAGTTGGTTGATCAGACCAGTTTTTTATACGATGCTGCGTTTCAGACCCGCCTGTCGAGTGAAAAATTCATGCTCGATGGCCGACATACCGGAACCGGCGGCGGCAATCATTTTGTGTTGGGAGGCGCGACTCCCCAGGACTCGCCGTTCCTGCGCCGCCCCGATGTATTAGCCAGCATCATCGCCTACTGGCACAACCACCCTTCCTTATCGTATTTGTTTTCCGGTTTATTCATTGGCCCCACTAGCCAGGCGCCTCGCATCGACGAAGCGCGGCATGAGTCAGTCTATGAAATGGAAATTGCCCTGCGTGAGCTGCAACGCTTGCAAGGGCATGGGCCACAAGGTTTGCCGCCCTGGAAAATCGACCGCCTGTTAAGGAACCTCCTGATTGACGTGGCTGGTAATACGCATCGTGCTGAATTTTGCATCGACAAACTGTATTCACCTGACGGACCGGCTGGTCGGCTAGGGCTACTTGAAATGCGCGCATTCGAAATGCCGCCGCATGCACGTATGAGCCTGATACAACAATTGCTCATCCGCGCTTTGGTCGTGTATTTTTGGCAACAGCCGTATTTTTCCTCGGCCAATCCGCCACGCCTGCAGCAATGGGGTAGCGAACTGCATGATCGATTTTTGCTGCCGCATTTTGTCTGGGATGATCTTTGTGATGTACTCGAAGAACTACGCAGCCAGGGTTACGCTTTTGAACCGGAATGGTTTTTGCCGCATTGGGAGTTCCGCTTTCCGCGCCTTGGAGATTTCGTTGCCAAAAATGTTCAGGTTGAATTACGTCTGGCGCTGGAACCCTGGAACGTGATGGGAGAGGAGGGCGCTGTTGGCGGAACGGTGCGCTATGTGGACTCTACAGTAGAACGCCTGCAAGTCAAGGTACGTGGGCTGATCGACGAGCGTCATGTTTTGACGGTGAATGGCAGAAAAGTACCATTGCACCCCACTGGTAATCGCGGTGAATTTGTGGCGGGTGTTCGTTATCGTGCCTGGGAAGCGGCTTCGTCACTGCACCCCACCATTGCACCGCATGCGCCTTTAACGTTTGATCTGGTCGATAGCTGGATGGGGCGTTCGATGGGAGGGTGCCAGTATCATGTCGCTCATCCAGGTGGACGTAACTATGCCACTTTTCCGGTCAATGCTTACGAAGCTGAGGCACGCAGACTGGCGCGTTTCTTCCGCCTGGGACATACCCCTGGAATAATGACCGTTACGAGTGAAAGCGTCAATCCGAATTTGCCATTCACGCTGGATTTAAGAAGGACGGCATAATCACGCCATGACGGCACATTTACTGGAGCACTATTTTCACGAACCGGCGCGCTATGACGAAATGTTCATGGCTGATGGTCAGGCTCGCCCGCATTGGCAACATTTGCACGCCACTCTGGCCGATGAAAATGCAGCACAGATTCATGAACGATTGGCGCTGATCGAGCGCGAGATTCGTGAAAATGGGGTGACCTACAATGTCTATGCCGACCCTCAGGGTGCCGATCGACCCTGGGAACTTGACCCGTTACCGATGATTCTTTCGCCCCAGGAATGGCAGCCGATTGAGCAAGCCGTTATGCAGAGAGCAACTTTGCTCAATCGTGTATTGCAGGACATTTATGGCGAGCAGAATTTATTGAGGTGTGGTCTGATACCTCCGGCCTTATTATTCGCTCAAAACGGTTTTTTACGTCCCGCACATGGCATGCAGCCTGTTGGTGATACCTGGCTGCATGTTTATGCTGCCGATCTGGCACGCGCTCCTGATGGTCGCTGGTGGGTGGTGAATGACCGTACCCAGGCACCTTCGGGTGCCGGCTATGCACTGGAAAACCGGCTGATTGTTTCGCGTGTTTTTCCCGAGTTATTTCGTGATATTCAGGTAACACCGTTAGCTGGTTTTTTTGCCACCTTGCGTGACAGTCTGCAATTCTGGGGGCGAAGCCTTGCGCTTCAAGACTCAACAGTGCCTTTTATCGTGCTTTTGACCCCTGGCCCGTATAACGAAACCTATTTCGAACACGCTGTTATAGCCCGCTACCTAGGTTTTCCTTTGGTCGAGGGCTCTGATCTGACCGTGCGGAATAATTGTGTCTGGCTCAAGACGGTACAGGGGCTCAAGCGTGTACATGTCATATTACGGCGTCAGGATGCAGATTATTGCGATCCGCTCGAGTTACGGGCGGATTCGGCTTTGGGTGTTCCCGGTCTGCTCGATTGTGCGCGCAAAAAAAATGTGCTGATAGCCAATGCCTTGGGCTCTGGCGTACTGGAGACTGGGGCCTTGTTAGGCTTTCTGCCGGCGATCAGCCAGCATTTTTATCAGGAAACCCTGAAGCTGCCTTCGGTAGCCACCTGGTGGCTCGGTGAACCGGCTGCCATGGAGCAGGCGCTGTCTCATCTCGATCAATTGGTCATCAAGTCGGCAGATCCCGGACAACGCATGGTGCCGGTATTTGGTCAGGATCTGAATCCGGTACAGCGCGCTGAACTGTCTGAACAAATCCGCGCACGCCCCGAGGCTTACGTCGCACAGGAATGGGTCAGGCTGTCGCAAGCGCCGGTATGGGATCGTAATCATCCGAAGCGTCTACGCGCCCGTGCTATAGGGCTGCGTGTCTATGCTGTAGCGACACCCCAAGGTTATCGCGTCATGCCAGGCGGGCTGGTACGTGTTGCCAGCGGCAAGGATGCGCGTGTCATTTCGACACAGCGTGGAGGCGGATCGAAAGACTGCTGGATATTATCGGAACCTGCTTCAGGGACAGCCAACACCGGCGCGATAGTCAGTTCCCTGCTCAAACAGCGGGTTAATGCCCGAGACTTGATACGCAATGGTGTCAACGTTTCATCGCGAGTCGCCGAAAATTTGTTCTGGTTTGGTCGTTATGGTGAGCGCTGTGACAACGCGGCACGTCTGCTACGAATTGCGCTTGATCGTTTATTCAGTGAAAGCAGTAACGATACCGCAAGCACCGCGGCCGTGTTACAGCTGTGCCAGGATTTTGGATTACTCGAATCGAAAGAAACTCCAGGACGCGCATTGCTGGAGGCGGCCACGCTCGATACACGAACTTTTGGTCTGGCAGGGAATTTGCGCCAATTGCAAAGAGTTGCTTTCAGCCTGCGTGAACGTATTTCACTCGACCATTGGCGCACTCTAGGACGGCTGACTCAAGATACGGTGATTGGCCGTGCTGTGCCATTGCCTACGGTATTAGGCTGGCTTGATCGTGCTGTCACTGGCCTGATGACACTGTCGGGCTTCGCTCTGGATGGCATGACACGCGATGAAGGTTGGCGCTTTATGTCGGTAGGACGTCGTATTGAGCGTTTATGGTTTATCTGTCTGTCGTTACAGATTGCCTTGAAACAGGATAAGCAAGCTGGTCTGGACTGGCTGCTCGAAGTGGCCGACTCGATCATTACCTACCGTTCCCGCTACATGAGCGCCCCCGAATGGCTACCGACTCTGGATTTGCTGGTACTGGATCGTGCCAATCCGCGTTCGGTAGCTTTTCAGCTTTATGGTCTGGACCAGTACCTGGAACGTCTGGAAAAAATGCAGGGAGATTGCGGTCGCGAACGATTACGACGATTTGTTGTGCAGCTGGATGCACTAGATTTAAGCCGTGATTTTTCCCCTGATACCGCAGTATTTCAAGACTGGCTCAAGGATCTGGCGCAGGCTATCCTTGAACTCAGCGACGATATTGCCTTGAAATTTTTCGTCCACGCCAGTAACCGGTCGCAATTGGCTTCATGAGAGCCCAGGCATGAACAGCGAAGCGCATTTTCATATTGTTCATACCACTGAGTATCAATATTCGGATTCAGTGCTGGCCTCCTGGCAACTGGCGCGGCTGACACCACGTGAGCTGCCTTGGCAGACCCTGAACGCCCACCGCCTAGAACTCGAACCGCAACCCGATATGCGTGAGAGTTGCAGTGACTACTTTGGAAATGTTCTGACTCGCTTCAATTTGCAGGGCACACATTCCTACCTTCGGGTCAGTGCAGTATCGTATGTCTGCATACAGAGCCATGCACCCACACCATCGCTGCGCTCGATAGCATGGGAGCAGGTGCGCGATATGATGCGTAGGGTTGGAATCAAGCCTCATGAATTTGACGACAGTATCAGTCTGGCGCAGCCCTTCTGTCTGCATTCAAGCCTGATACCACTGGATCGAGCACTGGCAGACTACGCTTTGCGCAGCTTTACACCACGGCGCCCGTGGTTCGAGGCAGTCCATGAACTGATGCAGCGCATACATGAAGATTTCGCCTTTGATAATGAAGCTACCACGGTGACCACCCCGGTATTACAGGTACTGGCACAAGGTCGTGGGGTATGTCAGGATTTTGCTCACCTGATGATTGCCTGCCTGCGATCACTGGGTTTGCCGGCCCGTTATATGTCCGGCTACATACAAACGTTTACAACACCGGGTGCTGAACGTCTGCAGGGCGCAGACGCATCGCATGCCTGGGTCGGAGCTTTTTGTCCGGATCTGGGCTGGATAGAGTTTGACCCAACCAATGCCAAGTTGGCGGATACCGAGTTCATCACGCTAGCCTGGGGGCGGGATTTTTCCGACGTCACTCCATTGCGCGGTGTAATTTTTGGTGGCGGCAGTCAGATATTGCGTGTTGGTGTATCGGTTGAACCCTATCACGATCGTATTACTGGACACAATGTGTGAGTACCATTGATAGGAGTACCGCATTATAATTATGCAAAAGACGCATAATTTTGTTTTCGGTATCCTGCGATCACATCCACTCCACAAAGAGGCTCGCAATGTCCAATCTCTCATTCATTTCACCCTCTCCGAATAGTCCATGGGGAACCTATCTGGCCCAGGTTGATCGTGTTATTCCATACCTCGGACCTTTGGCACGTTGGGCTGAAACCTTGCGCCGCCCCAAGCGTGCCCTGATTGTGGATATACCGATTGAAATGGATGATGGCAGCATTGCCCATTTTGAAGGCTTTCGTGTGCAGCACAACTTGTCACGTGGTCCTGGCAAAGGTGGCGTGCGTTATCACCCTGACGTTACGCTGGAAGAAGTCATGGCGTTATCAGCCTGGATGACAATTAAAAATGCTGCCGTTGGTTTGCCTTATGGCGGTGCCAAGGGTGGTATCCGGGTAGATCCGAAAACTCTGTCGCTCAAAGAACTGGAAAAAATCACTCGTCGCTATACCAGCGAAATCGGCATTATCATCGGCCCCGAAAAAGATATTCCTGCACCCGACGTCAATACCAATGCGCAAATCATGGCGTGGATGATGGACACTTATTCGATGAACGTGGGCGGTACTGCTACTGGTGTGGTGACTGGTAAACCGATCGAGCTGGGCGGTTCTCTGGGTCGTGTTAAAGCCACGGGGCGGGGTGTTTATATCGCTGGCAGAGAAATTGCCAGAAAACTCGGCATGAAGATTGATGGTGCCCGTGTTGCAGTACAGGGGTTTGGTAACGTTGGCTCCATTGCCGCCGAGCTGTTTGCTGCTAGCGGCGCCAAAATTGTCGCCGTTCAGGATCATACCGGTACCCTCTACAACGAAGCAGGACTGGATGTTGCTGCGCTTCAGCAAACATCGGCTCGTGAAGGTGGCATTATTGGCTATAAGGGCGGGCAGAAAATCGACAACGAAAATTTCTGGGATGTGGAAACTGATTTTCTTATTCCCGCCGCGCTCGAAGGCCAAATCAGTAAAGCCCGTTCTGAGCGCATCAAGACCAAGGTTATTCTGGAGGGTGCCAATGGCCCGACCGTCCCAGATGCCGATAACGTCTTTGCTGAGCGTGGTATCACGGTAGTACCAGATGTGCTCGCCAATGCGGGTGGCGTGACCGTATCCTATTTTGAGTGGGTACAGGATTTTTCCAGCTTTTTCTGGACCGAAGAAGAAATCAACGTCCGACTCGACAAAATCATGACCAACGCATTCAACCAGGTCTGGTCAACTTCGGAAAAACACAAAATAACGCTGCGTACTGCCGCTTATGTCGTGGCTTGCGAACGTGTTCTCAAAGCCCGTTCCGAGCGTGGTCTGTATCCCTGATAGTCCGAAAAAAAAGGGGCACCTGGAGACCAGGTGCCCCATAAACGATCCGTTTACTGGATCGCATCAGGGAGGAAACCTACTGAAACTACGACCTTAGTGTGCCACTACCTGAGCCGCTTGAAACGCGGAATAAGCTCGGCTTTGTGCGTCATTTCACATTTGTCGCGATTTTGTCGTTTAACACTGAAAGCTGCCGTGAAAAATTGAGGTTCAACAGATTTTCCGGCCATGGAAATGGAACTGCCGCCACTTGACGCCACAGCGCTTGTACAGACATTCGACCCTGTTTTAGCGCCTGCTGCAGTTCCGACATCAGATCGGTCCGAATTACACAATGTAAATATTCCTGCTGCGCAGGAGTGTCCAGAAACGCCACAGGTTTGTTGGCCAACGTGGCCGTTTTCAGCATATCAGCAACCCAGGGCTGAGAGCTACCCAGGCTGTCACACGGCATCACCGCCGCCCAGGGGGTGTTGGTGTGCTGTAAGGCTGTCCAGATACCCAGCAGCGGTCCGCCAGCGCCGGGAGCTACACCCATAGATGGATCGTCCGCATAAACTGTTTCAGTCCATACGCGATATTGATCTTGCGCTTGATTGGCAATAATCATCAGACGGTCGACTTGCGGGCGCAATTGTTCAACAGCGTAACTGACCAGTGGCCGGGCGTTGTAATTCAGTAGCCCTTTGTTGCAACCACCCATGCGTTGCCCCTGTCCACCTGCCAGGATGATGCCAGTGACGACAGACTTATGTACGATAGCGGCGCGATCTGGAGCCTGCATGATGCTTATGTTAGCCTGGCGTTATAAGCGATTGCTTTTCGACATCGAATGGCAGCCGACTTTATTCAAAGATAAGTGATAATAGCCAGATGATAGTTTATAACCTGATGTGCGAGCACCAGCATCTTTTTGAAGGCTGGTTTACTTCGGCCGAAGATTATGACCGGCAGATAGCGCAAAAACTTCTGACTTGTCCGGTCTGTAGTTCACAACAGATCAGCAAACAGCTTAGCGCTCCCCGCCTCAATCTAGCCCAGTCAGAGACCATCCAGGAATCAGCACAGCAACTGGTTCAGGCTGAAATGCTGCGCCTGATGCGCCAATGGGTGGACAAGACCGAAGACGTTGGCGAGCGCTTTGCCGAAGAAGCACGTCGTATCCACTACCAAGAGGCACCCGAGCGCGGTATTCGTGGTGTTGCCAGTCGTGAAGAAGCCCGAGCCTTGCTGGAGGAGGGTATCGAGGTCATGCCCCTACCAATCGCAGAAATGGCCAAACAAAAGCTTCAGTAACAAGGCTTGCCATCTGGGTGTGACCAAATGCTCAAATAAATGTTAATCGTGTCAGGAGACTTCTGACACAAAAAATGAATGACAACTGACCTCTGTCTGCCCACAATAGGCGCATGATATTGACATCGACCTTGTCGATTTTTCAGGAGGCACAATCATGGCTCATCTCTATCACCACTCTGCAATTGGTTCCCCTTTTGCCTTGATGTTTCCCGAGGCAGTGCATGAAATTCTGCAACATGCCGACAAGATGCCACTGCCACGCAAACGATTCAGCCCCTTGTCCAAAGGCTCACCGTTGACGCAGCGCAGCGCCATGATGGAACCGGAGGAAGATTTTGATTTAACTGAAGCCGAGCTCGACGCCTTTGACGCGATGGCTGACAGCGGCCATGAAGTCAGTGCCAGTACTGACGATAACGACGACGACTTTTAAATCAAAAACTGGCGGTTTGTCCCAGTGCCGGGATATCAGCCGCCCATGACAGCCGACTGTTGATCGCATCGCAAAACAGTCGTGCTGTCTGTTGTTCACCATGCACCACAAAGATCCTCCCAGGCATCTTGTCGAAATGGCTGAGCCATTGCAGTAGTGCTGCCTGGTCGGCATGAGCCGACAAGCCGCCCAGAGTGAACTTTCGTGCTCTGACAGGTACTTCTTCATTAAAAATGCGCACAGAGTGTGCGCCATCAACGATTTTCCGGCCTAATGTGCCCGCCGCCTGATAGCCAGTGAATAGTACACCGCATTCACGACGGGGCAACTGATAGCGCAAGTGATGCCGAATACGGCCACCTTCGCACATACCACTACCAGCAATGATGATGGCACCACTATGAATGGTATTGAGTGACATCGACTCTTGTGGAGTTTCCAGAAAACGCAAATTGAATCCATCATGAGTATTGACTGCCGCCAGGCACTGGGCATAATCGTCCAGACCCGCAGCATGTTTCACGGTAATTTCGGTCGCAGCCTGAGCCAGTGGCGAGTCAATAAAGACATTCAGCCGCGGTAGGCGACCTTGCGTTTGCAACCGTCGCAACAGCACGATCAAATCCTGCGTACGTCCCAGCGCAAAGGCGGGTACGAGCAAATTACCGCCGGCGGCAAAAGTGGTGTGTATCGCTTCAACCAGTTCATTCAGCGTGGCTTCCAGGTTTTTATGCAGACGGTTGCCATAGGTCGATTCAACCAGCAAGACATCAGCCGAACTGATCACGGCCGGATCATTCACCAGCGGATGCCCGGGTTGCCCCAGGTCGCCTGAAAATACCAGTTTCTTTTCTTGCGCACCGTCCTGCACCCAGACTTCCAGACTGGCGGCACCCAGAATGTGTCCGGCATCACGGAATTTCACCCGCACGCGCGGATGTGGTTTGAATTCATCATCATAGCGGTGACCACGCGCGTATCTCAGGCTTTCTTCGGCTTGCAGCACCGTGTACAACGGCGCAACATCGCGCCATACGCTGGATTTTTTACGCTCTTTGAATGGCAGGCGCTCACGCCGACGATGACGGTTTTCGCGCTCAGCATCTTTTTCATGAATATGCGCACTGTCCTTGAGCATGACGCGCATCAGATCGACCGTGGCGTGGGTGGCATGGACGTCTTTGCGATAGCCAAAGGCCACCAGTCTGGGTATCAGTCCACAGTGATCGAGGTGGGCATGCGTCAGCAGCACAAAATCCAGCGTACGTGGGTCAAATTCCAGGGCTTCACGGTTTTTGCGGTCAGACTCACGCCCGCCCTGAAACTGGCCGCAATCGACCAGAAAACGCAGGTCGCCGCACTCCACTAGGTAGCACGAGCCGGTGACCTCACCCGCCGCGCCCAAAAATGTCAGTCGCATCATGATTTAGCGCCGCTGATATTGGGTTTGACCAAACAGATTATCGCGCGCTTTGTCATCCACCAGGGGGCGACGCAAATTGGCCAGGACTTCAATGCCGCGTTGTACTGCAGGACGTTCGGCAATCTCATCAAACCAGCGTTTCACGCTCTTGAACTCGCCCAGATCGATCCCCTGATTTTTATGACTGCGCAACCACGGCCAGATGGCAATATCAGCTATCGTATATTCGGCGCCGGCAATATAAGCGTTGCGCGACAACTGCGTGTCCATCACGCTATACAGACGCTTGGCCTCATTGCTATAACGCTGAATCGCATAGTCGATTTTTTCCGGAGCGTACAAGCGAAAATGGTGCGCCTGACCGAGCATGGGTCCGACCCCGCCCATCTGGAACATCAGCCATTGCAGGGTTTCATATTTACCGCGTACATCATGGGGCAAAAATTTTCCGGTTTTTCCAGCCAGATAAATCAGAATGGCGCCCGACTCGAACAGGGAAATAGGACGACCGTCCGGACCTTCCGAATCCACAATCGCCGGAATTTTATTGTTTGGGCTAATGCGTAAAAATTCTGGCTTGAATTGGTCTCCGGCGCCAATATCCACCGCATGCACCATGTAGGACAGTCCACATTCTTCCAGCATGATGTGAACCTTGTGACCATTCGGTGTGGCCCAGCTATAAACGTCGATCATGGCGACTCCCTAGTCATGCAGTTCCAGACTCGTTAGCTTACTACTTTAGCAGCGGCAATAATCCACCCCAGACATTATCCAGCAAACGCGCCTGCGCTTTTTCATTGGGGTGGATGCGGTCATCCTGAAAATAGCTCAGATCAGCTGCAATTCCCTCCAGCAGGAACGGAACCAGAGCAGTTTTGCGTTCTTTCGCCAGTTGCCGGAACAGGTCGGCAAAGTCGCGGGTATAGCTGATACCAAAATTAGGCGGCAATTGCATTCCCACCAGCAATACCCTGGCTCCTGACTGTTGCGCAGCCTGTATCATGGTACGCAGATTTTGCCGGGTGGCATCCAGGCTTAAACCACGCAAGCCGTCATTGGCGCCGAGTTCTATAATGACAATGCGTGGCCGGTGCTGTTGTAGCAGGGCGGGCAGGCGGCTGCGCCCACCGCTACTGGTTTCGCCGCTGAGGCTGGCATTGACGACCTGCCAGCGGAACTTTTGTTGTTCCAGTCGTTCCGACAATAGCTGAACCCAGCCCGAACCGCGTTTAATGCCATACTCTGCCGATAAACTGTCACCCAGAACCAATACCACCGGAGCCCGGCTGGCCGCCGCAGTTGCAGTGTGAGGCCATAAGCCCAAACCTATGAATGCCATGAATATCACGATGACTGAACAAAAGACTGACCTGGAAACAACACCGGCCATTGAAGTTATTGCCTTAAGCAAGCAGGTAAAAGATGCGACGGGGGTATTAAGCATATTGGATAACATTCAATTTTCCATTCAATCAGGCGAAACCGTGGCCATTACCGGCGCGTCCGGGTCTGGCAAGTCTACTTTGTTAGGGCTGTTAGCGGGGCTGGATACCCCCAGCACGGGGCAAGTCAGGTTGTTTGGACGTGACATTTTCAGCTTTGACGAGGATGGCCGCGCCAAGTTGCGTGCTGAACTGGTCGGATTTGTGTTCCAATCGTTTCAACTGCTGGCACATTTAAGTGCTTTGGAGAACGTCATGCTGGCGCTCGAATTGCGCGGTCTGGGCGACGCCGAGAGCCGGGCACGAGCCATGCTGGAACAAGTGGGGCTGGGAGCACGACTGCACCATTACCCCAAAACCCTGTCTGGTGGTGAGCAGCAGCGGGTGGCACTGGCACGGGCCTTTGTGACTCATCCACCGTTGTTACTGGCCGACGAGCCTACCGGCAGCCTGGATACCGCCACCGGCCAGGGCATTATCGACCTGATGTTTCAGCTGAATCGTGAAGCCGGTTCTACCCTGGTGCTGGTGACGCATGACCCGGCCATGGCTGAGCGATGTGGCCGCACCCTCAAGATCGCGCAAGGTCGTTTGTTAGCTCATTAAGGCAGCGTCTTAGCGCGGGTAGCAGTTCAGTCGCCGTCAGGCCGATGGTGCCCGCTTGTCTCGGGTCGGCTGTCAGTTCTTCTGCCGCCTTGCCATGCAGCCATACTGCGGCGCAGGCGCAGTCAAAAGCCAGAGCTAGAGCTGTCAAGGGCTTGTTTCTGTCATGCTGCAAGGCACCGGCAATCAAGGCGCCCGTGACCCCCGCCAGCACGTCGCCGGTACCAGCACTGGCCAGACCCGGGTTGCCGGTGGGGTTGATGCGCCATACAGGACCCTCTGTCATAGGCAGCCCGGCGGGGCGCATGATGATAGTACCAGCGCCTTTCAGCACCACGGTGGCATGGTAAGCCTCGGCCAGCTCACGCGCGGCTCTGAGGCGGTCGGCATTGACCTCGACGGCCTGTTCTTGCAATAAACGAGCAGCTTCCAGCGGGTGTGGGGTCAGCACGGTGGGTGCCTGACGTGCCTGCAGCAGCTTTTTCCAGGCCAGGTCTTGCGCCAACAGGTTCAGCGCATCAGCGTCCAGCACCAGCGCATTGGGGCTATGCAGGCAGGTTTCCAGCCAGGCCTGCGCCGGTTCTGAACTGCCCAAACCTGGGCCACAGACATTGACGCCGGCGCTTAAGTCGCTCGGGTCAGGCCGGTGCTGGGCCTGACGCAGCATCAATTCCGGGTGCAGGGGGTCGAGCTCCATGCCGGCCAGCGAATGGACATAGACGCGCCCGGCACCGCTGAACAAGGCCGCGCGCCCTGCCAGCAAGGCAGCACCGGCCATGCCACTTTGTCCACCCACAATATGCACATTGCCAAAACTGCCTTTATGTGAGTCATGCTGGCGCGGCCGCAAAGCTGGGCGAAATTGTTCCGGGCTATTCAAGGCTCCCGCATTGGGGCAGGGCTTAAAGTGAGTTTCACTCACCCCCAAATCAGCGACCTGAATCTGTCCACAATACTCTGGCCCCTGAGCCGTCCACAGGCCGGGTTTGCCGGCTATAAACGTCAGGGTTTGAGTGGCCTTGACCGCTACTCCCGAGGCACCACCCACGACCCGACCAGTATCGGCATTCAAACCGCTGGGAATATCCAGTGCCAATATCGGAACACCGCTATGGTTCAAGGAAGTCAGCCAGTGCGCCAGAGCTTGTTCTAATGCTCGTTTCAAGCCAATGCCAAACAGCCCGTCAATGACACACTGAAAACCAGACCAAGTATCGGGCAGGGTGGGGAGAAAATTCAATTGAGCTGCACGACAACGCTCATAGGCCTGACGCGCATCAACCGTTAATTGTGACGGTTCGGCCAGCAACACGACACAGACCTGCTGCCAGGCTTGTTGCAGCAGCAGTGCGGTTTCCAGCGCATCACCTCCATTATTCCCGGGGCCGGCCAGAACCAGATACGGCCCGCGAAATTGAGCCAAAGCCAGGTCGGCTGCGGCGCGTGCTGCCTTCAGCATCAGACCGCGCGCGGGCAAAGCTTGCGCAGCCCGTTGCTCTACCAGGCGCAAGTCGGTGGTGGTGAGTAGGCGCATGGCAAGCATGTTAGCTCAAGCCTCATGACAAGGTAAAATGTGGTCATGAAACTCCTTCCCGGCTCCGTAGCACTGTCCCCTTTTCGTCAACACCGCCTGCTCGAACGACTCCGCGAACTTGAGCCCGCCATTGAGCAAGTCAGCGCACGTTACCTGCATATTGTCGATGTTAGCAATGATTTAACCCCAGAAGAAAACACACGCCTTGAGCGTTTGCTGACCTATGGGGTGCCATTCCAGGCTCCAACCCAGGCTCAAAGTCTGACCGTCATTCCGCGTCTGGGCACTCTATCGCCCTGGGCCTCGAAAGCGACCGACATTGCGCGCAACTGCGGGCTACAGAAGGTGCAACGCATTGAACGGGGCATCACTTATTTTTTTACGGCCAAGTCGGGTTTGCTGGGTGGCAAGAAAAACCTGAACCTTGAAGCGCTCAAGCCACTCATACACGACCGCATGACCGAAAACGTGGTCGATACCGACTTCGATTTTCAGTCATTGTTTCGTGAGCTACCCGCGCAAGCCATGGCGCATGTTGACGTACTGCAAGGGGGTAAAGCTGCTTTACAGCAGGCCAACCAGGCCTGGGGGCTGGCCTTGTCAGACGATGAAATTGACTATCTGTTTCAGGCCTTTAGCCAAGTACAGCGCAACCCCAGCGATGTTGAGCTGTTCATGTTCGCGCAGGCCAATAGTGAACATTGCCGCCACAAAATTTTTAATGCGCAATGGACGATTGACGGTCAGGCACAAGACCTGAGCCTGTTCGGCATGATACGTAATACCCACCGGCTGCAGCCCAAAGGCACGGTGGTGGCCTATGCCGACAATGCCGCCATCATGGAAGGTTTTGCGGCAAAAAAGTTTTACGCCCAGCCACAAACCGGTTCAAGCGCACGTTATGCCTTGCATGAGGGCGTATTTCATACCCTGATGAAAGTGGAAACGCATAACCACCCCACGGCCATCTCGCCATTTCCGGGCGCTTCGACGGGCGCTGGCGGTGAAATACGCGATGAAGGTGCCACCGGGCGCGGCGCCAAACCCAAAGCCGGCCTCACCGGTTTCAGCGTGTCCGCCTTATGGGCGACCCCTTACGGCATACCTGACCGTATTGCCACGCCCTTGCAAATCATGATCGACGGGCCGATAGGCGGTGCCGCCTTCAACAACGAGTTTGGCCGTCCCAATTTGCTCGGTTATTTCCGTAGCTTTGAACAAAACATTGGTGGCTTACAGCGCGGCTATCACAAACCCATCATGATCGCCGGCGGCATAGGCAATATCGACGCCCGTCTGACACACAAGCGCAAATTAAAAGCGGGCGACTTGTTTATTCAGCTCGGTGGACCGGGCATGCGTATTGGCATGGGGGGTGGTGCAGCCAGTTCCATGGCGACAGGCACGAATACGGCCGACCTGGATTTCGACTCGGTACAACGCGGCAACCCTGAAATAGAACGTCGTGCCCAGGAAGTCATTGACCGTTGCTGGGGCTTGGGTGAGGCCAACCCCATTTTGTCGATACACGACGTCGGCGCAGGCGGTTTGTCGAATGCCTTTCCCGAACTGGCGCACGATGCGGAAGTCGGCGCCGTATTTCAGTTGCGCCAGATACCGCTGGAAGAAAGCGGCCTCAGTCCGAAAGAAATCTGGAGTAATGAATCGCAAGAGCGTTACGTGCTGGCCATTGCCCCTGAGTCATTGCCCCTGTTTCAGACTTTTTGTGAACGTGAACGCTGTCCGTTTGCCGTGGTCGGTACCGCTACTGAACAGCAACAACTGAAACTGCTGGACGGCGACAATAACACTGCACCTGTTGATATGGACATGAATGTCCTGCTCGGCAAACCGCCCAAGATGCAGCGCGATGTCAAGCGCCTGCCAGCGCCTGAGACTGCGCTTGAGCTGACAAGCCTTGACCTGCACCAGGTCGCGCTCGAGGTGTTACGTTCACCGACGGTAGGTGATAAATCTTTCCTCATTACCATTGGTGACCGCACCGTGGGTGGCTTGAGCTCACGTGACCAAATGGTCGGCCCGTGGCAGGTGCCGGTGGCAGACTGCGCTGTCACGCTAATGGATTATGAAGGTTATGCAGGTGAAGCCATGTCCATGGGCGAGCGCACGCCACTGGCGGTGGTTAATGCTCCGGCATCAGGGCGCATGGCTATCGGCGAGGCCATTACCAATCTGGCAGCGGCTCCGGTCCGACACATTGAAGACATTAAACTCTCGGCCAACTGGATGGCGGCCTGCGGCCAGCCCGGGGAAGATGCCGCCCTGTTTGATACCGTCAAAGCGGTAGGCATGGATTTGTGTCCCGCACTCGGTATTAGTATTCCGGTCGGTAAAGACTCCTTGTCCATGCGTACCCAATGGGTCGAACATGGCGAGCAAAAACAGGTGACAGCGCCGGTGTCGCTGATTATTTCGGCTTTCGCGCCGGTGCCTGATGTACGCAGCGCCTTGACGCCGCAGCTACGCACCGATGTGCAAGATACGGTGTTAGTCCTGATTGATTTAGGCGCCGGTCGTCAGCGCATGGGCGGCTCGATGCTGGCACAAGTGACGAACCAGTTTGGTTCGGAAGTGCCCGATGTAGATGACCCCGCAGCTCTCAAAGCATTCTATGCCGCAATTCAGGCACTGAATGCACAAAATTTATTGCTGGCGTATCACGACCGTTCTGATGGCGGTCTGTTCAGCACCGTGTGCGAAATGGCGTTTGCCGGTCGTACGGGCGTGACTTTGAATGTTGATGTCTTGACCCTGGACCCGCATGCGCAAGACTGGGGGGATTTCAAGATTCGCCCCGAGCAAGTCTCGGTACAACGACATGAACTGACCCTGAAAGCCTTGTTTAACGAAGAACTCGGTGCCGTGGTACAAATTCGTCGCAGTGACGAAAGCCGCGTCATGCAAGTATTGCGCGAGCATGGCCTAGGCAAAGACAGTCACCGTATCGGTCAACTCAATGAGCGCGAGGTCGTCGAAATATACCGCGACACCAAAGTCGTATTCAGTGCCACACGCGTTGAATTACAAACCGCCTGGAGTGATACCAGTTGGCGCATTGCGCGACTGCGCGACAACCCCGACTGCGCCGATGCTGAATATCGCCGCATAGAAGCGGCTGACCCCGGGTTGCATGAGCACTTAAGCTACGACCCCAGCCACAAGGTTGCTGCTCCGTATATTGCCAAGGGGGCACGGCCAAAAGTTGCCATATTGCGTGAGCAGGGCTGTAATTCGCAGTTGGAAACAGCTTATGTCATGCACGCCTCGGGCTTTGATGCCGACGATGTGCATATGAGCGACTTGATAGCAGGCCGCGCCAAGCTGGAGCACTACCGTGGCTTTATTGCCGTGGGCGGCTTCAGTTATGGCGACGTACTGGGTGCTGGCGAAGGTTGGGCCAAGACCATTTTGTACCGCCCGCAACTGGCCGAACAGTTTGCGACATTTTTTCAGCGCAGTGACACGTTTGCTTTGGGTATTTGCAATGGTTGCCAAATGATGAGCAATCTGGCGCCGCTCATTCCCGGTGCCGAAGCCTGGCCGCGCTTTACACGTAACAAGAGCGAGCAATTTGAAGCACGCTTTGCCATGGTCGAAGTCATTGACTCACCGTCGATTTTCTTTCAAGGCATGGCGGGTAGCCGCATGCCGATTGCCGTGGCGCATGGTGAAGGTTTTGCCGACTTCAGCCAGCACGGAAACATGGCACAAGCGGTTCTGGCCATGCGCTATGTCGATAACAGCGGGCAGGCGACCGAAACTTACCCCTACAACCCCAACGGCAGCCCTCAAGGCATTACCTCGGTGACTACCGCTGATGGACGTTTTACGGTGCTTATGCCGCATGCCGAGCGTGTGTTCCGTACCGTACAGCAAAGTTATAGCGCCGAACGCTTCAAGCGCGAGCAGGCGCGCGAAGCCAGCCCGTGGCTGCGCATGTTCAATAATGCGCGGGTGTGGGTGGGGTAGGGGGGTGATCTTGGCTTGCACTCAGACTCAAGGCCTAGCCCGGCAGAATGACTGCGGTCAGCGCTAAAGCGCTGACTATCCTATTGAATTGACCTGTCGTCAGTAGCGACATAAACTGCGAACGTGTCGCAAAAATACGAAAACTTAACCATGACCAGTTGGCGCCCAGACCAGCCGTATAACGACTCGCCTGCACTGCCCCTGGCTGTAGCGGTGTAAATGTGCCCGGTGAGGTGGCTTCCATTTTACTTACACTCTACGTGCTACGAAACCGGACAATTCATATGCTCGTGACACTTCCTGTCTGCCGGACTATGTCAGCACCACGCCGCTGAATCTAGAGGGCTTGATGTGCAGTGCCAAAGCGTATTTCCTGCGGATAAGGAAACACACTTTCCACCTGCCCAGAAGCGATTCTGGTTTTCAAAGCATCCCAAAAATGCGCGGTAAACAGGTCGGGATGATGTTGCATCATAATGCGGCGCACCCTGGGGTCTGCCAGTAGAAAACGTGAGAACTCTTCGGGAAACACATCATATTTGCCTACCGGATACCACGGTTCGCTCGACAGCTCATCTTCGTCATGTGGTGAGGTCGGCACATGACGAAACTGGCACGTGGTCATGTATTCGATTTCATCGTAATCATAAAAAACAACGCGACCCTGGCGCGACACCCCGAAATTTTTATACAGCATATCGCCGGGGAATATATTCGCCGCCGCGAGTTCCTTAATGGCGTTGCCGTAGTCAATCAAACAAGGTTCCAGTGCTTCATCACTGCATTGCTGCATATACAGGTTCAGCGGCGTAATATAACGCTCAATGTACAAATGGTGCAGTACCACGCTGTCGGCGCTAATCTCAATCATTGAGGGCGCAAGTTGCTGCAACTCCCGCACCAGCTCGTCAGAAAAACGTTCACGCGGGAAGGCAACATTACTGTATTCCAGCGTGTCGGCCATGCGCCCGGCGCGGTCGTGCTGTTTAACCAGTAGATATTTTTGTTTCACTCCTTCGCGATTGATTTCTTTATTACCGCCCATGACATCCTTGATGACCTTGAAGACATAGGGAAAAGAGGGCAGGGTAAACACCAGCATGACTAGCCCCTTAATGCCCGGCGCCAGCACGAACTGGTCGCTGGAGTGTTTCAGGTGATGCAGGAAGTCGCGATAAAACAGGGTCTTGCTCAGCTTGGCCAAACCCAGCATGGCATAGAGTTCGGCTTTGGGCTTGCGCGGCATGATGGTACGTAAAAAAGCCACATATTGCGACGGCACTTCCATATCGACGAAAAAATAGGCGCGGGCAAAGGAAAACAGGGTCTGGATATACTCGCGTTCGAGCAAGATGGCATCAATACTTAAGGCCTGACGCCGTTCATGCAGTATGGCGAGAGCAAAGGGCGTTTCCTGAAAGCCATTGATGATTTTTCCGATGAGGTAACAACCTTTATTGCGAAAAAAGGGAGAACGCAGTACCTGCACTTGACGATTGGGATGCAAGGCCATGTCGCGCGGCAACTTTCCAGATAAGGCCTCGACAATACAATCGAGCTCATGTTCCAGATCGGGAAAAGGCAGGCTGAAATGGCTGTCCAATATCATTTGCCTGAAAGTTTCGCGCAGACCAGGAACAGACTGAGGGTAGTAGCTGCGGTAGGCTGGTGGATCGGAATCCAGATAATCGGTCGAGATGGTGGGACGGACAAAGATATAGTCGTTATTGAAATAGTCGCGATGCAAAATTCGGCAAGTGACCGAGTTATAAAAACTTTCGGCACACTCGGGCTGCTTGTGCTCAATCAGCAGGGCGACAAAATGAAATTTGACTTGCAGCCAGATATTGTCGTTCAACGACTCGGCCTTGAATTCTTTTCTCAGACGTTCAACCGTTTCTTCAACCCGCAGGTCGTAAAACAGAATACGGTCACGCGCGGCATTATGAACAGCACGCCAGTCAGCCAGTTCGAAGCGGTGTTTGGCAATTTGCGCGGTCTCGCGAAACAGCCGGTAGTGCCTGTCAAAGCCCCACAGTACTACCTGAGCGATAGCGTGTGCGGGGCTTTCCAAGCGTGTCAGGTGGACTTATTTGACCTTGGCAGCTTTGCGCAACTGGTCTTGGAAATTGGCCAGTTTACGTTGCTGAACCTGCTCGCGGATTTGCGCTTGAACCTGTTCAAACGGAGGAATCTGACCTTGGCGTGAGTCGTCTAAACGAATGATGTGAAAGCCGAATTGGGTTTTGACCGGGGTGTCGGTCAGTTCGCCTTTTTTCAGCTTCTGCAGGGCACTGGAAAACTCGGGCACGTAGTTGTCAGCCGGAGCCCAGTCCAGATCGCCACCATTCGCCGCCGAGCCGGGATCTTTCGACTGTTTCGCCAATTCTTCGAACTTGGCACCGCCCTTGAGCTTGGTAATGATTTGTTTGGCTTCATCTTCTTTTTCGACCAAGATGTGACGCGCCTTGTATTCCGTGGTCTTGGTCACTTCGGCTTTGATCTTGTCATATTCAGCCTTGACTTCGGTATCGGTAATTGGGCTGTTTTTCAGGAAATCCTGCGCCAGAGCGTTGATCACAATACGGCTTTGCGCCTGCTCCAGTGCCAGTTTGACATCGGTTCGATCCAGCAGCTTACGTTTTTGCGCTTCCTGGCGAAAAATTTCCGTCATGATCAGTGAATCACGGATTTGCTCACGCATTTGTGGCGAGTCTTGCTGGCCTTGTTTTTTCAGCTCATTGATAATGAGATCGACCTTGGATGACGGGATGGCCTTGCCGTTGACGATGGCGGCATTCTGCGCCATTGCCACACTGGCAGCGAGGGTCAATAGGCTGGCTAATAGGGTCTGACGAATCATGAAAAAGCCTCAATCAAAAATTTAATCAAATATCCGTTTCTGCCGGACTACGCGCATCAATGGCTAGAGCATGAATGTCCCTAACCATGAGCTCATGGAGTGCATCATACACCAGCCGGTGTCGTTCTACCCGGCTCAGGCCGGTGAAATCTTCCGACACAATTTGCAGTCGAAAATGACCGCCGCCCGACTTGGCACCTTCATGCCCGGCATGCAAAGCCGACTCATCCTGGAGGGTCAGGCGCTGTACGCGTAGTTGTGAGCGCAGATGCTGTTCAATTTGCTCTAGGCGGCTAGTCATTTTGAGTGTCCTGGACAAGATGGCGCGATAAAAACCAGGCCTGAAACAATACAAAAACGAGTGTCAGCCCGGTAAAGCCGAATAACTTGAAATTGACCCAGGCATTGGTTGAGTAGCTGTAAGCAATATATAAATTCAGAACACCCATCAGCGTAAAAAAACCTGCCCACAATGTGTTCAGCTGTTGCCATACCCTATCTGGCAGTTGTAGCTGACTGCCCAGCAGCAGGCGCATCAGATTTTTCTTGAAAAGCCACACCCCGCCCAGCAGGGCGGCAGCAAACAGCCAGTAAAGTACGGTAGGCTTCCACTTGATGAACGCTTCGTTATGCAGCCAGATGGTGGCGCCACCAAACAGCACGATGATGAGCAGACTGGACTTGCCCCCAAGTGACGT
>DHLX01000004.1 GCA_002405475.1 Burkholderiales bacterium UBA4657 | reverse complement strand
AGGTGAGACGATGGCTGATATTGTGAGAAGTGTACAGTCGGTGACCGAAATCATGAACCGGATCAGTTCAGCCAGCGCGGAACAAAGCTCTGGAATCAGCCAGGTCAACCAGGCGGTAGGGCAACTGGATCAAATGACGCAGCAAAATGCAGCTCTGGTAGAACAAGCAAGCGCAGCAGCCGGAAGTTTGAAGGAGCAAGCCGGAAAACTGGTATCAGCAGTGGCATTTTTTAAGCTCTCAAACATCATAGAAAGCACGGTATTACCAGTTACGGTACCTAAAGCAGAGATCGCCAGACCAGTCACTATTTCTGAACGAAAAGTTGAAAACAAAGCTACTGTGATGCAGAAAACTGGAAATTCTTCAGCTCCAAAATCGACATTAACTCCGAAAACAACTGAAAAAAATAAGAAACAGAATATCGCGTCGACAATAAAATCACCTGAGGATAAACCAGTAGCAGCAGAGGAAACTGCTACGGCTAGCAAGAACGAAAGCCAGACATTAGCTCGACGCGAAACCGACATTCCAAAAGCGCCCGCGCAAGTATCTATAAAAAAGGATTCAAAAGGGTCTAAAGCAGCAGCAGAAGATGATTGGGAGGAATTTTGATGAAAAAGCTTTTTGATCCGGGAAAAGCGTTCATGCGCAGGTACAAAACCCCTGTCAAGTTTTTCCTGGTGACTACAGCTTTTATTGTGCCACTATTGATGTCACTCTGGTACGTCATCGGAAGCTTCTATAGCACGATACAGTTCTCAGAAAAAGAATTGTATGGACTGAAATATCTGCAAAACATTATCACAGTACAAAGACATTTTGAAGACTTACGCTCATATAAATTAGCCGAAAGTGCGGGTGCTGATATAGGGAAAATGGCGGTTGAAAAAAGCACAATGCTGAAAAGTGAATTAAATAAATTAACTGATCTAATAAAAAAAGATGGTGATATTTTTTCTCTTGCCTCAGATTTGCAGAAATTTGAGCAGACCACCCGGCAGTACGTATCAGTAAATAGTACCAATAGAGATGAAGTCATAAAGCAGGGTTTGGAAGCGGCAAAACAGTGGCGCGAAATAGTCCTCAAGAACGGTGAAAACTCTAATTTGGTGCTCGACCCTGACGCCAAGACTTATTGGCTGATCATGGGTATTTTTAAAAAAATAGAGTTGATGGAGGCTGTTGCGACGACAAAAAATAGCGCCTACTACATTAGTGCTAAAAATCTTAATCAATCTGTACAGTCTAAAGAATTTTTTCAGTCTATTGCTATTGGGTCAAAATTAAACAATGGGATTAGGGAAGATTTGTCGCGAGTACTTGTCGCTGACAATAGTTTGCAAGGCAGCCTAAGTATCAATGTAGACGAATATGCACGTGCCTATTTCATTAAAACCGAAAAGCTGCTAACCGAAATGTCTCAGCCTGTCGACTTGGGCATGCTGTGGAGCGAAGGCTCTGCTGTAATGGTTGTACTAGATCAGAAGGCAAGGCAACATCTGGACTTAACCACAAAACTGATTCATGAACGCATCAGCGATGAGTATAGTTCATTACAAATTCTGTTATTAATATCGGCAATATCTGTATTGGTAGCAGCCTATATGCTGATATGTTTTTATCTTGTCTCTCGCAATGGTTTCCAGTTCCTTGGCGAACGAATTGAGGCAATGGCACATGGCGATTTGACTACCAATCTTGAAGTCAAAGGCCGTGATGAGCTCGGACTGGCTATTAAAAATTTACTGGCGGGTGTCGGTTCTATTGCAGACATTGTTCTGACTATTAGGAATGGTGCTGAATCTATCAATATCGCAGGTCAACAAATTGCAGCTGGTAATGCTGATCTATCTGCGCGTGGTGAAAAACAAGCGGCTGTAGTTGAACAGACAATCGCCAGCATGGCACAAATATCCGAGGCTGTGAAACGCAATATGTACAGTGCACAGCAGGCTGATACGCTGGTGCATTCCGCTTATGATGTGGCCAAAAAAGGCGGCGATGTCGTGAGCCAGGCTGTAACACGTATGGAAATAATCACTGACTCCAGCAAAAAAATAGGCGATATTATTGGCGTGATAGATGGGATCGCTTTTCAGACGAATATTCTGGCACTAAATGCTGCAGTGGAAGCGGCGCGTGCTGGTGAGCAGGGTCGTGGTTTTGCAGTTGTAGCTAGTGAAGTAAGAAATCTGGCACAAAGAAGTGCTGCAGCTGCCAAGGAGATTAAAGATCTGATTCATCAGTCAATACAAAATGTTGACAATGGCGCAGCTTTGGTCAAAGAAACTGGAGAAACCATGAATGATATTGTTTCTTCGGTTGCTCGTGTCACAGATATCATGCAGGAAATAGCTACTGCCAGTCGTGAACAGGATAATGAAATCGAGCAGCTTCGATTGGCGATGGGTCAAATAGATCAGACAACACAGCAGAATGCCGCTTTGGTAGAACAGACTGCCGCCGCTTCCATGTCATTAAGGGAGCAGGCTAATGCATTGGTGGCATCGGTCGATAAATTCAAGGTCAATATCTGAAAATGAGAGCAGATACGAAATGAACGCACGTGAAAATTTCGAACGCGATCTTGAGTTTTCGGGGGCTGATTTCGAGCGTATTCGTAAACTAATATATAGCAGTGCCGGTATTGCCCTGAATGATTCGAAGCAGCAAATGGCTTATAGCCGTCTCAGTCGCCGTGTCCGCGCTACGGGTGCAGGAAGTTTTCACGAATACCTGAACCGGCTAGAAGCCTCACGTGATAGTTCCGAATGGCAGGAGTTCATCAATTCCCTGACAACAAATCTTACGTATTTTTTCCGCGAACAACATCATTTTCCGGTTCTCGATGCATTTGTTCGACAACATATGAAGGAAAATTCCAAGCCGCCAAGAGTATGGTGTTCTGCCGCTTCAACAGGAGAGGAACCTTATTCTATTGCAATGACAGTTGCAGAGGCGGGTGCGCCGCACGCAAAAATTGTTGCGACAGATATCGACACTAATGTTTTAGCGCAGGCTGATCGCGGAGTGTACAAGCTTGAAACAGTGCAGTCTGTGGATAATAAGCTGCTGCGTAAATACTTTCTCAAGGGTAGTGGCGATAACGCGGGTCTGGTACGCATTCGGCCTGAGTTGAGGCAAATGCTTGTGTTCAGGCAAACCAATCTACTTGAGGATTCATGGGCTATACGTTCGAATGACCCTTTCGATGTTATTTTTTGCCGGAATGTCATGATTTATTTCGACAAGCCAACACAAAAAAATATTTTGCAGAAATTTGCCCAGGTACTGAAACCTGGAGGCTTACTATTTGCAGGTCATTCCGAAAACTTTTCCGATTCAGGTGCCCCTTTCCGCCTACAGGGGAAAACTGTTTATGAGCGTATTTCATGACAACATCTACTGCCCATAAAGTCACGCACAACATTAACGGTTTTGGCACTGCCACCCACGTGTTTTTTGACCGGCATTTCCATCTCCCTTCCATGAAAATATTACCCGGAGAATACTACGGCTCTGGTGAGGATATTATCGTCAATACTGTACTCGGATCTTGTGTCTCTGCCTGTATCTGGGATAAAAAGACTGGCATGGGCGGTATGAATCACTTCATGCTACCTGATACTGATGAAAAAGATTTCGCCGGCGCTGCTGGCCGTTTCGGTACCTATGCCATGGAGCTTTTAATCAATGATCTGATGAAGCATGGCGCACACCGCGACTCATTAGAATGTAAATTATTTGGTGGTGGTAATGTCATGAAAGGCTTTACCACCATGAATGTGGGCGAGCGCAACGCTCAGTTCGCGCTTGATTTTCTGAAGACGGAAAAAATTCGTATTACTGCTCAGGATTTACTAGACATATTTCCGCGCAAGGTGATTTTCTTTACCAAGACCGGACGTGCGCTGGTCAAGAAGCTGCGTGAGGACACGGCAGTATCTGTCGTCACTATGGAAACCAAATACCGCTCTACGCTACAGACTGAAAAAGTGGCCAAGACCGGTGGAGAGATTGAATTGTTCTAAGAGAGAAAAACCATGCCAAAAACGACTGTCGTGGTGGTGGATGATTCGGCACTGATTCGGGCACTGCTAACCGAAATAATCAATGCACAAACAGATATGGAAGTGGTCGGTACCGCGGCTGATCCTTATCAGGCACGAGAAATCATTCGTAGTTTGAACCCTGATGTTATTACGCTGGATGTCGAAATGCCGCGTATGGATGGTCTTGATTTTCTGGAAAAGATCATGCGCCTGCGCCCGATGCCGGTAGTCATGGTGTCAACTTTGACGGAAAAGGGTGCTGACGTAACCCTCAGAGCCTTGGAACTGGGCGCGATTGACTATGTTGCCAAGCCCAAGGTCGGCGTCTCTCGTGGTATGCGTGAGCTCGGACAGGAAATTTGCGAAAAAATCAGAATTGCCTCACAAGCAAAAATATTTAGACGTTCTGCCCCTGTTTCCACACCCGTGCTTTCCGAGACGGTTAAGTCAGAATCAAAAGTCATTTTTTCGCGTCACAGTACTGAAAAAATGATTGTGATTGGGGCCTCTACTGGTGGAACCGAGGCCATTCGAGAAGTACTGACACACTTACCAGCAGATTCTCCAGCTGTTGTCATTACTCAGCATATGCCGCAAGGTTTTACTACCAGTTTTGCCAAGCGACTGGATGGATTGTGCAAAATCAGGGTCAAGGAGGCGCAGGACGGTGAACGTATCTTACCTGGACACGCTTATATCGCCCCGGGGGGCATGCATTTCGCTGTACAACGTAGTGGCGCTAATTATGTTGCCGAGGTATTTGATGCTGAACCGGTGAATCGTCATAAACCATCCGTCGAGGTGCTGTTCCAGTCTATAGCAAAAAATGTAGGTCCTAATGCCATCGGAGTCATGCTAACCGGTATGGGAAAAGATGGTGCCCAGGCCATGCTTGAAATGCATCAGGCTGGTGCTTATAACTTTGCACAAGACGAAGCCAGCTGTGTTGTATTCGGCATGCCAAAGGAAGCTATAGCAGTAGGTGCGGTAGATGAGATATTGCCGCTATTGCAGATTGGTAAGGCTGTAATTGAACGCATGAAGATAGCAGGCCCGGTGTTGTCGCGGGTCTGATATCGCACAGTACGCCGTACCCGATACAATATTCGGGTGCGGAACCTTTTCATTTCTCGTTTTCTACTGCTATTAGCAGTTTTTCTGCTGACAATACCGCATGCCTTTGCGCAAACTACGGCACGTGTGGGTGAACGGCAGCGCTATCAATTTGAATTACAGGCTCCGCCAGAGCTAACGATTGTCTTGACTCGCTATCTTGAAGTAGTGCGCCGGCAATACGACGATGATATTGATGATGAGCAGTTGATCGTACTGGCCGACAGGGCACTGCGCCAAGCCCGTAGCTTGCTGCAAACCGAGGGGTACTTTAGTCCTGATGTCGAAGTGAATCTCGAAAATACTTCTGAACTGCCACATATCATCATGAAAGTGACTGCGGGTACGCCGGTTCGTATTGTTCAGCAACAACTCACTCTCATTGGAGTAGGACGCGGACAGGCAGAAAATTTTTATGAAGCTCGGAGACTGGATGAAAAATGGCAACTGTCGGTAGGGCAAATTTTCCGTCAGGAGCCTTGGGAAGCAAGCAAGAGCGCAATCCTACGTGAATTCCGGCTGGAGGTTTTTCCTAATGCCAAAATTGCTTTTTCTGAAGCCAGGGTCGATATCGAAAAGCAGACTGCGGAACTACGGATAGAAATCGATGTTGGCGAGCCGATATGGTTCGGCGAAATGAGATTGCAGGGTTTGTCCCGTTATCCGGATCGAATAGTTACCAACCAGTACACCCTACTACCGGGACAGGCTTATTCACAGGCCCGGCTGGCGCAATTTCAGGCTGAGCTTTTATCTCAGCCTTATTTCAGCAATGTTTCGGTTCAAGCTTTGCTGGATCAGACATCAGATGGGCGTGTCCCAGTGTTAATCGAGCTTGAAGAAGTGCAACGAAGAAAAATAACCCTCGGTGCGGGCTATAGTTCCAATACCGGGATACGAGCTCAGGCTGGATATAACGATTTGAATTTGGCTGAACGCGGCTGGCGTCTCGAGACTTTGGCCAAGCTAGAATTACGACAACAATCTTTAGAAAGCAAAGTTAGCTTGCCACGTCGTGCTGATGGTTGGGAGGATGGTTTTCGCGCCGCCTGGACGCGCAGTGATATTGAAGGTCTGGATATGCGCACCAGCGAGGTGGTTCTGCGTCGTAGCAAGGAACAGGCACGAATTGTACGTGCCTATGAATTGAAGTTGGCCTATTCACTGGAACAGGTGGCCGGTATGACACGACGCAGCACTCGTGCGGTAGCGCCCGGCTATGACTGGACCTACCGCAGTCTGGACAGTCTGATTTATCCTCGAGAGGGCTACTGGCTCAATTTACAGGCGGGTATTGCTGCCAAGGCATTTTTATCTGACCAGAATTTCATCCGAACCTACGGTAAATATTTGCATTACTGGCCAGTAGGTGCGGATCGTGATTCGCTACAGTTACGTTTTGAGGGCGGAGCGGTATTGGCATCCAGCAGGGTTGGGATTCCACAGGAATTTCTGTTTCGTGCCGGCGGTGACCAGTCCTTGCGTGGTTATGACTATCAGTCACTTGGGGTTCGGGAAGGGGCTGCAGTAGTAGGTACGCGTTATCTTGCCATAGCTGGACTGGAGTATACGCGCTGGTTTTCGCAGCAATGGGGGGTCGGTCTGTTTACCGAGGCAGGCAATGCCTTTGACCAGCCGGGACGTTTCAGACCGGTTCTGGGCTTGGGTGCTGGTCCGCGCTGGCGCAGTCCGCTGGGACCAGTCAACGTGGATCTGGCTTATGGCGAACGTGAGCGCCAGTGGCGTCTGCATTTTTCACTGGGTCTGGTGTTCTGATGAAATGGTTCTACAGAAGTGTTGTGATGCTACTGGCCAGTGCCGGTTTGCTGCTTGCAGGTCTTGCCTGGTGGGGAAGTCGTGATGAATCCTTACTCTGGTTATTACAACGTCTGGTGCAAAATACTCCTTATACACTGCAAGTACAGGGTTTGAAGGGCTCGCTTTGGCATGGGGTGAGCGCCGATGAAATCAGGCTTGAACATCCACGCTGGCAGGTGAAAATGAGGCAAGTCGGTTTGCGCTGGTGGTACTGGCCACCTGATCAGATAAGAGTATCGGATCTGCGCATCGCTGAATTGTATTTTATACAAATCCAGCCTTCAGATCAGCCAATAACAGTACCGCAAAGTCTGGCCGTTCCCTTGAATGTAAATATTTCAGATCTGCAGATGGACCGGGTATTGATCACTCAGGCCAGAGCTGCTACGGCAAGTAATGAAATCAGACAAATCAGGGCAAGCCTGGCGCTGACCCGCAGCCAGCACCAATTGGACTTGCAGAATTTGCTCTGGAGTGGAATGAAAATGAATGGGCGGGTTCAAGTTCAGGCCGCAGCCCCTTTCTCTACCGTGATGACGGCCGAGGTAGATACCAGCGCTCTGGTTTCATCCGATATACAGTTGCCATGGAAAAAAATGCACGGGAAAATCAGTGGTGATCTGAATTCGCTCAAGCTTCAAGCACAATGGCGCTGTAGCGTTCGATGCCAGCAGATTCCCGAAATTGGTCTGGCAACCATACTACGCCCCTTCCAGCGTGACTGGCTTGACCCGGTGAGCGTGCAAGTGCGCGATTTACCTTTGTCGGCACTGACAGCGAACCCGAATTCGCCTTTGACGGGCTGGCAAGCCCGGTTTGATGCCGACGCCGTGATGCGCCTGGAGCAAGGTCGACCAATAATCTCGCTTGAAGTCAAAAACAGGGTTGCTGGTAAGTGGGCTGATAAAAAAATTGCGCTCCAGTCTTTATCTGCCACTATCGAATACGGTGGCCAGACATGGCGTGTCCCAGCGTTACGGCTACAGGAATGGGCAGGAGGGCTCACCCTGACAGGCTCGGCGCAATGGCGGGTAAATCAGGGGCAGCAATCGGTACAGGCAGAACTCGGTTTTCCGGGTTTGCGGGCTCGGCTTAGCTGGGATCGACAGCAGAACAGGCAGCCCGATTGGCAACTCATGGTAGAGGCGAAGGACTGGAATCCTGCTGGCCTGAACCAGAGTTGGTCGAAGCAGGCCTGGCGTATGCTGCCTGATGCCCGTATCAATGGCCGCTTGCAACTGGGTCAAGGTACGGCTGGAACAGGCTTTGATTTGCAACTTGCTAATAGTCGCTGGGGTACCTTACCTTTATCGGGTCGGGCAAATGGCCGTTTGACAAAGGTCTCGGCAGCCTGGTCAGACTGGCATGCCAGCCAGATTGAATTTAAGGCCAGAGCGGCAGAGATGAGTTTGCAGGGCTCAGGCAGTTTCGGCAGCTCGTCATCACGTCTGTCATTGGTGTTGAGCGCACCGAAACTGGAGCGCTTGCGCACAGTATGGGGAGTTAATGTGGCGGGCAATGCCGAGATTCATGCTGTTGTCGGTGGCAGCATGAATGATCCCCTGATAGGCGCCAGTATCGTCGCAACAAAAATTCGCTGGGACAGAGGCAAGGATGCGGTCATGCTGGCAGAACGCCTCAACGGTTATCTGCAAATTGTCGATGGTGAGCTGGACGTTGACCTGAGTGGTGATCGCCTCAGGCTCGGTACCACCCTGTTTAACGAAGCAGTAGTACAGGCGCGGGGCGGGCTGCAGCAACATGTGCTGAATTTCCGTGCCCAGGGCGCTGGCAATAATCGACCACTGCAGGCTCGTGCAGAGTGGGCCGGTGGCTGGTTTGGTACGGCTGATGCAGGGGTTTGGCGTGGTCAATGGCGTCGTTTCGATAACGCTGGAGCATACAGCATTCGCCTGCAAGCCCCGGCATCGCTGGAAATTGGCTGGGGTAGGGTGAAGCTGAATAACGCAGTACTGGAAATAATCGACGGACGCGCCCGTATCGAGCAACTGGATTACAGCGCCGGACAATGGCGATCACGCGGACGGTTGGAAAATTTATCGGGCCAGGCTCTGTCACGCTGGTTTCCGGCATTGGCGACACCGCGCAATACATTGATGCTGGACGGACGCTGGGAACTGGTACTGGGACAACAGCTCGAGGGAGAATTTCAACTGTCACGCCAAAGCGGTGATTTGTGGTTGACCCAGGTATCGAATCAGTCACTTGGGCTAGAGCAGGTCGATTTAAATGTCAGGGTCAGGAATAATGCATTGAATGCTCGCTTCGACCTGATGGCAAAGCGCGTTGGTCAATTGCAGGCGCGTGTGGAAACCGTGCTTGCAACCAATAAGCAGCGTTTTGGCCTGAGTCGTGAGGCACCTCTGAATGCCACCCTTAAAGGAGAGTTGAACTCTCTAGCCTGGCTGGGTTTACTCACTGATATACCGTTTAGCGCTGAGGGCAAGATCAGCCTCGATGCCAAAGCTACAGGTAGTCTGAACGAGCCGCGACTGGAGGGTTATGTTAATGGCGACGACCTGGTACTGCGTACCTATCAGCCACGTGCCACGTTACGTCAGGGAAAAGTCAGGCTGGCGCTTCAGTCAGGCGTAGTGCAATTGCGCGAGTTCAGTTTTCAAGGTCGTAGTGGCAGCCTCAGTGCCCAGGGCAGCCTCGACCCTGCGCTTCGGGGCGAGCAGGGGCAAATCCGGATCAGACTGGAAAAACTGGATGCACTGACTGACCCCTTGTATCGTTTGGCGACATCGGGTGAAATTCAGATAGCGGTTCGCGATCTTCAGGGCAATAGTTCGGCTCGTGTCAATGGCAAGTTACGCGCAGACCAGGCTCGAGTAACACTAAAAGACGTCACCGTTCCCAGCTTGAGTCAGGATGTCGTGATATTAAACAGTGCAGCAGAAGTTCCTCTGGCGCAACGCCGCTTTCCTGTAGATCTTGATCTGGATTTTGATTTTGGTCAGGATTTCAGGATTGCCGGGTATGGCGCCGAAGCTCAATTGACTGGCAGCCTAGCCTTGCAGGCTCGTGCCGGTAATCCGTTACGCGCCGTGGGAACAGTACAAACCGCAGCTGGACGCTATTTTGCTTATGGACAGGAATTGACCATAGAGCGTGGCAGCGTGAGCTTTAGTGGCACACTGGACAACCCGGGCTTGAATTTTTACGCTACGCGGAATAACCTGCCAGTAGAGGTCGGTGTTGAAGTAGCTGGTACTTTGGCGGTACCGAATGCCAGACTGGTTTCGCGCCCCGAAATGTCGAATACTGAAAAGATTTCATGGTTGGCGCTGGGGCGTGGACTTGATAGCGCCTCTCGTAGTGACCTGCAACTATTGTCGCTAGCCGCTTCGGCACTACTCGATCGGGGTGAGGGTTTGCCTCTTAACCAGAGGCTTGCCAGGAATATAGGATTTGACGATATCGGGTTTCGCGGAGGTTCGGGTCTGGAAGAGACTATCATTAGCCTGGGAAAGCGTCTGTCGAGTCGATTGTACTTGACGGTTGAGCGCAGTATCGGCGGTACGAGTACACTGGCGAAATTGCGTTATGAGGTGGCCAGACGCTGGTATCTGCAAGCCCTGGCTGGAACAGAAAGTGCCCTGGATCTATTTTTTACTTTTACTTTTGACTGATGCTGAATAACTGGTTCAAAAAAAATGCTCCTGAAAATCAGGAATCCGCGACTTCTGGCCCGGATCCAGACCCGGAGAACTGTTCGCAGCCAACTGCGCAGCAACAAAGTTCCGAAGCGATGTGGGCAAGTTTGTCGGCGCCACAGCGCGAGGCCGTGCTGGCGCAGACTGATGACAATGCCGAACTCAAGCGTATTGCCAAATGGGCCGCCGAGCATGACAAACGCCTTTATCGACTGGCGCAAGGGCGACTCAATGAGCGTCGCCAGCAGGCACACGTCGTATCTGAAGCTACCCGTCTGCTCGACGCGTTTTCACATTTACTCAATGCCGATGTTCTGGCTCTGAATCGGATCGCCGAGTTAGATCATGGCTGGAGTGCAATAGAAAAAATGCTGAATGATGCGGATTTGATTCAGCGACATGCCGAATTGCGCTCCAGACTGGAAAACCGGGTGATGGCTCGGTTCCAGTTACAGCAACAGGCCAATACTCTGCGATTGCAGCTGGAAGGAATACGCACCGACATAGATAGTGCCGGACAATTAAAACTAGAATCCTTGGGGCAGACACTGGAGCAGCTCGCGAATCAACTACCAGAGCTGGTCGCCTCGCCAGAAATAAGTGCCTTGTCACCGCAGCAGATAACAGCACTGGACGAATCTCTCAAGACCGCGCGCCAGACCTTGAGTGCAAGACATGAACACTTTCATGCTATTACCCAAGCCGTAGAATCAGCTGCGCTGAAGCAGGTTCAAGCCGAGGCTATTTCGAAGTCTGGCAAAAAATCACATACTTCCAGTAACGCTGAAAAAATCGAGCGCGCAGAACAATCACGACTGCGCGATTGGCAACGTTTCGGCACCGACGTGGTTCGACAAGGCCTGATCGACGAGGCCGAAGCCTTGCTGCTGTCGGGTTCCTCGCCAGAAACACTGGCCTACGCTGTTAAGGATCTTCGGGCACGCTGGAAGAAAGTGGATGAGCAAATGGGATCGGGTGCACCGGCGCCCGTTTGGAAGCGGTTCGATCTGGCCTGCGAGAAGGCCTATGCGCCTGCAGCCGAGTGGCTGGAACAACAAGCCTTGTTACGTAGCGAAAATTCAAAACAAAAGCAACTGCTGGCTGAACTGGCCGAGGCAGAGCTACAACATCTGACGTCCGACAGTACTCCCGATTGGCGTAAGCTGGCGGGTCAGATTGATAGTTTGCGCCAGCGCTGGCGTTCAATTGGCCCTGCAAATAAAGAGCAGAACAAGCTTTTGACGCAAAGGTTCGACGCTGCCATGGCGCAGCTGACACAGCCCTTGCAACAGCAGCGCCAGAAAGAGCAGGACGAGCGTCAGACCTTGATTGCAAGCGCGCGACAACTCGCGAGCCAGGGTAGTACCAACTTTAGCCAGTTACGTGTCCTGCAACAGGCCTGGCAAGCGCGAGCGCGTAACTGCCCTTTACCGACCAACAAGGAACAAGCGCTTTGGGCCGATTTTCGTAGTGCCTGTCAGCAGGTGGCCGAGCAAATCAAGCAGGGAAAAAACGCCGAACGCGAGCGCGAGTTGGCTGCGCAACAGCAGCGCCGGGAACGCGAACAGGAGCTGAAAAACTTTGCCACCAGCACAATCAGAAAAATTCGTCTGGCTTGTGCACCGGATCAGACAGATGGATTGCTTTTGCTATGGTCGGAGGCTGGTAATGCCGGCCCGTTTGAAAAAGTCTTGCAAAAAAGAATGCAGCAGCCAGTCGATTTGATGCCTGATTTTGAAGAGCAGCTAATACGACTTGAAATCGACTCGGGACTCTCCAGTCCCGGCAGTGAAGCACTTCGACGCCAGTTGCAGATAGCTTTGCTGGCACAAAAGCTAAAGGGTGGGTTGGTGGCTGGCAGTATCAGGCAGGGTTTTGAAAACCTGCTGATCCAGCGTTATGAACCGCATCATGCCGAACGTCTGGTGGCCTTGCTACAGCACCACCCGCAATGGTTCGGATCGCGGTCGCAGGATAAAAAAACGCAACCCCGGCGCTGAACCGAAGTCAGGCCATTGATCATGAATACATTTATGTCGCGCCGAATTTTTATGCAGGGCATGGTCTTGATGCCTGCATTTTTTACTACACCGTTACGGGCGCAAAATGCAGCGAGCTGGAACAAGGCCGCCTTTGCGGCCAAAGGTTTTAGCGAGGTCATGCGCATATTGGGCGCGCCCAATGGAGTCGTGACCGAGACCAGCGCCATTCAGATCGCCGAGCCAGATACTACGGAGGGCGTCAAGATACGGCTCGACATAACGACCCGTCTGAGCCAGGTTGATCAAGTCGCCATTCTGGTCGAAAAAAATCCCACCACGCTCACAGCCTGGTTCCAGCTGCCAGCGGGTACCGACCCTAATCTGCTAACCCACATCAAGGTTGCCGAAACCAGTGTCGTCATGGTAGCGATGCGGTCGGAAGGCAAATGGTGGGCTGCACGTCGAACCTTTACCAGTATAGGTGGCGGTTGTGGCGGCGCCGGTGAGGGAACGCTACAGGCCGGCTCAACACTAATACGCCCGGTGATGCGTGAAGGCAGAACACTGGTACGCAGCCGTATTACCCACCCCATGATCAGTCAACTGGCACGGGATGCTGCAGGAAAACCGATAGCGCCCTGGTTTATTCAGACCCTGCGCGCCTCGCATCAGGGACGCACCGTGCTAGACGCGCAGTTCAGTACGGCCATAGCCCGTGATGCCAGCTTGAATTTCGTTTTCAGCGGTGCCAAGACTGGTGATCGAGTGCAAATCGCTTGGTCTGATAATCGCGGTGAAAGTCGTAGTGATGAAGGAATTATTGTCTAGAATTTTAAGAAGAGGTGATAAACATGAAAACCAGATCCGTGTTGACATTAGACGACGTGAAACTACTGCTGCAGGCAGCGGAGCAAGAGGCATTGAAAAATAACTGGCAGGTTGCGATTGCCGTACTTGATGATGGCGCCCACCTGTTGGGGTTTGTGCGTATGGATGGTGCTACGCCAGCTAATGCCAAAATTGCGATAGAAAAAGCGGGCACGGCAGCACTGTCACGGCGCTCGAGCAAATCATGGGAAGACCGGGTCGCTGCCGGCAGGATGAGCATGTTGAAAATGCCAGTATTGCCGGTACAAGGCGGTCTGCCCATCGTTATTGACGGCTATTGTATTGGTGCTATAGGGGTATCTGGCGTGCAGTCGCATGAAGACGAGCAAATAGCCGAGGCCGCCATACGTGCCGTACTGTCTGGGCTTAATTGACCCATAGCGGAGTCGATAAATAGCGCTCAAATGGCGCTGCGAAGTAGGGTAAGCTGACCCATATCACCAACAACCCAATGACCAGTGACAGAGAGAAGCCGACACTGAAAATTGACAGTTGCGGTGCCACCCGCGCCATTATGCCAAGTGCTATATTGACAATCAGCAAAACTATAATGACGGGTAATGACAGTAATAGCGCTATTTTGAAAAGCTCACTGCCCCAACTGACAATCACGGCGAAATTGATGATGTTTAGCGATGCATTATCCAGTGGAATTACGCTGAAACTTTCTACCAACTGTATGATAAGCATGAGATGGCCATTGATTGCCAGAAAAACCAGACTGGCGAGTACTCCGAAAAAGTTTCCGATCAAAGGGGTTTGGCGTGATGTCATCGGATCAATCAGCAGCGCAAAGCCTAAACCAATCTGCAGACCCGCTATGTCGCCGGCAAATTCAATAGCAGAAAAAATCAGTCGTAGTGAAAAACCAATAATTACGCCGACCAGTATGTTTTGAATCGTCAGTATCAGAAAATCAGACTCCGGTGCTGGTGCGCTGACCAGTGGCGCAATAGTAAAAGCCAATAAAAAACCAAGCAGAATCTTGACCCGAAACGGTGTCGCACGAGAAGATAAAATGGGTGCAGACAAGATCAGAGCCATCACGCGCACAAATGGCCACCACAAAGCAGTAAAAATTTCCCAGATTTGACCGAAGGTCAGAGAAATCATGGCAATAAATCAGCCTATGGCAACTGGAATGCTCTCAAAAACGCGACGCATGAAATCGGTAAACATCGAAATCATCCACGGCCCGGCAAATGCCAAGGCGCCGATCATTGCAACCAATTTGGGTATAAAAGACAGGGTTTGTTCATTAATTTG
This sequence comes from Burkholderiales bacterium UBA4657, assembly GCA_002405475.1. Lineage (GTDB taxonomy): Bacteria > Pseudomonadota > Gammaproteobacteria > Burkholderiales > Burkholderiaceae_E > UBA4657. The sequence goes on along the minus strand of DHLX01000004.1, from coordinate 70,207 downwards.
CGTAGCGGCCTGAAAGATCGAGACCAGTAAACCGATAATGAGTGCAGTCAGTAATAGAGGTGCAGACATCATTAACATCGCCTCCATCGCTTGCATGCCCAGTGATAATACATTTTGCGAATTCATATCAGACTCCGAATGAAGCAACTAGCGAAGCAATTAGCAGATTCCAGCCATCAACGAGAACAAATAACATCAGCTTGAATGGCAGAGAGATCATGACTGGCGACAGCATCATCATGCCCAGTGACATCAGGACACTCGCTACAACCATATCGATCACAATAAACGGTATGAAAATCATGAAAGCAATCTGGAATGCGGTTTTGAGTTCACTGGTGACGAATGCCGGAACGATAATTCTCAGCGGCAGGTCAGCCTTGCTTTTAGGTGCTTCGGTTTTGGATAATTTGACAAATAGAGCCAGGTCGGACTCACGTGTCTGCCTTAGCATAAACTCTTTTAAGGGTTGGCTGGCTTTTTCAGTAGCCTGAGCCATATCAATCTGGTTTTTTGTATAAGGCAGATAGGCCTCATTGTAAATTTTTTCGATGGTCGGACTCATGACAAAAAAAGTCAGAAATAGTGATAAACCGATGATGACCTGATTTGGCGGTGAGGCCTGTGTGCCTAAAGCCTGACGTAAAAGCGATAGTACGATAACAATCCGTGTAAATGCTGTCATCAGGAGTACTAAAGCAGGTATAAACGATAAAGCGGTGAAAAATATCAAAGTCTGGACAGGAACAGAGAATTGAGTGCCGCCCCCCGCAGTCGCGGTTGCAGTAATTCCCGGTAATGGTGACGTAGTCTGAGCCTGTGCTAAGACTGGAAGCAAAAAAATAATCCCAACGAGGATACGAACAGTCCAATTTTTATCAATTGATCTCATTTTTTAAGCCGTGCTTGCAAGCTTGATAAAAAGTTTTGTCCATTGGCACTGCTGCCAGTGTTGTCTAGTGTTTGTTTGGGTAGCTGTGCAATAGAGTTAATGCTGTGTGATGTGACACCAATCACGTGCCATTGATCAGCAATTTCTATGACCACCAATCTTTCTCTCGGCCCAAGCGAATGAGCAGCTATAGTTTTCATGTTGATAGGGCTATGTGATAACGGTATTTTGCTACGTTTGAGTAACCAGCCAATCGCCAGAATAATACCGAGCACAATGATGAGCGATATGATTGACGGCCAGGGAGAAAAGGAAACTGTATTCATCATTACACCTGGAAAAACGGTTTATCGTGACATCCGGCGTAGGCGCTCAGATGGAGTCACCACATCTGTCAGACGAATGCCAAATTTTTCATTTACGACTACGACTTCTCCCTGGGCGATGAGGCAGCCATTTACCAGTACGTCCATAGGTTCACCTGCCAACGCATCTAGCTCTATAACCGAGCCCTGGGCTAGCTGAAGTATCTGCTTGATTGGAATTCGGGTTCTACCTAATTCAACGGTAAGCTGAACTGGTATGTCCAGTATCATGTCAATATCGTTGTTTGCCCCAGGAACCGAGCCGGGAGTAAGGCTGGGAAAAAGCGCAGCATTAACTGGTGCCATAGTATTTGCATTGCCTTGCTCAGCCAATGCAGCCGCCCAGTCATCTTCACTGACCTGATTATCTTGCGCAGCATTCAATAGATCTTCATTCATCATGCTCTCCTGTCATGCTGGTTATTTACCTGCGTGCTGAGGGTAGTTCATCAATAGCACTTTCGCGTGCGCTATTAGTAAAATCATTAATCCTTAATGCATAGCATCCGTTATATATGCCGTAATGGGCGTCCATGATCGGTACACCATCCACCAGTACTGGAAGTACCTCATTAACATTAATTGGAATCACATCTCCTGGTTTCATTTTGAGTAAATCGTTCAGAGTAGCGTTTGCTTTAGCTAATATCGCCACCAGTTCCACTTCAGCATCCTGAACCTGTCTGGATAGTAATTTGACCCAGCGATGGTCAGGCTCGGTACTGTCTCCCTGCATTGCGTTATAGAGCAGATCGCGTACTGGCTCCAGCATGGCGTAGGGTAAACATACATGAATAGAACCGGCGGCTACATCAGAAAATTCCAGTCTGAAGGAGGTGGCAACGACAATTTCACTTGGTGTCGCGACGTTGGCAAACTGGGTATGCATTTCAGCCCGCTGGTAGTGAAATTCCAGTGGAAAAACAGGCGCCCAGGCCTTGTGATATTCATCGAACACTACATCCAGCATACGCTGAATAATACGTTGCTCAGTAAGTGTGAAATCACGACCTTCAATGCGGGTATGAAATTTTCCAGTACCACCAAATAAGGTATCAATAACGCCAAATACCAGGGTGGGTTCAAATACAAACAGGGCAGACCCACGCAGTGGTTTTGCGGCGGCAATATTGATGTTGGTGGGAACGACCAGCTCTCTAAGAAATTGGCTGTACTTGATCACCCTCACAGGACCAATGCCAAGTTCTGGGCTTTTTCTCATAAAATTGAACAGACCAACCCGCAGATTGCGTGCAAAGCGTTCGTTGATAATCTCAAGCGTCGGCATGCGACCGCGAACGATTCTTTCCTGGCTGGCGAGGTCATAGACTCGAATACCATCACTGGGAAGCAATTCGTCATCGTCATCATTACCGTTGACACCCTCAAGTAAGGCATCAACTTCTTCCTGGGAAAGAAAATGCTCAGCCATACCATTCCTTTCCTATTGAATAACAAAGGTGGTGAAACTTGCACCTAAAATTGGTGGGGAATCCTCAGTACCTGGCGCCCCCTGCAAGACCTGATTTGCTACAGCAGTCAGTTGCTGCGCTAACGCCTGTTTGCCTTCTGGCGTCTTGAGTATTTCTGAAGTGGCGGTAGACATTAAAAATAAAAATCGATGTCTAATTGCTGGATCGTAAGTTTTTAGTAAAGCATTAATTTTTTCGTCTTTAACCTGAAGTTGAATGACGATTTGTAGAAAACGGTCGTAATCTCTGTCTGCAAGATTGACCGTAAATGTTTCTAGTGGAACAAAAATCGGAAGCTTTTTAGGTTCGACTTTGGCAGGCACCCCTTTTTTAGCTGCATCGGCCTCTTTTGGTGCGCCTGGTTTTAAAAACCACCATGCTGCGGCACCGCCGCCAGACAATATCAGCACGGCAATGGTGAACATCATGATCAATTTCTTTTTTGACTTGGAACCTGAAGCTAAAGATGGCGCTGGCGCGGCATTAGCGGGTGCTTCTGACGATAGGGTGGCGTCGGCTTTAGCCATTATTCCTCCGCACAAAGAGTGCTTTCATAGAAGCATTGTGCTGAAAACTTTAGGGATCGATTCAGTAGAGAAGCAGGGTGAAGCCGGGTCTTTTTGTGTTTGAGTAATCAAACGAATAGGTCAACCCCTGATCGTCCAGATTTAATCGGGGTATTCGCTGTTGATGGCGGCAGGATGGACGTTTCTGCCAGGCTTGCCAAGCCAGAGCTGGACTGATAATTTGAACCGGAATTTCGTTCTCTGGACTGTTGCTGCAGAAAAGAAAACGCCTGCCCATTTGAGAATGACCCTGTCGTTGCACTTTGTAACTGCACACCGGCTTCGCTCAGGGCTTCTTTTAATCGATTCATGTGATGTAGCAGAGCATCGCGAGTTTCCTGCTGCTGTGCCGCAAAGTGGATGGCTGCATCATTATTGTCCAGCGCAATTTCAACTCGAATAGGCCCCAATTCCTGTGGGGTGATCTTGATCTCGGCTACGCCGATTTTTTCCAGGGTAAATTGCTTGATCTGCTGTACCATTTGCTCACCCCAGGTCTGATGCTTTAGAGGAGTCGAGATAGTGGTTTGAACCGGATTCATGTTCTGGCTTGTGACTATGCCGTTGCTGAGCGGTGAAAAAACTGTAGCCGTGCTTGCCTGTGCGCTGGATGTTAATGCCTTTGCTTCGCCATTGTCGTTGATAGATGTTTGAATAAAGCTAAGTACCGATTCCAGGTTTTTTTCAGCCGTGCCATAAGACTTTGCAGATAACATCTGCTTGATAGAGCTTGACGGTGTGTCAATGCTGTCTGTACCTTTTCCAATAACGCTTTTTGCGATCACTTCTTGCATTGAGAACTGACGGGCAGAAAGGTTGTTGCCCGCTGGTATTGCCGGCATTGCATCTGATACATCCAGGCCTTGAGTCAGTGAACCAGATAGGGTTTTTTTCAAATCATAATTGGATGCCGACTCTGGATATTTACCACTTGACTCGATAACCGCACCCGGACTTTGTTCCAGACCGGTCTGTGAATCGGGCGATAATGAGCCCGCCTGTAATACTTGTATGTTGGCAACATCGATCAAGACATCCGCTTTCTTGGCATCTGGTTGGTACAGTTCATTCTTTTCATGATCCATGCTACCGGCTTGATCATGTTCTGGTTCGGGTGAATTCAATTCCGACTGCCTGTCAATTTGTTGGGACAGCAGGTTGCCAAAAGAATCACCGTCACTGGCATTGGTAAGACTGCCATTTTTTGAGCTGCCTGATTCGGGTACTATTTTGACATTCAGATCTACCGGATTCATATCTATCCTTATCAGTTTTGCAACATACGCCGAGCGAGTCCGGCAGCGTATTCATCCATCAGTTTCTGCTCGCGCCTGTTTTCAATCTGGGCTAACTGTCTGAGTTGTTTTTCAAGATATAGCTCGAGCGAGCGTATGCGCTTCTCACATTCGATAAGCTTTTCCTGTACCAGACGCAAGGTTTTTTCACGAAAGCCAAGATCTTCTTTTTGTTGTTGTATGGCTGCTTCCAGTTTATCTACAAAAGCACCGTATTGTGTTAGTGATATGGTACTGGCCATTTTTTTGAATTCATGCTGTAATCGTGATAGGTAATCACTGCGGTAATGTTCCAGCATACTCAGTTTTTGGCGACTGTTATCACGATGACGCAATGCCTCAGCAACGCGTAATACGGCCTGTTCACGCGTTTCTCTGGCTTGGCCTAGCAGAGTCTGAATGGCATGCAGATGATTCATTCATACCTCACATAAACAGTTCCATCAGTTGCTGGCGCGATAGTTCGAAGGGAGTACGCTCGCCCTGATCCTGGCGCAAAAACGACTCGATCTTGGGATACATTTCAATCGCCCGGTCAATGTTTGGATCACTACCTAAGACATAGGCTCCCACACTAATCAGATCCCTGTTGCGTTGATAAGCGGAGAACATGCGCTTGAATTCAACAGCTGTCTTTTGGTGCGGTGCAGAAACGACCTGTTGCATGACCCGTGAAATCGATTTTTCTATATCGACAGCTGGATAATGCCCTTGTTCGGCCAATTCACGCGTCAATACGATATGTCCATCCAGCACACCTCTTGCGGTATCGGCCACCGGATCCTGTTGATCATCGCCCTCGGATAAGACTGTGTAAAAGGCAGTAATTGATCCGCCCCCTACCGGGCCATTTCCGCTGCGTTCCACCAGTGCCGGCAGTTTGGCAAAGACGCTGGGAGGGTAGCCTTTGGTCGCTGGTGGTTCACCAATAGCGAGCGCTATTTCACGTTGCGCCATCGCATAGCGGGTGAGCGAGTCCAATAAGAGCAATACGTGTCGCCCTTGATCTCTGAAAAACTCTGCGATGGCGGTGGCATAGGCAGCGCCTTGGAGTCTTAGCAAGGGTGGAATATCTGCCGGTGCCGCAACAACGACCGATTTTTTCAGGCCATCGTGCCCCAGAATTTGTTCGATGAACTCTTTGACTTCACGTCCGCGCTCACCTATCAGTCCCACAACAATCACATCAGCTTCGGTATATTTGGCCATCATGCCGAGCAAGACCGACTTGCCTACACCAGTTCCGGCAAACAGGCCAATACGCTGTCCACGGCCAATGGTGAGTAGGCCGTTCAAGGCGCGCACACCTACATCCAGTGCTTTTTCAACCGGCGCCCGGTCAATTGGATTGATGGGTCGGGATCGTAGTGGGCGGCGCTCGCGGCATTCAAGTGCCCCGAGCCGATCGAGTGGCTGTCCATTTGCATCAACGACTCGACCCAATAATCCGTTTCCCACGGGTAGCATCCGGGTACGATCTTCGGTACGCCTCCAGGGGTGATTAGGTTTTCCATACTGGGGGCAGGGAAGCAGATCTTCACTGGCCCAGACGCTTGCTCCTGGCATCAGGCCAAACGGCTCACTGTAGGGCATCAAAAAAAGACGATCACCCTGAAAGCCCACCACCTCCGCTTCAACGGTTTGTCCACCGGCTTCAGAGACAATCACGGTCGATCCAACAGGCAAGCGCAGCCCAACGGCTTCCATGACCAGGCCGGCAACGCGAACCAGCCGACCACTGGCGCGCAGCAACGGACGATGGCGTGCGAAATCAATGCAGTCGGACAAAAATTTCTCTAACTGGTTGCTCGATGTCTGTGTCATAGGATGTATTGTCATACCAGAGGGTTTCCAGACAAGGCATGTTCAATGCCTTCATCGGCCATGGCAGGTTCCAGACCAAGAGCAATACGCGCCGTGTTGATACGGCGTTTTAGGGTGGCATCTATGTCGCCTTGACTGGTAACGATTCGGCATCCGCCCTGGGCGATAGCCTGATCTTCAACGACGTTGATACGTGGCTCTTCCCGACCTATTTCTTCACGCACTGCCTCCGCATCGGCGGGATGAACATGAAGCTGTATGCGTGATACCGACTCTGCTATCAGTATGAGGGACTCGCGAATCACTTCTACTAGTGGTCCGGTATTGGTTTTTACTTCCGCGCGCACAATCTGTTCCGCCAAGGTAACCGCAAGATGGAGGATTCTGCGAGCATTGTCAGTCTGTAGCTCGGCCACTTCCTCCCGTACCGATTGTAGTAGCGGTGCCAGTTGAGTCACACGTGCGTTCAATAAGGCTTGTGCATCTAGTTGCGCCTGGTTATATCCGGCGCTATAGCCTTTTTTGTAGGCAGTCTGTAGCGGATCTTCCGGTTTATCTTTACCCGCCGTATTTTTTTTGCGTATGGATAACCCTTCGACAGAGTTGGGCGCGGCATCATTCCCCAGTGATGGTAGTTTAACCGTGACGAACTGGGAAGCCAGTTCCTGCGGTATGATTCGATCAAACGAAGGCATCTTCTGCTCCTCCACCGCCCAAAACAATCTGACCTTCGTCCGATAGTCTTCTGACTGTTTTCAGAATTTCTTTTTGTTCGGCCTCGACTTCTGAAACCCGTACCGGCCCCTTGTTTTCCAGCTCTTCTTTCAGCATTTCTGCAGCACGCTGACTCATATTCTTGAAGATTTTTTCTTGCAATGCCTTGTCTGTTCCCTTCAGAGCCACGACCAAAGATTCGGTCTGTATTTCACGGAGTAGTAGCTGTATGGCACGATCGTCCAGTTCAAGCAGATTCTCAAAGGTAAACATTTCGTCAAGAATCTTTTGTGCCAGGTCTGGGTCATGCTCCTTGACATTTTCAATCACCGAAGCTTCAGCTGTACCATTAAAAAAGTTAAGCATTTCTGCCGCTGCCCGTACCCCGCCCAACTGGGTTTTTTTAATCTTGTCACTACCAGCCAGAACCTTGTTTAGAACTTCATTCAACTCCTTCAGGGCATTGGGTTGTATGCCATCAAGAGTGGCTATCCGCAATATCACATCATTCCGGGTTCTTTCCGTCAGGAACTGAAGAATGTCTGAGGCATGATCACGTTCCAGATGTACCAGGATCGAGGCAATGATCTGGGGATGTTCGTTGCGGATCAGTTCGGCAACTGTTGCCGCATCCATCCATTTCAAACCCTCGATTCCAGAGACATCTTTGCCTTGTAGAATGCGGTCGATCAAAAAAGCCGCTTTTTCCTCTCCTAAGGCTTTTTGTAATACCTGCCGCACGAACTCATCGGTATCTGCTACCAGTGAAGCCTGTTCGCCCGCGCGTTCCTCAAAATTGGTCAGGACGGTTTCCAGTTTTTCCCTGGGTACCGTCTGGAGTTTGGCCATTTTTTCGCCAATTTTTTGTACTTCCTTGGGCGTCAGGTACTTGAATACCTCGGCAGCCTGTTCTTCGCCTATCGACATGAGTAATATCGCGGCGTCATGTAGTCCATCGTCATTCATTTTTTCCTACCCATTGTTTGACGACTTCAGCGACTGCTCGCGGGTCTTGTTGCGCCATTGCACGAACCTGATTCAAGCGAGATTCATTTTGATTGGCCAGTTTGGGCAAGGCACGCTGTTCAGATTCATCTGGCCCAACACTGGTCAATAGTTGCGGTGTCGTATTTAAGGCAGGAGGATTATTCATGGCTTGAATCGCAGGCTTGATCACCTTGTTGATGACTATAAGCAGCAGGATCAACAGACCCAGATAAATTGCAGCCTGTCTGGCGATTGATATGGCAGCCGGATCCTTCCATAACGGACTATCCTCCAGTTTCGCCAGATCGGGTGTGCTAAAGGGCACATTTGAGACATTGAGCGAATCACCTCTTTGCTGATTAAAGCCCATGGCTTCACGTACCAGAGCATTGATTTGTTCCAGTTCCTGCTGTGATAACGGAGTCGTGGTGACTTCTGTGCCCTCACGTTGAACCCGGTGATTAACAACGACTGCTGCACTAAGACGTCTTATAGTGCCGGTAGCATTGCGTGTGAAACGGGTTGTTTTGTCGACCTCGTAGTTGGCAATAGTCTCGCGTCGCGATTCTACGGTTCCGGCAGTGCCTGAGCTATTACTGGCTGAGGCGTTGGCATTAGTAGCGCCTATCGGAGCCGTAGGTGCTGCTGCCGGTTGGTTCGTGAGGGCGCCGGGTACACCACCGTTGCCAGCTCCGTCGCGGCTGGTATTTTCGCTAATTTGTTGACTGCGTAGTACCGCTTGTGCCGGATCCTGATTGGGCTTGAAAGTTTCAGCCGTCGATTCAGTCTGGGTGAAATCAATATCAGCATTGACTTGAACCCGGTAATTGTTAGCACCGACGATGGGATCAAGGATGCTGGCAATACGCTGACTGGTTTGCTGCTCCACTTTTCTGACGTAGTCCAGTTGTGCCGCATCCAGACCGGTACTTGAGTCAGACTCCGAGCCTGACAGCAGTACGCCATTCTGGTCCACCACTGATACCGAGCGAACCGGCAGATTAGGTACGCTAGACGAGACCAGATGTCGGATACCGGCAATTTGTGCCGCATCAAGTGCACGACCTCCATATAACTGCACCATGACCGAGGCAGTGGGCTTTTGTTCGTCACGCAGAAATACTGAGGGTTTGGGAATGGCCAGATGCACCCGCGCACTCTGCACTGCGCTAATCGTTTGGATCGAACGCGCCAGTTCCCCTTCTAGCCCTCGCTGGAAATTGACCTGCTCCTGGAATTGGGTAGCCCCCAGCTTCTGATTTTCCATGAGTTCCAGCCCCACAATACCGCCTTTAGGTAAGCCCTGAGCTGCCAGCTTGAAGCGTGCGTCGTGGACCTTATTGGCAGGGACTAAGATGGTACTTCCACCTTCCAGCTGATAGGGAATATTCATCTGTGTGAGAGCAGCGACTATGGCGCCACCATCCTTGTCGCCGACACCTGAAAACAATACTCGATAATCCGGCTTACTGCTCCAGAGCATGGCGGCAGCCAAAACGGCAATAATTGCAGCAACACCCAGACCCAGTGCGGCTAGAGTTTTAGGTGGCATGGCTGTCAGGCGATTGATACTTGCCTGTGGCATGCCAGCGTTCGATTCTCTTGCTACTACCATTCCATCAGCCATTTTTTTTCCTCAATCAACCCTAAAGTTTTTATCTCAATAGCCGAAAAGCATTCGTATAGATGGAATTGTGCTGACCCCAGTCGATTTAAAAGACCCGATTAAGCGGGTCTATGCCTGCTTTTTCAAGGTACCGTTCCCTTCAAGCGCCCGCTACAGTGCTAATCGTGGTATCGGGTACAGGAGGGCGTGATGAATTCGCTGGGTTCGGTTGACAATGTGCTGTCGCAGTTGCAGTCAGCTTCTGGACTAAAAAAAGGAGTACCAGGAGCAGGTGGTGCGACGCCGCAAGGTGATTTTTCCAAGGTTATTACTCAGGCTCTGAATAATGTCAGTAACTTGCAGGCTCAATCCTCGCAATTGCAGCGCCGTTTTCAGATGGAAGACCCGAATGTGAGCCTGGAGCAGACCATGGTAGCGATGCAAAAATCCCAGATCGCTTTTCAGTCAGCTTTGCAGGTGCGCAACCGTCTGGTTCAAGCTTATTCTGACATTATGAACATGCAGGTCTGAGCCAGCCTTTCCCCGATATTCAAGCAAGTTAGGCAGTGACGCTAAACTAGCGGTCATGAGCAAAGCCTTTACTAAAGAAGCCGAATTATCGACGGATGAAATCCTGCCGGCGGAGCAAACCTTGCCCGTAGGTAGTAAAAATTACATGACCCCAGCCGGTTATGAACGTTTGAAGCAGGAACTGCTGCATTTAATTGATACCGAGCGGCCGGAAGTGGTCAGGATAGTGTCTTGGGCCGCCAGCAATGGCGATCGTTCAGAGAATGGCGATTATTTATATGGAAAAAAACGCTTGCGCGAAATTGATCGTCGCATCCGTTTTTTGACAAAAAGACTGGATCAGGCAGAAATTGTTGACCCCGGCCAGCGTGAAGCGACCGACCAGATTTTTTTTGGCGCCACGGTGACTTATGCCGAACCCGATGGAACCGAGCAGACCATTACCATTGTGGGCATGGATGAAGTTGACCCTGGGCGAGGTTTTGTGAGCTGGATATCGCCGGTGGCCAGAGCGCTGTTGAAGGCAAGGGAAGGCGACAGCGTTTTATTGCGTCTGCCCCAGGGCAATTACTCACTCGAGATTTTGAGCGTAGCTTATCACGCTATCGACTAAACAGGATTATCGGTTACGACTAACCCGAACCACATCAGGAACGTGACGTAAGTTACGGATCAGTGCAGCCAGATGGTTGCGGTCAGTCACCTGGACAACAAAAACATCCTCGACCAGGCTTGAATCCTCGGCATCCGTGGTATCGACTTTGATAATGTTGACATCGCTACTGGCAATTTCGGCCGCAATTCTACCCAGGGCACCGCGCTGATTTTTGGCCGTTACGGCGATGCTGGTTTCAAAGGATCGACTCGTGCGGTCGGCCCAGCTGATGTCTTCGATCCAGCGATCCGGATCTTTGGCTCTTTGCTTCAAGGCAACGGCGCAGTCAGCCTGATGCAGCATCAACCCATGTCCCTTACGCATCTGACCGATGATATTGTCGCCCGGAATAGGCTGGCAACAGGAGGCGCATTGCACGGCTGAACCCTCGTTACCGCTGATGACAATATGCGAGTAGGTCGGGGAATGGGTATGAGTGGCGGCTTCATAGTCAGCAAATGCGCGCCGGGCAATCACCGGAGCCAGTCGTCTGCCTAAGCCAATATCGGCGAGCAAGGTATCATGGTCTTTTACACCGTGCGCCTCGGCCAATTGTTTCCAATCTTCGTCCGACAGGTTGTCGATGGAGCCTTCCAGCGCGCCAAAAGCCTGGGTTAAAAGACGTTTTCCCAGCGCAATGGCTTCTGGCAGGTTCGAAGTACGTAATGCGTGACGGATTTCAAAGCGCGCCTTGGCGGTGCGGACGAAGCCGAGCCAGGCCGGATTGGGTTTTGATCCTGATGAAGTCACGATCTCGACCACATCACCACTCTTCAGCTCGGTACGTAATGGGGCATTGACACCATTGATGCGTACGGCTACCGCCTGATTACCGACCTGGGTGTGTATCTGGTAAGCGAAGTCGATACTGGTAGCCCCTCTGGGCAAGGAGACAATCTTGGATTTCGGTGTGAAGACATAAACTGCATCAGGAAACAGGTCGATTTTGACGTGTTCCAGAAATTCGGAGGCGTCACCGGACTGTTGTTGTACGTCCAGCAAGGACTGCAACCAGCTATGCGTACGCTTTTGTAAATCATTCAGACTGGCGTCATCTGCTTTATACAGCCAGTGTGCAGCGACACCGTTTTCTGCAACCCGGTGCATGGCCTCTGTACGAATTTGAAATTCAACCGGCATGCCGTAAGGGCCGATCAAAGTGGTGTGCAGCGACTGATAGTTATTGATTTTCGGGATGGCAATAAAGTCCTGGAATTTTCCTGGTACGGGTTTGTAGAGTGCATGCAGTGCACCTAAAGCCACATAGCACTGGGTATGGGTTTCAACTACGATACGGTAGCCCTGGACATCCAGCACTTGTGAGAATGACAGATGCTTGCGCTGCATCTTGCGGTAAATGCCATACAGGCTTTTTTCGCGTGAATATACTTGGGCTTGTAAACCCACATTGAGCAAAGCCTGTTTCAGATCTTCTTCAATCCGGTCTACCGACTCACGCCGGTTACCCCGTGCCGCCTGTACCGCGCGTTTAAGCACCGCATAACGCATTGGGTGCAAGTGCGAAAAGCTTAGATCCTGTAATTCCCGGTACACCAGATTCAATCCCAGTCGATGGGCAATGGGCGCATAGATATCCAGGGTTTCCCGGGCAATACGCACGCGTTTTTGCCCCGAAAGTCCGGCCAGGGTGCGCATGTTGTGGAGTCGATCTGCCAGTTTGACCAGGATGACCCGTACATCGCGGCTCATGGCCAGGACGATTTTGCGAAAATTTTCCGCTTCTGCGTCTTCTAGCGTCTGGGATTCAATTTTGTCTAGCTTGGATAGACCATCGACCAGTTCTGCTACGGTGGCACCAAACTGTTCGACCAGGTTTTCCTTGGCGATTCCCTGGTCTTCAATAACATCATGCAGCAAGGCAGCGCATAGTGCCTGGGCATCAAGATTCCAGCCGGCACAAATTTCGGTTACTGCCAGGGGGTGAGAAATATAGGGTTCACCGGAAGCACGAAACTGACCGAGGTGAGCGTCATCTGAAAATTTATAGGCTTCGCGAATACGTGCAATTTCGGCTTCATTCAGATACTGGTTTAATGCGGGCAGTAAAGCGGCAAAACTCGGGACATCAGATTGATGCGGTACAACTTGTGCATGACCCAGGCCGGCCGGTGCCGATATATGACCCAATGAGCGCAGCAATTTTTTTTTTGCCGGTTTTTCTATGTCGGTGCCAAGTCCACGGTCAAGATTATTGTCACGAGTATGAACCGGCGATGAGGAGTTTGCCAGTGCCTGTGATAGTTGCTGTGTGATCGATAAATGTCCAGCTAAAGCATCTGGCAATGCCGTCGCGGCGGAGGAGGCTGTGGGGCTGCGCCGCTCGGAGCTCATGAATTCAGGTTGGAACCTTTTTCAACATTTCCAGGCCTACTTTACCAGCTGCTATCTCACGCAGTGCGGTAACAGTAGCCTTATCCTTGGATTCAATCTTTGGGGTATGACCTTGAGCCAGTTGACGGGCGCGATAGGTTGCTGCCAAAGTCAGCTGGAAACGATTCGGGATCAGTTTCAGACAATCTTCTACGGTAATACGTGCCATCAGGGTAACTCCATGAATTAACTGTTTTCACCTCCCAGACCCAGTTGGGCGAACAAACGCCGATGACGGGCATGCTGGGCAGAATAACGGGTACGGGCGGCTCTCACTATACTGACCAGATCGTCCAGAGCCGAGTCAAAATCCTGGTTAATAATAACATGCTCAAATTCCGGTGCATGTGCGATTTCACTCCCTGCGGCAAGCAGACGGCGTGAAATGATGGGTTCAGAGTCCTGGCCACGATTACGCAGACGTTCTTCCAGGGTTTCAAAAGAGGGAGGAAGAATAAAAATGCCCGTTATTCCAACCCTCGGGTCGTCGGCAAACCGTTCCCTGACCTGTTGTGCGCCCTGCCAGTCGATTTCCAGCAGAACATCGACACCTTGGCCCAATCGCTGTTCAATCCAGGCGCGCGATGTGCCATAGCGGTTACCGTGAACCTCAGCATGTTCCAGAAATTCTCCTGCCTGTTCCATGCGCTGAAATTCTGTCAGGTTTACAAAGTGATACTCGCGACCATGTTGTTCCCCTGATCTGGGGCTGCGTGTCGTGTAGGAAATTGACAGTTCTATCTGGTCAATTTTTTGTAGCAAAGCTTTGACCAGCGATGACTTTCCGGCGCCGCTGGGAGCCACCACCATTAACAGGCTACCGGCAAAGCCGGATCTGGGATAGGGAAAAGATTTCATTCGATATTCTGTACCTGCTCACGCATTTGTTCGATCAATACTTTCAGTTCCAGAGAGGCATTAGACATTTCCAGTGTCAAGGACTTGCTTCCCAGGGTATTGGCTTCCCTATGCAATTCTTGCATCAAAAAATCGAGTCGTTTGCCAATGCCACCAGAACCGGGCTGGCTTAGCACGCGCTGAACTTCTTTTACGTGGGTCATGAGTCGCTCAATTTCTTCGTCGACATCAGCGCGCAGAACATACATGGCCACTTCGGTTGATAAACGCTGGGCAATTTCATCTTTGCTCATGGCGCTGACCCCATGTGGAGCCACCACGCCCAGCGCCTCGGACAGTTTTTCCAAAGCCTTTTTCTGGTAGGTTTCGCGCAGGGCAGGCAGTTTAGGCTGAAGCCCTCGAACCAAATTTGTGACTGCCGTGCAACGGTCTTGTAAAACCGAAGCCAGCTTTTGACCTTCGCGCTGGCGGGTGTCCTGGAACTGTTTCAGACATTCTTCAAGACACCGCAACAGCGCCGCTGACAGTTCCTGAAAGTCGGTTTCGGTTTCTGCCAGCACCCCGGGCCAGCGTAACAGGTCTGCAACGCTCAACGGAGCCGCATCGGGGTGTAATTCACGTATGCGTGTCTGCCATTGATGTAGCCGTGCCAGTACCGATTCCTCTGGTAAAACCTGGGTTAAGCTGCTTTGCTGTTTATGCTGCAGGGTCAGGCGGCATTCTACTTTGCCGCGCAGCACAAAAGCGCTGATTTTTTCTCGCAATACCGACTCAAAACCACGTAATTCGTCGGGCAGACGAAGGCTTAGATCCAGAAAACGTGAGTTAACACTGCGTAGTTCAAGAACCAGGGCGCCGCCCCCGAATTCACACTGAGAACGGGCAAAACCCGTCATACTGAAGCAAGTTTGTCGAACAGAATTTGCATGCATAGGCAGAACTTTATTTACAATCTAGGTACGAATCCATTTTACAGCCCTCAATTCAATGTCATCACAACAAAACGCTTCTTTACCGTCAGGTCTCGTTATTGGAGGCTATCGTATCGTAAAGAAGCTCTCCTCTGGCGGTTTTTCGATCGTTTATTTGGCGCTGGACGAGGACAATACGCCTGTAGCCATCAAAGAGTACCTTCCCAGCACGCTGGTAGTCAGGCGTGAGGGCGAATTGGAACCGTCTATCGTTCCCCAGAATCTGGCAACTTTTCGTGTTGGGCTTAAATGCTTTTTTGAAGAAGGCCGGGCGTTGGCGAAGATCCTGCACCCCAATGTGGTCAGAGTTCTGAATTTTTTTCGCGCCAATGGTACCGTCTACATGGTGATGAAGTATGAAGCTGGGCGTTCGCTGCAGGAGCTGATTTTGCGTCGACGTGACAGCCCGGGACGCGACTACATCATGGGAGAAACCACGATACGTAACATCTTTTCCCAAGTGCTCAATGGCTTGCGCGAAGTTCACGCCAACAAATTATTGCATCTGGATATCAAACCAGCGAATATTTATTTGCTATCAGATGCCACTCCCTTGCTGCTTGATTTTGGTGCTGCGCGCCAGACTTTGCATCGTGAGGATGAAAAGTTATACCCCATGTATACCCCAGGATTTGCGGCCCCTGAGCTGCATTCCAAGTCGACTACATTGGGACCCTGGACCGATATTTACAGCGTTGGTGCTGCTATGTTCGCCTGTATCTCCGGTACGCCACCGCAGCCAGCGGATGCGCGCAAGGAAAGCGATAAAATAACTTCCGCCCTGAAGCAGCACCGCGCCCACTATTCTTCAGAATTGTTGCAATTGATTGAATGGTGCCTGAAAATGGAGGCAGACCAGCGTCCACAAAGTGTATTTGCAGTTCAGAAGTTATTGTTGGAAGAACCACGTCGCCAAGAAAGTACAGGCTTGCTGAAAAAAATTTACCAGCACTTTTCAGGTCGTGGCAAGTCAGGCGATAAGAATAGCTCTGCTGCATCAGGTATTCCTACTGACTGGCGCTGAAAATTTTCTTTCGGAATCATTTCATGCGTTTTTCAATTTATCAGGAAAGTAAACGTGGTGGTCGCAAAACCAATCAGGATCGTATCGGCTACGTTTATACCAAGGATTCGCTGCTTATGGTGCTGTGTGATGGTATGGGAGGCCATATGTACGGCGAAGTGGCAGCCCAGCTGGCAGTACAGGCCATTGGCAAGATGTTTCAGCGTGAGGCACGGAGCAGGTTAAGCGATCCACGCCAGTTTCTTGAAGATGCGATGATGGCAGCTCATGTTGAAATTCATCGTTATCGTGCTGGCCGAGGTTTGCCGGAATCACCCCGTACTACCTGCGTTACGGCTGTTTTTCAGAATGACACGGCGTGGTGGGCGCATGCTGGCGACTCGCGCCTGTACTGGATTCGTGATTGTGGCATTTTGGAGGTCACTCGCGATCATTCGCAACTCGAAGCCATGATTGCAGATGGCTTACTGAACAAAAATGATACTCCCGATGATTTACCTGATCGCAATAGTCTGTTTAATTGCCTGGGTGCACCGGCCATGCCTTTAATTGAATTGGCAGACCCAGTCAAAATCAGAGTGGGTGACTGTTTTTTACTTTGTTCTGACGGTTTGTGGGCGCCGCTCAATGAGAGCACAATCGCAACAGCATTCAAGGATGGCAAAGTCATGCGCGCCGTGCCCGATCTCGTTAATCTGGCTTTGGCTGAGGCTGGCGCAACTTCAGATAATGTCAGTGCTATAGGCATGAGTTGGGACGATCCTGGCAATGCCCAGGCCGAGTCAACCCTCACTGCACCCACAGTGCTGGGTGAGGATGAGTTTGTCACCACCATTCCGGTTGAGGCCGATGCTGATGCTGATGCTGATGCTGATGCCGACCCCATGAGCGAAGACGCTATTGAGTCGGCTATTGCTGAAATTCGTCAGGCTATTGCACGTACACAAAAAACGGGCGGCAAGAATAAATAAACATTCACTTTGACCTGACCGCTATGCATTCAACCCGCCCATCCGGACGCGCGCCAAGGCAACTGCGCGAGATACAAATTAGGCGCCACTTCACAAAACATGCTGAAGGTTCGGTATTGGTCAGTTTCGGGGACACTCAAGTCTTGTGTACGGCCAGTGTTGAAGACAAGGTTCCAGTTTTTTTGAAAGGCAAAGGACAGGGCTGGTTGACTGCCGAGTATGGCATGTTGCCGCGCTCGACGCATACGCGCAGCGAGCGGGAAGCTGCGAAAGGCAAGCAATCCGGGCGTACTCAGGAAATTCAGCGACTCATTGGTCGTAGCCTGAGGGCGGTAGTCGATTTGAATGTACTGGGTGAACGAACGCTACATATTGACTGTGATGTGATTCAGGCCGACGGTGGTACCCGCACTGCCAGCATTACCGGGGCCTTTGTAGCAGTAGCCGACGCCATAGCTCATCTGCATCAACAAGGGGTGTTGGCCAGCAATCCCCTGCGTGATCACGTGGCAGCCGTGTCGGTCGGTATCGTTGAAGGTGTTCCGGTGCTTGATCTGGATTATGCTGAAGACTCGTGCTGTGACACTGATATGAATGTTGTGATGACTGGACAGGGCGGGTTTGTCGAAATACAGGGTACAGCCGAAGGCCAGGCTTTCAATAAGGGCGAACTTGAGGCCATGCTGGAACTTGCAGCGTATGGGATCAAGACGCTGATACAGTTGCAGCGCGACAGCCTGAAAGAAACATGAATCGCCCGCAGACGCTGGTGTTGGCTACAACCAATGTTGGTAAATTACGTGAATTCCAGGTTTTACTGGCGCCCTCGGGCTGGAAAATTATAACTTCAGATGCGTTAGGTCTGCCCGAGGTAGATGAGCCCTATGACAGCTTCGTAGAAAATGCCCTGACCAAGGCGCGACATGCCAGCAGGCTGAGTGACTTACCGGCACTGGCCGATGATTCAGGTTTATGTGTACCGGCACTGAATTACGCACCTGGAGTGCGCTCGGCCCGATACGCAGGTGAACCCAGGGATGATCAGCGTAATAATCAAAAACTGATTGCAGCATTACAAGAACTGGGTGGTTCCGACTGGACTGCATTTTATGTGGCGGTAGTGGCGCTGGTACGTTTTCCACACGACCCCATGCCTTTGATTGTCGAAGCACGTTGGCATGGAAGGATAGTTGCCGAACCCAAGGGTAGTGCCGGTTTTGGTTATGATCCGCATTTTTTTATCGAGACCCATGGTTGCACCGCAGCCGAACTCGAGCCTGACATCAAGAATGCTATCAGTCATCGTGGCCAGGCGGTGCAATCTTTGCTCCGGCGCGGTAATGAATGGATAAGTCTGCGATGAGTGCTGCTCTGCGTTTTCTGACACCAGGCCAGCTACAGTTGAGCGCGCTGCCGCCACTCAGTCTTTACATTCATTACCCATGGTGCGTACGCAAGTGTCCTTATTGTGATTTCAACTCGCACGAGGTCAGGCAACAACAGCATGAATCGCATTACCTCGACGCCTTATGTGCTGATCTGGAATTTTCATTACCCTTGATTTGGGGGCGGCGTGTTCACTCCATCTTTATTGGTGGCGGCACACCTTCACTGTTGTCGCCTGCTGGACTAGATCGTTTACTTTCCGATGTGCGCGCGCGCGTGCCGCTGGACGCTGATGCTGAAATCACGCTCGAAGCCAATCCGGGTACCGTCGAGTCTGAAAAATTTTCCAGTTTTCGTGCCAGCGGCATCAATCGACTGTCAATCGGCATTCAAAGTTTTAATGACCAGCATTTACAAGTTCTGGGGCGCATTCATAATGGCGTCGAAGCTCAACGTGCCATTGAAACGGCTCGCTGCCACTTCGACAACTTCAACCTCGATCTGATGTATGCCCTGCCGTCGCAGACGCTGGAGCAATGCGCGACCGATCTTGAAACCGCCATAAGCTTCGACCCCAGTCATATCTCGGTGTACCACCTGACTTTAGAGCCGAATACCGTCTTTGCCAAATATCCACCTACCTTGCCCGATGACGAGCTCGCAAGCGACATGCAACAGATGGTTGAAACCCGGCTACAGCAGGAGCGCTTTCAACAATATGAGGTATCAGCTTATGCGCGCCAGGATCGACAGTCGCGCCACAATCTCAACTATTGGCGCTTCGGCGATTATCTAGGTATTGGCGCCGGGGCACATAGCAAAATCAGTTTTCCGCAGCGTATTATTCGCCAGGCCAGAGCGAAGCAGCCCGACTCCTATATGTCGCAAGCTTTAGCCGGTAGGCCAGTCCACGAAGAAAGAGAACTCGGTCCGAAAGACCTGGTTTTTGAATTTATGCTCAATGCCTTACGTTTAAGGCAGGGAGTTCCTGTCAGTCTCTTTACCGAGCGCACTGGCCTGACTGCTGCCGCTATCAGTCAGGGATTGTCCCGAGCCGAGCAAAAAGGGCTTATATTGTCTGACCCGCTATGGATCAAGCCCACTGAATTGGGACGACGCTTTTTGAATGATTTACAACTGTTATTTTTAGAGGAATCCCCAAAATAGGGCGTTTAAAGTTTGCCCGCTCTATTTTGGTGCAATAGTTCTCTGTTGTGGTGCAAAAAATAGTCATACAGGGTAAAACCTGATGATGGATGCAATAAAGAAGGGCGGCACGAATAGTGCTAAATAAGCGGCAATGCTAATTTTTTACAGGAGAAACCTATGACGAAAACCGTCGCTGATGTCATGAAGATGGTCAAAGATAACGAAGTCAAGTTTGTAGATTTCCGTTTTACCGATACCAAAGGCAAAGAGCAGCATGTCTCGGTACCGGTATCGGCCTTTGATGAAGACAAGTTCGAGGCGGGTCACGCCTTCGATGGCTCCTCGATTGCTGGCTGGAAGGGTATTGAAGCTTCGGACATGTTGCTGTACCCGGATCCCAACACCGCGAATATTGACCCGTTCCGCGAAGAAACAACTCTGATACTGACTTGCGATGTGATCGAGCCTTCGGATGGTAAAGGCTATGACCGTGATCCGCGTTCAATTGCCAAGCGTGCCGAGGCCTATCTGAAGGCTTCAGGCCTGGGTGATACCGCCTATTTTGGTCCGGAACCCGAGTTTTTTATTTTCGACGACATTCGCTGGAATATCGACATGTCGGGCTGCTTCGTCAAAATTGGCTCGGAAGAGGCGCCCTGGTCTTCGGGTGAAAAAATCGAGGGCGGTAACCTGGGACACCGTCCAGGTACCAAGGGCGGTTACTTCCCGGTGCCACCGGTCGATACTTTCCAGGACATGCGTTCTGAAATGTGCCTGTTGCTGGAGCAGCTTGGTGTACCGGTGGAAGTGCATCATCACGAAGTGGCAGGACAAGGCCAAAATGAAATTGGAACCAAATTCAGTACCCTGGTACAACGTGCCGACTGGACCCAGATTCTGAAATATGTAGTCTTGAATGTGGCTGCCAGTTATGGCAAAACCGCGACCTTCATGCCCAAGCCAGTGGTGGGTGACAACGGATCCGGTATGCATATTCACCAGTCGGTCTGGAAAGACGGCAAAAACCTGTTCGCGGGTGACGGCTATGCCGGCCTGAGCGAATTCGCCCTGTACTATATTGGCGGCATTATCAAGCACGCACGCGCACTCAACGCCATCACTAATCCCGGCACTAACAGCTACAAGCGTCTGGTTCCTGGCTTTGAAGCCCCGGTCAAGCTGGCTTATTCGGCTCGTAACCGCTCTGCCTCAATTCGGATTCCGTATGTCAGTAACCCCAAAGGGCGTCGCATTGAGGCGCGCTTCCCGGATCCTACCGCCAACCCATACCTGGCGTTTGCAGCGATGTTGATGGCGGGTCTGGACGGCGTACAAAACAAAATCCATCCAGGTGAGGCGGCAGATAAGAATTTGTATGACTTGCCGCCAGAAGAAGATGCCAAAATCCCGACCGTCTGTTCTTCTCTGGACATGGCGCTCGATTATCTGGACAAGGATCGTGCCTTCTTGACTAAAGGGGGTGTCTTTACCGATTCAATGATTGATGCTTATATTGAGCTCAAAATGGCCGAGGTCACACGCTTCCGTATGACGACACACCCGGTCGAGTTCGACATGTATTACAGCTGCTGATCCACCCGACATCGTACCGGGCAGGAAACCCCGGCGTGTGGCTTAAGCCACACGCCGTTTTTCTTTTTTTATCAAAGAATTAGAGGGCTTTCTTAATCTTCGCCGCTGGTCTACACTACGGTATTGCTGTTTAGGATATAGGACTATGAAATACCACTTGCTGCTGAGTTGTGCTTTCTCGTGTCTATTGGCGACCCCCTCGATGGCGGAGGCCGAAGTCTGGTTGTGCAAGCGTGGTGACCTTGAGGAATATACTAATGTTGGCGATACCAAAAATTGTCGCAAACTTGATTTACCAGGAATTACCACCGTGCCAGCTGCCAAAGCGCCACCAGTTCCAGCACGTGCAGCCCCGGCTACCGCCAATGTTCGGCCTGCAGAATTTCCCAAAGTAGATGCCAGTACTCAACGTTCGCGTGACGACGACCGGCGTAAATTGCTCGAGGACGAACTCAGAGAGCAGGAGACTAGACTGGTCGAGTTGCGCAGATCCGGCAATGCGACACAACCCGAACAACTGGCACAAATAGCTCGTGTGGAAGCCAATATTGTTTCCTTAAAGCGAGAGCTGTCGCGTATCAATAACTGAAATCATGCAGTCTGATGGCCGCAAAGCTGCATTTGCCGGACTGGATCTGCTGGCTTGTGCGGTTTTGGTGGTCGCGCCAGATAGTAGGATCTTATTTGCCAATACCGCACTTGAAGATTTGTGGTCGCTTTCGCGACGTAACTTGCTTGGGCTTACCCTGGCGGAAGCATTACCCGCGTATCCTTTGCTTGATCAATTACTTGTCCAAGCCAGGCAACGCAGCTTCGATAACAAAAGACTCGATCTGACACTGGATTTTTTACATCGCGAGGCGTTACAACTTCACGCTACGATCGTAGCGTTGGAAGAGCCAGGACTGGCCGCATTGTTCGAATTCAGGGAAATTGAGCAACAGCTTAAATTTGATCGCGAAGCCCGGTTTATTGAACAAGGACAAGCTAGCCGAGAGCTAATACGCAATCTGGCGCATGAAATCAAGAATCCGCTGGGTGGAATACGTGGTGCTGCCCAGTTACTGGAACTGGAAATTGTGGACGACAAGCGCGCTCAAGAATTGCGCGAATATACCCAGGTCATGATCAAGGAAGCGGATCGTCTGCAGTCATTGGTTGATCGTTTACTGGCGCCCCATCGTCGGCCACAGATGGTAGCAGCGATTAATGTACACGAGGTATGTGAAAGGGTTAGATCGGTTTTGCTGGCCGAGTTTCCTGCCGGATTAGAGATAGAGCGCGACTACGATACCAGCTTGCCCGATTTTACCGGTGACAAGGAGCAGTTGATACAGGCACTGCTCAATATTGCGCATAATGCAGCGCAGGCTCTGGCAGAGCAGATTGAATGCGGCACTGCAAAAATCATTTTGCGTACCCGTGTCGCGAGAAATATTACTTTAGTGCGTGAGAGAACGCGCCTGGCACTGGACTTGCATGTTATCGACAATGGCCCAGGAGTGCCAGAAGAATTGCGCGACCGGATTTTTTTTCCACTGGTCAGCGGGCGACCTGGTGGTAGTGGGCTTGGACTGAGTCTGGCACAGACTTTCATACAACAACACAGGGGCACCATTGAATGCAGCAGCAAACCGGGGTATACCGACTTTCGTATTTTGTTGCCGTTGGCCTGAGCCGATGCGGGTGAATCTATGAAACCCATCTGGATTATTGACGACGATCAGTCGATACGCTGGGTCCTGGAGAAGGCGCTGCAACGACATCAACTCCCGGTGCGTACCTTTGGCGATGTACGCGAGGTGAAGGAAGCGCTGACAGAAGATCTGCCGCAAGTCATGGTTTCTGATATCCGGATGCCGGGAGGGAGTAGTCCGAATGCGGGTTTGGAGCTGCTGCACACAGTTCGGCGTGAACATCCCGAGGTGCCGGTGATTATCATGACCGCCTACTCTGATCTGGAGAGTGCAGTGTCGGCTTTTCAGGGAGGGGCTTTTGAGTACCTGCCCAAGCCTTTTGATGTCGATAAGGCCGTTGAACTGATAGACCGTGCGTTGCAGGAAACTTTGCGTGATGAAATAAGGGACGCAGAAAGCGTTACAGAAACACCTGAGATTCTTGGCCAGGCGCCAGCGATGCAAGACCTATTTCGGGCTATAGGTCGCTTGAGTCAATCCAACGTTACCGTGCTCATTACCGGCGAATCGGGATCGGGCAAAGAACTCGTTGCGCGTGCCTTGCATCGGCACAGCCCCCGGCGTAATGCCCCTTTTATCGCCATCAATACAGCTGCCATTCCACGAGATCTGCTCGAAAGTGAACTGTTTGGGCATGAGCGTGGCGCTTTTACCGGTGCCCAGACCATGCGTCGAGGCCGGTTCGAGCAGGCTGAAGGCGGAACTCTGTTTCTCGATGAGATAGGCGATATGCCGTCTGAATTGCAGACCCGTTTGCTGCGGGTTTTGTCCGATGGTCATTATTATCGTGTTGGTGGAGTCAGTCCGATTAAGGCTGATGTCAGAGTCATCGCGGCAACGCATCAGAATCTGGAGGAACGGGTACGCCAGAGCCAGTTTCGTGAAGATTTGTTTCACCGCCTCAACGTTATTCGACTCAGATTGCCAGCATTACGCGAAAGAAGAGAAGACATTCCGCTATTGGCGCAATTTTTCTTGAAAAAAAGTGCTTTAAGTCTAAGTGTTGAGCCAAAGCGCTTGTCTGCCGAAGCTTTGCAGCTGCTTACGCAGTTGCCATTCCCAGGCAATGTCCGACAACTCGAAAATCTATGCCACTGGCTGACAGTGATGGCACCAGCACAGATAGTTGAGGCGCATGATTTGCCTGGCGATTTGCGTGAGCCCGCTCCCGCTGAAACCAGTCTGACGGCATCGACGGGATCATTTGTTAGCCAAAGCCCGCACTCAACTGCCAATGTGCCCCAAACTGCAGTCGACCGTAGTCGAACCGGCTTGGATGAAGCCGCCAGCAGTGATCATAAGCTCTGGACCGAATCACTTAGTCTTAGCGTGGATCAACTACTGCAGACCAATCAGGCAGAAGTCATGGATCAATTAAGCCGCGAGTTCGAAACTGTACTGATTCGGGCTGCACTCCGGCATACTCATGGCAGACGTATTGAGGCTGCTCAAAAATTAGGCATTGGTCGTAACACCATCACCCGAAAAATACAGGAACTGGGTTTGGATACTGAGTAGTGAGGTGGCTAATTAAAGCTGGTGATAAAATTTTTAACCTTGGGGTAGACAACTTCACGCCAACGGCGGCCAGAAAAAATACCGTAGTGCCCGGCTTTTGGAACAATAAAGTCAAACTGTCTTGATTTGGCGATACCGGTACACAACTGGTGGGCTGCCTGGGTTTGTCCTGGCCCAGATATGTCGTCCAGTTCACCCTCTACGGTCATTAATGCAGTGTGTTTAATGTCGTGGGGTCGAACCAGGTCACCACGAACATTCCAGATTCCGCGTGGCAGGGCATGTTCCTGAAAGACGGTTTTGATGGTTTGCAAATAGTATTCGGCTGGCAAATCCAGAACTGCATTGTATTCGTCATAAAACTTACGATGTGACTCCACATCCTCCTCATCACCCTTGATCAGATTGAGATAGTAGTCGTAGTGCGATTGTGCATGCCGGTTCGGGTTCATGGCGATGAAGCCCGCATGTTGCAGAAACCCTGGATAAACTTTACGCAGATATCCCGGATACTGTGAGGGTACCGAGTAGATTACGTTATTTTCGAACCAGGATAAGGATTTGCGCAAAGCCAGGGCGTTTACTTCTGTCTGACCACGCCGAGTATCAATCGGCCCACCCATCATGGTCATTGATTTCGGCGAAGCTTTTTCCTCGGCGCTCGCCATCAGAGAGACAGCCGCCAGAACAGGTACGGTCGGTTGACATACTGAAATCAGGTGTACGTTCGGCCCCAGGTGGCGTATGAATTCTCGGGCATAGTCGATGTAATCATCCAGAGAAAATGTTCCCGCTGACAAAGGCACCAGACGAGCATCAAGCCATTCGGTAATCCAAACGTCATGATGCTGCAGTAGCGTGCGAACCGTGTCGCGTAACAGCGTGGCATGATGTCCGGACAGGGGCGCGAACACCAAAACGCGAGGGTCACTGGCATTACGCGAGGCTGGCAGATCACGCTTGAAATGGGTAAGCTTGCAAAAAGGCTTGTCAACTTCGGTCTCGATTCTGACCGTAATTTCCTTGCCATCAATATTGACCGATTCGATTTCCCAGGCCGGTTTTTCATAATCCTTGCCCAAGCGGTGCAGTAGTTCAAAACTTGCCGCCAGGCGCTTTGAAACTGGCATGTAAGCAAATGGCGAGACCGGGTGGGAATAAAATTGAGCGCTGGCCTGAGCCCATCTGGATATGGGGTTTAACCATGCGCGTTGCATTTCATGCCATTCATACAACATCCCACCACCTCCCGTCGCGGTTGCGACTACATTTGTATTATGCGTACATTCAAGAATTGTTGCAATGCAGCAGGCTGCACAAATTCTCATTTATTGCGTTTTTGTTGGGCAATATGTCAAAAAAGTGATAAATAGCACTATACTGGTGCAATGCATGATGTTGGTGCTTTGATCGCTGTCAATGGGGCGTGTATAAATATAGCCCCATCCGCATCAGCGTTCCAGGTACTGCAGCTTGTTCTTGACATCGACCCACTGGTCAGCATCCGGGAAGTGGGGTTTCATACGAGTAATTGAAGGCCACTTTTTCGCCAGCTCTGCATTAATTTCGACAAATGCCTGCTGATCGGCAGCAACATCTTCTTCGGCCAGTATCGCATTGACCGGACACTCAGGAATACAAACGGCACAATCAATACACTCATCCGGGTCAATCACGAGGAAGTTCGGTCCTTCACGAAAACAATCTACCGGGCATACATCCACACAATCCGTGTAGCGGCATTTAATACAGCTTTCGGTAACAACATGAGTCATGGCAATCTCTGTGCTTGTTGGGGCTTCAGGTTTATTGATAAATGTCTATTGTAGCCGACGCCACAACCGGGGGGAAACCCGAAGGCGACGACAGCTGGAACCCTCTATAATCCCGGATAAAACTCATAGCAAACATTTCCTTTGCGCCCGTGCCAGCGCGCAGTCATCTTTAGGGAGACAGTAATGAACTTTCATTTTGTAACTTTTGCGGTGTTGGCGGCTCTGTTGGGCTTGCCGGGTTGGGCTGGCGCGGCCGCTACACTGGATGCCTCACAGCTGAGTCTGTGGTGGGTAGTACCTTTTGCCGGCCTGCTGCTCAGCATCGCTCTTATGCCCTTGCTGGCGATGAAAATCTGGCATCATCACTTCGGCAAGATTGCCTTGGGTTGGGCTTTGTTGTTGCTGATTCCGTTAGCTTTGCAATTTGGATCAGGCACGGCTTTTGGTTTGTCCGCGCATACCCTGATTCTTGAGTATCTGCCGTTCATCATCTTTATCGGCACTTTATATGTGGTCGCGGGTGGCATCTTTATCAAGGGAAGTTTTCAGGGTACGCCATTGGTTAACACCACAATGCTGGGGATTGGTGCTGTGTTGGCGAGCTTCATGGGTACGACGGGGGCTTCGATGCTGATGATCAGCCCCATGATACGAGCCAACAAAGGGCGTGCCAGCAAAGTCCACACCATGGTTTTTTTCATTTTTATTGTGTCCAATGCCGGTGGTGCTTTAACTCCGCTGGGTGACCCGCCGCTGTTTTTGGGTTTCTTGAAGGGGGTTGATTTTTTCTGGACGGTCAAGCACATGGCTTTGCCGACGCTGTTTATGGTGACGGCTTTGATGGTGATGTATTTCATCATCGACAGCATTTTTTATCGCCGTGATGTCAGGCAAGGTATACAAAGGAGTGATGATCAACATGGCGCTTTTGGTATCCAGGGTGGGATCAATTTCTTGTTGCTGGCATTGGTGGTGGGTGCTGTGTTGATGTCTGGACTGTGGAAGCCTGGTATCGATGTCAATATTGTGGGTATCGACTATCCGTTGCAGGGTCTGGTACGTGATGTGATTTTTCTGGCCGTGGCTGCGATATCTTTGATAATCACGGCACGCCATGTGCGCGAGGCCAATCACTTCAGTTGGGATCCGATTCTGGAAGTGGCGAAGCTGTTTTTTGGAATCTTTATTACTATGGCTCCGGTGCTGATGATGTTACAGGCTGGTGAGAAGGGCGCTTTCGCTTCTCTGGTACGATTGGTGACGGACGCCCAGGGTCAGCCCATTAGTGGCATGTATTTCTGGATGACCGGCATTTTGTCCTCATTCCTGGATAATGCGCCGACGTATCTGGTCTTTTTCAATCTTGCGGGCGGTGACCCCCAGACTCTGATGGGGCCCATGGCGCTGACCCTGACGGCGATTTCTGCTGGCGCGGTTTTCATGGGAGCCAATTCTTATATTGGCAATGCGCCCAACTTCATGGTCAAGGCCATTGCAGAATCGCGCGGCATCGCCATGCCATCATTCTTTGGCTACATGATGTGGTCGGGCTTGATTCTGATTCCCCTGTTTGTCATCATGAATTGGCTCTTTTTCTGACCCTGGCAAAGGGTTTTTCGGAACTCCTTTGCTACGCGGGACTCAACAAACCTAGTAGATAAGGGAGGTACGTCAGATGTTGACGGGGTTGATGTTTTTTGCTGGTTTGGCGTTGCTTATTGCCGGGGCTGAGGCCTTGGT
The DNA here is from genome assembly GCA_002405475.1 of Burkholderiales bacterium UBA4657. Classification (GTDB taxonomy): domain Bacteria; phylum Pseudomonadota; class Gammaproteobacteria; order Burkholderiales; family Burkholderiaceae_E; genus UBA4657. The sequence continues at coordinate 42,227 of DHLX01000004.1, read as the reverse complement.
ACGCGGATCTTCGCGTCTGGCATTGTCGTGGGGCATTTCCCCGCTGGTAGTGGGTTTAACCATTGTGGCTTTTGGCACGAGTTCGCCCGAAGTAGCGGTTTCTGTGGGTGCGGTCATGGAAGGTAATCCAGATATCGCTTTGGGCAATGTGGTAGGCAGTAACATTTTTAATGTGCTGTTCATACTCGGTATTTCGGCACTGATTACACCACTGGTCATCAACGCCCAGATCATCCGCCAGGAAGTTCCGATCATGATCGGAGTCTCCCTGTTATTGTTGGTGCTTGTTCTTGATAGTCATCTTTCCCGTTGGGATGCGGGACTGCTGCTGACGATGCTGATTGCTTACACCCTGTTTCTGATAGTGCAGTCAAGGCGCCAGACGGCAGCTACCGAGCAAGAGTATTCTGACGAGGTGGTGCCGCGCAGCCAGTGGGATCGTCACTGGGCAGTACAAGTTCTGCTAGTGGTTTCAGGTCTGGCTTTGCTGGTACTGGGCTCACAATGGCTGGTACAGGCGGCCATTACCTTTGCCCAGTGGTTAGGTATCAGTGACGTCGTTATTGCACTGACCATCGTTGCCGCCGGTACATCCATGCCGGAAGTGGCGACCTCTATCATGGCAGCGGTAAAGGGTGAAAGAGACATCTCAGTAGGCAACGTGGTAGGGAGTAATACTTTCAATATATTGGGCTGTCTCGGTTTATCGGGGCTAGTCGCTGGCTCAGGTCTGTCAGTTGCTCCTTCCATATTGAATTTCGACATCTGGGTCATGCTGGCTGTCGCCGTGGCTTGTTTACCAGTATTTTTGACCGCTCGGGAAATCGCCCGTTGGGAGGGTGGAGTATTCCTGGCTTATTATTTGGCCTATACGGCTTATCTGATTCTGGCGGCACAACAGCACGACGCACTGCCGGCCTATTCCTATGTGATGTTGAGTTTTGTTATCCCGCTGACGATTGTGACCTTGTTGGCTTGTATGTTAAGGCCAGCCAAGTGAGCGCGACTGGCTATACGCAGCGTTGGGCTAGCGGTTCAGGTTGGTTGGCTTTACCGCTTGTTCTGCTGGCGGGCATCGTCTATTGTATGCTCATCATTCCTTTACCTTGGCACTGGAGTTTGCCTTGGGTGCCTGCGCTTGGTATTGATTTTGCTGTCCATGTAGATGGGCTGAGTGCCTTTTTCTTGGTTCTGATTACCGGGGTCGGTAGCATGGTTTTCCTGTATGCGGCCGGCTATATGAGTGGCGATAGACGTAGTCCTCGTCTTTTTTTGTTGCTGACTCTGTTCATGTTTGCCATGATGGGCTGTGTTAGCGCAGACAATCTTTTGACACTGTTTGTTTTTTGGGAATTGACCAGCATCATCTCTTTTTTATTGGTGGGCTTTAATCACCAGCAACAAAACAGTCGACAATCAGCCCAACAGGCCTTAATGGTGACAGCGGGTGGAGGGTTGTTTCTACTGGCAGGATTTATACTGCTGGGCCAAATCGCCGGAACTTATTCGATTAGCAGCTTGCTGTTGCAAGCCGATAGTTTGGTTCAACAGCCCGGTATTCACGTCGCACTGGTATTGATCTGGATCGGATGCTTTACCAAATCAGCGCAGTTCCCATTTCATTTCTGGCTTCCCAATGCCATGACAGCACCGACACCCGTTAGTGCCTATTTACATTCAGCGACTATGGTCAAACTGGGTGTCTATTTGCTCGCACGGCTTGACCCCGCATTCGACAGCCTACCCTTATGGCGTTACGGATTGGTGATCGTCGGATCTTTGACTGCGTTACTTGCTGTCACCCATGCTTTACGCGAGCGCGATCTGAAGCGTATATTGGCCTGGTCTACCGTGGCTGCCCTGGGTACCCTGACTCTGCTGGTCGGCTTGCCTGGGCCGCATGCAGCTTTGGCGGTGGCCGCTTTTTTGCTGGCGCACGCCTTGTACAAAGCTCCGCTGTTTTTTGTTGCGGGGAACGTCGATCACGGTGCTGGAACACGCATTATTGATGACCTGCATGGAATGCGGCGCTATATGCCGTGGACTGCTTCTGCCGCTTTGCTGGCCGGTGTGTCAATGGCGGGGATACCTGCCAGCTTTGGTTTTATAGCCAAGGACGTCATGACAGCCGCCAAATCGGAGGCGGATCTTTTTTTTCTGGTCAGTGCCGGTACGATTCTGGTTAGCGCCGTATCAGTTGCCGTTGCGGCGGTGGCAGCGGTTCGTATTTTCTGGGGGCAGGATAATTGTCCTGCCGAGGCCAGATTACACGAGGGTCACTGGCCGATGCTGGTGCCGCCCCTGGCGATTGCCTGTATGGGTATTGCTTTCGGCCTCGCGCCTGGCTGGGTCAATCCCCTGATTATCAGTACTGCTCAGTCGATGACTCCCACTGCGGATATGAATGCCCTGGTATCACCCTGGCATGCTTTGTCGGGCCCGGTATTGCTGACACAATTATTGGCGATCGGCATAGGTCTTGTGATTTATTTGAGCTGGGACAAGCTGCATCAGTTCATGGATCACGTCAAACCGCTCGATCGTTGGGGGCCGACTGCCTGGTATCACAAGAAACTCAAGGGGATTCCGTATGGTGCGGCCTTGGTGACTCGTTCATTGCAGCACGGACGTCTGGTTCATTACACCGCACTTTTGCTGGTCTTTATTGCTGTTATTCTCGCCATCGTATTATTGACAGTAACTTTACCCCGGTTCCAGTGGCCAGCCTGGCAGGCTGTTTCCTGGCCGATTTTTCTGGCACTCAGCATCATTGCAGTGGGTGCTATCGTTAGTGTATTTTTGCGTGCCAATTTGTTACTGGTTCTGGTGAGCGGTTTGGTCGGCTATGGTTCTGCCTTGTTCTTTCTTTTCACTTCAGCGCCCGATCTGGCTTTGACTCAATTCTTCATGGAGACGGTTCTGGTGGTGGTGGCGGTTGCTGCCCTGTTACATTTGTCCCGTTCCAGAATTGCTCCGGTCAATGACAGGTATCGTCCCTGGCACATGTTGTTGGCAATATTAATCGGACTGGTGTTCTGCATTATTTTTCTTATTAGCACCTCAGCGACTATGAATGAAGCCTTGGCAAGCTTTTTTGCACAGAAAAGCTGGACCGAGGCCTACGGCAAAAATGTCGTCAATGTCATCATCGTTGATTTTCGTGCTCTGGACACATTGGGAGAAATTGCAGTGGTAGCTTTCGCCCTGCTGGCAGCTGTGCCGTTACTCGCTGGCATCCGCTCACACAGAAAGTCTGCTGCTCAGACCAGGGAAGTCGAATGAATTCAAGAGTCATCATCCTGGAAATATTTGTGCGCGGCCTATATCCATTAATGCTGATGGTATCGATATGGTTCCTATTACGCGGACATAACGCTCCCGGTGGTGGCTTTATTGGTGCCCTTGCGGCAGTAGCTGCCAGCGCACTCTATGCCATTGCTTTTGGCGCTGAGGCTGCTATGCGCAAGATACCTCTGGGTGCACTGAGGCTAGCTGCACTCGGTGTTTTATTATCCATCCTGAGTGGCATCCCTGCCTGGATACAAGGGCTGCCATTCCTGACGCATTTATGGACTCAGTTTCTGGGTGTACCGCTTAGCACTGTACTGCTGTTCGATCTGGGTGTTTATTTGTCGGTATGGGGCGCCTTATCGGCTTTGCTGCTGGCGCTGATCGACTCACCGGAGTCTCGATCAGGAGAGACGACATGAACTACTGGATGGCGCTGACACTTGGTACCGTAATAGCCGCAGGTTCTTATTTGGTGCTATCACGAGACTTGCTGCGCTCGGTCATCGGTTTGTCTCTGTTGGGCAGCGCGATTAATCTGCTGGTCTTTTCTGCCGGTCGATTGAACACACAGGCTCCGCCGATTATCCGCGAGGGTGAGACGATTCTGAGCGCAGCGGCCAATCCGCTGCCACAAGCTTTGGTGCTCACCGCGATCGTCATCGGTTTTTCCCTGCTATGTTTTTCTCTGGTGCTCATCATCAGGTTGGTACAACTGGCCAAAACCCGTGACTCGGATCAGTTGCGATCGGCAGAACCGGTTTCATCAGATGCACTAAAACCGCCGCTATCAGAGGACTGAGATGCTTTTGACTTCTGTATTTGTCATACCACTGGCTACGGCGTTTTTAACCCTGATTCTTTCTCATCAGGCACGCTGGCAAACGGCGCTCAGTCTATTCGGTGGACTCTGCTTTCTGATTTTTTCACTGATGCTGCTGTATCAGGTTGATTCAGGTTCGGAAGTGATACGCCTAAGCTTTGGCAATTGGGAGGCACCCTTCGGGATTGAATTTGCTGCAGACCGCCTGAGTGCCAGCATGGTGGTCATAACGGCACTGATGGGACTTGCCACCCTGATCTACCAGCTCTCGAGTGCAGATCCAGCACCGACCGGGACGACCTGGCATGCCTTGATTCATGGATTGCTGGCGGGCGTGAGTGCGGCCTTTGTTACTGCAGATTTGTTTAATTTATACGTCTGGTTCGAGGTCATGCTGATTTGTTCTCTAGGGCTTTTGGCCTATGGTTCCAGCTTGCGACATGCCGAGGCCACGCTCAAATACTTTGTATTGAACGTAATTGGGACTTTGACTTTTCTGGCAGCGGTGGCATTGATTTATGCCCAGACCGGGCATTTGAATTATGGTGCTTTATCCATTGCTTCGCAGCACACATCGCCTGCGAGCTTTACACCGGTGGTGGCTTTGCTGTTGGTAGCGTTTTTAATCAAGGCCGGTGCCTTTCCCCTGTTTGCCTGGCTGCCTGCTTCCTATCATACGTTGCCTGCACCGGTATTGGCCTTGTTTGCCGGACTGCTGACCAAGGTTGGAGCGTATGCCGTTTTACGCATGTTGTCCGATGTCTTTACCAATTTGCCCGAGGTGTTCTACCAAATGCTGGGCTGGCTGGCCGTGATGACTATGCTGGTCGGTGTACTGGGTGCAGCCTATCACTGGGACATACGTCGTATCCTAGCATTCCATATTATTAGCCAGATCGGCTACATACTTCTGGCAGTAGCCTTGGGTACATCTGCCGGGTATGCAGCCAGTATTTTCTACATCCTGCATCATATTATTATCAAAGCCAATTTATTTCTGATAGCGGGTGTTATTTACAAAACTGCTGGCAGCTACGATCTCAGGAAAATTGGTGCGATTTCAGGTGCTAGACCCCTTCTGGCACTATTGTTCCTGGTACCGGCACTGTCACTGGTGGGCATACCGCCTTTGTCCGGCTTTTGGGCTAAAGTTCTGGTAATACGTGAAGCCTTTTCCCTGCAGTACTATGCCTGGGCCGGTATCGCTCTGGTGGTAGGAGCATTGACTTTGTATTCCATGATGAAGATCGGTATGGAGACATTCTGGAAACCGCATCCAACCAGGTCACAGCCTGAACATACCATTACTATGGTACGCCCAGCACTAGACCTGTTACCGGCTTATGCGGTGATCATCGGTCTGGCAACCCTGACACTCTGGATCGGGCTTTGGCCTGAAACCTTGATTCAATTTTCACAGCGTGCCATTGAACAGTTGGTACAAACGCCATGATGAGAAAAGTCTCTGTTATCAGCACATCATCGGCTTTACTGATACTCTGCTTGCGATTCGTAGGGCAGGTGGTCTGGTCAGGCATCGTCACCGCCAGACTAATTTTAAGTCCTGATCGATGCAGACACGCAGGGCTGGTACGCATGTCGTTTGGAGACTTGAGCCCCCCTGGTATCGCCATTCTTGGCTGTATGATTACTCTCACCCCAGGTACAACGACACTCGACATTGATATGGATCGCCGCGAAATGCTGTTGCATATGCTTGATGCCAGGGCACCGCAACAGGCGATAGACGCTATCAGGAATGATTTTGAAAAATATCTGTTGATTCTGTTTCCTGGCAGGAGCGAAACCCCATGATACTTTTATTGCTGTTATTGACCACCCTGGCTGGACTGCTGGCGATCTGTCGTCTGGTCAAGGGGCCAAGCCAGGCTGACCGGATAATTGCCCTCGATGTTTTATTTGCTGTCGCGATAGCCTGGTGTGTGATGGCGGCTTTATCTTATGGCCGGATTCTATTTCTTGACCTGGCACTGGTCTTGGCTCTGATAGGTTTTGTCGCGACCGTGGCTTGGGCAAGATTGATCGATGATTCTGAAAATCCGGAATCTCTATAAGGAGTCATCAATGCATTACATGGGTATTGCCATTGCGTTATCAGGTGCTCTGTTGCTGTGTTTGGCCGCAGCCGGTTTGTTTTTATTGAAAGACGCTTTATCACGACAGCATGCCGCTACCAAGGCCGGCACATTAGCTCTGGGGCTCATCATAGTTGGGGCAGCAGTTACGGCAAACACTTCAGAGTGGTATCTTCGAGCATTATTGCTGATACTGGCTTTATTTATAACCTTGCCGGTAGCTTCTCATATGCTGGCCCGAGCGGCTGTCAAGGAGCAGAATCTGTTGTCCTTACATAAAAAGATAGCAAGATACTGAGACCTTAACCTAGTCTGCAATTTTCGGCTAACTCTGGTACGGTAGATGTTATGGATAAACTTGGTAAACAGAGCCAGCCTGGCTCGCGAAGGCGATTTTTAGCGGGTAGTGCGACTGGCGCCCTGACTTTTCCGGCCGTGGTGCGGGCTCAGGAAACCATTAATTTGCGTTTTCAAAGTACCTGGCCGACGAAAGATTTGTTTCACGAGTTCGCACTCGATTTTGCTAAAAAAGTCACTGAAATTTCCGCTGGTCGGGTGCGCCTGCAAATGCTCCCGTCCGGCTCTATTGTCAAGCCGCTGGATGTGCTTGAGGCGGTACATAGAGGGCAGATTGACGGTGGTCATGGTGTATGTACTTATTGGGTGGCTAGGCATCCGGCCTACGGTCTGTTTGGATCCAGTCCTGCGGTGGGTTTGGACAGTCATACATTTCTGGCATGGATGGAACATGGTGGCGGAAGGCGACTCTATGATGAGCTGGTTCACACTACACTGAGGCTGAATGTCCAGGGTTTTTTATATGGCCCTATGGGTATTCAACCCCTGGGTTGGTTCAAGCGTAGGGTGGCTAAAGCAGAAGATTTACGCGGACTGCGGTTTCGCACTGCAGGACTAGCCATCGACATGATTCGTGAAATGGGTATGGTGCCAACCCGCCTGTGGGGACAGGAAATTGTAGATGCGCTGGAGCGCGGTCAGATTGATGCGGCTGAATATACTAATCCTACTTCAGACCGGGCACTCGGTTTTCCAAATGCTGCCAAGCTTTGTTATTTGCGTAGTTACCATCAAGGCTCAGAGGTATTTGAAGTCATTATCAATAAACGAAAATTTGACAGCCTGCCGGAAGATTTGCAACGTGTCTTTCGCTATGCGGCGCAGGCGGCCAGCAGCGAAGTGCATTGGAAGACCATAGATCGGTATGCGACCGATTATCAGGAAATGAAAAGTCGTATGGGTGTCAGTTTTGAATTGACGCCAGACAACATTCTCAAAGCCCAGCTTGAAGCCTGGCGCCGGGTAGCACAACAACGATCTTCAGAAAATCGTTTATTTGCCCGGGTATTGGAATCACAGCAAATGTTTGCCCGGCGTGTGGTTGCCTACCAGCTGGAATCTACGGTCTCGCAGCAAATGGCCTATGATTTCTGGTATGGAAAAAAATGAACCATGACTGACATTTTAATTACCCGAACACACGGCATGACACTGAAACAGGCCAAGGCTGCGGCCCAGGAAGTGGCAGACGAGTTGGCCGAACAATATGAGGTCGAGAGTGAATGGCAAGGAAACACCCTGAATTTCCGGCGCACCGGGATTGACGGCCATTTGAAAGTCAATGCCCGACAAATGATCATAGAAGTAAAACTTGGTTTTTTACTGGCTGCGTTCAAATCCACTCTTGAACAGAATATCAATAAACGTCTGGATAAATTGTTCGATTAGTGCGGGCGTCTATCTTAAAGAATTAACCAATTCGATATATCTCCCCATATTGCAGTTCCAGAGAAAATTATTCAGTCCTTCGAGCCCGAATTTAAAAAAATACTGATCCTGACCTTGGTTAGATCTTGGACAAAAGAGGGGCTTGACGCCGAGACGGTACATGAACTGCTTCGACCCAAGCCCACAAGGAATCAGCGCTGTCAGCGACGTGTAACAACTTGCGAGTAGAGTGGTCGATAAAACCCTGATTTTCAGCTTGTTGCAACAATTTGAGCAGCGGATCGTAATACGAGCTTGGGTTGAATAGTGCTATAGGTTTTTCATGTAGACCTAATTGATGCCATGTCCATATTTCAAAAAATTCTTCCAATGTACCAATACCCCCGGGAGCAGCGACGAATATTTGCGCCATGTCTGCCATTAACGCTTTACGCTGGTGCATACTGGTTACAACATGTAGCGCGGTCAAACCCTTATGCGCTAACTCCTGCTGTTCCAATGCGGCAGGAATCACACCTATGACTCGCCCGCCTTGGGTCAGCATGGTGTCGGCGGCTATACCCATCAGGCCAATATGCCCACCGCCAGTGATTAGAGTGCCATCAGCGTGAGCGAGCAGAGAACAGAATTTTTGCACTTGTTCAGCAAAGACAGGCGATAGACCAGTTCGTGAACCGCAGAATAGACAAACCGAGGGCCCAGACATTCAATCTCCTATTGGCTGCCAGCTCTTTACACTGAGCCTCTCCAAGGTATTCACGATAACGCAGTAGTTGTTTTCACTAAACGTTATTGCATTATGCAGCATGGACTTATGAATTATAAGCATGATCAGACCATCAGCATATAAGTGTTCATAGGATAGCCAATAGGTAGCCAGTACCATCATATTGGTAGCCATTGCCTGTGTTTCTCTTCGAGTCAGTGATAACTCTCCATGCATTTGTAGACCCTGGCACAAATGCTCGGCAATCCTGATTTTTGTGTCAGGAATTTTTCGAAATAAAATTTCCAGTCTGCGGTTATGTATTAACAGATCATTCAGATCACGATAAAGAAATCGGTAGCGCCAGATTGTTTCGAACATCAGATGTAAGAATAACCACGCATCTTCAATATTGGGTGAGTGGTAGTCAGGAGTGGCGAGAATAGCGCCTATATCTTTTTCAAACTCGGCAAACAAGGAATTGACGATATCTTCTTTGTTGCGAAAATGGTAATAGGGGTTGCCTAGCGAGATATTCAGGTGCTCTGCAAGCGAGTTTGTAGTGATGTTGGGCTCGCCAAACTCATTGAATAACTGTAGCGATTTGGTCAAAATGCGGCTAGGCGTATTTTTTGTATCCCTTTTCGGGTCTGCCAGAGTTTTTTATTTATACTTAAGTACCCTTAGCCTCAAGTTTCCAGCATAATATAGAACACGGTCGTTATATAGTTCTTGAGCACTGTGACAATAGTCTATACCCAACCACTTCTGGTACAACATCCTGGCTTTATGGCTAGTGGAATCGAGGTTCGCACCAGCAATGCAGAAGAATCCGATCCTGCCCAGGCCCGGATCAATCGCCAGTGGCACCAGTTTTATCGTCAGGGCATACCCTTGGATTTGTCTGCCAACGCAGAAAATGGACGCGTGGTCGGCATATATTCGCATTATGAAAATGGCGCTCATGGTCACTATACCGTTTTGGCCGGCGTACAATTGCGTCGAGGCGTGGCTTCCCCTCCGGAATATGTGACGATAAAAGTATCGGCGGGTGAGTACATTGTTTTTAAGGCGCCTGGTTTTGGTTCCAGAGCCGTCATAACCTGCTGGTCTGCAATATGGGATTTTTTTAGCCGTGGTGAGCATGAACTGGCAGGGCGTTATGAGCGCGCCTTCACTGCAGACTTTGAAGTCTATGGTGATCCGGAATACGTATCTATCTATGTTTCCGTTAAGCGTAAATTGGGCGTTAGACTGCCCCCGGCTGGCGTCTGATCAAGCGCAGTTTTTTGTCTAGATAGGTGGCCAAGTCCAGCCTTGCTGTAGCGAAAAAAATGTGACATGAACCGGTAATCCCCCTTTTTTAATTGGGGTTAAAAGTAGAGACTAGTTGGCCAAGGCCAATTTTTGTTTTGGCGTTATGCCGCCGAGTGCCATATTAGGCCTCTCATGATTATAAGTCCATAGCCACTGGGTAGCATAGTCCTGCACCTCCTCAATCGAATCAAATAAGTAGTGGGCCAGCCAATCGTAGCGTACTGTGCGGTTGTAACGTTCGACATAGGCATTTTGCTGCGGGTTACCAGGCTGGATGAAATCCATCTTGATACCGCGCTTTTTAGCCCAGGCCAGTGTCAAACCACTGATGTATTCCGGGCCGTTATCACAGCGAATAACATCCGGTGCGCCACGCCATTCAATGACTTGTTCCGGGGAGCGAATCACGCGTTCTGCCGGGAGTGAGAAATCGACGTCGATGCATAATCCTTCCCGATTGAAATCGTCAATGACATTAAAGACTCGGATGCTGCGCGATCTCTCTTCGCTGAGATGGCTCTACCACTTTTTTTGCATGGCCTCAGCGATGATCTCGGCCCTGAGTTTCTCTTCTGCATACATTTTTTTCAGGCGCCGGTTCTCGTCTTCGAGTTCTCTCATCCGAGCCATTAGCGAGGCGTCCATGCCACCCAATTTGCGCGCCATTTGTGAAAGGTGGCCGAACTGATTCCGTGCTCTCGACACAACTCAGGTACCGGGACACCAGCCTCCTCTTGCTTGAGTACGCCAATAATCTGACTATCTGAAAAACGTGATTTCTTCATGTAAAACTTCCTTAAAAACATCATAAGAAAATTCTACTTTTAAAACCGCTTAATTTCAGGCGGAATTACCTGCAGCAATTACTCAGGGGCATTCATTTCTAATTTTTTTCGGCATAAAGTCAGATGCACCTGACGTTGAACTTCAGTATCAAATAGCAGGCTGACATGCCCTATTCCTGAAAAAAGCACTGAGGTGCTACCTGCCAGATGGGACGAATTGTAAGGAATGACCAGATTGTCGTGCTGGGTTAAAAAGCAGGTGAGTTTTCCAATATGGGCAGTGCTGTTTAATGAACGTAAAAACTGGCTGTTTTGCCGCATATCGCGCACATTAGCCGACGCTCCGATACTTGCCAGCACCGAACCTTGATGAGGCGTGGCAATCGTAATCGCATGAGCCACGCGTTGGTCGCCATACTGCTGCAAATAGCTCCTTAAGACTAGTCCCCCCATACTATGGGCTACTACAAAGACCTGTTCACAAGCGTATTGCTGGCAGGTGTTTTCAATGTAAGCATATAAGGCCTCACCGTAATGGTGAATGGGAGCAAATATCGGGTTGAGATTGAGTGGACTGATAATCCAGCCCTGTTGTAACAGATACTTACGCATGCTACGCCAAACAACTGCATTGCAGGCTATACCATGCACCAATACGATTACCCCGCGAGAATTCGCTGTAGGTCGATCACGCTTTTCTTCCTGAGACCAGCGGTTGAACCAGGAAGGCAGTGCCATATGAAATGAAAAATTGCTTATCATTAAGAGCATTTCCCTGCTAATACAGCGAAACCAGGCTAAGTATGACAAGTGCATGGGCGACAGAGCGCGATTAAACCATGTGGCCAGGAAAAATTCGGTGCTGATCAAGAAAATGCGTACCAAGAAAAAAAATGACGGAACATACAGCAGTACCCAATACCATGGCTGGTCAAGATACTGTAGCAAAACCGCCGATAGAGCAGTTGTTGTCAGCAGCTCTAGAAACAATAATAATTTGAGTAGATGGGCCAGAGTCATGACGGATGCGCCTGGGTCGAGTTTGCTATAGCCGCAGCGTCATGCGAAGCGATGTATGATTCCAGCAGCGCCAGACATATGCCAGACAGTATCAGTGGACACGCAGTCTCCAGGTCGACTTGGCGCAACGATTGATAAAGCCGGCCGACACCGGCGAGAACAGTCGCCCCGACAGATCTGGTACTCAAAAAACTTCTTCTCGAAATTGGCAAAAAAATTCCCATATCCTGACCGTGGGCAGTTGTAGCCTATACCCACTAAAGAGTAATCTCTTGTTTATGATCGCAGAACGAGTTATGGCCGGCTTGCGCGAAATCAATCATTTGCGTAGCTTGAGTCAAAAAAATCCGGATTTGAAGGCGAGTTTGGCACTACTCAGGCCATGGCAGGCGGCGCGTTTGAGTCAAACGCATGCCGACCTACTGACCTCAAGCCGCTATGCCAAGGCGGCACGGTTTTTTCTTGATGATATTTATGGACCACACGATTTTAGCCAACGGGATGCTGATTTGGTGAGAATCGTACCTGCCATTGAGCGCCTCTTGCCACAGCAGGCCATTCGAACTGTCGCCCATGCGGTTGAGCTGAATTTATTAACCGAATTACTCGACCATGATTTAGCGCTGCGTTTACCTGTTGGGCTTGAGATACTGACTCCGGCTCAGTATGCGCAGGCTTACGCTGTTGTAGAGAAAAAAAATGATCGCATACGTCAAATTGAACTGGTGCAGTTAACCGGCCAGGAATTGGATAAATTGGTACGACTGCCATTGATGGGGTCGGCTCTGCGTATGATGCGAAAGCCCGCAGCACTGGCCGGACTGAGTTCGCTACAGCAATTTCTTGAGCGCGGTTTCGATGCTTTTCATAGTATGAAAGGGGCGGATGATTTTTTGCGATTGGTGAGTGAGCGGGAGCGAGATTTGATGCAGGCGCTGTTTAATCAGCCCCGATAGACCAGTTGCAGACGAGTGCCCGCCAGTCGGTCATGCAAAAATTGACCGTCTGAATCGAATTTCGCCCAAGCGACTGAAACGCAGAATGCGCCGACAAAAACCAGAAATGCCAGCAAGCTGAGGTGTGGCGCGATGGTGACAATCAAGGCGCCAGGCAGCAAGCCCCACCAGCAGAGTAGGTAACGCCACCAGGAGCGTACCAGACCGACACTTTGGCCTTGTGTAGTGGTGAGCTTTACTTCGACCGTTTTCATAGGCAAAGTCTGACCACCGCGACGCCAGAAATAGGTGAAATAAAGACCATAGATGAAAAAAAGATAAGCCGATAAGATCGCGCTTTGGCTGTTATTAAGCGGCCATTTCCACTGAAAAAAAGACAAAAATACGTAACTTGCTATAAATGAAATAGCGAAATAGACTAGGCACGCTTCATAGACCATACCCATAAAGCGACGCCATATTGAAGGGCTTGCTAACTCGGTCATCAGGGTTTCGATTTGCTGTCTGCGGGTGCTGGCATGGGTCGGAGTGTATTAGTGCCAGGAGGTTTCGCAGCGCCAGCCTGTCGCCGTTCTCGTGCCTGTTCTGCCAGGCGTTTTTTGTCTTCGTCTGGAAGCTGTTTGTAGTCTTCCCATTTTTTCTGCCGCTCTTCAGCCGGTAAACGTTTGGCCTCACGGAAATTTTCGCGAGCTTTTTGACGCTGTTCCGGCGTCAGATTGACCCAGTCTTTCATGCGTTCGTGGGCGCGCTCTTTTTCCTGAGGCGACATTTTTTCGTAACGTCGACTGAATTCCAGCCATTTACGCTGCCTGGTTTCTTCCAGACCGGACCAGACTTCCGATAGCGGAGACAGAGCTTCTTTTTGTTGTGGATTAAGGTCGTTCCAATTGACCTTGGCATGAACCGGCGGGGCTATCGCACCCGCTGCGAACAACAGCAAAATCGACAGCCAGGTATGCAGTTTATTCACCGCTTTGCAACTTCGCGACAAAGCCGGGATCCAGATGCGCATATAGCGGCAGATCATCAGACAGAATCAGGGCATCGATTTCGGCCAATTCGTCAATCCGTTGCGCCTCCTGCCATTGATTCGCACCGAATAAGGCAAAAAATAGAATCAAGGCTGGCAGTATCCATCCCAAACCTTTTTTCCACCATGAGGGTGATATGGTGAGAATATCGGTACCTTGATAGACGGGGGCTTGTGCCAGAACCAACACGTCCTGTTCTTTTTTTTGCCGATCCAGCGCGCGTTCACGTGCTGCTTTGAGTTGAGCCAGGACATCGCCATCAAGCTGTTCAGAGCCGGCTTGAAGATACTGCCTGATTTTGAGTGCAAGAGCATCAATCCGCGCTTCCTGAGCGCGAGTTTGAACCGGGCTGTTTTTGATCTGAAACTTTTTCATAATTCGATACCTCGCGCTTTTAAAGCCAGCGACAGCGCGTTTGTCGCACGCGAACAGTGAGTTTTGACACTGCCTTCGGAACAACCCATTACTGCGGCTGTTTCAGCAACATCCATCTCCTCCCAGTAACGCATGAGGAAGGCTTCTCGTTGACGAGCGGGCAGGCGTGTCAGCTCCAGTTCGATAATTCGCATGATTTGGCCGCGAGAGGCATGATCTGCCGCACTTTCCGCCAGAATAGACCCTGAATCGGTTCGCAAAGTTTCCAAAAGATCGATTTCTTCGCCGGATTCATCGTGACTAAACGCAGAAAAAAAACTGACCCAGGTGTTGCGGACTTTTTGACGTCTGAAAAAATCCACAACACCATTTTGTAAGATGCGCTGAAACAGCATAGGAAACTCATCTGGCGAGCGGTCACCATATTTTTCGGCGAGTTTCAGCATGGCGTCTTGTACGATGTCGAGGGCGCATTCCTCGCTCCGTACCGAAAAAAGTGCTTGTTTGTAAGCACGACGCTCAACGCTGGCTAAAAACTTGGAAAGTTCCTGGCGAGTGGCCATCTAAAGAGGTTCAGAGGAGGTTCAGAGCTCAAAACGGCGTAGTTTATCAAAGCAATTCGCGTTGCGCCTTGACCAAAGCGCTGCAATGCAATAATGTAGCGGTTTCCGCGTAACGAGCTCAATGGTGCCGTCAAGGTTCCTGAGGCTCATTATGCGTCTCCGAACCCGTGCCACAAGGCGGGACAGGAAGCCCAATCAATCTGCCATGCACCTTGAAAGGACTCGATCATGGACGCTTTTAACCCTGAGGTTTTGAAAACCTCGACCCAGGAACTCACTGGTGCGGAAATTGTCTGCCGTTGCCTGGCTGAAGAAGGAGTCGAACATGTGTTCGGCTATCCCGGCGGCGCAGTTCTCTACATCTACGACGAAATCTTCAAGCAAGACAAGTTTCAGCACATTCTGGTACGACACGAGCAGGCCGCGGTCCACGCTGCCGATGCCTATTCCCGCTCCAGCAAGAAAATTGGTGTGGCACTGGTTACATCCGGCCCAGGCGTCACCAATGCAGTGACTGGGCTGGCTACTGCCTACATGGATTCAATCCCGATGGTCGTGATTTCCGGTCAAGTACCGAGTCATGCCATAGGCCAGGATGCGTTCCAGGAGTGTGATGCGGTTGGTATTACGCGCCCGTGCGTCAAGCACAACTTTCTGGTGAAAGATGTGCGTGATCTGGCTGAAACCATGCGCAAAGCCTTTCACATTGCAAAGTCGGGGCGTCCAGGCCCGGTGCTGGTCGATATTCCCAAAGACATTACGATTGCCAAGTGCCGCTTCGAGTACCCAGAAAAAGTTGAAATGCGCTCTTACAACCCGGTCAGTAAAGGTCATTTAGGCCAGATCAAGAAGGCCGCCGCCTTACTGATGGGTGCCGAGCGCCCGATGATTTATACCGGCGGTGGCGTGATCCTGGCCGATGCTGCTGGTCTGGTTAATCAGTTGGTCGATAAGCTCGGTTTTCCCTGTACCAATACCTTGATGGGTCTGGGTGGCTATCGCGCCAGCGACAAAAAATTTGTTGGCATGCTCGGTATGCACGGTACTTATGAAGCCAATATGGCTATGCAGCATTGCGATGTGCTGCTGGCTGTTGGCGCGCGTTTTGATGATCGTGTGATCGGCAACCCCAAACATTTCGCGCAAAATGCGCGCAAAATCATCCACATTGACATCGACCCTTCGTCCATTTCGAAGCGCGTCAAAGTCGATGTGCCGATCGTGGGCAATCTATACGATGTGTTGCAGGATCTGCTCGAAATCCTGACGCAACAAATGACATCGGGGCAGAAAACCAATCCCAAAGTGGCCGATTGGTGGGCGCAGATTGAGCAATGGCGTGCCATTGACTGTATGAAATACAAAACCAGCGATGAAGTCATCAAACCGCAGTCGGTTGTTCAAGCCTTGTGGCGCGTGACACAAGGCGAGGCTTTCATTACCTCTGACGTGGGTCAGCATCAAATGTGGGCAGCGCAGTACTATCCGTTTGATCAACCCCGGCGCTGGATTAACTCTGGTGGTTTGGGCACCATGGGTGTTGGCTTGCCCTACGCTATGGGGGTGCAAATGGCCAACCCCGGAGCCCAGGTCGCCTGCATTACGGGTGAAGGTTCAATACAAATGTGTATTCAGGAACTAAGCACCTGTAAGCAATATCGTTTGAGTCCGAAAATCATTTTGCTCAACAATCGTTATTTGGGTATGGTAAGGCAATGGCAACAAATTGATTATGGTTCACGCTACTCGGAGTCGTACATGGACGCGCTGCCGGATTTTGTCAAAATGGCAGAAGCCTACGGCCACATTGGTGTGCGTATTGACAAGCCGCAGGACGTTGAGCCGGCTCTGCACGAGGCTTTCACCACCAATAAAGACCGGCTGGTATTCTTGGACTTCATTACCGACCAAAGCGAAAACGTCTGGCCTATGGTGAAAGCGGGTAAGGGCTTGACCGAAATGTTATTGGGTTCGGAAGAGTTATAGGATCAAAAAGACCTGGCGTGGCGCCACAAGCGCTGCGACCGATAAATTCATCATAGGTTAAATCCAAGGACTGATTGTTATGCGACACATTATTTCTGTTTTGCTCGAAAACGAGCCGGGCGCACTGTCGCGCGTCGTTGGCTTGTTTTCAGCGCGTGGTTACAATATCGAAAGTCTGACTGTAGCACCTACCGAAGACAATACCCTGTCACGTATGACCATCGTCACTCTGGGCAACGATGACGTGATTGAGCAGATTACCAAGCATCTGAATCGTCTGATTGAGGTCATCAAGGTAGTCGATTTGAGCGAAGGTGCGCATATTGAACGCGAATTGATGCTGATTAAAGTACGCGCTGTCGGCAAGGAACGCGAAGAAATAAAACGTACGGCTGATATTTTTCGCGGCCGTATTATCGATGTTACCGACAAGGCTTACACGATTGAACTGACCGGCGATCAGAGTAAACTCGATGCCTTCATCGAGGCAATAGATCGTTCCGCGATTCTGGAAACGGTGCGTACTGGTGCTTCTGGTATTGGGCGCGGTGAGCGTATTCTGCGAGTTTGAACACTAACGATAACGAAAGGGCAATCATGAAAGTTTATTACGACAAAGACACCGACCTGTCTCTGATCAAAGGAAAAAATGTCGCCATCGTGGGCTATGGATCGCAAGGTCATGCGCACGCCCTGAATTTGCATGATTCAGGTTGTAAGGTGACGGTAGCAGTTCGTAAAAATGGCGCCTCCTGGGTCAAGGCCGAAAAAGCGGGTTTGAAAGTGGCCGAAATTGCCGACGCCGTCAAAGTGGCTGATGTCGTCATGATTTTGCTGCCCGATGAGCAGATTGCCGATGTTTACAACAAGGACGTAGCCCCCAACATGAAAGCGGGTGCCTCGGTAGCCTTTGCTCATGGCTTCAATGTGCACTACGGCCAGGTGGTTCCGCGTGAAGACATTGACGTCTGGATGGTGGCACCGAAAGCGCCCGGTCATACCGTGCGCAATACCTATAAACAGGGTGGCGGTGTGCCGCATTTGATCGCGGTCTATCAGGACAAGTCCGGCGCCGCCCGCGATATTGCTTTAAGCTATGCCGCTGCCAACGGCGGCGGCAAGGCGGGCATTATTGAAACCACGTTCCGTGAAGAAACCGAAACTGATCTGTTCGGAGAGCAGGCGGTGTTGTGCGGTGGTTGTGTAGAATTGGTCAAGGCCGGTTTTGAAACCCTGGTGGAAGCGGGTTACGCGCCAGAAATGGCCTATTTTGAGTGCTTGCATGAACTCAAACTCATTGTTGATCTGATGTATGAGGGCGGCATTGCCAACATGAATTATTCGATCTCGAATAACGCCGAGTACGGTGAGTATGTTACCGGGCCACGTGTTATTACCGAGGAAAGTAAAAATGCCATGCGCCAGGCGCTGAAGGACATCCAGACCGGCGAATACGCCAAGAGCTTCATTCTGGAAAACAAGGCCGGCGCACCAACGCTCATCAGCCGTCGCCGCTTAACCGAACAACATCAAATTGAAGTTGTTGGCGAAAAACTGCGCAATATGATGCCGTGGATTAAAGCCAACAAGCTGGTGGACAAATCACGTAATTAAATTCAAGCCATGACCGTGCTGATGACTCATGTACGTTGCCTGATCAAGGCTGCCTTGCTGCTGGCAGCCTTGGGTTTGCTGACAGCTTGTGGCAAGTCTGAAACCGATCAGGCACCTGTAAAGCTGTTTGAACCACAAAAACAGGCTTTGGACAAAGCCAAGGCCGTTGAGCAGCAGCAACAGGAGCGTAATCAGGAAATGCAGCGTAAAATCGAGGAGCAGGCACGATGAAAAAAGTCCTTGAGGCGGCAATCCTGCTATCAGCACTGAACTTGTCAGGACTGACTGCCGCACTGGCTCAGACGACAACTGCCGCTAGACCTGGAACAGTCGTACTCCTGCAGGCGCAGGCTGAAACCTTCGTCGATAACGACGAGGCGCGTGTCAGTTTTTTTATTCAGGAACAGCATGCCGACCGCGCTGAAGCGGCATCTCAGGCCAATAAAAAAACACGCGAGACCATCGAGCGTATCAAACAGGCCGACCCGGGTGCTGAATTACGAACCACGGGTTATAGTACCTACCCGCAATACGCCAATAATGGTCGCACCATCACGGCCTGGCAAGTCAGGCAAGAAGTCATGATGACGACCAAAAATCTGTCGCAACTGGAAAAAACCGTAGCCCGTGTGCAGACGGTTGCCGCCGTTAGTGGCGTGGTTTTTGGTCTGTCGCGTGAGGCGCAAAGAAAACTCGATGCCCAATTACTTGACATGGCTTTTGTCGATTTCCGCTCACGTATGGCAGTGGTGGCCAAGGCCCTGGGAAAAACCGAAAAAGATGTCGAAATAGAGGAAATCAATCTGGCTAATGCCGAGCGCCCGTTTTTGCCGAGACCCCCGGCAGCCATGATGGCACGTGCAGCAGCCGGCGAAGTGGCGGAAAGCAAGTTTGAGCCGGGTGACTCACGTCAGTCTTTATCTTTCACCGCTAGGATTCGAGTTAAGCCCTGATGAATAATTCCTACCCCCACCCCCTGATTGCCCGCGAAGGCTGGCCATTTGTCGGCTTTACCCTGGCGCTGGCCTTATTGCTGACCGTGCTAGTTTCTTTCTGGTGGGCGTTACCGGCTTGGGTTGCCTTCATTTTTGTGGTGCAATTTTTTCGCGACCCGGCGCGCTCTATTCCCGCCCAGCAGAATGCAGTGCTGTCACCTGCAGATGGACGTATTGTCGCGATAGAAAAGACACGTGATGTTTATGCCGACCGTGATGCACTCAAAATCAGCGTTTTCATGAACGTGTTTAACGTTCATAGCAACCGTGTACCAGTGGATGGAAAAATCAGCCAGGTACAATATTTCCCCGGTAAGTTTGTCAATGCCGACCTGGATAAAGCCTCGACCGAAAATGAGCGCAACGCGATTGTGATTCAGACCCCCGAGGGCAAATGCGTGACCAGCGTGCAGGTGGCAGGGCTGATTGCGCGCCGAATTTTGTGTTACGTCAAGCCGGGCGACGAACTCAAACGCGGTCAGCGTTATGGCTTCATCCGCTTTGGCTCACGCGTCGATGTTTATCTGCCGCTTGAGGCCAAGCCACTGGTTGCCATTGGTGATAAAGTCCATGCCAGTACAACCCTGTTGGCAGAGCTATAAGCCCGTCATGCGCTTTCCACGTCGAAAATTCAGGAATAATAGCCAGTTACTAAGTCGGCTGTCGCGCTTCAAACGCGATGATGTGCATGGTTTGCCGAGACGACGCGGCATTTACCTGCTACCCAATTTGCTGACTACTGCATCCCTGTTTTGCGGTTTTTTTGCCATCGTTCAGGCCATGAACCAGCGTTTCGAAGTGGCAGCTATCAGTATTTTTATTGCCATGATATTTGACGGTCTGGATGGGCGTATTGCCCGTATGACTAACACTCAAAGTGCCTTTGGTGCCGAGTATGACTCTCTGTCTGATATGGTGACGTTTGGTGCTGCCCCGGCTTTGATCATTTACGAATGGGCACTCAAGGGCATGGGGAAACTCGGCTGGATAGCAGCTTTTATTTATGTGGCTTGCGCGGCTCTGAGACTGGCTCGTTTCAATACCAATATTGATGTTGTCGATAAGCGCTATTTTCAAGGGTTGCCGTCACCGGCAGCCGCGGGTCTGGTCGTCGGATTAGTCTGGATCCTGCATGATTATCAGATTTCCGGGCGTGACGTTAATTGGCTGGCATGGGGCTTTGCCGTTTATGCTGGTTTGACCATGGTGTCCAATGTTCCTTTTTACAGTGGGAAGGAATTCAACCTGAGAAAATCGGTGCCTTTTGTCGTGATGGTCATCATTGCACTTATTTTTGTTGCAGTTGCTTATGATCCGCCGACCATGCTGTTTGCAGCCTTTTGTGCTTATGGACTGTCGGGGTATTTTTTGTATCTTTGGCGACGGTACCGGGGTGAACCGACCTCATTGGTTTCGACCCAGGTCGATTCTGATTCAGACCAGGATAGCCGCAATAATTCGTAAATCGTACAGCTTGCACCACACGCCGGCATCGGTTATAGTTTGCTAATGAGCAGCTTCGTCAAAACTCTTTCTGCAACTTTCTACGCCAGCTACCTGTCAGGACTGGCGCTATTTCTGCTGCGCCCGGCGCGCAGATAAATTACTTTCCCACCCCGTAGTACCCGTCCCTGGCTCACAAGGCTGGCTGACACACTTTAATTGGAGAACTTCATGGCTGACAAACTCATCATTTTCGACACTACCTTGCGCGATGGCGAACAAAGTCCTGGCGCCTCGATGACCAAGGAAGAAAAACTGCGAATTGCGCGACAGCTGGAGCGGCTGCGTGTTGATGTTATTGAGGCCGGGTTTGCAGCCAGTTCAAATGGCGATTTTGAGGCGATTCGTGCCATTGCTACGACCATCAAAGACTCGACGGTATGTTCGCTGTCGCGCGCTAACGAGCGCGATATTGCACGTGCTGCTGAAGCTCTGCAACCGGCAGCACGCAAGCGCATCCATACTTTTATAGCGACCTCACCTCTGCATATGGAGAAGAAGCTGCGCATGTCGCCTGATCAGGTTGCCGAGGCCGCGCGCGCAGCAGTACGATATGCCCGACAATTTACTGATGATGTTGAATTTTCACCGGAAGATGGTTCACGTTCCGACCTGGACTTTTTGTGTCGCGTACTTGAGGGAGTGATCGCCGAAGGTGCCACGACCATCAATGTTGCTGATACCGTGGGCTATGGTGTGCCGGAATTGTATGGTCATTTGATTAAAACCCTGCGTGAGCGCATACCCAATTCGGACAAGGCGGTGTGGAGCGTCCATTGCCATAACGACCTGGGCATGGCAGTGGCTAATTCGCTCGCAGGCGTCAAAATTGGTGGCGCGCGTCAGGTCGAATGCACCATTAATGGTTTGGGTGAGCGTGCTGGCAATACTTCACTGGAAGAAATTGTGATGGCAGTGCGTACCCGTAAAGACTATTTTGGTCTCGAACTGGGTGTAGATACGACCCAGATTGTTCCGGCCTCAAAACTGGTAGCAGGTATCACCGGCTTTATTGTCCAACCGAACAAGGCGGTAGTCGGTGCAAACGCCTTTGCCCATGCCTCGGGCATCCACCAGGACGGCGTGCTCAAGGCGCGCGATACTTACGAAATTATGCGAGCCGAAGATGTGGGTTGGAGCGCGAATAAAATTGTGCTGGGTAAATTGTCTGGACGCAATGCATTCAAGCAGCGTGTCCAGGAGTTAGGTATTCCGGTTGAATCCGAGGCTCAATTAAATGAGGCATTTTCCCGATTCAAGGAGTTGGCAGATCTGAAAAGCGATATTTTTGATGAGGATATTCAGGCCTTGTTTTCAGATGAAGCTGTCACACCCGAGGCCGAGTTTTACCGCTTCATCTCATTAGCACAGCATTCCCAAACGGGTGAGCGCCCGCACGCCAGAGTCGTATTTTCTCTGGGGGGTAAACAGGCAGTCGGACAAGCCGAGGGTAATGGCCCGGTTGATGCGAGTCTGAAAGCAATTGAGGCCATCGTCAATAGTGGTGCCGAACAACTTCTGTATTCGGTCAATGCCATTACTACTGGCACTGAGTCTCAAGGCGAGGTGACGGTGCGTTTGAGCAAGGCAGGGCGGATTGTCAATGGCGTTGGTTGTGATCCTGACATCGTCTCGGCTTCTGCCAAGGCTTACCTGGCTGCTTTGAACAAGTTACATGATCCGAGTACCGAGAAGCTGAATCCGCAGATTTAAAGTATTTTCAGAAATGGAAGTCGAGGCTTAGTCCTTGATTTCCCTTTCCCATTCCAAATCCGGACCAGAGAAAATTTCGCGGACTATTCCCGAACGATCAAACTGTACATGCATAAGCGCTGGGAAGATGCCGTCCAGTTTCAGTCGGTAACTCCAGACTTCACGCTCAAGTCTGTTTAGATGGAGGATTTCATAGGGCGTGCCGAACTGTTTACGTACAGTGAATGTGTTGTCCTGCCCGAGCTGTAATCGAGAAAAATTTTGCACGGTCATAACTTGTTCCGAGCGTAGCAGTCTGTCGTTTTGAAAATCTAGCATCCAGGCTTCCTGACTGAAGCTACCACTATATTCAAGCCGTCTGATGCCATCGGGCATTACATAAGTCGCGCGCGGCTGTCCGATTGACTGGATAATAGTTGCCTCTGATAGCCCAGGCTTTAAGTTTGCAGGACTTGTGCAACCCATCAATAACACTGCCGCCATGAAAGTGATGAAAAATAATCTCATATATTTCTCCACAACAAGGGCTAGGGTTTTTGTCAACGGATACAATTAAGCCAATTTTTATACTGAACAGGATACGATAATGTTCTCGATGAAGTGTCAGTCATATGTTACACGGATTACCGCAGTCGCTTTTGCAAGCATATGCCTGTTTTCAACTGCTAGTATTGCCCGGTCTCACAATGAGCCAATCCGTATTGCCATGATAGAAGGTCTGTCCGGCCCGCTGGCTGCGGGAGGACAGTCATGGCTGCGTAATTTACGCTTCGCAGTAGATAATGTTAACGCACACGGTGGAGTCCGAGTGCGGGATGCACAGGGACGGCAGGTAAAGCGGCTCCTTCAGATAGATACTTTTGATGGCAAGGGGCAGGTTGAAGACAGTCTGACCATGTTGAGAACTGCGACCAGCAGCCGTATTCCGTTCGTAATCCAAGGTGCGAGTAGTGCAGTCGCAGGTGCCTTGATCGAGGCAGTAAACAGACATAACGAGAGGGAACCTGGTAACCGGGTTTTGTTCTTGAATTATGCTGCGGTGGCGACCGAGCTCACTAACGAGAAGTGCAGCCCCTGGCATTTCAGATTTGATGCTCATGCCGGTATGCGTATGCATGCCTTGACCGAGGTTCTGAAATCTGATCGACGCGTACAACGTGTTTATTTGATTAATCAGGACTATTCATTTGGTCGTGATGTTGAGCGTCTGGCGCGCGAACAGATTAATGCCAAGCGACCAGATATTCAGATTGTAGGTAGCGATCTGCACCCGATCGGGCGGGTAAAAGACTTCGCGCCCTATATCAGCAAAATGCTGGCGGCACAGGCTGATACGGTGGTGACAGGCAACTGGGGCAGTGACCTGGCACTCCTAGTCAAGGCTGCACGTGAAGCCGGACTATTAGCCAAGTTTTATACCTTCTATGCCAACAGCTTGGGAGCCCCGGCAGCTATAGGTCACGCAGGTGTAGGGCATGTACGTGCAGTGGCTGAGTGGCACCCCAATGTGGGTGGTGTAGAAAGTGATGCTTATGTCGATTCGTTTCGTTCCAAGCTAGAAAACCCGCGTGAAGATACCCAATACTTGCGCGCCCGTATACTGGTTGAGATGCTGGTTCAGGCGATTGAAAAAGCCGGATCAGCCGAGGCAGCAGCGGTTGCGAGGGCCTTGAGTGGATCACAATGGAGCAGCGGTTTTCATTCAGCAGTAATGCGTGCTTCCGACCATCAATTACAGCAACCTTTGTACGTCAGCGTGATGCAGGCAAAAGGACAAGATGGCGTGAAATATGATGCTGAACAATCCGGCTATGGATTCAAAACTGAACGCTACCTGACAGCAGAACAGACATCTTTGCCACATACATGCCGTATGAAATAGTGGTAAGACCAATTAAAAAGCCGGCATAAGCCGGCTTTTTTACTGTTCAGAAGTATAAAAAAATTACTTCTTGGCGGGATCAGCAGCCGGAGCAGCGGGAGCAGCCGGAGCAGCGGGAGCAGCCGGAGCGGCGGGAGCAGCAGCCGGGGCGGCTGGAGCAGCAGCATCAGCAGCCGGAGCAGCAGGAGCCGGAGCAGCAGGAGCGGGCGCAGCGGCAGGAGCCGGAGCAGGAGCAGGAGCCGGAGCTTCTTCTTTTTTGCCACAGGCAGCCAGGGCAACAGCCAACAATGAAACAACCAGGAGCGACTTCTTCATAGTTTCTTCCTTCATGAGAGAACGTGTAAAAATTAGCTTTTGAACCGAGTGCCAAGAATGAATGTAACCCATCCTATGACTTGCTCAATCTGCGATTATAACCAATCGGGCAATAGGGTGGTCAGGGCGGGTGCAACCGGCGTAGAAATTGCTGTAAAAAAAACACACTCCTGAAGACTTAAAGCCCCAGGGTGGTGGGTGTATAGCCCGCACGGCTAGATTCCCAGAGTTCCAGAAACCGCATTTTATGGGTTCGGGCGTAATCCGGATCCAGTTGCCTCAGAATGCCACGTTGCGCACGAGGATCCGGTTTTCTCAATACTGAGCTGGCATCTACAACCTGTAAAGTTTCTGCGAAATGGGCAAATTCTGCACCATATTGACGACACTCGGCCAAATGTGAAAAGCGGGTTAATAGCTGGGCTAATCTAGGGTGGTATCGATAGATTCGAGCAGGATTCTGAAGCAAAATTTTTAAACGACTGCGCGGTGATCGACGCAGAAAAGCGTCCAGCGCTGTTATCAGGTCAGTTCCTATGCGCGCCCACGACTCCCAGTCAGGATCTGCTATCAGTATTTCCTGCTGTGCATTTTCAATCAGAGTCAGGGCGAATAGCTGGAATTCGCTTGGTAATTCGAATGTTTGGCTATGGGCTAGCATGGTGAGGTTTTTGTGTGCAAATGTAACCACCCGTTCTGGAACCATACATGGCATTGCTCCAGTAGCGAATTGTTCAGTAATTGGCATTGCTGTGGGGTCAGGTAGCCCTGATTTGCAAGAAGATGCAATGGTTTACGTTCTAAGGGCGAGCACATGAACGATTCTCCGTTCAAAAAAACATAAGAACCATGGTAGAGCATCAGACTACGTTTGTTTAGCGCTAGCCCCGAGCGCTTTAATCGGCGCACGAAGGCATCAGGTCGGATACTCTGTGCTTTGAAGCTCAAATGGGGTTTCGGTTCCGACAGATACTCCCCCAGAAACAAGGTTAAATCTTTTTTTTCAGGGCGTTTTTTTTGGATCAAGTCTGTTAAGGCACTCAGCATTTGTATCGGTATTTCCCCAGGTCGATCTGCATGGAAGTCGGGTTTGGGGTCAGCGTAGTGCCCCTCCAGATCGAGGTGTTCGCTCCATTTCAGGTAAAACTCGGTGACCCATTCCTGATGGCTGGGAGCACGAAAACCAACCGAGAAGGTCATGCACGGATCAAGAGCAACCCCTTCATGCGCATATCTTGGGGGCAAATACAGTAAATCACCTGGTTCGCAAATAAATTCCTGCTCAGGCGTGAAGCAATCCAGAATTTTGAGCGGCAGATCTGCTTTCAGGCTCAGATCCGATTGCGCCGAAATGCGCCAGCGTCGACGCCCTTGTGCCTGAAGTAAAAAAACATCATAGGAATCAAAATGGGCACCTACGCCTCCCCCTGCAACGGCATAGCTGATCATCAGGTCGTCGAGCCGGGCTTGTGGCAGAAAACGAAATTTCTGTAGCAGGGCATGCGCACCGTCATGATGCCAGTTCACGCCCTGAACCAGTAGAGTCCAGTCTTTCTTGGCGGCAGGCAATTGCTGGAAAGGCCCATGCGATAGCTGCCAACGTCCCCGTGAATTTTGAACCAGACGTGATTCGACCTCAGATGATGAGGCCAGGTCAAACAATTCGTCGCGAGTGAGCTGCAAATCCTTTGGGTCAAGCGCGTTCTGGATATACAAGGGGCGACGCTGCCAGTAGCGCTTGAGAAAAATAGCAGGCGGCATACCGCCAAGCAGGCGATGGAGAAAGGAGTTATCAATCATGGCATTATTGTGCCTGTAAATCATGAAGGAATGAAAAAATGAATATCGGACTGAATACGGTGGTCGAATTGAACTATCGGATTGAAGATACGCAGGGTGAGGTCATTGACGAAGGTGGCGATCCACTAACCTACCTGCATGGGGGCTATGGCGAATTTTTTGAGAAACTGGAACAGCGACTGGAGGGCCAGGCTGCTGGGTTTGAGGGTACCTTCCATCTTGAGCCTGAAGATGCTTTTGGCGATTATGACGCGAATCTGTTGCGCCTGGCCGATCGTGAGGCGTTCCCCGAAACTCTGGAAGTGGGTATGCGTTTTGAGGGGGCACCTGAGCAGGAGGGGGGGGAGCCTGATGATGATGGGCGTATTTTCACTGTCAATGAAATTACCGCAGACAAGGTTTTACTCGATGGTAACCATCCGCTCGCGGGTATGGCTATTGTCATATGGCTCAAGGTCGTGAATGTGCGCGCTGCTACAGACAAGGAACTGGAGCAGGGCTATGCCGGGGGTATTGGTTTGTGGGTCAACGAAGCCGATTTATCAGATGACGATGATGATGCGCCCAATGCTCAGGGATCAGAAAAAACCGTACATTAGGCGCTTACTTTTTCAGCAGGGCAGCGAGTTCATACAATAGCACTTGCGCCTCCCGGGGTGTCAGAGCATCAATATCCACTTGGGCGAGTTTTTCTTCAATAAGTGATGGAATTTTTTCCTCTGGTACTGGCGTACTATCAAACAGCCCGAGCTGAGGCGCAGTTGCACGGGTGTTTGATTCCAGCTGAGATAAGAGCCGCCTGGCGAGCTGCACAGTAGGCTCGGGAACACCGGCTAGTTTGGCCACCTGTATGCCATAGCTTTTACTCGCCGCACCTTCTTCCAGTGCGTGTAAAAAAACAATGCCGCCACGGTGTTCGGTGGCAGTAACATGGATATTTGCCACGGCGGGCAGTTCATGTGCCAGCGTAGTCAATTCAAAATAGTGCGTAGCGAACAGACTTAAGCAGCGATTTTTGCTCGCCAGGGTTTGGGCGATACTGCTGGCCAGTGCCATGCCGTCAAAGGTCGAGGTGCCACGACCCACTTCGTCCATGATGACCAGGCTTTTGTCACTGGCATTATTCAGAATGGCCGCAGTCTCGGTCATTTCAACCATGAACGTAGAGCGACCTTGAGCCAGATCGTCGGCAGCACCAATGCGGGTAAAGATGGCATCGATAGGACCTAGCACCGCTGAGCCAGCAGGTACATAACAGCCGACATAAGCCAATAGGGTGATTAAGGCGACCTGGCGCATGTAGGTCGATTTGCCGCCCATATTGGGGCCGGTAATCAGTAAAAGTCGTCGATTCGGGTCCAGTCGGCAGTCATTCGGCACGAAAGCGCTGCCGCTGCTTTGTGCCAATTGCGCTTCGACCACGGGGTGGCGTCCGCGTTGAATCTCTATGCACGGCTGCGGTACAAAACGCGGGCGTACCCAGCGCTGGTCTCGGGCAACAAGACTCAGAGCGGTGAGTGTATCGATCAGGGCAATCGCGCGCGCTACCGCCTGCAATGCGGGCACAAACGGGGTTAGTGCATTGAGCAATTGTTCATACAGCCATTTTTCTCGCGCCAGTGCCCGTTCATTAGCACTCAGTACCTTGTCTTCAAACGCCTTGAGCTCGGGCGTAATAAAGCGCTCAGAATTTTTAAGGGTCTGGCGCCGAATATAATCGACCGGAGCCTTGTCTTTATGTGAAGCGGTGAGTTCGATATAAAAGCCATGTACCTTGTTATATTCCACTCGCAGATTGGCAATCCCGGTGCGTTCACGCTCACGTGCTTCCAGCGCCAGCAAAAAATCGCCATGATTATTTTGCAAGGCGCGTAACTCGTCCAGTTCGGCATCGACTCCGGAGGCGATCACGCCACCATCACGCAGATTGACACTGGGCTCGGCCTGTATTTGTGCCAAATGATGTGCCAGTGCCGGGTCGGTATGCAGCGCGTCTGCACTCTGGCTGAGCAATGAACTGGTTTGCGGTACCAGACTGGCCAACGTGGGTAACACCTGAATATCACGTGCCAGTGACGACAGTTCCCGTGGCCGAGCGTTTTTTAGCGCAATACGGGCAGCAATGCGGTCGATATCGGATAGTCCCTCGAGCGCACGCTGCAAGCGTGTAAATGTGTGAGGGTCCTGGGCATCGAACTGGAGCAGGCTGTCAATCGCATCCAGGCGCTGCATGACAGCATTCAGATCACGCAGAGGATGATGCAGGACGTGACGCAGCCAACGGCTGCCCATGCCAGTAGCGCAACGATCGAGCAGGGCAAACAGCGTCGGTTCGGGTTCACCGCGCAAGGTTTCGGTCAATTCCAGATTGCGGCGCGTCACGGCATCGAGAGCGACGTAATCACTTTCCTGCTCCAGACGTACCTGGGTGACATGACTCAGTCGTCCCTCTTGCGCCGCAAACTGGGTGTCGCGTGCATACTGCAACACCGCGCAGGCAGCCGCCAGTGCCTGTGGGTGGCTTGATGGCTCCAGCCCAAAACCGGACAGGCTGGCGACTCCCAGTATCTCTTGCAAAATTTGTGTGCCGCGTGCTGTATCAAAATGCCAGTCAGGTACTTGGGTGGTGGCGGTAGTGCCCGCGATGATGGGCGCAGCCTTGTTATCAGATAGCAGTAGCTCTGAAGGCTGGATACGTTCCAGTGTCGCCTGCCATTTGCTGAAGGGAATTTCGCTTAGCACCAGCTCGCCGGTGGCTAGATTCAGCCGTGCCAGTCCCATGGGCGACCCGGCTGACCCATTTGCTGCATGCGCCGCGAGCAGCAGGGTGTCTGTCTTGCTGGCGAGCAATTGTGGATCGGTAATAGTACCGGGCGTAACGACACGAACCACCTTGCGTTCGACCGGCCCCTTGCTATTGGCAGGGTCGCCGGTCTGTTCGCAAATGGCAACCGACTCACCGAGCTTGACCAATTTGGCCAGATACGTTTCGACCGAATGTACCGGTACCCCTGCCATTTTTACGGTCTGGCCGGCCGATTGGCCGCGTGAGGTCAGTGTGATGCCCAGCAGCCGCGCGGCTTTATCGGCATCGTCGTAAAACAATTCATAAAAATCACCCATGCGATAAAACAGCAGCATCTGCGGATAGCCCGCTTTCAGGCGCAGGTATTGCGCCATCATGGGGGTATGCTGGGCAGTGGCACTCATGGGCGTGCGCCAGTGTCTCAGGTTTCCTTAATGGACGCCACGATTTGCGCCAGAACCTTGGGGGTTCCCGCAATGACTTCACCACTGTTGAGGTAACCTGATTCACCCTGCCAGTCACTGACCAGTCCGCCGGATTCCGAGACTAATAGCGCACCTGCGGCAATGTCCCAGGGTTTCAGGCCCGCTTCCCAGAAACCATCAAAACGACCGGCAGCGACATAAGCCAGGTCCAGCGCAGCAGCGCCTGGACGACGAATACCGGCGCAGCGTTTGGCCATCAGTCCAAATAATTTCATGTAGCGCTCAAGGTCGGGGTTATCGTGAGCGGCGCGAAACGGAAAACCAGTACCGAGCAAGGCTTCAGACAGTTTCGAGCAGGCCGAAACACGCAGCCGCCGTTCGTTCAGATAGGCACCACGTCCGCGTGTGGCGGTAAAGAGTTCGTTACGCGTGGGGTCATAAATGACGCCATGCTGAATCTGTCCCTTATGCTGTAGCGCTATCGAAACGGCATATTGTGGAAAGCCGTGTATGAAGTTCGTGGTACCGTCCAGCGGGTCAATGATCCAGACGTAATCGGCCTGCTCCAGCTCTCCCTGATAGGCGGCGCCAGCTACGCGACCTGATTCTTCCCCCAGGACGGTATGTGCCGGGTAGGCACCCAGCAGGACTTCAATAATGGCCTGCTCTGCGGCCGCGTCGATTTCGGTGACAAAATCATTGTGCCCCTTTTTAGAGACCTGTAGCCGTTCAATGTCCAGTGCGCCACGGTTGATAATGGCACCGGCTTTGCGCGCGGCCTTGATGGCCGTATTCAGCATGGGATGTAAGGAGGACATAATGGAAAATTGGGAAAAGCTCGGAAAATTCGCGATAAACATGGCATTCTACCCGCATGGATGAAACCTTGATCTTTGAGCTGGCTGACCGGGTTGTGTTTATACTGGTTGAACCCAGCCATCCGGGCAATATTGGGTCGGCAGCACGTGCCCTGAAAACTATGGGCTGGAAACATTTACGCCTGATAGCGCCACGCTGGCCAGACTGCAACTCGCAAGCAGTATTGTCGCACCCCGACGCTTTAGCTTACGCCAGCGGTGCTACCGATGTACTGGCGCAAGCCCAGGTGTTGCCTGATTGGGCGAGTGCCTTGTCCGATATAACGCTTGCGATTGGGCTGGCCGACCGCCCGCGTGGCTTTGCTCCACCCCAACTGGATTGTGCCCAGGCCTGCCAACAAGCTATGCAGGAAGTCATTCTCGGGCCCCCGCACCGGGTGGCGTTTGTATTTGGTACGGAACGCATCGGCCTGACCAGCGAGCAACTGGAGCGTTGTCAGCGTCTGGCGCAGATTGATGCCAATCCGGCCTATTCGTCGCTCAATCTGGCGCAGGCAGTACAGGTGGTCGCCTATGAAGCGCGTCGTGCCAGTGGCTTATTAGGTACTATTCGACTAAATCAAGTCCAGACTACATATGCCAGCCAGGACGAGATCGAGCAGTTCCTGGTTCATTTTCGAGACGCCTGTATTGCTGTAGAGTTTATCGACCCGGAACACCCGAAAAAATTATTTGAGCGCTTGCGACGATTGCTGGCGCGTACGAGACTCGAGCGTGAAGAAGTGCAATTGCTACGCGGCTTGTGCAAACAGATGATTCTGAAGACGCAACAGAAAAGATAAAATAAGATCCTATGTGGACCCGACTGAATGAAGATTTGAATTGCATTTTGCAACGTGACCCGGCAGCGCGCACACGTTTCGAGGTGCTGACCTGCTACCCGGGCTTGCATGCCCTGTTTTTCCACCGCATTGCGCACCGCTGCTGGAATGCCGGCTTTCACTGGATTGGGCGGTTTATATCGCAAGTATCGCGCTGGCTTACCGGCATCGAGATTCATCCCGGCGCCAGAATAGGGCGACGCGTATTTATTGATCACGGTGCCGGGGTAGTCATTGGAGAAACCGCCGACATTGGTGATGACTGCACCATTTATCAGGGCGTAACCCTAGGTGGAACTTCCTTGTACCGCGGTCAGAAACGGCACCCAACATTGGAGAGCGGAGTGGTGGTCGGTGCTGGTGCCAAGGTGCTGGGTGGGTTTACTGTTGGCCAGGGTGCGAAAATCGGCTCCAATGCAGTGGTGACCAAGCCTGTTCCTGCAGGTGCCATTGCTATCGGCATTCCGGCACGGCTGATTGAAGCCAGTAGTAGTGACAGTTCTTCCGGTGCGGAATTTTCGGCATATGGCTTGTCGCCTACGGCAGATGACCCCTTGTCAATAGCTCTGCATCGGCTTATCAATGAAGCGGCCGATCATCGCGCCCTGGTTGAGGCGATTTTGCTGGCTCTGAAAGAAAAAGGCATAGAGGTACAGCGTCCTAACGCTTGTAACAAGGAAGACTTTGACCCTGGCCGACTGAATCAACTGGTGGACTAAACCAGATTCGATTCGAATAGATCCGTGCTGGTCAATACACCGCCACGTGTAGGCATTTCATCATACTCCCAGTCCGGTAGTACCCAGCGTATGCTGGCGTCAGGTTGTATATGCCGTGCTGGGCGGTGAGTATGACCGTGTACCAGAGTGTTGACGTGGTGTCTTTGCATGACTGCTTGAACTGCTGCCGGATTCACATCCATGATGGATTCAGCCATACGTGCTTTTCGGTCTTCACTTTGCGCGCGTAGCCGTGCAATAGTGGCATGTCGATCATTCAGCGGTTTGCTCAAAAACACGGCCTGCCAGCCCGGGTCACGCACCTGCTGGCGGAACTGCTGATATTCCAGATCATCTGTACAAAGCGTATCACCATGCATCAATAGTACACGTTGTTGACCGAGTTCGATCACACACTCGTCCGCAAGCAGACTTAATCCTGTATATTCAGCGGCCTTTACTCCGAACAGAAAATCACGATTACCATGCTGAAAGTATATCGGTAGACCACTGTTAGTTGCTGCCGCTAACACCTTCAATACGGGTGCAACCGCTGAAGACTCCAGGTCATCATCGCCTGCCCAGTACTCAAACAAATCACCTAAGATGAACAATGCATCGGCTTGCATTTGAGCTTCATGCAAAACCTGTTCAAATTGGTTAAAGGTCGAAGGACGATCCTGCCACAGATGTAGATCCGAAATGAACCAGACATAAGCATTGCCTGGCAAACGCAAATGTTGTAGCAAGTTCAGGCGACGGTCGCTTTGGTAATAATCACATCGTCGAGCGGCACATCGTTATGCCAACCTTTTGTGCCAGTTTTGACGCCTTTGATTTTATCGACAACCTCGGTGCCTGAGATGACTTTGCCAAATACAGCATAGCCCCATCCCTGCGGCGTGGGTGAACGGAAATTCAGGAAATCATTGTTAGCGACATTGATAAAAAACTGGGCGCTGGCAGAGTGTGGCTCATTGGTACGTGCCATGGCGATGGTGTACTGCTCATTCTTCAAGCCATTATTGGCTTCGTTTTCAATCGGGGCGTTAGCAGGTTTCTGATCCATGCTGGACGTAAACCCACCACCTTGGATCATGAAACCATTAATGACACGATGAAAGATTGTGCCGTCGTAATGCCCAGATTTGACGTAGTTGAGAAAATTCTCAACGCTTTTGGGGGCTTTTTCAGCATCCAGTTCAAGATGAATTTCGCCGAGAGTTGTATGCAGGATAACCATGCTAGGACTTTCTGAAGTTAAGGAGTCAATAAAACTGCTTTTTGAATGATGATGGGTTCGCGGGGAACATTTTGGTGAAACCCCTGCCTGCCAACTGTTACCGACCTGATGCGATTCACCACTTCCATACCATCGACGACTTTACCAAATACGGCATAACCGTGACCGTCAGGGTTGGGAAAATCAAGCCCGGAATTATCCACCACATTGATAAAAAATTGGGCAGTTGCAGAATGCGGGTCAGAGGTTCTGGCCATGGCAACCGTGCCGGTCAAATTACGCAGTCCATTCTGTGATTCCAGTCGTATCGGTTCACGAACAGGTTTTTGGCGCATATTCGCATCGAAACCGCCGCCCTGGATCATAAAACCGTTGATAACGCGGTGAAATATGGTGCCGTTGTAATGACCTTCACGCACGTAGCGCAGAAAATTATCAACCGTCTGGGGTGCCCGTCCGGAGTTAAGTTCCAGAACAATGTTACCTAGGCTGGTTTCGATCTGAACGCGTGGTCCCTGGGTACTTTGCGCGAGAACATGCAGACTTGATATTGTAAGCACCAGTCCGGTAACTAGTCGCAGCATAATTTTCATGCATTGTCCTCGATTAGAATTTTCCATTCGTCACCGCGCTTGATCCAATACATACGTTTGCGCGAAACACTGCTCAGATTGCTGGATGCATAATCCTGTGTGAATTCGACCACAGCAAGTTGTCGCTCACCAGGATATCTAAACATGGACAGATCGTTGATCTGAACCTTGATCCAGCTTTTGTTTTGATTCACAACCTGTTTGCGTGCCAGCCAATCCTTGCGGGTCATCTTGTCGCTTTTGAACTCGAGATCATAATGCCGTGCATATCGCAGGTGTTCGCGACTCTGCCAGTCATTGACCCAGTTCTCCATCGTATCTTTCAGTGCTTTTCGCTCTTTTTCAATCTGCGCTGCGCTAACCCACTCAATCTTTCTGCTGATCAGCACAGGTGTCCCACGTGGCGCTACCGTTTGCATCAGATTGGCCATGTCCGGATTAGCCAGTACTACGCAGCCATCTGAAGCCAACGGAGTACGAGAGTAAGTATCCGAGGGTACTCCATGTAACCATATGCCATGACCAGTACGCCCAAGGCGCCTGTCAAAATCGTTGGGGTAATTGATGGGCAATGCACCAGCGCCATAAAAATCATCCAGTTTTTCATCAGGAATTAGCGAGGTGGTTTGATACACCCCTACTGGAGTACGCTGATCGCCTTCACGCTCTTTACCATAGCCCTGTTTCCCCTGGCTGATATACCTGTCATCAAGTAGTTTCAATTGGCCATTTTCTTGCCCAAACAGGTAAAGTCGAGAGCGGGTCATGTCGGCCACGATCAAATGTTTTTGATCATTGCGTAACTGCAGGACATAAGAAGGCAAAAATCCTTCGGGTGGACGATTACGCAGGGCATCCAAGCGCTTTAGTGCTTCGTTCCTTAGGGCACTCAGGCGGTCGTCAGGGGCTTCAGGTACTGAACCTAGACCCGAGATAGGTCTGGTGCGAGACAATAGCAGGTCGCCACGTATCAGATGAGCCAGGCGAAAATTGGGGTGCTGCTCCAATAGGGCATCAGTGAGCTTCAGTGCCCGTTCAGTATTGCCAGACGCTATTTGAACGTAAATATCGGCTAGAGCAGATTCAACTTTATCATTAGCCAGATCCGCATTGAGTGCGCTAGGCGCATCAGCCTGATCTCTGGGCACCAGTGCGGCGAGTGAACCGGTACTGTTAAAGTGACCAAACAAAGGCTGGAGCAGAACAAGCGCTAGCAGTACACCACCTAGCCACAACAGACGGGCATAGAGTGGTTTTAAAGATCGAGTACGCAATCAGTCACCTGTCAGCTCTGAAACGATAAGCCAGCGATTACCCTGACGGGTCAAGCTAAGGGTCTTGCGTGTTGTAGTTTCCAGTGAATCTGACTCGTAATTCTGTCTGAAGCTCACTTTGGCACTATCTCCACTTATAGATACTCTGGGCTGCAATACTTCTACCCGGATTTTAGCGCGACCATTAATGCGCGCACGTCGTTCCGCTTCCCACTGTGCTCGGGTCAATCCCCGGGGCGGTCTGAAGTCCCTGCCATAGGCACCAAGGTAGGCATTGATATCCTGGCGTGACCAGGCCGCTGCCCACTGGCGCACTGCCTTCAGAACCTCTTCAGTATCGTTCGTGGGTGCAGTTTTGGCAGGTTCGGTTTTGGGAACTTCGACCTTGGGGGCTTCGTTCTTCGTCTCAACCTTGCTAGGCTCAGGTTTAGCCAAGGGTGGAGGAGCAGGGGGAGCGGCTGGAGTGATCGGATTAAAGGGCTTTGTTGGAGCTGCGGTACTGGTTGGTGCAGGCGTGCGTGAGGGCTGCTGAGTCTGAGTGCCACCGATCATATCCCGGATCAGGGACAGTTTACTGGACGCGAGATTGTTTGATTTGTCCAGTTGCAAGGCACGGTCATAGGCCTGACTTGCCAGCTTGGCATATACATCTCCCAGATTTTCATACGCCGTGGCATAGCGCGGATCAGTGCGAATAGCCAATTCAAGCGATGCCCTGGCTTTATCATACTGTCCTTGTGCGGCATACAGTACCGCCAGGTTGTTATGCGGCTCAGGCAGCTCTGGAAAATCCTCACTCAGCTTTTGAAACACATTAATCGCATCCTGCGTCTTTTTTTGCTCGGTCAATATCAGACCTTTTAAAAAACGCATCTGAGCGTCACGCGGCTTTGATGCTAGGAAGGTGTCTGCACGCTGCAGAGCTTGCTCCAGTTGACCCGCACGCAGCAGACGCTGAACTTCTGCTGCCTCACTGGAATTTTGCGCGAGCGCTGCTCCAGTTCCCATCAGAAGCACCGATACAAGAGCGATTAACAGCTGGCGACAGGCCAGTCGAGAGTGCTGGTAGAAATAAGCAGTAAGCATAAATGGCATTCAAACGTATTACAGATTGGATAATTCGCTATTATCTACCGAAAACAGAGGTCAATGTCTGGCTCAGGTAACATAACGCCCATTCCCTGGATCGGACTACAACAAATTCTATCAACTGCTGTCGTAACTGACCATATGCTGCATATTTTCAATACTTTGACACGACGGAAAGACCTTTTTTCTCCGCTAATTCCCGGTGAAGTCCGTCTGTACGTCTGCGGCATGACGGTCTATGACTATTGCCACTTGGGCCATGCCCGCATGATGGTGGCTTTTGATGTGGTACAACGCTGGTTGCGCGCCCTGGGCTACAAAGTGATTTATGTGCGCAATATTACTGATATTGACGATAAAATCATCAAGCGCGCGGTGCAAAATGGCGAGGCCATTTCCGCTTTGACTGAACGCTTCATCCAAGCCATGCACGAGGATACCGATGCTCTCGGAGTGCAGCGTCCTGACCATGAACCCAGAGCTACCCGATACGTTGCTCAGATGCAGGGGATCATTACCCGGTTGCAACAGAATGGCTTGGCCTATCAGTCACCTGACGGCGATGTCAATTACGCGGTTCGAAAATTCTCGGCATATGGCAAATTATCAGGCAAGTCGGTCGATGAATTACGCGCGGGTGAACGAATTGCTGTCGATTCCGGCAAGCAGGATCCACTCGATTTTGTGCTATGGAAAAGCGCCAAATCCGACGAGCCGCAGGAAGTGAAATGGGAGTCGCCCTGGGGTCCGGGTCGACCAGGCTGGCATATTGAATGTTCCGCTATGAGCTGCAGCCTCCTTGGAGAGACCTTCGATATCCATGGTGGCGGAATGGATTTGCAATTCCCGCACCATGAAAATGAGATCGCGCAGTCGGAAGGTGCGACTGGAAAACCGTTTGTGCGCTTCTGGATGCATAACGGTTTTGTCAACATCGACAGCGAAAAAATGTCCAAATCACTGGGTAATTTCTTCACTATTCGTGATGTTTTGAAGCAATGGGACCCCGAAATCGTGCGCTTTCTTCTTGTGCGTACGCATTATCGCAGTCCACTGAATTATTCAGACCAGCATCTGAGCGATGCCAAAAACGCGCTGAGTCGTCTCTATACTGCCTTAAAAGAGACCGGCCCTGACGAGCAGACGCTGGATTGGGATGAGCCGCACGCCGTGCGGGTACGGACGGCCATGAATGATGACTTCAACACACCAGTCGTCATTTCGGTATTGTTTGAACTCGCTGCCGAGGTCAATAGGACACATGATCCGGCTTTGGCCCGTCAACTTAAAGGCCTGGCGAATCTCCTGGGTTTTCTGAATCGTGAACCCCGAGTTTTTTTGCAAGCGGGTGTAGATCAGGGAGGGCTGACGCTGGAACAGATTAATGCATTGATTGCTGCGCGCCAGGCGGCCAAGGCTGGCAAAAATTACCCCGAAGCTGACCGGCTGAGAGCAGAACTGACTTCAGCGGGGATAGTAGTGGAAGATTCGCCACAAGGAACCACATGGCGCCGAGTCTAGAATCTTCATCCAGCCCGGTCTATTGGGCGCAAGCTGTCGCTGATTTGAAGAAGCGCGACCGCATACTGCGTAAACTGATACCGCAATATGAAGGCTTGCACCTCATGTCGCGTGGTGATCCTTTTATGACCCTGTCACGCGCGATCGTGGGGCAGCAAATTTCGGTCAAGGCCGCAGATGCGGTTTGGAGCAGGTTGATACAAGCCTGTCCGCGCCTGAGTCCGATCCAGATCTTGAAGCTGGAACTGGAACAGTTGGCGGCATGCGGTCTTTCCAAGAGAAAATGCGAGTATGTACGTGACCTGGCGCTGCATTTTCATCAAGGTAAGATACACGCCAGCTGCTGGGAAAGCATGGACGACGAAGCAATTATTACCGAACTGACTGACATTCGCGGCATCGGCCGCTGGACTGCCGAGATGTTCCTGATTTTTAATCTGATGCGTCCCAATGTCTTTCCGCTGGATGATTTGGGCTTGCTCAAGGGCATTAGTGTGCATTATTTTAGTGGTGAGCCGGTGTCGCGCAGCGACGCGCGCGAAGTGGCTGCTAATTGGGAGCCGTGGCGTACCGTGGCAACCTGGTATATGTGGCGTAGTCTGGACCCGATACCGGTCGAATATTAGAAGGAGCTTGCGTTGAAAACTACATTTCTGGATTTCGAACAACCGATTTCGGAGCTTGAAACCAAGATAGAAGAATTACGCTTTGTGCAAAATGATTCAGCCGTCGATATTTCGGAAGAAATCGACCGATTAAAGAAAAAATCCGAAGGCCTCACCAAAGAGATATACGCCAAACTGTCCCCATGGCAAGTATCTCAGGTGGCGCGTCATCCGCAACGACCTTATACCCTGGACTATATCCGCGAAATCTGTACCGATTATCATGAATTGCATGGTGACAGAGCCTTTGCTGATGATCGTTCTATCGTAGGCGGAGTGGCGCGTTTCAATGGTCAGGCGGTGATGGTGATTGGCCACCAAAAAGGACGCGATGTCAAAGAACGCACATTGCGCAACTTTGGCATGTGCAAACCTGAGGGGTATCGCAAAGCCCTGCGTCTGATGCGACTGGCAGAAAAATTTGGCTTGCCAGTTTTTACGTTTGTCGATACTCCGGGGGCTTACCCCGGTATTGATGCCGAGGAGCGTGGACAGTCCGAAGCGATAGGCCATAACCTGTTTGCCATGGCAGAACTGCAAGTGCCCATTATCAGTACCATTATTGGTGAAGGTGGTTCAGGGGGCGCCCTGGCCATCGCCATGGGTGACGTGGTACTCATGCTGCAATATGCCACCTATTCTGTCATTTCGCCCGAGGGTTGTGCCTCGATTTTATGGAAAAGCGCTGACAAAGCTCCGGATGCGGCTGAAACTCTCGGCATCACTGCACACCGTTTGAAGGCATTGGGTCTGATAGATCGGATCGTATCCGAACCTCTGGGCGGGGCACATCGCGACCACAAGGCTATGGCGCAAATGCTCAAACGTGCGTTGGCCGATGCCCTGCGCCAGTTTCAGGGAGTCAAGATCAAGGATTTAATTGCCCAGCGACACGAACGTATTATGGCCTATGGCAAATACAAGGAAACTGCCGCCTGAGCAGCGACTCGCAGTTGCTTTTTCTGGCGGCCGCGATTCGTCGGTGCTGCTCGACCTGTTGAGTCAGCACCCCGAACATCCTGCTGTTCTGGCTTTTCATATCCATCATGGTCTGCAAGCAGACGCCGATGCCTGGGTAGTTCATTGCGAGTCGTTTTGCCGTGAGCGTGGCATTGCGCTTTATGTGCGTCATGTGCAGGTTCGAGATCAAGGCCAGGGTACGGAAGCGGCGGCACGTGAAGCCCGTTATGCCGCCCTGAAGCAGTTGGGACGTGAATTGGAGGTGTCAGTGATTGCCTTGGCGCATCACGCGCACGACCAAGCAGAGACTGCGTTGTTCAATTTGGCTCGTGGTGGCGGCAGTACGGGTTTGGCGGCCATGCCTGCGTATCGTCTTGACGGCGATGTTACTTGGTGGCGTCCTTTACTCGAGACCAGTACCGAGGACCTGGCTGCCTACGCTGAAAACAGGCAACTGTCCTGGATTGAAGACCCCAGTAATCGTGATTTGGGTTATTCAAGAAACCGTATTCGTCATGAAGTATTGCCAGCACTTCAACTCGCGGTACCCGGAGCTCTGAAAGGGATTGCGCGCGCGGTGCGTCATGCCCAGGGGGCGGCGGCACTGGAGCGCCAGGCGGGGGATTATGTGTTGGGCCAGATCATGGATCGGCAACGCAGTATCTGCATCAAGGCGTTGAAGCAGATGCCGGTTCAGCTCAGGAACGCCACCTTGCGTGCCTGGTGCATGGCTCTGGGGGT
Source organism: Burkholderiales bacterium UBA4657 (assembly GCA_002405475.1). GTDB lineage: Bacteria > Pseudomonadota > Gammaproteobacteria > Burkholderiales > Burkholderiaceae_E > UBA4657. The sequence goes on along the minus strand of DHLX01000004.1, from coordinate 1,978 downwards.
GGCGCTACCCTCGGAGGCGCAGTTGCAGGACTGGTGGCGTCAATTGACCGAATCGCGGGCCGATGCCCAGTTGAGTATTGCCTGGGATCGGCGTCGTGGCGCCAGTTTTCGTACCTATCGCGACCGAATCTATCTCATCAACAATCTGGTGGTGGCCGCTGGAACCGGGCAAGAGAATGCCAGTTTCTCGTGGTCGGGCCAGTCGTACTGGCAACCTCAAGGCTGGCCCGGACATTTTACATTTCAACCACTCGAGGGGCCAGGAATAGCCAGAAAGGTGCTCGAGCAATCTGCATTGGAGGCACGGCCACGACGTGGCGGTGAGCGCTTGTGTGCCTGGCCGCATCGGCACCATCGTTCTCTCAAGCACTGGTATCAAGCTCGTGGAATACCTGGCTGGCAGCGAGACGCAGCGCCCCTGCTATTTTTGCAAGACCGGTTAATTTTTGTTCCGGGGGTTGGTCTGGCTACCGAATTTTGCTCTTCGGGTCCAGATCATTGGACTATAGACTGGGTAGCCGACTGAAAACGCTATAATTGCAAGCTTTGCATGAATCAATGCGTCAGCTGCATTCAGGCGCTATTTTTTTCAATTCACCACTATGGGTTTTTACGTACATAAATATGGCGGTACCTCTATGGGTTCCGTCGAGCGCATAAAGAATGTTGCTAAACGCGTTGCCAAATGGGTACGTGCCGGGCATCAGATTGTCGTGGTGCCTTCGGCCATGTCCGGAGAAACCAATCGACTGCTCGGACTGGCCAAGGAAATTTCAGCCAACCCCGACCCACGTGAGCTTGACATGATTGCCTCGACTGGCGAGCAGGTCTCGGTAGGGCTACTGGCGATTGCGTTGCAGGCCGAGGGCATACAGGCGGTCAGTTACGCAGGCTGGCAAGTGCCTATCATCACTGATTCGGCTTATACCAAGGCGCGCATCCAATCGATTGATGACGATAAAGTTCGCAATGATCTGAATGCGGGTAAGGTTGTTGTCATTACCGGTTTTCAGGGTGTCGACAATAACGGCAATATTTCGACTCTGGGTCGTGGCGGTTCCGATACCTCAGCCGTGGCGGTGGCCGCGGCGCTTAAGGCGGACGAATGTCTGATTTACACCGACGTCGATGGGGTTTATACCACCGACCCGCGCATCGTTCCCGAGGCACGTAAGCTCGGTGTTATCAGTTTCGAGGAAATGATTGAAATGGCCTCGCTGGGTTCCAAGGTGCTGCAAATACGTTCTGTTGAATTCGCCGGCAAGTACCGTATGCCGACCCGCGTTTTATCCAGTCTGACTGACCCGCTAATGCCACTGGAACAGGAAATGCCTTCGGGCACATTGATTACTTTCGAGGAAGACGAACACATGGAAGCCGCAGTTATTTCTGGTATTGCTTTTTCACGCGATGAAGCCAAGATCACGATTATGGGCGTTCCGGATAAGCCAGGTATTGCCTATCAGATCCTGGGTCCAGTGGCCGACGCCAATATTGATGTGGATGTGATCATTCAGAACCAGTCAGTCAATGGATTGACTGATTTTTCTTTTACCGTGTCTCGTGGTGAATACAGCAAGGCTATGGAAGTCATCAATAGTGTGGTCAAGCCGGGTATTCATGCCAGAGAAATTATTGGCGATACCAAAGTCTGTAAGGTATCGGCGGTAGGTATCGGCATGCGTTCTCATGTGGGAATCGCAGCGCAGATGTTCCGTACCTTGAGTGAAGAAGGGATCAATATTCAAATGATTTCGACCTCAGAGATCAAAATTTCCGTGGTTATCGAGGATAAATACATGGAACTGGCCGTACGCGCCCTGCATAAGGCGTTTGGACTGGAAGCCGCGCCCGTTGCCTGATACACTCTCGATCTGAAGTTTCCGGAGACGTGGCCGAGAGGTCGAAGGCACTCCCCTGCTAAGGGAGCATGCGGCCAAAAACTGCATCGAGGGTTCGAATCCCTCCGTCTCCGCCA
>DHLX01000036.1:4098-98855 GCA_002405475.1 Burkholderiales bacterium UBA4657 | reverse complement strand
GGTCTTGCCGACACCGGTGGGGCCAATCATCAAAATATTTTTCGGGGTAATTTCATGGCGCAAAGGCTCGTCAACCTGCTGTCGGCGCCAACGGTTGCGTAAAGCCACTGCAACAGCACGCTTGGCCTGGGTTTGCCCAACAATGTGTTTGTCCAGTTCGGACACGATTTCCGCAGGGGTGAACGAAGTGTTCATTCGAGTGTTTCAATCAAATGTTGCTGGTTGGTATAGATGCACAGATCGCCGGCAATGGTGAGTGCTTTTTTGACGATTTCGGCGGGCGTCAATGCGGTATTTTCCAGCAAAGCCTTGGCTGCTGCCTGGGCATAAGCACCACCTGATCCAATCGCTACGATGCCGGCTTCCGGTTCCAGTACATCGCCATTGCCAGTAATAATCAAGGAGTGGTCGCGGTCAGCTACAGCGAGCATGGCTTCCAGACGACGCAGCATGCGGTCAGTGCGCCAGTCTTTTGCCAGTTCGACCGCGCTGCGCAGTAAATGGCCTTGATGTTTTTCAAGTTTGCCCTCAAAGCGTTCAAACAAGGTGAAGGCATCGGCAGTGCCGCCCGCAAAACCTGCCAATACCTTGTCATTGTATAAACGGCGTATTTTTCGAGCGCTGGCTTTGACGACAATATGACCTAAAGTGACCTGACCATCTCCCCCCAGCGCGACTTGATGACCACGCCGTACTGACAAAATAGTGGTTCCGTGAAATTGTTCCATAGTGATCCTGATGCAAACAATAAGGCAAATAAGGGCTCAAAACAAAATTACAAGTCAATACGACTGCAATAACATCAAAAATCCGGCTTCAATGCTGATTTCCATGCCTGCCTGATCTGTTCCGGTGTTGAGTGTTCTGATTTTTTCATAGTTCTGCTTTTTTGTTAGCATTCAGTACTTCAGACAGCACACTTCGGTTTAATATCATGTCCTTATGGCATAGCTTGGTAAAGCTGTTTACGATTTCGCCTCAATCGGCCCCTGTTTTGGCCAAGCCAGAGACTACAAGGCTGACTCAGGCGGTTGCAGATTCTACGCCAGCAAGAAAATCGGAGGTGTCACCTGCGATTGCCGCACTACCTTTTGGTGCAAGTGTAACCCAGCGCCCATTAGTCGATACGCAATTACAGGTCGCTGGTTTTGAGTTTCGTCTTAATGAAAAAATTGTTGCACGTTTACACGACACCCGAAACAATCCTGCACGTATATCTTATTATTCAGCTTTACTTACTGCTGCGCGTCTAAATGCACAGCAGGGTCGCATCAGTCTGGTTGGCCTACCAGCTGATTTGCTTGAACGTGAATTCATTACCGATAGGATTGATCCCGGTTTGTGGCTGATCATTTACTCCAGTCATGAGCCGTCCGAACTCGCCTGCACTGCACTTCATCGACTGCGTGAACATCGGGTTCTGGTCGGTTGGCAGGCTGACTGTCTTGAGCAATTCATGAATCCGCACTTACCGATGGATTTTGTAGCCTTCAAGCATGAGAAAGGTAACTTGCCAGATCTGATAAATTGCCGTCAGCTATGGCATAAACGTTATCCGAAGTTGATTGGTCTTGCGACCGATTTGTCAAATATCGAACAGATTGAGACAGCAGTACAGGGTGTGTTTGAGCTTGCTACTGGTGCCTTTGTGGCCGCCCCCTCCAACCAGGACTATATACGTCCACTGACACCTGCTGCAGGACGCCTCTGTCAGATTCTCAATGCCATTATGAACGGAGCGGAACATGCCGAAATTGTTGAGCAACTGAAGCTTGATTTGAAAATCAGTTACCAGTTACTTTGCCATATCAATAGTGCTTCTGTTGGCTTGAAATACCCGGTTGATAGTTTGAATGATGCGCTTTATCTACTGGGTCGCAACCAGTTTTATCAATGGTTGAGCATGATGCTCGCCCGTTCGGCAACTGCACGCCCGGCTTCACGGGCATTACAAGAAATTTCACTAGGCCGGGCACGGTTTTTGGAAGGTCTTGCTCAAGCCACGGGAGCCGCCTCGCCTGAGTTACTGTTCAGTCTGGGGATTTTCTCACTGCTGCATTTACTATTGAATACTTCGGTAGATCAGGCCTTGCAGCCTCTCAGATTGTCACCAAACCTGAGTGCTGCTCTGTATGGTATAGGGCCCTGGGCGATTTATTTGCAGTTGGTGATTGCATGGGAGCACAATGATGGCGAACTTGTCGCGAAATTGACTGAGCAAGTCGGTCTAACGCCAGAAAAAGTAGCTGATTTAGCGGCTATGTCTATTATTTGGGCACGCCAGGCTATGGATTCTGCCAAATAATCCTTTATAGAACCATTCGGCGTGACCAGGTGAAAAATCCTACCCTCTTCAAGCCGGATTTTCCTGGATCTGACTCGCCCGGCATGAGTGATACATCTGGGCTGGAATGTTGTAGCAAGACCGGGCATCAAACATTACAAACGTCTACCGTACTCTAAAGATTGCTATCAGTTTATTGCAAAGCCTGTTCGACCCAGACACTGACTTGATCCAGCCATAGTGTAGTAGCAGTTTGAAACGCGGCAACGGCTCCAGCCGCGTCCTTGCTTTTGGCTTCAGCATGGATATGGAACGCGCGCGATGCTTTGATTTGTTGCGTACGACGATCCAGCAAATCGGCCTGTACGACTAAACGTGCTTGCCCGGGCACAACGCTGACATCATGGTAAAACTCATCGACCCGAAGCTCTAGTAACCAGTCTGCCTGTAAATCACTACTCAGCCAGCCGGCATTGACCTTGGCTTGAACATTCAGTCGCTGAGCCAAAAGCTGCCCCAGGCGTACGGCAGGGCGTGTGGTCCAGTTGGCAAATTGATAATAAGCGCGCGCACTCGGCTGCTGGCTGTAAGCCAGCCGCACACTGTCATAAAACGGCGATCCGGCGCTCGCACTCAGTAAAACAGTCCTGTTACCTACCTGAGGTGAGATATTCACGGCACTGACTCGGCTATCCTGCAAGACATAGAATTGTTGTGTCGGGCCAGCTTCTCCCAGCGACATGCAAGCTGAAAGCTGGAGGGTCATCGCAATCAATCCGAAAATTTTGCACCAGTGCTTCATTTCAGTTTTTCTCCTGGTCCAAGTTGCGATTCACCAGGCCCCAGCAGAGCGGCGCGCGGTTCCTGCAAGCGGTCAGCAGCACGTGCGATCAATTCGGCACTGGCACGTAGCTCGCGCGCGGTGACGGCAAGCTGGCGCTGGGCACTATCGGCCGTATTATCCAGCCGCCCACTCAGACGTTCAGTCTGTTCGCGTAAAACACGTGCCATATCTGAAAATTCCTGCAGTGTGGTCTGGGTCTGGGTACTGAGAGCAGGCACCGAGGCACTGATCTTGCTCGCGGCTTCAGCGGTATTGCGACTTGCGAGTTCAAATTGTGCGGCAGCAGCGGTGACAGCCAGCGCTACCTGGTCAATGCGCTCGACCCGCTGATCCAGATGCTGGCTTAAGCGGCGCAAACTATCAATCAGGGCAACCAGTTTGGCCTGATTCTCCTGAGCTAACAGGTTATCGGCTTTTCCTAGAAAAGATTCGGCTATCTGTGTCACGCGACTGACCGTACCGGTGATTTCATCAAATTCTGATTTGCCCTCAGCAATGACCGGATACGGTTCATCTGCAATAGATTGAGTCAGTTCCGGTCCCGGTTTTTCCGGTGTCATCAGGTCTATACGTGCAATACCGGTCAGGATATTGCGTGTCACTATAGCTGAAGTATTGGTGCTAACCGGGGTATTAGCATCAACACTAACCAGTACGTGAACGCGGTTGATATTGTTACGCATGATTTCATATCGCTCAACCCGCCCGACTTTGACGCCGCGCATGGTGACATCGCCACCAATCTGTAATCCATCAAGAGATTGTTTCTCAAAATAGATCGAATAATTTCGCCATTGATCCTGGCTACCCCCGCGTGCCAGCCAGATTAGAACTGATATCAGCGCCGCTACCAGTATCAGCAGGGCCGCACCAATCAGGGTATAGCGTGCTTCAGGTTCCATGATGTATCTGTGTTCTCACTGAAAAATACTCCTTGATCCACGCGTCTTCACTATTGACAACTTCTTCAATCGAGCCTTCCATAATCAGTTTTCCTGCACCCAGCACGATGACACGATCAACCACGTTGAGCAAGGTATCCAGATCGTGAGTGACGATCAGAACTGTCATGCCTAACTCATCGACCAAAGAGCGCAGCATGTGATCAAAGGCGCGTGCTGTAATCGGATCCAACCCTGAGGTCGGCTCATCAAGAAACAGAATTTCCGGTTCCAGAGCCAAGGCTCTGGCTACTGCGGCACGCTTTCGCATACCGCCGGACAGCTCGCTAGGCAGTTTGGCACCTGCGGCACGCGGCAAGCCTGCCAGGGCTAGTCTGACATCGACGACAGTATCAATCAGACTGGCAGGCAGCATTGTATGTTCCTTCAGCGGAACCGCAATATTCTGTGCTACGGTCAGTGATGAGAATAATGCACCATCCTGAAACATCATACCAAAGCGACGGCGCAGCTGAGCCCGAGCCGACTCGCTCGCTGCCCACATATCCTGTCCCAGCAATTTGACTTGCCCAGCCGTTGGTTTGAGCAGGCCGATAATTTCCCGTACCAGAACCGATTTGCCACTGCCACTGCCGCCAATTAGGGCGACCAGTTCTCCGCGCTGTACCCGGAACGAAACACCCTCATGAACAGTTTGATGACCAAACCGCGTCACTATGTTGCATACCTCGATGACGGCTTGATCGTTCAAAAATCAATCTCCTCGAAAAAGACGGCAAATCCGGCGTCGAGCAAAATCACCGCCACAATACTTTGTACCACAGTGGAAGTGGTCGACATTCCAATCGAGCGCGTGTCGCGGCTGACACTCATACCCATGCGACAGCCAATGACAGCTATCGCCAGCGCAAAAACCGGCGCCTTTATCAACCCGGCATAGACATGATCTAGATCGAGGCCGAGATGAACCCGTTCTATGAAGGTAGTGGGGGTGACTTCCAGCATCGAGGCGCAGACCGCCATGGCACCGCCCAAACTCGCGACATTGCCCAGAAAAACCAGCAAAGGTAAAGCGACAGTAATAGCCAGCACGCGTGGCAAAACCAGTACATACATGGGTGATAGACCCAGGGTGCGGATGGCGTCTATTTCTTCTGTCAGGCGCATGGTACCGAGCTGGGCAGTAAATGCTGCACCTGATCGACCGGCTACGATGGTCGCCACGATGATCGGTGCCAGTTCACGCGCCATGCCAATCGCAACACCATCGACAACGTACAGGTTGGCGCCATATTGCTGTGCCTGTAATCCGAGCAAATAAGCAAAGACAATACCTATCAGAAAAGTCACCAGCATAACGACAGGTACGGCATTGAGTCCGATCTGCTGGAACTGGGACGCGGTTTCACGCCAGCGCAAGGCTTTGGGTTGGCCGAACAGGGACACGATGGAAACAAAGATCCGACCCAGGTAGTCAATATGTCCTACCAATAATTGTCCTGTTTTCCAGACGCGAACACCCAGTTGTGCCAGGGTCTGACGCAAACTGGCGCTAGGCTTTTCTCCGGCCTGGCTTAGGCGAGTTCGCACCAGACTCAGGACCCGTTCGTGCGATTCCGAGAATCCAGACCACGTTAGTCCGACGTGACGCTGCGCCAAAGACAACAACAGACCGGCAGCAGCGGTGTCCAGAGCCGTTAAAGAACGGCCATTGATTTGATTGACAGCAGTAACGCTTTTTAGCAGTGCTTCTGCGTCGGCAAGCGAGTTGAGATTCCAGGCTCCTTGCAGATCCAGGATGGTCTGCTCGTGCTCTGACCGCAAGACTCCCAGGGCGTTTATGGCGGGCGCTTTGTTCGTATGAGTATTCATTCAATGCCAAGCATAAACATTTATGTACGCCAGCGCCACCAGACCCGTATGGCCAGTAACAGTAAGACAATCAGTACAAACACAATTGGCTCGGTGAAATCATTTTTCCCGGCCTTATGCCACCAGAAATGCAGTACACCCAAAGGAAGAATGAGGTAAACCAGGCGGTGTAAATATTGCCAGCGCTTTCCTCCCAGGCGCCTTACCATGGCATTGCTGCTTGTTAATGCCAAAGGAACCAGCATGACGAAAGCCACGAAGCCGACGGTGATGAACGGACGCTTGATCACATCATTTAATAGGGATAGCAGGTCAAAAAAATGGTCGAACCAGAGCCAGGTGGTGAAATGCAGACAGGCATAAAAAAAAGCAAACAGACCCAGTAAACGGCGTAGGCGGATCAGCCATGGCCATTTCAAGGTTTTGCGCAGAGGAGTCACACTGAGGGTGACGCATAACAGTACCAAGGTCCACCAGCCAGTATCGCGGGTTAATGTTTCAACCGGATTCGGGCCTAGCTGTTGTGTCAGCACTCCATAAACCAGAGCCAGGAATGGCCATAACGCCAATAACCAGACAATAATTTTGACGGTGATAATACCCTGGGCTGGTAGGACTTTGATATCAAAGTGGAACGCTGGCATGACTCAATAAAATTGACTCAAATCCATACCGGTATATAGCGAGGCTACCTGTGCTGCATAGCCATTGAACATCAGGGTTTTGCGTTTCGGACTGAACAGACCATCATCAGGAATTCTTCGTTCTGTCGCCTGGCTCCAGCGCGGATGATCGACCGCCGGATTGACGTTGGCATAAAAACCATATTCCTTGGGCGCAGATCTGACCCATGAGGTCACGGGTTGTTGTTCAGCAAAGCGAATTTTGACAATCGATTTAATTGATTTGAACCCATATTTCCAGGGTACGGCCAGGCGCAAAGGAGCACCATTTTGATTAGGCAACACTTCACCGTACATGCCGAACACCAGCATGCTCAGCAAATGTTGTGCTTCGTCCATTCTTAAAGCCTCGACATACGGCCAATTCAGCACCGGGGAGCGCAGACCATTCATCGTGTCACGTTGCGTCGCCGTTGTAAATTCGACGAATTTAGCGTTGCCGGTCGGCTCAACGACTTTGATTAATTCATTCAGTGAGTAACCAACCCAGGGTATGACCATGCTCCAGCCTTCGACGCAGCGTAGACGATATACGCGCTCCTCCATCGGGGCTAACTTGAGTAAAGTGTCAATGTCATAAATCCCCGGCTTGCGTACTTCACCTTCGATACTGACGGTCCAGGGACGTGTTCTCAGTCGCCCGGCATTACGTGCCGGGTCTGATTTGTCGGTGCCAAATTCATAAAAATTGTTATAGGTGGTAGCGTCTTTATAGGGGGCAGGGCGTTCCATGGTGGATAAAATGGACGGCTTGCCAGGCAATCTTGGGCGCCCGTCCGTTGAGTTGCCCTGTCCAAGAGCATCGCGCTGTGCCCATATGCTTAATGAGCCAAGTCCACCCAGTGCCATAGATTTGAGCAACTGGCGCCGCTCCTCATACGTGGCGCGAGGAGTAATCTCTGAGGGTGCGATTCCGCTTTCAAAAGACTGGTCTGAGACTCGAATGATGGTCATGACTTTCTCCTTGCCAGGTAGTCGTACCAAGCCGCGACAACTTACAGCTCGCCATAGCTGTGCAGGCCACTCAGAAACATGTTAACACCCAGAAAGGCGAACCCGGTAATCAATAATCCGACCAGGGCCCAGTACGCGGCCAGAGTGCCACGCAGCCCCTTCATCAGGCGCAGGTGTAACCACGCGGCATAATTGAGCCAGACAATCAGAGCCCAGGTTTCTTTGGGGTCCCACTGCCAATAGGCCCCCCAGGCTTCGGCCGCCCAGAGTGCACCCAATATGGTTGCAATGGTGAAGAAGGCGAAGCCGACGGCAATCGCCTTGTACATGATGTCATCCAGCACTTCAAAATCCGGCAGAACTGCGGCAATACGACGGCGGAAACCAATAATCGCACCCGACAAGGTAACTGCCACTGCAAAATACAGCATCCAGTAGTTGCTGGTTTTTTCGAAGCGGAATATCAAGGGCTCCATCGCCAGCAGGACACCAAAAACGAAGAGTGGTGCCAGCTTGAGCCAGTTACTGGTTTCGGCGTTCTGTTTAATCAAATAGGCAAAGGCCACCATGGCCGCTATGCTGAAAGTGCCATAGCCAATAAAGTTGGCCGGTACGTGAATCTTCATCCACCAGCTTTGCAGGGCGGGAACCAAAGGCTGTATCTCATGGGCATTGCGATCAAAGGTGTACCACAACAAAAAACCTACAGCCGCGGTAATAATCAGCAATACAAATCCGCCCAGGGCGCGTGTTTCATATTTAAGTTCGTAATACAAATAAAACAAGGCGGTAACGAGACAGAATAGTACGAACACTTCATACAGGTTGCTCACTGGGATGTAGCCCATGCCTGGTCCCATCTGATGGCTTTCATACCACCGTACCATTAACCCGACAAAGCCCATAAGGGTTGCGGCCCAGGTGAACCAGGAAGCCATTTGCGCTGCGGTATTGCTGCGCGCGATGAGACCGACCCAATACATGAATGTCGCCAGAAAATACAAGGCACACATCCATAAGATGGCGCTTTGACTGGCAATGAAGTATTTCAACCAGAATGACTCGGTATTACGCGAGAGATCTCCGCCATAGAGCTGTATGGCCCACAAGGAAAGCAGGCCGACCGCGGGTACGAACCAGCGCAAGGGTTTGAACTGCCAGCCCAGCCAGACCGTTGCTGGCACGCAAGCTGCCAGTATGATTTCTTCATACCGGTTCATCTTGCCAGCATATTGCACGAAGGCCAGTAAGGCGGCCACAAGCAGCAATCCTGCATAGCTCCAGTCCTTGAAATTCAGTCTGCTCAGATACATCATGACGCCGTTCCTTTGGTTGGATCGATATTCGCTGCAACTGGCTGTGTCGCCTGCTGCAGCGCTTCACGCAATTGTGTGAACTCTTTTTCAAAATCCAGGGTGCGCCGCGTCGAAGACATGGCCATCAGCCAGCGTGTCCCTGGTGGCTGGTCTTTGACCCATATCCAGATTCGTCGTTCGCGTACATAAAACATGGCAAAAATGCCTATGACCAGCAACAGGCAGCCCAGATAGACCGTACTGGTTCCTGGCGCACGGGTCATCTGGAATACGCTGGCCTGAACATGCTCAAACTCTTTCAATGTCAGCATCACCGGCGCACCATAGAGAAAGCTGTCTGACAAGGCATTCAGGCTGGCCTGTAGCCAGGCGCCGTTGTCATCATTCCCTTGCATGACAGGCAGCTTATCCTGCTCGCGTGCGGTTTGCCATAATTCCCACATGCTGCCTTGTAAAATCCGGATAAGAACTTCGGCTGCCTTTTGTTGTTCTTGCTGCGGCACGCTGCGTTCAACAAACTGGGCGACTGCTTGAAATCCGCCTTGTGCAAATATTCCCAAACTACGATCAGCCGAGTCTCTCAAGGGCTGTTCCATGGCACTGGATTGACCCGCAGCAATGGATTTTTTGGCGAAACGGCTAGCCGCCGCCTGGCGCAATACGGGATTTTGCAGGGCGGCACGTAAACGCATGAACTCCTTCGGGCTCGAGTCCTGGTCAGCTGGGATGCGTAAGTATTTGAAGTCGTCATTAGGGTTGTCACGCATCCCGCTTAAAAACACCATGCGTCCATCCAGTTCAAATGGCAGCATATAGTTGTGGTATTCGCGTGCCTGTCCTGCCGCATCGCGTATCTTGTACTGAACACTGGGCCCGACGTTACGTAAATGGGCGGTTCGGGTGGGTTTGGTGGTGGATGCCACGACATTCGCTACATGGTCTTGCAGACGCTTTTCTGTAGCTCTGGTCTGGTTGTCCTGCCCCGGCAAATTTTCCACGTTAATGACACGCAGGGCCGTGAATTCCACCATGTACTGGTTTTTATCGCCGTCGCGTGTCAAATTGGCATTTTGACCCACGTTGCCTATAAATGGAAACTCATAAAAGCTGGCACCCCGCATGGGGTGCCCCACCAACTTCAAGGCCGAACCACCGTCATCAAAGCTGGATTGATAGATGGCAATACCACGATGAATCAAGGGTTTATTGACCTCAATGGAACGGGTAATCACTTCACCGCTGATTTTATCGGTCAGGATCACATCACTGACAAAAGAACGCGGCATGCCGGTTGGGTAGTACTCGACATGAAATTTTTCTAGCTTGAGCGTGAAAGGCAAGTCTTGAATAAAGGCACCATCACGATAATTGATAATGGCGACATCCGTTTCCTGGCCTTCAGGAATCAGTGCGTTGGCACGGAAACTCAAATTGTTGGGTCCAAAGTGTGAGGCGGGTGGCACTTCGGTAATCAGAGCCGAACCGGTGACTACCGGATGCTTGTCCTGCCACCACATTTGTACCCGCATGGGCAGATCAGTATCCAACAGATAACCGGCTGCCATAATGACGATAGATGCATGGGCTGCGATATAGCCCAGGCGGTTGCTGCTGCCGGCTTTGGCTGCTAACAGGGTAGCGCCCTCATGCGCTTTTTGTTTAACCTGAAAACCGCGCTCACGTAGTATCTTTTCCAGCTGTCTTACACTGTCAGCCCGGCTCATGGTGGTGTCGGCTTCGTATTTATGCCCGAATGCCCGCAGGCTGGCTTCTCTGACGTTGTCACGCATATCGCGAACTTCGCGTAAAAATTTTGGCGCATTGCGGATAATGCAGAGCGAAGTGGAAACCACCAGAAAAGTTAGTAAAACAAAAAACCAGGTGGCAGAGTAGACCGAATATAGGCCCAGTTTTTTGAATAACTCGAACCAGAATGGGCCGAATTGATTCACATAATTGATCATGGGCTGGTTTTGCTGCACTACAGTGCCGATGACACTGGCGATGGCGATCACGACCAGCACCGAGATGGCGAAGCGCATAGAACTTAGCAATTCAATGCTCTGGCGCCACCATGTGGCACCGCGCTTGAGCTCTATGCCGCGCGTGGTAATAGAATCAGGGTCGAAAGACATAAGGCTTGGCTTGCAACAAAAAAGGCAGCCTCAGTAATTCGAGGCTGCCTTTGTGACCACACAACAGACAGAAAATTCAACGCAACCCGGCAATATAATCAGAAACGGCCTTGATTTCTGCGTCTGACATGCGTGCGGCGACTGCTGACATGACTGCGTTGTTAAGGCGCGTTCCCTGACGGAATGCAATCATCTGAGCCTCGGTATACTCAGCCCATTGCCCACCCAGGCGAGGATATTGAGCCGGGATTCCTGCTGCTGCCGGTCCGTGGCAGGCCGCGCAGGCAGGCACATTTTTCGCTGCGATGCCAGCGCGGTAAATTTGTTTGCCAAGTTCATAAGAGTCCTTGTTTCTGGCTACAGCAGGCTGTTTTTTTTGTGCCGCGTAGAAAGCCGCCAGATCGCGTATCTGCTGCTCAGACAGGGAGGCTGCGAACGGCGCCATTTGCGCGTTTTCGCGTTCGGCTTTGGTAGCACCCGGCTTGACCTTGAAATTGTTTAACTGTTTGACGATGTAGTCATAATGCTGACCGGCCAGCTTGGGAAAGGCAGCAGAGGGCGAGTTACCATCAGCACCATGACAAGCCATACATACGGCAGCAGCAGCCTGGCCACGGGCGATATCGGGCTTCTGCAATGGTGGCTGTGATTGAGCCAAAGCTTGCGTTGCCGCCAGGGTCATGACCGCAGAACAAAATACTGCTCCCAAAAACGCTCGTTTCATCACTTTATCCTCGATTTGAAGCAAACCGCTTATTATAAACCCTCTTTTTATTAGGCCTGTCACCATGCGTCCCAGTTTGTTGCATCACACCCGATTTTTTGTCACCGCCTCGTCTCTGGCCCAATTACCTGAGGCGGGTCTGCCAGACGGTGATTGGCAGTCCGGCACGCTTCCGGAAATTGCGTTCGTTGGTCGATCCAATGCAGGAAAATCGACAGCAATTAACATTTTGTGTAACCAGAAACGTCTGGCATTTTCGAGTAAAACGCCGGGTAGAACCCAGCATCTGAATTTTTTTGCTGTATCAGATCGTGAACGACGCTATGGCTATCTGGTAGATTTGCCAGGCTATGGTTATGCAGCGGCAGATAAAGCCACACGCGCCAGCTGGGACCAGTTGTTGGGCCAGTATTTGCGCCAACGCCAGGCGTTGCGTGGGGTTGTGCTGATCATGGATGCGCGTCGTCCCTTGACTGATCTGGATTTACAACTGCTAGACTGGGTTGAACCTAGCGGTCGTCCGGTTCATGCTTTGCTGACCAAGGCAGATAAATTGAACCGCAGCGAAATGGCACAAACCTTGGCTGTCGTACGCCGTGCCTTCGAAGGTTCAGTGCATAGCGTCCAACTGTTTTCAGCTTTGAACCGAGCCGGACTGGAGCAGGCCGACGACAAGCTGTTGGAGTGGCTGGGTGTGGCTCAAAAAAAGAACCCCGGTGAGTCTGTCACCGGGGTATGAACGCCTTGCATCAGCAAGGCTCCCGCTCAGGGAGGTGAAGCGGGGAGCAGCCATAGCTGTTCATTTCCATAGATAATGTCGATGATGGAAAGTTCAATCACCAACAAGTGCCGGGTGAATAACCCTACAGTCTCGAAGGATGAATAACCATGGCTACCGTGCCAGTGCCAACTGTTTCATTTCCCGCTACGCGCCTTAGACGCATGCGACAGGATGATTTTTCGCGTCGCCTGATGCGTGAACATCGCCTAACTACCGATAACCTGATTTATCCGGTATTTCTGTTGCAGGGGCAAAAAAAACGCCAGGCAGTGGCTTCCATGCCTGGGGTAGAACGTTTGTCGATAGATGAACTGTTACCACTGGCCGAGCAGGCCTTGCAACTGGGGATTCCCTGTCTGGCTTTGTTCCCGGTGATTGACAGCCAGCTCAAAACGCCAGACGGCCGCGAGGCCTTGAATGAAGAGGGCCTGGTGCCGCATGCGGTGCGTGCATTAAAGCAGCGCTTTCCTGAACTGGGTCTGATGACTGATGTAGCGCTGGATCCTTATACCTCCCACGGGCAGGACGGCCTGATCAATGCCCAGGGAGAAGTTCTGAATGATGAAACCGTCGCCCTATTATCCAGACAAGCCTTGTTACAAGCCCGGTCCGGTGTCGATATCGTGGCACCTTCGGACATGATGGATGGGCGCATCGGTGCCATTCGTCAGACCCTTGAACAGAACGATCAGCAACGTACCCGCATCATGGCTTATAGCGCCAAGTATGCATCCGCCTATTACGGCCCGTTCCGTGATGCTGTGGGTTCTGGCGCCAATCTGGGTAAAGCCAACAAAATGAGCTACCAGATGGATCCAGCCAATAGCGATGAAGCCCTGCGCGAAGTGGCGCTCGACATACAGGAAGGCGCCGACATGGTCATGGTTAAGCCGGGCTTGCCTTATCTTGATATTGTGCGCCGGGTGAAAGATACTTTTGCCGTGCCCACCTTTGCCTACCATGTCAGTGGCGAATATGCCATGCTCAAAGCAGCGGCCATGAACGGCTGGCTCGATGAAAAGAAAGTGTTGCTTGAAACCCTGCTGTCGTTCAGGCGTGCTGGCGCAGACGGTGTTTTGACTTATTACGCGTTGCAGGCGGCGCAATGGCTGCGCGATCAGTGAGCCAGTATGGAATTTCTGCATATCACCAGCGAGCGTTCCAGTTCCAGCCCGGAGTTATCGCTACTGCCGGAACAGGGTTTTGTCTGGCTTGACTGTCAATATGAAGAGATACACCCTCTGGCAGAGCGGTTACGCCAGGTAGTTCATCAATTGACCCAGGTGGACTTGCTCGACCTGCATGTGCAGGATGCACTCAACCCGCAACACCCCTCATACTATGACAATACTTTGGATTACGACATGCTCGTATTCCGAAAACTGGCACCCGGAGAAGCCGCGCCGCTGGCGCAATTGTCACTCAAGACTCAGGCGAATGAACGTCGCGCCTTGCAGGAAATCGTGACCCGACCCATGACTTTTTTCCTGATTGGACGCTTGCTGGTGACCGTTCGTCATGGCCCTAGCAAAACCATAGAGCAAATGAGACAACGCCTGCTCGAATACAAGAAGCGTGATATTGCCACTAGTGCTGCCGAGCCTGGCAGCATGGAAAAATCACGCCTGCCGGTGAGTCCGACGGATCTGATGCTGCGCTTACTCAATGGCATGGTCGATCGCTATCTTGATTTACGTCAGCCCCTGACTTCCCAGCTAGACCGTTGGCAACGCGAATTACTTGACCCGCGTAAACCGTTTAATAACTGGACTGCATTGCTGGACGCGCGGATTGAATTGCGCAAGCTGGAAAACCTGTGTGAAGAACAATATGACGCATTACAAGAGCTCAGAGATGACTTTCTTGATTCGTCGGCGCATGCCGATATGTCCGGATCGATCCTGGTCAGGCTCAATGACGTGCTGGAACACATCAATCGTGTTCTGCATCATGCCCGACGGCTGGAAGCTTCGGTAGAAAGTGCGGTACAGCTACATTTCAGCGCCATGAGTCACCGCACCAATCAAATTGTTCAGATACTGACAGTCATTACCGCAGTATTCGCACCCTTGACTTTGATCACGGGCATTTTTGGCATGAATTTTGATGCCATTCCAGGCCTGCATCATCCCCTGGGCTTTTGGTGGACCTTGTGTGGCATGAGCATACTGGCACTGGCATTACTGACCTGGTTCGGAGTGAAGCGGTATCTGAACAGGCGTTGAAACCGGGCGCATTTTGAGGCTCAGTTGAGCCCTGACCGGATCAGACCGACCGCGAGCCCTTCTATCGAAAAATCTTCGCGCCCGGGGTCAATTTCAATTGGCTGAAACTCGGGATTTTCAGGTAATAGCTGGATGCGCGCGCCGGTTTTGCGAAAGCGCTTCACGGTCACGTCATCACCTATCCGTGCAACCACAATCTGGCCATTACGAGCCTCATTTTTTCGCTGTACCGCCAACAGGTCGCCCTCAAGAATACCGACATCGCGCATACTCATGCCGCGTACTTTGAGCAGGTAGTCAGGCTTACCAGAAAACAGTCCAGGGTCGCACTGCAGATGACTTTCCACATGCTCACTGGCCAGAATCGGGCTACCGGCCGCGACCCGTCCAACCAAGGGCAGCGACAGCATCAGCGGTAGCTGGGCAAATCCGTCTGCGGCAAAATGCAGTTGCTGTGGGCCGGGCTCGTTCTTGAGGCGTATGCCACGCGAAGCTCCTGGCGTGAGTTCAATGGCTCCTTTTTTCGCCAGAGCCTGCAAGTGGTCTTCGGCTGCATTGACAGAACGAAACCCGAGTTCGGCGGCAATTTCAGCCCGTGTCGGCGGGAAACCGGACTCGCGTACATGGCGACGGATAAGGCCCAGGATTTGTTGCTGTCGGCTGGTAAGTGCAGTGGCCATGGTGATTTAACTGTATAAAAAATTAGTATCTGTATTTTTAATCAGTCTGTATTTTTTGGCAAGCTTTTGTTGCAAAAAAAGTTGCCGTGCCGACTCCGCTACAATGGCGGGCTTAGAGCGAAGGTGGCGAAATTGGTAGACGCACCAGGTTTAGGTCCTGACGCCAGCAATGGCGTGGGGGTTCGAGTCCCCCCCTTCGCACCATTACTCCGTCGTTAATTGGATTGAAAAGATGCAAATCGAAACTGTCAGCACGCTCGAACGCCGCGTTGAGCTTACCGTACCGATGCAAGAAGTTGCGCAGGAGGTTGAAGCTCGCCTCAAGCGTTTGTCCCGATCGGTAAAAATGCAGGGCTTCCGCCCGGGCAAGGTTCCACTGAAAATGGTAGCTCAGAATTATGGTTTCCAGGTTCAGAATGATGTGATGACAGAGCGTATCAACGATCAGCTACGCCGTTTGCTTGAAACCAGTCAATTGCGTATTGCTGGTTCGCCGCGAGTAGAGGCCAAGGCAGAGCAGCCTTCAAATTCCAGCGATGCCCAGTTTGTTGCCACTTTCGAGATCTATCCCGACATCATGTTTGGTGATTGGAAATCAGCCGAGGTTGAACGCGCTACGCTGGATGTGACCGAAGCAGAGATCGATAAAACCATAGAAATTTTACGCAAGCAACGTCAGACCTATGAAGTGGTGGAACGCGCCGCGCAGACCGATGATCGGGTTCTATGCGATTTTGTGGGACGTATTGATGGCATTGAATTCAGCGGCGGTAAAGCCGATGACTTTGAGTTTGTCATTGGCGGGAAGCAAATGTTGCCGGAATTTGAACAGGCGGCAATAGGCCTGAAAGCGGGTGAGAGCAAGACCTTTCCGCTGAACTTCCCGGCGGATTATCACGGTAAAGATGTGGCTGGCAAGACCGCCGACTTTACTTTGACCTTGAAGCAGGTCAGCGCGCCGAAATTACCAGCCCTTGATGTCGAGTTTGCCAAACAATTAGGTGTCAAGGATGGCGATCTGAACAAGATGCGCAATGATGTCAAAGCCAATCTGACACGCGAGGTTAGCAACCGTCTCAAGTCCCGCACCAAGGAAAGCGTGATGGATGCTTTGCTGAAAGTAGCTGAATTCGAGTTGCCCAAGTCTTTGGTGGAACAGGATACCCAGCGTTTGCGCGAGATGGCTCAGGCTGACTTGCAACAGCGCGGCATAAAGACTGAGGGCATGCCGCTGCCCGATGATCTGTTCAAAGCTCAAGCCGAGCGTCGGGTACGTCTGGGTTTGGCGGTTAATGAGATAGTGAACCAGAACAAGCTCAGCGCCACACCGGATCAGGTCAAGGCGCACATAGAGGAATTTGCCAGGAGTTATGAAGACCCGGCTTCAGTCATGGCGTGGTACTTCAGCGACCGTAAACGCCTGTCGGAAGTCGAAGCTGTGGTACTCGAAGACAATGTTGTGAACTGGGTGCTGTCGCAGGTGTCCCTGAAAGACAAGCCTATGAGTTTTGACGAACTGATGGGAACGCCATCCTGATTCTGCCTGAAGAAAAGAGAGTGACATGAACTGGAGCAAACGCTGGGATATTCATAGTCTGACCGAGGCCGCCGTCAACAATATGCACGGTCAGGGCATGACGCTGGATCCGCAAAGTCTGAATATGGTGCCGATTGTCATCGAGCAGTCGGGGCGTGGTGAGCGCGCGTACGATATCTACTCCAGACTGTTACGTGAGCGCGTCATGTTCCTGGTAGGCCCGGTCAATGACGTGACTGCCAACCTGCTCGTCGCGCAAATGCTGTTTCTCGAGTCCGAGAATCCTGATAAGGATATTTCACTCTACATTAATTCACCTGGAGGCTCGGTCTATGCCGGCATGGCGATTTACGACACCATGCAATTCGTCAAACCCGATGTCTCGACCTTATGTACCGGCCTGGCGGCGAGTATGGGAGCATTTTTGTTAGCCGCCGGTGCTAAGGGCAAACGTTTTTCCTTGCCTAACTCACGCATCATGATTCATCAGCCCTTGGGCGGAGCGCAGGGTCAGGCGTCTGATATTGAAATCCAGGCGCGTGAAATTTTGTATTTGCGCGAACGCTTGAACCAGATACTTGCAGAGCGTACCGGTCAGCCCATTGAGCAGATCGCCAAGGATACGGATCGCGATAATTTCCTCTCTGCTGAAAAAGCGGTAGAGTACGGGTTGATTGATAAAGTATTGACTCAGCGTGATCAGGCCTAAGCTGGTTGGGTATTGCTGACGAAGGGATAGTTGATGTCGGAAAAAAAAGGCTCCAGCGAAAAACTCCTTTACTGCTCGTTTTGCGGTAAAAGTCAGCATGAAGTCAAAAAACTCATCGCCGGGCCTTCGGTGTTCATTTGTGACGAATGCATTGAGCTTTGTAACGACATCATTCGCGAAGAGGTGACGGCCGATCGCCCCGCCGCCAGTTCCGATCTGCCCAGGCCGAGTGAAATATGTGCCATTCTGGATCAGTATGTGATTGGTCAGCATACCGCCAAGCGCATCTTGTCGGTAGCAGTCTACAACCACTACAAGCGGCTCAAGCACCTCAGCGTCAACAAGAAAGAAGACGTTGAACTGTCAAAATCAAACATATTGCTGGTAGGTCCTACAGGATCAGGTAAAACCCTGTTGGCGCAGACCTTGGCACGTTTGCTGAATGTACCCTTTGTGATTGCTGATGCCACAACCTTGACCGAGGCCGGTTATGTCGGTGAGGATGTGGAAAACATCATCCAGAAGTTGCTGCAAAACTGTAATTATGAAATTGAAAAAGCGCAGCGCGGCATTGTTTATATCGACGAAATCGACAAAATTTCGCGCAAGTCCGACAACCCCAGCATCACTCGTGATGTTTCCGGTGAGGGCGTGCAACAGGCATTGCTCAAACTCATCGAAGGTACGATAGCCAGTGTGCCTCCGCAGGGAGGGCGCAAACATCCGAACCAGGATTTTGTTCAGGTCGATACCACGAATATCCTGTTTATTTGCGGTGGCGCTTTTGATGGCCTGGAAAAAGTGATACGCAATCGCTCTGAAAAAACCGGCATTGGCTTCGGTGCCAGCGTTGCCGGTCAGTCGAGCCGTAATTTGAGCGAGCTGTTCCGCGAAACCGAACCGGAAGACCTAGTTAAATTTGGCCTGATACCGGAACTGGTTGGCCGCTTGCCTGTGGTAGCCACGCTCGAGGAATTGAGTGAAGATGCCATGATTCAGATATTGACTGAGCCGAAGAATGCCTTGGCTAAACAATTCCAGAAGCTGTTCCAGATGGAAGGGGTCGAACTGGAGCTACGCCCCGAGGCCTTGCGTGCCATTGCCAGGAAAGCACTGGTGCGGAAAACGGGTGCCCGTGGCCTGCGTTCCATCATTGAACAGGCCTTGCTCGACACCATGTTTGATTTGCCGAACCAGAAATCGGTCAAAAAAGTGGTGGTCGATGAAAATACCATTGCCAACAATGGTAAACCCCTGCTGATTTACGAGGAAAAACCCAAAGCTGCCGGTAATGGCTGATCCGGGCTTGTTTTTCCGGGTATCATCCCGACATCATCCTTCGTAAACTGGTTGAAGGAATCATTATGTCGAATCCCAATATTCTTCCCTCTGAGCGCATTCAGCTGCCCTTGCTGCCGCTGCGTGACGTCGTGGTATTCCCGCACATGGTTATACCGCTGTTTGTGGGGCGTCCCAAATCCATCAAGGCACTGGAATCGGCCATGGAGGCGGGCAAAAGCATCATGCTGGTGGCGCAAAAAACGGCGTCCAAAGACGAGCCTTCGGCCAATGATATTTATGAAATTGGTTGTGTGGCCAACATTCTGCAAATGCTGAAATTGCCTGATGGCACGGTTAAAGTGCTGGTCGAAGGTGCGCAGCGCGCCCAGATCCATCGGGTCGAGGACTTGAATACGCACCTGGTCTGTGATTTGACCCCGGTGGCTCCTGATACAACGGTTAACCCCGAAATTGAGGCCATGCGCCGTGCCATCGTTCAGCAATTTGACCAGTACGTCAAGCTGAATAAAAAAATCCCGCCCGAGATTCTGGCCTCCCTGGCCGGGATCGAAGAAGCGGGTCGTCTGGCCGATACTATTGCAGCCCATTTACCCTTGAAGCTGGAACAAAAACAGGCAGTACTGGAAATGTTTCTGATCGGGCAGCGCCTGGAGCATTTGCTGGCGCAACTGGAGGCCGAGCTCGATATTCTGCAGGTAGAAAAGCGCATCCGCGGCCGCGTCAAACGCCAAATGGAAAAATCGCAGCGTGAATATTATTTGAACGAGCAGGTCAAGGCGATTCAGAAAGAGCTGGGCGAAGGTGAAGAAGGCGCCGATCTGGAAGAACTCGATAAAAAGATCAAAGCTGCGCGCATGCCCAAGGAAGCGCTGAAAAAAGTTGAAGCCGAGTTCAAGAAACTGAAACTCATGTCGCCCATGTCGGCAGAGGCCACGGTGGTGCGCAATTACATCGATACCCTGGTGAATCTGCCGTGGCGCAAGAAAAGCAAGATCAATAATGATTTGCTGAATGCCCAAAAAGTACTCGATGAAGATCACTATGGTCTGGAAAAGGTCAAGGAACGCATTCTTGAGTACCTGGCCGTGCAACAGCGCGTCGATAAAGTGAAAGCACCGATTTTGTGTCTGGTGGGGGCGCCGGGGGTCGGCAAGACTTCTCTGGGGCAGTCCATTGCCAAAGCGACTAACCGTAAGTTCGTGCGTATGGCTCTGGGTGGCGTGCGTGATGAAGCTGAAATTCGTGGTCATCGCCGTACCTACATTGGGTCCATGCCAGGAAAGATTTTGCAAAGCCTGACCAAGACCGGTGTACGCAACCCGCTGTTTCTGCTCGACGAAGTAGATAAAATGGGTATGGATTTTCGCGGTGACCCGTCATCGGCATTGCTGGAAGTGCTTGACCCTGAGCAGAACCATACTTTTCAGGATCATTACGTCGAGGTTGATTTCGATTTATCGGATGTGATGTTTGTTGCCACCTCGAATTCGCTCAATATCCCGCCCGCTTTGCTTGATCGTATGGAGGTGATTCGTCTATCGGGCTATACCGAAGATGAAAAACTCAATATTGCCCAGCGTTATCTACTGCCTAAGCAGATGAAAAATAACGGCGTCAAGAAAGATGAGTTGCTGGTGGCAGAATCTGCTATACGTGACATTATTCGCTATTACACCCGCGAGGCTGGGGTGCGTTCACTTGAACGTGAAATCAGCAAGATCTGCCGCAAGGTGGTTAAAGGCTTGCTGATGAAAAAAGGCAAGGAGGGTGGCGCCGCCAAGGCGCATGTGACGACGAAAAATCTCGACAAATACCTGGGGGTACGCCGTTTCAGCTTTGGTATGGCTGAAAAGGAAAACCAGATTGGTCAGGTCACCGGTCTGGCCTGGACCGAAGTCGGTGGCGAGTTGCTGACCATTGAGGCAGTGTCAATGCCGGGTAAGGGTCGCGTTACCACCACCGGCAAGCTCGGGGATGTGATGCAGGAATCAATCAAGGCGGCAGTCACTGTCGTGCGTCGTCGTGCCCGACGTTTGGGTATTCAAGCCGACTTTTATGAAAAGAATGATATTCACGTACATGTACCCGAAGGAGCGACCCCTAAAGACGGACCTAGTGCCGGTATTGCCATGACAACGGCGCTGGTGTCGGTGCTGACCGGAATTCCAGTGCGCGCTGATGTCGCCATGACCGGGGAAATTACCTTACGGGGTGAAGTGCTGCCGATTGGTGGTTTGAAAGAAAAATTGCTGGCGGCACATCGCGGCGGTATCAAGCTGGCATTGATCCCGGAAGAGAATGTCAAGGATTTGCAGGATATTCCTGATAACGTCAAAAACAAGCTTGAGATTGTTCCGGTAAGATGGATAGACAGGGTTTTGGAGCTGGCTTTAGAACGATTGCCAGAGCCTTTACCTGAAGAGGAGCCTGCTACTGCTGCTGCTACTGTGGCTTTGGTGGGCTCTGACAATACCACTGACAATAGCGAAATCAGTGATACGGTCAAACATTAACCACTAATCTGGCTCTGCCCCGTCCGGGGCAGGGCTACTTATAATCAGCGAGGATGCGAAGTGAATAAAAACGACATAATCGATCACATTGCCAGGCAGGCCGATGTTTCCAAAGCAGCAGCAGGGCGATCCCTTGATGCTATGTTAGAAGCGATACAGCAAAGCCTGAAGCAGGGCAATGACGTTACTCTGGTGGGGTTTGGTACCTTTACTGTCGGCAGTAGAGCGGCCCGTACCGGCCGTAATCCCCGTACTGGCGCAGCGATTGCGATTGAGGCGGCACGGGTACCGAAGTTCAAGCCTGGCAAAGCTTTGAAAGATGCTGTAAACTAGAGGGCTTAGTGATTGCCGCATCTGATAGAGGTTTATTGGGTGCTTAGCTCAGTTGGTAGAGCGGCGCCCTTACAAGGCGTAGGTCGGGAGTTCGAGCCTCTCAGCACCCACCACTGAGATCAGAGCGGTAACAAGCAGTGTCTAGCGCCATGCGCTACAATGCAGCCATGATAGTAGGGTTTAAAGCTGGAGTGGTAGTTCAGTTGGTTAGAATACCGGCCTGTCACGCCGGGGGTCGCGGGTTCGAGCCCCGTCCACTCCGCCAAAAAACGAAGCGAATTGCACCAGGTGCAGTTCGCTTTTTTTACATCCATGTGTTCTGATCGGATTAAATATGTTGCAATGGATACGTGATAACAGACGTGTAGCCCAAGTCATTCTGGTTTTATTGATTTTCCCGTTTGCCTGTACGGGTATCGAGCAGTATCGCCGCAGCCATAGTGATACCGAAGTGGTGGCACGAGTGGGTGATCAAAAAATCACCCAGGCAGAGTTTGACGAGGTCTTGCGCAGTCGACTCGAACAGCTACGCAACATGATGGGGCCTGCTTTTGATCCCGCTGTATTCGATACGCCGCAGTCTCGGCAGGCCTTGCTTGATCAATTGATCAAGGAGCGTGCAGTCTTGGTGGCGGCTCAACAAGCTAAGCTGGTGATCACGGATGAGCAGCTGCGCGAGTTCATCATGTCGGTACCCAATTTCAAGAAAGATGGAAAATTCGACCAAGAGTCTTACCAGAGATTTTTAGTGTCTCAGCGTAAAACCGAAGCTGAGTTTGATGCCATTCTGAGGCGTGACCTGATGGCGCAGAAAATGCTCGATGGTACAACCGGCTCAGGTCTGGCACCGGCCACCGTGGTCACTCAATTGCAGCAGGTTTTCCTTGAGCAACGCAGCGTCCAGAGCCTGGTATTCAGCCCTGACAGCTATTTATCGAAAATAATACCGACTGATCAGCAGATGGCGGATTATTATGAAAAAAATAAAAGTAAATTTGAACTGCCTGAGCAGATCGATGTGGAATATCTGGTTTTAAGTCAGGACACGCTCGCCAAAAATATTAATATCAGCAACGCAGATATCAAAGCCTTTTATGAGCAGAATCAGTCGCGCTATAAAACTGAAGAGCAACGTCGCGCCAGTCATATCCTGATTGCACCGGGCGAAGATCAGGCCAAGACTAAAGTTAAGGCTGAGCAGATACTTGCACAAGTCAGGGCCAGACCTGATCAATTTGACCAATTGGCCAAACAACATTCGGATGACCCCGTTAGTAAGGAAAAGGGTGGAGATCTGGAGTTTTTTGGTAAAGGCATGATGGTGCCGCAGTTTGAACAGGCAGTGTTTGCCATGAAGCAGGGTGAAATACGCGGTCTGGTCGAATCGGAGTTCGGCTTTCATATCATCCGACTGACCGCAATCAAGCCAGCCAGTATGCAAACCCTGGAGCAGGCGCGCGCTGAAATTGAAAATGAGCTACGTAAACAGCAGGCTGCCAAACGTTATAGTGAGGTGGCCGCTGCCTTTACCGACATGGTGTATGAACAGGCTGACAGCCTGGGACCCGCAGCGACCAAATTTGGGCTGAGTTTGCAGAAGCTGGCAGGTCTGACGCGTAGCGGCAATGCTACGGAGTCGCCAGTGACCCAGCCGAAAGTACGCCAGGCCTTATTCCTCGATGATGCGTTAAAAAACAAGCGTAATACCGCTGCGATTGAAGTTGCCCCCAATACTCTGGTGGCAGCCCGGGTGGCTGGTTATCGACCTGCTACCGTTCAGCCGCTGGCAGAGGTCAAAACGGCGGTATTGCAAGCTGTCAAAGTGGAACTGGCGCTGCAGCAGGCGAAATCTGAGGGGGCGGCCAAACTTAAAGCGCTACAGGCTTCTGGCAAGGCAGAAGGGCTAGGTAGTGAAGTTAAAGTAAGCCGTCAGGCTCCGGCGGGTTTACCTGCGGAGGCCTTGCGTGCAGTGCTACGTGCAGATCGTGCCCGATTACCCGTGGTGGTTGGTGTAGATCTTGGTACTGCCGGCTATGGTGTCTATCGTATTAACCAGATCTCTCAGCGGGACGACGTGGCGAGTGCGCTGAGTGAACAGGCCAGAGCCCAGTATGCCAGTGTCCTGTCTCAGGCTGAAACCGTCGCCCTGGTCGAGGCGCTAAAAAACCGATTAGATGCCAAAATTATGAAACCGTTGGATCAGGCAACGAAATAAGCATTTTTTTATCTTATGAAAGGGCGCTATTGCGCCCTTTTTTATTTTTCTCTATGTGAAATGTGTTTTTCACTATAAGGAATGCATTGCTGCAAAGCATTACCTGTACTTTTCAAATGCCTGAATTAACTTTCACATAATGAAAAAAAGATATTAACCAATTGATTTTTATAGATAATTTATTTTCATTATTTTCTCTCTCAAGACTTTTGCGTTGCATCATGGCAACTATCATTAAGCCATGATTGTTGTGATTTTTAACCCAAGAGGAGCCTGAGATGAGTGCCAGAGAATTGGAAACGCAAAAGCTGCAGAAAGAGTGGTCGGAAAACCCACGCTGGAAGGGAATCCAGCGCGGCTATGAAGCCCAGGAGGTCATACGATTGCGCGGTTCGGTCGCAATTGAGCACACCTTGGCCAAACGCGGCTCGGAGAAATTGTGGAAACTGTTGCAACAGGAGCCATTTGTCAATGCATTGGGCGCTCTGACCGGAAATCAGGCTATGCAGCAGGTCAAGGCGGGTCTGAAAGCGATTTACCTGTCAGGCTGGCAGGTTGCCGGGGATGCCAATGTCGCCGGCGAAATGTACCCCGACCAGTCTTTATATCCGGCCAATTCGGTACCTATGGTGGTCAAGCGCATTAACAACACTTTTCAGCGTGCCGACCAGATTCAATGGAGTGAAGGCAAGAACGATATCGATTATTTCGCTCCGATCGTTGCTGATGCTGAAGCCGGTTTTGGCGGCGTACTCAATGCCTTTGAGCTGATGAAAGCCATGATCGAGGCGGGTGCTTCAGGGGTGCATTTCGAAGACCAGCTGGCTAGCGTCAAAAAATGTGGTCACATGGGCGGCAAGGTTCTGGTGCCGACACGCGAGGCAGTCTCCAAGCTGGTGGCAGCGCGCTTGGCAGCCGATGTCATGGGGGTGCCCACGATTCTTATTGCACGTACCGACGCCGAGGCGGCCGACCTGGTGACCAGCGATGTGGACGAGAATGATCGTCCTTTCCTGACGGGCGAGCGCACCCAGGAAGGATTTTTCCGTACCCAGCCGGGTCTGGCTCAGGCGATATCGCGCGGTATGGCTTATGCTCCGTACGCTGATCTGGTCTGGTGTGAAACCGGTAAGCCTGACCTGGCTTATGCCAAGGCCTTTGCCGAGGCTATTCACCGCCAATATCCCGGCAAGATGCTGGCCTATAACTGCTCACCCAGTTTTAACTGGAGGAAAAATCTCGACGATGCGACGATTGCGAAATTCCAGAGGGAATTGGGTGCCATGGGCTATAAATTCCAGTTCATTACCTTGGCGGGCTTCCATTCGCTCAATTACTCGATGTTTAACCTGGCGTATGGCTATGCACGGCAGCAGATGAGTGCTTTCGTCGAATTACAGGAAGCCGAATTTGCGGCGGCCGAAAAAGGCTTTACCGCGGTCAAGCACCAGCGCGAAGTGGGTACCGGATATTTTGATCTGGTGACACAAACCATAGAGGGCGAACAGGCATCGACCACGGCATTGCATGGGTCGACCGAAAACGAGCAGTTTTTCGACCAGAAAAAAGTTGCTAACGCCATGTAGTGTCAGCAAACAAGCCGGTCTGCCAGCGCGGACCGGCTTGATTTAACTTTTGTCGCTTCTCTGTCGTTATCAGGGTAGAACTCGTGGTGAGGTCTACTTTGAGTAAAAGCATGCAACCCCTGGCGCGACACGATGTGGTGATTGGACAGCCTCTAGCTTTTTCCATCTTTGATGGCAAAGGCAAACTGTTGCTGGCACAAGGTCAAGTGGTCCGCTCAGAAATACAGCTAGAGGCATTGTGCGAGAACGGGTTCTATCCGAATCCGCGCTGGGTAGCCGTACCTGAACCAGAATCAGAAAAAAAATCGTCTGATGACTTACTTTTCTCCAGGCAGCGTCGCCAGACCAGGCGGCGCCAGCACGATCCTTCTGCCGACTGGATGGTACGTCTTAGACTGGACGGATTCCCTGACACTTATCCAGTACGTTTGTTAGGCCACATGCCAGGAAGTTCTATTCTTGTGACAGCGCCACGTGATCAAGGTAAATTATTGAGTGTGCGTGAGGGGCAAGTCATCAGCGGCAAGGGTTTTTTTGGCCAGACTATTTACTCTTTCGCTGGCAGTATTCAAAAAGTATGTTTTACGCCATTCCCTTATTTACACTTATGCTGGGATGAGGCGCGATTGGAAAAGACTACGGTACGTAATAGTCGTCGGGTGTCTGCTGCCATTGAGGCGAATCTGGTTCTGTTGCTGCCTGAAGCTGAGCAGACGCAGACCGTTATGATTAATGACATCTCGACCGGCGGTGCGGAAATTACAGTGAGTAGCAGTGTCGCCGGCAAGGTTCGTCTGGAGTTTGAATTACCTGTCGCCGGAGTGATGATAGAGTTCAAATTGGCAGGTTCGATACGCAAACGAAAAGACCCGGGACAGCAGGCACATTCAGCCCGCTTCGGCTTGGCCTTTGACCCGTTGCCTGATTATCAAAATATGGCTTTGCACGCCTGGATACATGAGCGCCTGGTCGAGCGTTATGAGTGTCCTTTGGTCAGCACCTGAGTCGTGCTTAGTTGTTGCTTCAGAAAATCGACCCAGGCTCGTACCCGCATAGGAAGATGTTTGCGTTCGGGAAAAACAACGTAGACACCATTATCCGGTGCCGTGAACTCATCCAGAACGGATATCAAACTTCCTTGTTCCAAATCCGCTGCAACTTCCCACTCGCTACGCCAGGCTAACCCATGCCCCTCACGCGCCCATTGAGTCAGTACGGAAGTGTCGGTACATTCCAGCGTACCGTTAATTTTGAAGGTTTGAATCTTTTTACCGACGGTAAACAGCCAGCCGCGCTGTTGCGTGCCACTGGGACCAAAGCCCAGACATTGATGCCCCTGTAAATCATTCGGATGTTGCGGTCGTCCATAACGTGCGAAATAGGCCGGGGCTCCGACCACCAGCCTGCGGTTGTGCGCAAGCTTGACGCTGACCAGACTTGAATCAGGAAAATCACCGACACGTACCGCACAATCGAATCCCTCGTTAATCAAATCGACAACTCGATCAGACAGGTCAAGTGCCACACTGACCTGGGGATGTCGCGCAATAAATGCAGGAACCAGCGGCGCGACATGCTTGCGACCATAGCCAGCAGGCGCGGTGAGTTTCAGATGTCCACTCACGCGGGCTTTATCGGCAGCAAGACTCGCCTCTGCCTGTTCCAGTTCCAACAAAATGCGCTGGCAGTCTTCCAGAAAAACACTACCCTCTGGAGTCAATGAAATGCGTCGGGTTGATCGTAACAGTAACTTGACACCCAGTCGTGTTTCCAGTGCATCCAGACGCCGCCCAATAACGGCTGGGACCAGGCCTTCGGTCGCTGCCACCGCCGAAATAGACCCTTTTTGCGCCACCGCAACAAAAGTCTGTATTTGCTTGAACTGGTCCATACCTGATTATTTACTGAAAAGTAATTAATGATTTGATATATATCGACAAATACATCAAAAAAAGTATTGTATCCTGCGTATATCCCCATTTATTTTTTATGAGACCAGCATGCAAATTACTCTCCCCATCAGTCCCGAATTCAGTCAAATTCTGACACCTGAAGCCTTGGCTCTGGTTGAAAAGCTGCACCGCAATTTTGAGCCCAGGCGTCAGGCTCTGTTACAGGCACGTGCCGAGCGCGTCAAGCGACTGGATGCAGGCGAGCGCCCGGATTTTTTGTCCGCGACCCGCTCTATTCGCGAAGGTAACTGGACGATTGCACCTTTGCCTGCTGACCTGCAATGTCGTCGGGTCGAGATTACCGGGCCGGTGGAACGCAAGATGATTATCAATGCCTTGAACTCGGGTGCGGATTCGTACATGACCGATTTCGAGGATAGCAATGCCCCGAATTGGGACAATCAGATTCAAGGACAAATCAATTTGCGCGATGCGGTGCGGCGTACGATTTCGCTGGAACAGAATGGCAAGGTGTATCGACTCAATGACAAGGTGGCGACGCTGGTGGTGCGGCCACGCGGCTGGCATTTGGATGAAAAACATGCCCTGGTAGATGGCCAGCGCGTCAGTGGCGGTATTTTCGACTTTGCGCTGTTCATGTTTCATAATTCCAGGGAACTGCTGGCACGTGGCAGTGGACCATATTTTTATCTGCCCAAAATGGAAAGCCATCTGGAAGCGCGTTTGTGGAATGACATTTTTGTCATGACCCAAAACGAGTTGGGATTGCCCCAAGGCAGCATCAAGGCCACGGTACTGGTGGAAACGATTTTAGCCGCGTTTGAAATGGACGAGATTTTGTATGAATTACGTGAGCATAGTGCCGGTCTGAACGCTGGACGCTGGGATTATATTTTCTCCTGCATTAAAAAATTCAAGGTCGATCGTGATTTCTGCCTGGCCGAGCGCAGCAAAATCACGATGACCGTGCCGTTCATGCGCGCCTATGCCTTGTTGTTGCTGAAGACCTGTCACAAGCGCAATGCTCCAGCTATTGGTGGTATGAGCGCCTTGATACCTATCAAGAACGACCCCGAGGCGAATGAAAAGGCCATGGCCGGTGTACGTAGCGACAAAGCGCGTGATGCCGGTGACGGATACGATGGCGGCTGGGTTGCTCACCCGGGCCTGGTGCCGGTAGCGATGGAGGAATTCAAAAAGGTTTTGGGCGAACGACCGAATCAAATCGACAGGCAGCGCCCTGATGTCGAAGTCAAGGGTGCTGATTTATTGAACTTTCAGCCCGAGACGCCGATTACCGAAGCTGGGCTACGCAATAACATCAGCGTGGGTATTCAGTACCTGGGCTCCTGGCTGGGCGGGAATGGTTGTGTGCCGATTTTCAACCTGATGGAAGACGCAGCTACTGCTGAAATTTCACGCTCGCAGGTGTGGCAGTGGTTACGTTCACCTAAAGGAAAATTGGACGATGGCCGCAAGGTCGATGCGGCCTTGGTCAAGCAGCTGATTGCCGAGGAAATGCCGAAAATTCGTGCCGCCGTGGGTGATATGGCGTTTGAGGCCACTTACGTGCGTGCTGCACAAATTTTCGAGCAAATGAGTACCAGCCAGGACTTCACGGAATTTTTGACTTTGCCTTTGTATGAAGCCCTGAGCTGATTGAAGTTAATTGAACCAGGCCTGTACCACGCTAAAGTAGAGTGGTATTCCCAGCAATATATTGAACGGGAAAGTGATGACCAGCGACATACTGAAATAAAGGGTGGGGTTGGCCTCTGGTATGGCGTATTTGATTACAGCGGGTACGACAATATAAGAGGCACTGGCGGCCAGCACACACAACAGGAAAGCATCACCTGATGACAGACCCGTGAGCTTGGCTAATGTCAGCGCCAGTGCGGCATTAAATAGCGGTACCACAATGCCGAAGCCGGTTAGAAAACGACCCGCTGAGCGAAATTCACGCAGCCGCTTGGCCACCAGTAAACCCATGTCGAGCAGGAAGAATGCAAGAATGCCCTTGAACAGATCGCCAGTGAAAGGATCCATGACTTTTTTGCCTGCTTCACCCGTTATGGCGCCGATGACCAGTCCGCCTAATAACAATAAATGAGCGCCATCAGTAAAAGCCTCGCGCATCAGCTCACGAAAAGGTACGGGGGCGGCATGCTGTCCTTTATCTTGCTGCCGTACCAGGTTGGCCAGTAGTACGGCCATGATAATGGCCGGAGATTCCATGACCACGAGGGCAACGGCCATATAGCCACCGAACTCTACCCCCTGGCGTGTCAGGAAAGATGTAGCGGTAATGAAGGTAACCGCACTGACAGAACCATAAGTGGCAGCAATGGCGGCGGCATCGTAGGCAGGTATCTTGCGACGCAGAATGGCATAACTGTAGGCCGGTATGACCAGCGCCAACAACATCGCCAAACCCAGGGCGAGTAGCATGTCAGAAGACAAGCCCGATTGGGCAATGGCGACGCCACCCTTGAAGCCAACCGCCATGAGCAGGTAAAGTGAGAAAAATTTGGAAATGGCGCCAGGTATTTCGAGATTGGAACGTACCAATGCTGCGAATAAACCAAAAAAGAAAAACAGGATGGCGGGGTCCAGCAAGTTGGATAACAGGGGATTGTTCATGATGCGATATTCAGTAGTTTAGAAACAGGTACTACTGTATGAAAAAATTGATATTTAATCCAATCAAAAATTTCTAGACTAGAAATAGATAAAAATCAATGATTAGTCTTATGTATCAGATGTTTGAGTATCAAGATAACCTGCCCCACGATTTGTGAGCGTAGTCAATGGTGGTGCCGAAACAGGGCAAGTTTTTTATGCCTTACCCTGAAGCCGGGTGGCCAGTCCAGCTTCACATAGCCGGGAGGGGTTCAAAACCTTTTCCAACATTCGCACGGTTTTCAGGCAAAGCCGGTTGGGCACTATCTCTGCTCTGTATCCTGCTATAGAGGGGTCTGGATGAAGGTTTCATTCGCCTTATGCTAAGACGTTAAGCCTTGGATCAGCCATAGCAGTCCAATAAAAATGATTTGATGCGTTAGATAGACGGTCAGGCTCCAGCGACCCAGCCAACGTAGAATGCCTGGCAGGCGGTAATGGGCTGCTGGCAGCCCGCGCTCGATCCAGGTTTGTCCCAGGGCAATGCCCAGCAACACCACACCGAACCATGGAAATAACGGTGCATAGTCTTCGGTGGCCGGTTTGATGCTGGCAAATCCGAGCCAGTTCCAGTATTTCGGGTTGAATGCATCCGAGTTGATGCCAAGCCCGGCGGCAATTACCAGTAAGCCAAGCAGGGCGTTCCAGCGACCGAAGCGTACAGACAGCGCACCCAGTAACAAGGCTAGGGCTATGAGGTGCAGGATGCCAAAATAAATGAAACGCTCACCCGCAAACAGCCAGCTGCCCAGACTGACCAGCACCGCGGCAGCGGCAATTTCTGCCCAGCGTTTCCAGAAATCGTGCGCTTCTACCTGAAAAAACTGACGTAGTGCCAGCGATACACCGACCATAAGTAAAAAGCAGCAGACAATGACATTACGCCAGCCAATCCAGGCCGGATCTTCGAGCATACGCCATTGCGCCCAGCCAAACCAGACCAGGTCATAACAAAAATGGTAGGCCAGCATCATGAGTACGGACACGCCTCTGAGCCCGTCAATCAGTTGTAGTCGCGAGGTTTTTGCTCTCATACCGCTAGATTATCGTGAAGACTGTCACGATGCCAGCGAGTTCGCTATAATTCGGCTTTCCCGGTGAGGCTTCATGACTAAATACATTTTTGTCACCGGTGGCGTGGTGTCTTCGCTTGGCAAAGGCATCGCGGCTGCTTCCCTTGCGGCGATTCTCGAATCGCGCGGCCTTAAAGTCACCCTGCTCAAATTAGATCCGTATATCAACGTTGATCCTGGCACCATGTCGCCATTTCAACATGGCGAGGTTTTTGTGACCGAGGACGGCGCGGAAACTGACCTGGATCTTGGCCATTACGAGCGCTTTATCAGCGCCAAAATGCGCAAGGTCAACAATTTTACGACCGGCCAGATTTACGAAAGCGTCATACGCAAGGAGCGCCGTGGCGAGTATCTGGGTAAAACGGTTCAGGTCATTCCCCATATTACGAATGAAATCCAGGATTTTATCCAGCGTGGTGCTAAGGCCGCGTGGGACGGTCAGGCCGATGTGGCAATTGTGGAAATTGGCGGCACGGTCGGTGACATTGAGTCCTTGCCATTCCTGGAGGCAGCGCGTCAGATGCGCCTTAAGCTGGGGCGCGAGGGCGTGTGTTTTGTACATCTGACCCTGGTGCCCTATATTGCCAGTGCGGGTGAACTCAAAACCAAGCCGACCCAGCATAGCGTGCAGAAACTGCGCGAAATTGGTATTTCGCCCTATGTGCTGTTGTGTCGTGCTGACCGACGCATACCGGACGATGAGCGCGAGAAAATCTCCTTGTTTGCCAATCTGCCCACCGAAGCAGTCATTTCGGTCTGGGATGCCGATTCGATCTACAAGATCCCGGCCATGCTGCATGATCAGAAACTCGATGACATCGTATGTGAGAAATTGGGTTTGAATCCCAAGCCTGCTGATTTGTCACACTGGACCCAACTGGTTGACGCACTGGAACATCCGCAGCATCAGATACACATCGCCATGGTGGGTAAATATGTCGATCTGACTGAATCCTATAAATCCTTATCGGAAGCCCTGATTCACGCCGGTCTGCATACCCGCACTAAAATTCATATTGATTATGTCGATTCCGAGCAGATTGAGACCCAGGGAACGGGTATGCTGGAAAAATATGACGCTATTCTGGTGCCCGGTGGTTTCGGTAAGCGTGGGGTCGAGGGCAAGATTGCGGCAGCGCGTTATGCGCGTGAAAACAAGGTACCTTACCTGGGCATTTGCCTCGGTATGCAAATTGCCATGATTGAGATGGCGCGCGATTTATGCGGATTGCAGCAGGCCAACTCGACCGAGTTTGACCCGGAAACTCCGCACCCGGTGGTGGCGCTGATTACCGAATGGCAAGACCGTGACGGCAAAGTGGAAAAACGCGATGCCAACTCGGACCTGGGTGGCACCATGCGTCTGGGCGCGCAGCGTTGCCCGGTAAAACCAGGTACGCTAGCATACGATATTTACGGCGCTGAAGTCTTCGAGCGTCACCGCCACCGCTACGAAGTGAACAACCATTATGTCGAGCGTTTTGAAAAAGCGGGTGTCATGATTACCTCGCGTACCACCACTGAAAACTTGCCCGAGATGATGGAATTGCCCAAAACAGTGCACCCATTCTTTTTAGGGGTGCAGTTTCACCCAGAATTTACCAGTACGCCGCGTGCCGGGCACCCCTTGTTCAAGGCCTACGTTCTGGCAGCCTTGGCGCATCAATCGACCCAGGGCCGGTCTTCGAAGGCGGTGACCTGATGAAACTGTGCGAGTTTGAAGTCGGGCTTGATCGCCCCCTGTTCCTGATTGCCGGACCTTGCGTCATCGAGTCGCAAGAGCTGGCATTGGAAACGGCAGGTCAGCTAAAGGAAATGACAACAGCCTTGGGCATACCCTTTATTTATAAAAGCAGCTACGACAAGGCCAACCGCAGTTCGGGCAAAAGTTTTCGCGGCTTGGGGCTCGATCATGGTTTAAATATATTGGCCGAAGTGAAACGACAAATCGGCGTTCCAGTACTCACCGATGTTCATGAGGTCGATGAAATTTCTTCAGTCGCATCTGTCGTTGATGTACTGCAAACTCCAGCTTTTCTATGTCGCCAGACTGATTTTATCCGTGCGGTAGCGCAGTCGGGCAAGCCAGTGAATATCAAGAAAGGGCAGTTTCTGGCTCCGCATGATATGAAAAACGTCATGGATAAAGCGCGCGAGGCAGCACGTGAAGCGGGACTGAGTGAAGACCGGTTCATGGCATGTGAGCGTGGCGTCAGCTTTGGCTATAACAATCTGGTAAGCGATATGCGCTCTTTGGCCATCATGCGTGAAACTGCTTGTCCAGTCGTATTCGATGCAACACATTCGGTACAACTGCCAGGTGGGCAGGGTACCAGTAGTGGCGGACAGCGAGAATTTGTCCCGGTCTTGGCGCGGGCTGCGGTGGCGGTAGGTATTGCTGGCCTGTTCATGGAAACACATCCGAACCCGGCGCAGGCTATGAGCGATGGCCCGAACGCCGTGCCTTTGCAGCGCATGAAAGAATTGCTGGTTACGCTCAAAGCCCTGGATGAACTGGTCAAACAGCAAACTTTTCTGGAACAAGATTTTTCCTGAGGAAATCCATGTCAGCCTACCTGATTTTTAACGTCGATGTTAAAAAACCGCAACAGTACGAGGTTTATCGCAAATGGTCTTCTTTGGCGATTAAAGCCTATGATGCCAAAGTACTGGTACGCGGTGGGGCCACGACTTCACTGGAAGGTCAGCCTCCTCATCGTATCGTGATCTTGCAGTTTCCGTCGGTAGAAAAAGCGCAAGCCTTTTATGATTCACCGCAGTACAAACGTGCGCGTAATGCGCGTGAAGGCGCTGCATTAGCCAATATTTTCATTGTTCAAGGAGTTGAATAGCATGTCCGCCATTGTCGATATCATAGGTCGTGAAGTCATTGATAGCCGTGGGAATCCTACGGTGGAGTGTGATGTACTGCTGGAGTCGGGCGCCATGGGGCGTGCCGCTGTGCCTTCCGGTGCCTCGACGGGCTCACGTGAGGCTATAGAGCTGCGTGATGGAGACAAGAGCCGCTATCTCGGCAAGGGCGTACTCAAGGCGGTAGGCAATATCAATACTGAAATTTCTGAAGCTATTGTAGGGCTGGATGCGGCCGAACAAGCGTTCATTGACAAGGCTCTGATCGAGCTGGATGGTACCGAGAATAAAGCACGGTTAGGTGCCAATGCCACACTGGCGGTTTCAATGGCTGTGGCGCGTGCTGCTGCTGAAGAAACCGGCCTGCCTTTATACCGTTATTTTGGTGGTTCTGGCGCCATGTCGATGCCGGTACCGATGATGAATGTTATTAACGGTGGTGCCCACGCCGATAATAATCTCGACCTGCAAGAATTCATGATATTACCCGTAGGTGCACCGACTTTCCGTGAGGCAATACGTTACGGTGCAACGGTGTTCCACACCTTGAAAAAATTATTGCATGACCGTCATTTGAATACCGCAGTGGGTGATGAAGGCGGGTTTGCCCCCAGCCTGAAAAGCCATGAAGAAGCCTTGAAATTGCTGATTGAAGCGATTGAAAAGGCCGGCTTTGAACCTGGGTCACAAATTGCACTGGGTCTGGACTGTGCCGCGAGTGAATTTTACAAAGACGGAAAATATCATCTCGATGGCGAAGGACTGAAATTAAGTGCGACCGAATGGACCAGTATGCTAAAAAGCTGGTGCGACAAATACCCCATCATCAGTGTTGAAGATGGTATGCATGAAGGCGACTGGAACGGTTGGGCGCATTTGACCAAGGAACTGGGCAAACAGGTGCAGTTGGTGGGGGATGATCTGTTTGTGACCAACACCAAAATTTTGCAGGAAGGCATTAGCAAGGGCATTGCCAATTCGATTCTGATCAAGATTAACCAGATTGGCACTTTGACCGAAACTTTTGCCGCCATAGAAATGGCCAAGCGTGCCAATTACACTGCTGTGGTTTCACATCGCTCGGGTGAAACCGAAGATGCGACCATTGCGGACATTGCCGTGGGTACCAATGCGCTACAGATCAAGACCGGTTCCATGAGCCGCTCTGACCGTATCGCCAAGTACAACCAGTTGTTACGTATTGAAGAAGACCTGGGTGATGTCGCCAGCTATCCGGGTCGCTCGGCGTTTTACAACCTGCGCTAAACCCCGATGCGCTGGATCACCGTCGTCATCGCAGCCTTGCTGGTACTGATACAGTATCCGCTCTGGCTGGGTGACGGTGGCTGGTTCAAGGTGTGGGAGCGTGAAAAGAAACTGGCCGCGCAGCAAACAACCAATGAAGAACTGCGCGCCCGTAATGCCGCCATGGAAGGCGAGGTGCGTGACTTGCGTAATGGCACTGCCGCCATCGAAGAACGTGCCCGTTATGAACTGGGCATGATAAAAAACGATGAGATATTCGTGCAGGTGGTGGAAAAGCCTGCGCGAGAGCGCTGAATTCAGATTTGCACTTCAACTTTTTTTCGGCGGTTAATGCAGGCCCTTGCCAGCATTTATTGGCACCTCACTAGCCGTAAAAAGCTGTCTTACATCGACCGCATCAAATTTATAGCCGGTATTGCAGTACTCGCATTGCACCTGGACGCACCCCATCTCGGCAATGACACTGTCGAGTTCTTCTTGGCCTAGGGTACGCAACATATGGGCGACTCTGTCACGCGAGCAGGTGCAGAAGAAGCGTGGAGTGCGTGGTTCAAAAATGCGTGCATTTTCGTTCCAGAACAGCCGTGCCACGACATCTTTAGGCGGTAGATCGAGCAGCTCTTCGCGTTTGACGGTGCTCGATAGTTGCAATAAATGATGCCAGTTTTCTTCGTCCTGTTCCATTTGTGTGCTATTGCCACCCTCGACCGGCATACGTTGCATGATCAGTCCTGCACTGCTACGGTTGTCACACGCCAGCCAGAGTTTAGTATCAAGCTGTTCCGAGCGCAGCATGTAGTCTTCCAGTATTTGCGCCATGCTGTCGCTTTCCACTGGAACAATGCCCTGGTAGGGCTGTTGTCCGGGCAATTTTTCACGCGGATCGAGCGTAATCGCCATACGCGCCTGGCCATGCAGGTTGATCAGGCTCTGTAAACTGGCATCAGGTGCAATAACGGCGTTTGGTGCCAGTTTGGCGGTGGCACGCAAGCCCAGATCGCTATTGGCTTCGACCACCATTAGCTTGACCGGGCCATCACCAAACACCTGCATGATCAAGGCGCCGTCAAATTTGAGTGTGGAAGACAGCAGGGCAGCAGCAGCGAGCATTTCGCCCAATATATTGGCCACCGGAGCCGGATATTGATGGAGTGACAAAATGTGCTGCCATGCTGCCTGAATCGATACAATTTCACCGCGTACCGGCGCGCGCTCAAACATGAATTTATACAACTGGTCGTGCATCATCACCCCAAATAATCTTATATGAATCCGAATACATCGCGTATTTGCTGTTCATCGGGCAGAGATGAACTTTTGAAGCGCGCACATTTGAGTCCGGCCTGTATCACCCATTGTTCCAATGCATCAGCATGGTCGGCATCCAGTAACACTATTCCCAGAGGCGATGAATCTTTTCGGCAGATGGCAAAGTCGACGACAGTTTTCGCCAGGGTTTGATTCATGCCATCGGCGCTGACAAGTTGTGATAAAGCCGGCTGCACCATAATCATGGTACTGGGTAGGGCACTTTGCAATTTGGCGAACAACGCTTGCTGCGCGGCGCTTAAAGGGCGTTTGAGTTGCAGACCTTCAGGGGGCGGGTTGCTTTCATGTCGCTCTGGTCTTCGCATCTTTTTCCAGAACACATACGCTGCAATTCCGAGCAGCAACAAGAGTAGAAATTTTGCCATTCAGCTTTCCATCATGCCAATTTTTTGAGTTGTTCGCGGTATTGCTGAGTTTTTTTGACATAGCCGCGAGTATTGAGATGCATACGCGCTATTTCTTCATCGCTCAATTCGCGCACGGCTTTAGCCGGAGAACCTAGAATAAGACTGCGCGGCGGGAAGCTTTTTCCTTCGGTCACCAATGCGCCAGCGCCTACCAGACAATCACGACCAATTACCGCATTATTCAGAACCGTGGCCTGAATACCGATTAGCGCACCATCCTCAATAGTGCAGCCATGCAGCATGGCCAGGTGGCCTATCGTGACATTAGCCCCCACTATTAATGGACAGCCCATGTCGGTATGCAGTACAGCACCTTCCTGGACATTACTACCGGGGCCTATCGTTATGGGCTCATTGTCGCCACGTAAGGTGGCTTGTGGCCAGATACTGACATCGGCATGGACCTGAACCCGGCCAATCACTACCGCTTCCGACGCTATCCAGGCAGTGGGGTCTATGTCCGGAGCTTCGGATCCTAATTGATAAATTGCCATCGAAATTCTCCATACAGGTTGTGATCGTACTATGAAACTGAATAGCTTTTCTGGAAAAGATCAAGGTTTTGGTCGAGCTTGAATTGGCAG
The DNA here is from genome assembly GCA_002405475.1 of Burkholderiales bacterium UBA4657. Classification (GTDB taxonomy): domain Bacteria; phylum Pseudomonadota; class Gammaproteobacteria; order Burkholderiales; family Burkholderiaceae_E; genus UBA4657. The sequence goes on along the minus strand of DHLX01000036.1, from coordinate 61,132 downwards.
TTCTAAGCCTTATGGCGACACACGCAGCGCAGCCAGTCGCTTAAGTGCCTGTTCAGGTTCTGTCGAAGTGCGCGCATAGTGCTCAAGGTTCAGGCCACGAAAATCTCGCACATCTTGCCTTGCTCCCTGTTTTATTAACCAGTCTATCGAATCGGGTGCCCACCACCAAAATGCCCACATCAGGGGCGTTGCTCCGTCAGGCCCTGTACGGTCGTCAATGGAAAGTCCGCGTGCTTGTAAAAGCAACATGGCTTTGAGATTGTTTTTTCCTGCTGAATAGTGCATGGCAGATGCCCCGGTTTTATCGCGCAGGTGGATATCGGCACCGGCTGTCAGCAATAGTTCGAACATCTCGGGCTGGTCAGCCGCCCACATGAGGACGGATTTGGCATGAGCTGATTTCAGATCGATTTCAGGGCTGTCGGTGATTGCGCCAGAGCGTAATAGTACTGCAGCGACTTCGGGGCTACGTACAATAATTGCACGGTGCAAAGGGCGTAGGCCCTCGTCGTCAATCTGGTTGGGATTCGCTCCTGCCTTTAATGCTGATTCAACGGCGGCCAGGTCAGTTCGGTAAATAGCCCGAATCAACGGATCTCGTATCGGTTTTTTGATCGAAAGACTGCCATCGGGCATTATGCGTTTGACTCCTTCGTCATATCGTTTCCACTGCCAATGAGTGATCAAGACGACCATGATCAAGGCAAGGATCACTACTATGCGTATTGCTGCAACCTGATTTAGCGCTGAGCGTTCCAGGGAGTTGATTCCAGGATTTTTTTGTGCACGATCGAGTGCTATGCTGAGTGCTGTTTCAACTGTTTGTGCAGTGGTTTCTGGTAAAAAAGGGGTGAGTGGCGCGGCACTATCTTTCGATTTCTGTCGCACCATGACTCGCCAGCGGCACCAGGGGTTATGCCCTGCATTGCCTGCAGGATCGGGCAGACGTTCGAAGGAGCGAATATCTTCGATTCGAATTTTCCCCAGCATCTGCAATTTGAACAAGCGTGATCGCTCAACCAGCAAGCCACCCTGATTGAAATGAATTTTCAGCCCACTATTGGATATGGCCAAGCTGAGAGTACCAGTTCCAAGCGCTGCCGCCGCACCCAAAATGAGGGTGAAAAGGTCAGCAGCGTAGGGGGAAAAAACAAGTACATAGAAGACCCAGGCCGATAACATAATTGCCAGACACCCCAAGCCCCAGGTTAAGGCCAGATTGGCGGAATCTATCAGTCGTATGCCCAATCCGTTACGGGTAGGGCGTAATAACCAATCGCTATCAGTGGCGATATGGTCAGTTTGTGTGCTGCCATATAGCCAGCGTAACCAGCGTTGCCGGAAATGCACTAAAGGAAATGCGAGAACAATAGCCCCAGCTATTGCGCCCAACAGGGTAAACAGACTGCCAGGCAAGAATGTCCATGCAGCTATATTCGCGGTGATGAGCAGCAAAGCCAGGGCACGGTAGGGTCCCCACGGAAATGCTTTTGAAGAAGCTTCGGAGCGAGATATTTTTTCAGCCCATTTGAGTAGGCCGGCAGAACTGAGTGCCTGACGCAATGCGGCCACGAACACCAGCCCAAGAATCGCAAATAAAGCAGCCAGAGCGGATACGGGTAGCCATTGCACACTTTTGTCCAGCACTGCAAAACCTGGGTTTTTTGGATCTACCCAGGCGGTCACTGTCAGGCGATGACGCTCACGAAACTCGTAAGTATTGTACAAATCATCAATACTGACCCCCTCAATTTTTCCACGTTGCGGATCGAAAGTTAAACGCTCGCTGTAGTAGGTATGCTCACCGAACTGATAACGATAGCGTAACTGAACGCTATCTGATCCCTTTGAGACAGATTCGATTCGGGCCTGTACTTCGACCAGTCGGGATGAAGTCCATAGCGGTTTGAGATAGTCGTTCTGCCATTGATTAAGTTCGAAGCACGCCCAAACACTGCCCGCTGCAATAGCGAGCCAGTAAAAACTGGTCAAGGCGCGTACAAGCCAATTCATGAATATCCCGCCATCGGATCTGAAGTATTTCCGATAAAAGTTTATCATTTCGGTATGAAAGAGCTTCGTCATCAGGCCTTGTTGGCCTTGCTTGAGCCAGACCCTCCCTCTAAATGTCTTGCAGCACACAATTTGTACAATCTGCTACGCACTGGAGCGATGGTTCTAGATACCGAGCAGCTCATTCCTGAGCCACCGGGTGTTCCTGGGCATCCCGAACGTCCTGAGCTGATTGCGCCGCATCAAGTACCCAGACGTGGGGCAGGTTCTGCCGCGGGGCGCGCCGCCTTGCTGCATGCCGTAGCCCATATCGAATTCAACGCCATCAATCTGGCGCTGGATGCAATCTGGCGTTTCCCGTCCATGCCGCCGGCTTTTTACCATGACTGGCTGCACGTCGCCAGTGAAGAAGCCACGCACTTTGGCCTGCTGCTGAAGCGACTCGGTGCATACGGTCTGGAATATGGTGATTTGCCTGCACATAACGGACTATGGGAAGCAGCGCACAAAACCCGCCTTGATCTGCTGGCGCGCATGGCGCTGGTGCCTCGAACATTAGAGGCGCGTGGACTCGATGTTACCCCGGCATTGCGAGATAAACTGGCAGACGCTGGCGATCTGGATTCTGCTGCGGTGCTGGACGTAATTTTGCGTGATGAGGTTGGGCATGTGGCTATAGGTAATCGCTGGTACCACTTTTTGTGTGAACGGCAGGGGCGTTCGAGCCTGACGGCGCATGCTGAAGTTGCTCGACGCTACGATGCAGGGCTGCCACGTCCGCCCTTTAATTGGGAAGCACGGCAACGTGCCGGATTTAACGAAGCCGATTTGCTTTATTTTCAGGACTTGCAACCGCCGCGCTAACGTATTGTCATAACAAGGCAGGTGTCCATGTGCGAGGCATCTGGCTTATTTCCAACCAGGAGACGACAATGAAAGAATATACAAATAGCCAGCGACGTTCGATATTAAAGGGGGCAGGCGCAGCTTTGGCTACCAGCAGTCTGCCCGTTTGGGCGCAGTCCGGGTTTCCCAATAAACCGATACGCCTAATAGTACCCTTTGCCCCGGGTGGAACGACTGACATCATAGCCCGTATCGTGGCCGAGCCTCTGGGTAGGGCGTTGGGGCAAACTGTTATCGTAGAGAATCGCGCCGGCGGCGGAGGTACGATTGGAGCAGAAGCAGTCAAGGGGGCGGCGCCTGATGGTTACACATTGAAAGTGGCGACGGTATCGACCATGGCGACCAACCCGGCGGTCAATCCTAAAATCAGCTACAACCCGCTGACCGATTTTGTACCTATCACCAATATTGCTGCTACACCTAACGTGCTGGCGGTTCACCCCTCATTTCCGGCTAAAAACTATCAGGAGTTCATCAAACAGGTTCGTGCTAACCCAGGCAAATATACCTATGCCTCGTCCGGTACGGGAGGTGTCTTGCACATGATGGGTGAGTTGTTCAAGGATTCGAGCAAAACCTTCATCATTCACATTCCTTACCGTGGCTCTGGACCGGCCTTGAACGATGCGCTGGCGGGGCAGGTCAACATGATTTTTGATAACTTGCCGTCGAGCCTGCCGCATATTCAGAATAGTCGTTTGCGCGGCATTGCCGTTGCCGCGCCCAAGCGTCTGGGGCAGTTACCTGATATTCCGACTTTTGCAGAGATTGGACTCCCTCAGGTCAATGAAGGAGCCTGGTACGGCTTGTTGGCGCCAAGGGGTACTTCAGCCGATATAGTAAAAACCTTGTACGATGCGACCATGCGGGTCTTGCAACAACCGGATGTACGCAAACGTATTCAGGATACGACCTCCGATATTATTGGCAATACCCCACAACAGTTTGCCGCGCAAATCAAGGAAACTTTCGAGCGCTATCAAAAATTGGTCAGAGAGCGCAAGATCACCCTTGAGGGATAGACCGTCATGCCCGTACCCATGCTTCCACGCGATCGTCAGGCCAGTGACTTTGACCCCTATACGGTCAATGTCGATCTGCACTGCCATTCGGTCATTTCCGATGGCACGCTAACGCCAGCAGCCGTTGTGGAGCGTGCCTACGCCCAGGGTGTGGAGTGGCTGGCCTTGACCGACCACGATGAGGTAGCGGGTCTGCCTGTCGCTATGTCTCGGGCTCAGGAACTGGGTATGGGTTTCGTCCCTGGTGTTGAAATTTCGGTCACCTGGGCCAATGAGACTGTTCACATACTTGGCCTCGGTATCAACCCCGACGACCCGGTATTGAATCAGGGTTTGATTCGTACCCGTGGCGGACGCGACCAACGAGCTCAGGAAATGAGTCAGGCGCTGTCCAAAGCGGGTATTACCAATGCTTATGAGGGTGCATTGAAATATGCGGGCAATCCGGCTCTGATTTCGCGCGCCCACTTTGCGCGTTATCTGGTCGAGATCGGCATTTGTGACTCAGTTTCCGAGGTGTTTGGACGCTATCTGGTCGAGGGTAAACCCGGTTTTGTGCCACACCGCTGGGCACGATTACCGGATGCGTTAGGCTGGATTCAACAGGCCGGCGGTGTCGCTGTCGTGGCGCACCCGGCGCGCTATCGCTTAACGGCACTGGAACGGAGTGCTTTTTTTGATGAATTTGTCGAGCTGGGTGGTAGAGGTATAGAAGTCATGACTTCTGCTCATAGCCCCCAGGAAATTGCTGAGTATGTTCTGATCACGCGACACTATGGGTTGAAAGCCTCGCGTGGTAGTGATTTTCACTGTCCGGACGAATCTCATACCGAGCTGGGTTCGCTACCGCCACTGCCCGATGCGGTGGAACCTATTTGGGCAGAGTGGGGGATTGGTTGAGCAGACCAGCAGACGGGCTGCGAGCCAGCAAGGCTCTGGCCAGATCAACCACGGCCGCAGCATAAAAAAAGCTTCGGTTGTATTGCGTAATAGCAAAAAAATTTATGCTGCCAGCGCGATATTCAGTCGGAGCGTCGGGCGATTCCAGGTCGATCAAACCTAGTAAATAATCAGCGGGTGCTGTCGATACTTCAAAACCGGCTTGCAATAACTGGTCAGGTTTATATCTGGCTTGCAAATCATTAGCCAGCCACGGTCCAGGCGTACTGTTTGCTTTAGCTGTTACTGGAAAGTCCAGTTCCAGTCCGGTTTGCCAGCCATGTTGCAGCAGGAAGGAAGCCACGCTGCCAATTGCATCTGCCGGGCTATTGCGTAGATCGACCAGGCCATCTGCATCGAAGTCCACTGCAAACTGGCTAATACTGCTGGGCATGAATTGTGGAATACCAATAGCACCGGCAAAACTGCCGCGTATATCGGTTGCAGCAAGCTGGTGTCGTCGGGTATATATCAGGAATTCTTCCAGTTGCGCTCGAAAAAAAGCTGAACGATCGCGTGGCGCCTGCCGGGGGAAATGAAAGCTCAGGGTCGACAAGACATCCAGAACACGAAAACTACCCTGGTGTCTGCCATAAATGGTTTCGACACCAATGATGGCGATGATAATTTCTGCTGGTACCCCGAACTGTCTTTGTGCCCGCTCCAGCCAATGCTGATGCTGGCGCCAGAATTCGATGCCACCCTCCAGCCGCACTGGTTCGATAAAGCGGGCACGATAGGCTTGCCAGGATCGTGGCTGTCCTGGTGCAGATGGCAGTATCAGCTTTTCTACTGCGGGTAGACGTATTGATTGCGCCAGTACCTGACTTATTTCAGATCTGGATATCTGGTGTTTTTGGCTAATACCCTCAATAAATGCCTGTACTTCCGGATGATGAATATTCAGTGGCTTGTTTTTTCCCAGTACAGGAAAAAACAGAAGGGACCCGAACAGTACTAGGAGGAGATGTGAAAATCGGAAATCCATTTTTTAAGCTGTGAGTATGTCATTTTGGACTGATTTTGATAGCGCGCAGCAATCCAGGCACCAAAAATATGTTGTGCCCGTTGCCGGTCGGGTTCCTTAAGTAGTTTCAAAACCCGACGCTGAAACTGTTCTGGACCCTCATGGGCTTCGCGTATCAGTCCGACACGAGACAGTTTGTGTTCAAAATCTGAATACAGATATAAAAAAGGGTCAGGTTTTTCGCGGCGACGAAATAAAACCCAGGCCATAGTCAGGCTGATAGCAGCCACCAATGCCAGCAGGCTGAGCATCATATCGCGCCAGTTCGGTTCCTCGAAACCTATCCGTTTGAACAGGTCGGACTGACCTTCACGATGGTAACTGATCACCCATTGATTCCAGGCATTATTGACGGCATCGCGATATTGGCGCAGCTCGCGCCATATATTGAACATGGGCTGTCCCGGAGCAATGCCCATCAGCTGTCCCAGACCGGCTGCCAGTCCGGTAACGGGTGGCAGTGCCACGTTTGCACCTCGCTCAACACGTTCGGGAGCTACTGCGGCAGTCGGATCGACTCGTACCCAGCCACGGCCTTGTAACCAGATTTCACTCCAGGCGTGTGCATCGCGCTGCCGTACTTCCAGATAGTTATCGATCCGATTCATCTCTCCACCCTGATAGCCGACGACAACACGCGCCGGAATATCGAGAGCACGCATCAGAATGACAAAAGCTGATGAGTAATGTTCACAAAATCCGGCTCGAGTATTGAAAAGAAAATCATCGGCACTATGCGGACCTAGGGGTGGCGGCGTCAGGGTGTAGCGGAATGGCTGATCACGAAAAATCTGCAAGATCCGCTGTGCCAGTTGGGCATCACTGTCGTTCGGATAACGCTGTCGTAATTCAAGTGCAAAATTAAGCGTTCGGGGATTAAAGGGCGCAGGCAGTTCGAGCCAGGGCTGCAAACTTAGACGTGTTTCTTGGAGAGAAAGCAAGGCACTTAGATGAGATTGCCCCTGAATCTGAATGCGCTCACGTAACAGCCGGTCAAGATAAAAGCTGCCTTGAGCCATGCGAATCTGCTGGTTTTCAGTGGCCGAAACCAGCTGCGGCATAGTTGCAGGCAAATCCAGTATCGGTAGCCAGGTTTGTGCGTGTGATTCCAGCGTGATGGTGTAGGACACCACCTGGTTGTTATCGGGCAGGCTAATCGTTTCTGCACTCTTTACCCGTTCGCGCCAGGTACGACCATCATATTGACCCAGAACCATGACACGCCAGTAACGTAGTGCTGGTGGCGGAATCTGATCCTCAAACTTGACCCTGAACGCAATCGCATTGGATTCAACCAATCGAGAAATGGACCCCGGTGTCATGGTGTCGGACATGCCGGTGGTGCCATAGGTGCCATCGGCACTACCCCATAATGGACCAAAGCGTGGAAACAGTACAAATGCGGCAATGGCCATGGGCAAGGCGAACATATACATGCGCAGTACCAGCTTAACCATCAAGGCCAGGGATACCGGCGCTTCAGCACCATCGGTACTGATTTGTTGCGCCACCAGTGCAATAAATAGCAAAGTAATGCCACCAAATACCAGTAGCGCGGTACCAATCTCTTGCGAGAAGAAAAATTGGCATAAGGCCAGGAAAAAAGCCAGAAAAAGAAGCACAAAAACATCGCGCCGTGCACGTAGTTCCAATAGTTTGATACAGCTGAGAATTACCAGCAGCGTAACCCCGGCATCACGGCCTAATATGGTCTTGTATTCAAGTAATACTGCTGCGCCAGCCAGGGCCGCAAATGCCGATAACAGCCATTTGTTGGGTGCACTGGCGCCGCGCTTGATAAGCCAAAGTTTCAAACAGAATGCGGCAATAGCCAAACCAGTGGCCCATGCCGGAATATGCTGGAAATGCGGAGCGGCAATGCAGGCGAAAGCCAGTAATAGCAGAGTCAGTGCCTTGCCTTCAGCACCCAGGGCTTCAAATAAACGCCAGGTTTTTAACATAGCGCCAGCGCCTTCAGGCACTCGGCCCGATGCAATTCGCCGTGGCTGGGGGCTATTTCCAAGCCTGGCAGTTTAAGACCATAGTCCAAGCCCAGCTCATCGGCCTTTAACACCCAGGCAGTCAGGCGACTCAGTCTCAAGGCCTCATTTTGCGTTCCAGTCAAGCTCCAGTCGAGCCAGATATCCTGTGACGCGCCGCCTTCAAAAATTTTGGTCGAGATCAAATCGCCATCGCTACGCGCCACTGTTTTCCAGGCAATGCGTCGAATCGAGTCACCTTGCTGGTACGGGCGTACATAAGCAAAATTATCACTACCCTGTTTGCCGCCCTCAGCCTCACCTTCACCCTCGCCAGTACCGGGTAAGGGGGGGGGATTTTTTTCAGGGCTAGGATACACTAGGCATTTTGCGGCTGGTTGCCAGTAGGCCCAGGCGCGCCAGAGTCCGAGTGGAAACAAGCAGTCGATGGTAGCGCGTGGAGCAGCCAGCCAGCCACGCTGTTTTGTTGGAACCAGAAAAAGAGCGCGTCGTTGACCTTGTGCCGACACATGAAAGCGGCTTTCACTAGCGCCACAAGAGACCCGTACCGCGTAGCGGGCACGTTTTCGTGTATCTTCCACTTCGAACTCAAATGCAGCCTGCTCGCCTGCAAAGACTGGCTGAGCCTGGGCATTACTGAAACGCAGACCAGACAAGTTAGCAAAACTTAAATGCAGCCCAACCCAAGCCATGCTGGCGACCCAGAAACTTAACAGATACCCCAGGCTCAGTTGATAATTGATGGCACCCACCATTAAGGCGAGCAGCATCAGGGCAAATACCAGGCCTGGACGCGAAGGTAGAGTAAAAATTCTTCGGTGGTACAACAAAGCCTCGGACTCAGGTCCGCGGTGCTGAAACAGCCAGCGCGAAAACCGGGAGGTGCGCCATGACTCGATTAAGGGGTCAAGCCAGTCTGTAATAGCAGAGGTCGGGGTGCCTGAATTCATCAGGCAAGTTTAACTCCGTCAACAGGAAAAACAAACTGGCTGCCGGATACTTATTTTGCTTTGAAACGCTGCAGTTCATAAGGCAGTAGGATATCTAGTCCGGTTTGACCCGCAGTGCGTAGCCATTCACGCGCCATTAATTCGCCCATACGTCGAAATTCGTCTTGCAAAAAGGGGCTGGGTACAGCTACCTGGACTTTATTTTTTGCCAAGGTATCGTCGTTAAATTTTTCAACATTCCGGCTTTCCTGCCAACCACGTTTTTCAGCTGCTTCTGATGCCTTCAGAACGATTTGCCGCATGTCAGCTGGCAGTCTGTCAAATGCAGCCTTGTTAAATACCAACATATTCTTTGGAATCCAGGCATTGACCTTATAAAAAAAACGCATACCCGACCAGGCTTGTGTATCGACGCCGGTTGTGGAAGATGTAATCATCGATTCGACCTTACCTTCCGAGATGGCTTTACCTAGTTCGTTAGCGGGCAATGAAACTCCCTGAGCACCTACTATTTCACTTATACGCTGAGTGGCAGGATTGTAGGTCCGGAAACGTGAGCCTTTAAGGTCTGCGGTACGTGCAACCGACCTGTTGGCATAGAGATTCTGTGGCGGCCAGGGCACGGTGAACATTAGCACCAGACCACGCTCGCCTAATAGTTTTTCTACGATAGGGCGAGCATTATTGGCCAAACGCTCGGCATCATCATAGCCGGTAACCAGGAAGGGAAGTGAATCCACACCAAAAACAGGTGATTCCTTGTTCAGGCTTGACATGATAATCTCCGCCGCCTGCACTTTACCCTCCTTGACCGCGCCAAATAAATCGGCAGGTTTGATCAATGATCCGTTAGGATGTACGGTGATATTCAACCTGCCACCGCTGGCCGCTGCCACCTCATCTGCGAACTGCTGCAAATTTTTGGTGTGGAAGTTGGTGGCAGGGTAAGCCGATGCCAGATTCCATTGAGTATTCTGTGCATAGCCAGCCGTTATCCCCCAAAAGGTGATCGACGCTAGCACCAGCTTGCGCCAGGATTGACTCACTTTTTTTGATGCTATCACTTCACACCTCCGAGGGTTTGGTTTGCCGGATAAAGCGCAAATTACATATGAGCAGGTAGATAAGTCACAATTTCAGGGATGAAATACACCAGCATGACCATAACGGCCATGACAAAGAAGAACGGCAGAGCACACATGGCGATGTAGCCGATATCTTTCTTGGTCAGAGCTTGTAGTACAAACAGGTTGAAACCGACTGGTGGCGTAATCTGCGCCAGTTCAACGACCAGGACGACAAAAATGCCAAACCAGAGCAGGTCAATCCCAGCTGCTTGCAGGGTGGGCAGCAGGAAACCAATGGTCAGGACCACCATCGAAATGCCATCGAGGAAACAACCCAGCAGTATGTAAAACAACGTCAGCATGATGATCAACTCGCCTTTACTGAGTCCGAGTGAGCCTATCCAGGCGGCCAGCTCACGCGGCAGGCCGATGAAACCCATCGATAAAGTCAGGAAAGCCGAACCAGCCAGAATCAAAGCGATCATGCAGTACAGGCGCGTAGCGCTCATTAGCGATTCCCAAAAGGTTTTCCAGGTCAGGCTGCGTTGTACTAGACCCAGGACGATGGATCCAACAACTCCCAGGGAGGCGGCTTCAGTGGCGGTGGCAAAGCCGGTATAGATCGACCCGAGCACAAATGCAATCAAGAGCACGACGGGAATCAGGTGTTTGCCTTCGCTCAACTTTTGCTTGAATGTCAGCGAAGCATCGGATTGTGGAATTTTTTCTTTGTTGAGCAAAGACCAGCCTGCCACGTAGAGCATGAACAAAGCTGCCAAGACTAGTCCGGGAATAATACCGGCAATAAACAGTTTGCCAATCGACACATCAGCCGAAACACCGTAAACAATCATGATGATAGAGGGCGGTATGAGCAGACCCAGGGTGCCGGCACCTGCCAAAGAACCGTAAGCAATTTTTTCCGGATAGCCGCGCTGCATCAGCTGTGGCAAGGAGATTTTGCCAATCGTTGCACAAGTAGCAGCAGACGAGCCAGACACTGCGGCAAAAATAGTACAGCCAATGACGTTGGTGTGTAGTAATCGCCCGGGCAAACGGTTAACCCAGGGTGCCAGGCCGCGGAATAAACCTTCGGACAATTTGGTTTTGAGCAGTATCTCGCCCATCCAGATAAACAGGGGCAGTGCTGTCAGCGACCAGCTCGAGAGATAACCCCACACGGTAATTGTTAAAGCGTCACCAGCATTTTTCGCCGTGAACAGTTCCATGGCAATATAAGCAACGCCCATAATGGCTAGACCAATCCAGACGCCAGCGCCAAGAATGGCAAAAATGGCGACCAGTAGCGTGATGGTAATAATAAAATCCATGCTCATGATTTACTCCGTATGTGCCATTTCTTCAACGTTAGAGGGAACCAGCTCTTTATATTTCACGACATAAACCAACTCTTCAATAAAGGCAAAGAACAGGGCGATAGTGCCGAGCGCCATGGCAATTTGTGGGATCCACAACGGAGTCGCGTCGAGGCCGGTTGAAATGTCATGAAAGATGTAGGACTGATAAGACAGGCGGATAGAGTAATAGGCGAAAAAACCGGAGAGAAAAACCGCTACAGCCAGGCAGAAAATTTCCATGCGTACGCGCCACGCCGGACCTAAACGACCCAGGATTAGGGTCACACGAATATGGTCACCCTTGCGCAAAGCTGTTGCCAGCGCCAGAAAAGAACCGGCAGCCAAAGTGTAGCCAACATAACTGTCAGCACCAGTGAGTTGAAAGCCGAAGATTCGACCAACGATGTTATAGACCTGTATTAATAAAGTTAGGAGGATAGAAATAGCAGCCAGAGCGCCAAGCCCATCGTACAGCCAGCCCAATTTCGGTTTCATTGTTGTGTCTCCACGAAAGCACTAGTTAAAAAATCGGGAACGGCAACTCCCCCAAGGAGTGCGATGCCATGCGGAGTTACAAACCGCCGTTCCCGAGAAAAATTATCAAGGCAAGGAACTAGTAACCTTACCTTGGCTAAAGTGGTTCTAAGGCCTTATTTCCTGTTAAAGGTGTCGATAATGCGCTTGCCCTCTTCACCAGTTGCTTTCAGCCAGTCAGCCAGCATTTCATCGCCAACTTTGTCCATGTCCTGTTTCAGTTGGGCGCTGGGCTGGGCGACAATCATCTTGTTTTTGGCCAGAATGCTAGTGGCTTCGTCGGTGTAGGCGCGCATACGATCCCAACCTTTCTTCTCGGCATCAGCGGCTATACGTACCACTGCATCCTGAGAGGCCTTGGGTAGTGCATCGAAGGCTTTCTGGTTGACCATGACCATGTTTTTAGGCAGCCAGGCATTCACAGGAATGTAGTGGCTAACGTTTTCCCATAATTTGGAGTCAACGCCAGTAGCGGCGGAGGTCATCGTGGCTTCAACTACGCCCGTAGCCAGTGCTTGCGACAATTCTGCCGCTTGTACTGTCAAAGGTTGTGCGCCAAACATTTGAGCGATTTTGCTCGTCGCAGCGTTATAGGCGCGCCACTTTAGACCCTTGAAGTCGGCTCCTGATTTGATTTCCCGCTTGGCAAAAATACCTTGCGGCGGCCAGGGTACGGCATAGAGCAGCTTGATACCTTGAGCAGACAGCAGACGTTCAACTGCAGGACGCTGAGCACGCCACATGCGTTCGGCATCAGCAAAACTGGTGGCAACAAAGGGGATCGAGTCAAGACCGAAAATTCTGTTTTCATTTTCGAGAATAGACATGATGACCTCACCAGCCTGAGCCTGCCCGCTTTGTACCGCACGCTTGATTTCTGGTGCGCGGTATAACGACCCCCCGGAATGAACCGTAATCTTGAGCTGACCATTGGTAGCTTTTTCAAGATCGGCAGCAAACTGACGAATCGTGACGGTATGCGGGTTGCTTTCCGGGTACGCCGTCGGCATGTCCCAGGTGACGTTTTGTGCATAGGCCGAGGCAGTCGAGGCCAGGGCAATAGCTGCTAGGGTTTGTACAAACTTCATGGCGCAATGCTCCTTGTGTATTGAGGATGATCCGATTCCTTCACTGCATTGGCACTAAAAACATCGCCGCAATGTCGGACCGATAAAGGATCTGGGTGATCCTGTTAAAAAAGATATTGTTTTATTAATAAATTGTCAATATAATTTTATTATTCTGTTAAAAATATTTTGAAACCATGAAAAAGCAATCTAAACCCGCGATGCCATTGCCGAAAGTTTCGGTTAGTAATGACTCTGAAAGAGTTCACATTGTGTCTTCCTCGCATTTGGTTTCACCCAAAAGCGTCGAGATGTCAGAGCTAGAGTACGGAATGATCGTGGCATGGAATGCCTTCAGTCGCTGGGCGGTGCGTTGTATGGCTGCCGCCGGTTTGCCCGATATGACGACGATGGACGTTTTGATCCTGCATCATCTTAACCATCGTGCCCGTAACAAAAAGCTGGCAGATATCTGCTTTATTTTGAACGTGGAAGATTCTCATGTGGTCGGTTATTCATTAAAAAAACTGGTGTCACTTGGTGTGGTGCAAACTGAAAAGAGTGGTAAAGAGGTTTTGTATTTCCCAAGCGAACTTGGACAACAACTGGTGAAGCGTTATCGCGAAATCAGAGAGGAATGCCTGATTGACCCGCTGGTGGCATCTGGTACCCAAAATGCCGATATTGGCGATATAGCGAAACTGCTCAGAACGATGTCTGGTCTGTACGATCAGGCGGCACGCGCAGCATCTTCGCTTTAATTGATCTAAAAATTTAGGAGACTGTTCTCATGACTAGTACTGGTCAATGGCAATTCTGGATCGACCGTGGAGGCACTTTTACCGACATCGTGGCTAAATTGCCTGATGGGTCGCTTACAACTTACAAACTTTTATCCGAAAATCCGGAACAGTATCGAGATGCTGCCGTGGCTGGCATTAGGCATTTGCTTAGCGTAGCACCTGGTGAAAGTGTGCCTGTCAAAAAAATCCAAGCAGTGAAAATGGGAACTACGGTGGCGACCAACGCCCTGTTGGAGCGCAAAGGCGAACCTACAGCGCTGTTCATAACCCGTGGTTACCGCGATGCATTACGTATTGCCTATCAGAACCGACCACGTATTTTCGACCGTAATATTCTGTTGCCTGAATTGCTATACCAGGAAGTCATCGAGGTTAATGAACGCATCAGTGCACATGGCGATATCTTGATCAAACTTGATGAAAAAAAATTGCGCACCGATTTGCAGTCAATCTATGATCAGGGTATTCGTGCCATTGCCATCGTTTTGATGCATGGCTATCGTTTCACGGCACATGAAGAAACTGCCGAGCGTTTGGCGCGTGAGATTGGTTTCCCCCAAATCAGTGTGTCGCACAAGACTTCTCCTATGATGAAGCTGGTATCGCGTGGCGATACTACAGTGGTTGATGCCTACTTGTCCCCCATTTTGCGCCGTTATGTCAATCAGGTGGCTAGTGAATTACCTGGGGTCAATCTGCAATTCATGCAGTCAAGTGGCGGCTTGACCAGCGCCAATCGATTCCAGGGCAAAGACTCGATTTTGTCAGGTCCTGCGGGCGGAATTGTCGGTATGGCGCGTACCGCAGATTCCGCTGGATTCGACAAGATCATTGGTTTTGATATGGGCGGTACTTCAACAGATGTGTCGCACTATGCCGGTGAATATGAGCGTGCCTTTGAAACTCAGGTGGCGGGTGTCCGTATGCGTGCGCCCATGCTCTCGATTCATACAGTTGCCGCTGGTGGCGGTTCGATCCTGACTTTTGATGGCAGTCGTTATCGTGTCGGCCCCGAATCGGCAGGAGCCAATCCGGGCCCAGCCTGTTATCGTCGTGGGGGGCCGTTGGCAACGACTGATGCGAATGTGATGCTGGGGAAAATTCAGCCAGGCTACTTTCCTAATGTCTTTGGACCGCATGCCGACATGCCGCTCGATCGGGATGTAGTGGTTCAGCGTTTTAGTGCCATGGCCAAGGAAATAGAAGCTAAGACTGGGAATAAGCGTACTCCTGAAGAAGTGGCTGAGGGGTTCATCGACATTGCAGTACAGAACATGGCCAATGCCGTTAAACATATTTCGGTCGCGCGCGGTTACGATGTGACCGAGTACACGCTTGTAACGTTTGGCGGTGCTGGTGGACAGCACGCCTGTCTGGTAGCTGATGCATTGGGCATGACCACGGTGTTTGCTCACCCCTATGCTGGTGTTTTATCAGCATTCGGTATGGGGCTGGCTGATCAAAGCACTATGCGCGAACGTTCAGTCGAAGAGAAGCTTGATGCAAAATCGCTGGTGAATATTCAGGTATTGCTGAATCAGCTGGCCGAAGAGGCATCCCAGGACTTGATTGCCCAAGAAGTACTGCCTACTGCAATCGAAACCATTAAGCGTGTGCATTTACGTTATGACGGTACCGATACAGCCATTGTTGTCAATTTGGGAACGACAGAAGAAATGAAATCAGCTTTTGAGGCTGAGTACCGCCAGCGTTATTCATTCCTAATGGATCAGCGAGATCTGGTGATTGAAGCAGTTTCTGTCGAAGCGATTGGTTTAGGTGAGTCAACAGAAGAAGCGATTGATTTACGCTCGGCACGGCAGGGCAGCTTGAGGCCCGCTGAGCTTGTGAAAATGTTTTCGGGAGGAGAATGGCACGACACACCTTTATACCCACGTGAAGATACGCGTCCGGGTGACGTCATGTGCGGACCGGCCATTATTGCCGAGAAAAATCAAACCACTGTGGTTGAACCTGGCTGGCAGGCAGAAGTGACGCAGAAAGATCATCTGGTACTCAAACGCGTGGAAGCACGCAAACAGCTCAAAGCCATAGGTACCGATGCTGACCCGGTGATGCTGGAAGTGTTTAACAACCTCTTCATGAGCATCGCCGAGCAAATGGGACTAAGGCTGCAAAATACGGCTTACTCGGTGACTATTAAAGAGCGTCTGGATTTTTCCTGCGCCATTTTTGATGCCGAGGGCAATCTGATCGCTAATGCTCCCCATATTCCGGTGCATCTGGGTTCCATGGGTGAGTCGATCAAGACGGTGATTCAGCAAAATGCCGGTCATATAAAACCTGGGGATGTCTATGTCTTGAATGCGCCGTATAACGGTGGTACACACTTGCCTGACATCACGGTCATTACTCCAGTATTTGATGATGGTGGAAAAGAAATTTTATTCTTCCTCGGTTCGCGTGGACACCATTCCGACATAGGAGGAACCACGCCAGGATCCATGCCTTCTGACTCGAAGACGGTGGACGAGGAGGGTGTCCTGATTGATAACTTCAAGATGATCGATGCCGGGGTTTATCGTGAAGCGGAAACCCGAGCACTGTTGAGTTCGGGTCAATACCCGGCGCGAAACATCGAACAGAACCTCGCAGACTTGCGCGCCCAGGTCGCAGCGAATCAAAAAGGTGCGGAAGAGCTGAAAAAAATGTGTCAGCATTTTGGGCTGGACGTAGTCAAAGCTTATATGACCCACGTACAGAATAATGCCGAAGAAGCCGTGCGCCGGGTTATTACTGCCCTGAAAGATGGTCAGTATGAATACAGATTAGATCCGATTCATGGCACTCAACCAGTGATTAAACTGGCACTACGCGTCAACCGTGAAAAACGCGAAGCAGAAATCGATTTCACTGGTACCTCACCGCAACTGCCTATTAACTTCAATGCGCCGAAGTCGATAGCTATGGCGGCAGTACTTTATACCTTCCGCACTCTGGTCGATTCCGACATACCGCTGAATGCTGGCTGCTTGAAACCATTAAAAGTCATAGTACCGGAAGGTTCCATGCTTAATCCGGTTTATCCGGCGGCAGTAGTAGCGGGCAATGTCGAAACCAGTCAGTGCGTGACTCAGGCTTTATATGGTGCCTTGGGGGTCATGAGTGAAAGCCAGGGTTCTATGAACAATTTCACATTTGGTAATGACCAGTACCAGTATTACGAGACCATTTCGGGCGGCTCATCTGCTGGTGTAACGCGCAATGCCGATGGCAAGATTGTACGTGGCTGGAGTGGTACTGACGTAGTGCAGACGCATATGACCAATTCACGCATGACCGACCCGGAAGTACTGGAATGGCGTTTTCCAGTGATTTTGGAGGAATATTGCATACGCCAAGGTTCAGGCGGAGCCGGTAAATGGCGGGGCGGCAATGGTGGCATCCGTCGCATTCGTTTCCTGGAAAAGATGACGGCCTCTATTTTGTCTAACAATCGGGCTACCGCTCCGCGAGGAGCAGAAGGCGGAGCTGATGGCCAGCCAGGCATTAATCGGGTCGAACGCAAAAATGGCCGAATAGAAGTACTGGCTGCTTGTGCTCAGGCAGAAATGGAGCCGGGAGATGTGTTTGTGATCGAAACTCCGGGTGCTGGAGGTTTTGGTCGTTCGTAGCTAACAAGAGCCGTCAAAGCCCGTCCTATCAGACGGGCTTTTTTATTTATCCACCGCTACCTGACGTATCCATTGCGCCATTGCCTCACGTATTTGCAAGGGTTTGGCATGGGCGGCGCTGGCGGGTTTGAGCCGATGACCGCATACTGCAGGTACGACAGCTTGTACATCATCGGGCAGAACGTAATCGCGTGCCGCCATCAAAGCCCAGGCCCGTGCCGCTGCGATCAAGGCGAGCCCTGCGCGCGGACTTAATCCTTCGGCAAATAATTGCCCGTTTCGTGATACGTCTATCAGGCGCTGAACATAATCGACCAGAACGGCAGAAATATGTACGTGGCTGGCGATTTGTCCCAGGGTTTTGAGTTGTGTCGCAGTTACCGTAGCCTGTAAACGTTTGAGTAGTTCGCGTCGATCCTCCCCTGACAGCAGGGCGCGTTCGGCTTCACGACTGGGGTAGCCGAGTGAAATACACATTAAAAAGCGGTCCAGTTGCGATTCCGGCAAGGGAAAGGTACCCAGTTGATGTACCGGGTTTTGAGTCGCAATGACGAAAAACGGTTCGGGCAAGGCACGTGTTTCGCCTTCAATACTGACCTGGCGTTCTTCCATGGCTTCGAGCAGTGCGCTTTGCGTTTTGGGTGAGGCACGGTTGATTTCATCAGCCAGCAGTACCTGGGTGAAGATTGGGCCAGTATGAAAAATAAAACGTTGTTCGGCACGATCATAAATGGACGCGCCCAGTACGTCGGCTGGCAGCAGGTCGCTGGTGAACTGAACCCGGGCAAATTGCAGACCCAAAGCCTTGGCCAGGGCATGAGCCAGCGTGGTTTTGCCGACACCAGGAACATCTTCAATTAGCAAGTGCCCCCCCGCAATCAGGCAGGTCAGCGCCAGACGTATTTGGCCCTCTTTACCGACTACAATCTGGTTGATGTTGTTCAAAACCGACTCAATTAGCCGGGCAGCGTCTTGAACAGGAAGTGTTTTGGTAGGTGTGGTTTGAGTCATGTTTGCAATCGTTAGCAATAAGTGTCAAGTAGCGTGATAGTGTAGTGTAGAGTTAATATTCGAACGATCGTTCATTTTTTTCGTATGGAATAGCGTGAAGCTTGCCTATAATCCTTGCTGATTAGTTCTCCTGAGATTGTCATGAAAATTTTAGTTCCCGTGAAGCGTGTTGTAGATTACAACGTCAAGGTACGTGTCAAATCCGACCATTCGGATGTGGATATTGCCAATGCCAAAATGTCGATGAACCCGTTTGATGAAATCGCCGTAGAAGAAGCTGCGCGCCTGAAAGAAAAAGGTGCAGCCAGCGAGGTAGTGGCAGTTTCGGCAGGCGTGACCCAGTGCCAGGAAACGCTGAGAACGGCCATGGCTATAGGCGCCGACCGTGGCATTCTGGTGGAAACCGAGGCCAAACTGGAACCTTTGGCAGTGGCCAAGTTACTCAAAGCACTAGTCGATAAAGAGCAACCGCAGCTGGTAATTCTAGGCAAGCAGGCTATTGATGACGATGCCAACCAGACCGGGCAAATGCTGGCAGCGCTGCTGGACTGGCCTCAGGCCACTTTTGCTTCGAAAGTGGAAGTCGAAGGCTCTATAGTCAAGGTGACACGCGAAATTGATGGTGGCCTGGAAACCTTGCAATTACAGTTACCGGCCATTATCACCACGGACTTGCGCCTGAATGAACCGCGCTACGTCACCCTGCCTAACATCATGAAGGCCAAGAAAAAACCGCTTGAGACGGTCAAGCCCGCCGATCTAGGGGTGGATGTCACGCCACGCCTGACCTTGCTGAAAGCGATGGATCCCCCCGAGCGTCAAGCGGGTATCAAGGTGGCTGATGTCAAAACACTGGTCGATAAACTGAAAAACGAAGCGAAGGTGATCTGATGAGTGCTTTAGTTCTGGCGGAACACGATAATGAAAGTCTTAAGGGCTCAACGCTGAACACGATTACAGCCGCAAAAACATTTGGAGCTGAAGTGCATGTGCTGGTAGCGGGGCATGGATGCGCTGGCGTTGCGCAGGCCGCAGCCCAAGTGGCTGGAGTGAGTAAGGTCTGGCTGGCTGATGATCCGGCTTTTGAGCATGGTCTGGCTGAAAATGTCGCGGCTCAAGTTCTGGCCTTGGCTTCGGGCTATGGGCAGATTCTGGCGCCTGCCACGGCTTATGGCAAAAATATAGCGCCGCGTATCGCTGCCAGACTCGACGTAGCGCAAATTTCTGAAATTCTGAGCATTGAGTCCGCCGATACCTTCACCCGTCCCATGTATGCGGGTAATGTCATAGCAACCGTGCAGTCACGCGACGCGGTCAAAGTGATTACCGTTCGTACCACGGCTTTTGATGCAGCTGCGGCTAACGGCGGTCACGCCGCGATCGAAGCGCTTAGCCCGGTAGCAGGAAGCACCAAGTCGCAATTCGTTGCTCGTGATATTGCCAAGAGTGAACGGCCAGAACTGACGGCGGCCAAAGTGATTGTATCCGGCGGGCGCGGTCTGGGTTCAGCCGAGGCATTCAAAGTATTGGAACCCTTGGCTGACCAGCTGGGGGCAGCCATGGGAGCCTCACGTGCGGCGGTTGATGCCGGCTATGTGCCCAACGACTGGCAAGTCGGTCAGACTGGAAAAATCGTTGCGCCACAACTTTATATTGCGGTGGGCATTTCCGGCGCCATTCAGCACCTGGCAGGTATGAAAGATTCCAAAGTCATCGTTGCCATCAACAAAGATGCCGAAGCGCCGATCTTTTCAGTCGCTGACTATGGCCTGGTAGCCGATTTGTTCGAAGCCGTCCCTGAACTCATTAAGGAACTGAATACATGACTTATACCGCGCCGCTGAAGGACATGTTGTTCGTCATGAACGAATTGGCAGGCTTGAATGAAGTGGCGCAGTTGCCCGGTTATGAAGAAGCAGCGGCAGAAACCGCTGGTGCGGTTCTGGAAGAAAATGCCAGGTTTGTGCAGGAAATCATCGCCCCATTGAATAGAGTTGGGGATACTCAACCCCCCAGTTATGAGGGTGGTGCGGTCAAAACTAGCCCGGGGTTCAAACAGGCATTCAAGCAGTTTGCTGCTGCTGGTTGGCAAGGCGTACAACACCCGGCCGAATTCGGTGGCGGCGGATTGCCCAAGCTGATAGCAACCGCCTGCACCGAAATGCTGAACGCTGGTAACCTGTCATTCGCTCTTTGCCCACTGCTGACCGATGGTGCCATCGAAGCCTTGATGACGGCTGGCACACCCGAGCAGCAACAACGCTATGTCGCCAAGCTGATTGACGGTAGCTGGACCGGTACCATGAATCTGACTGAGCCGCAGGCCGGTTCAGATTTGTCACTGGTGCGTACCAAGGCGGTGAAACAGGCCGATAACAGCTATCGGTTGTTCGGTCAAAAAATCTATATCACCTATGGTGAGCATGATATGGCCGACAACATCATTCATATGGTGCTGGCGCGTACGCCCGAAGCTCCCGAGGGCGTCAAAGGTTTGTCCCTGTTCATCGTGCCGAAAATACTCGAGGACGGAACACGCAATGACGTTTTTTGCGCTTCACTCGAGCATAAACTGGGCATTAAAGCTTCCCCCACTGCAGTCTTGTTGTATGGCGATGGGAAATACCCGGTGAATGATGCGCCGGGCGCGGTAGGCTACCTGATGGGTGAAGAGAATCGCGGCCTTGAATATATGTTCATCATGATGAATGCGGCACGTTTTGCCGTCGGCATGCAGGGCATAGGCGTGGCGGAGCGTGCCTATCAAAAGGCCGTACAGTATGCCCGCGATCGGGTACAGTCGCGTGATCTGTCCGGTTCCGAGGGCCCGGTGGCGATCATTCATCATCCCGATGTCAAGCGTATGCTGCTATTCATGCGCGCCAATACTGAAGCCGCACGAGCTTTGGCTTACTGGGCCGCAGCCCAGTGTGATTTGAGTCTGCATCACCCTGACCCGATAAAGCGTCAGCAGGCCCGAATTTTTTACGAATATTGTGTACCGATCGTCAAGGGCTTTAGTACCGAAATGGCGGTTGAAGTTTGCTCCACGGGCGTGCAGGTCCATGGCGGTATGGGCTTTATTGAAGAAACTGGAGCCGCCCAGTATTACCGTGATGCACGTATTTTGACTATTTACGAAGGAACGACTGCGATCCAGGCCAATGACCTGGTGAGTCGCAAAACAGCGCGTGATGCGGGTGCTGGTGTCAAGGCACTGGCCGCACTGATTGAGGCTACAGAACAACAACTACTGCTACATTCGGCGAAGCCTATGGTCGATATGGCACATCAACTCAGCCAGGCTCGGCAGGCACTGCTGAGTGCGACGGATTATATTGTCAGAAACGTCAGGCAAGACCCGAAGGCAGTATTTTCTGGCAGCGTTCCTTATCTTAAACTGGCAGGCCTGACGCTGGGTGGTTGGCAGATGGCGTGTGCGATGCTGCGGGTCTCTGGTACGGGCAACCGTTTCGATGCTGATTTTTGCAACACCAAAATTGCTACGGCTCATTATTACGCGCAACACCTGCTAACCCATACATTAGTATTGGAAAGAACCATTATGACAGGAGGGCATTCTGTCGTTTTTTTTGAAAGTGCGAATTTTTAGCCACAAAAGAATAGCAATGACCTTCATGATGCAGCTATGGCAAAAATTCGATCTTCCCGTGACGTAATAGCGCGTAACCTTTCCATCCTGATGGAAGTCACACCGCATCTTAATTCTCAACCCAAGGTAGCTGCCCGTTCTGGTCTAGGGCAAACCAGTATCGGTCGCATTCTAAGAAAAGAAGCCGGTGCGACTATTGACAGTCTCGATCTGATCGCCCGTGCTTTCGGGGTAGAACCCTGGCATTTACTGGTACCTAATCTTGATCCTGCCCGCTTACCCAAGTCTCTAACTCTGGCCGATAAGGAATACGAGTTATTGGAAAAAATGCGACTTGCAGCACAGGAATTTGCAGAATACCAGGTATATAGCAGCAGCAAATAAACCTGCAGTAGCCGAAAGCGGCTTGACTTAAATCTCTTCTTTCGTCAGACTCAGTGAACTTACTCTATGTGGTTCATCATGGCGGAACAAAAGACACCGGGCAGCGGGTCGCATGCTGTTAGTACCTCGCAGCACCCGGATCAGCAGTTGTATAAAGTCTGCGAAGACCTGTCTCTGGCTTTGGCTATGGCGGTGCCATTATTACTGGAAAGCCTGGGTCAGGCACGTCGAGATATGAGCCCGGATTCACAACGTCGTCAGGAGGAATTGCTGGAATCCCTGTCGCTGGCACAAAGTGCCCTGGCTCAAGCCAAGCGCGCTTTGCGTGTCAATGCCCTGGAACTCTGAAGCGGACGATTTTTGCTTCGAAGCTCCAAAAGTATTATAATCTCAGGCTTCGCAGCCAAAGCTCCTGGCTGGTCGTTCATTCATTCAATTTTTAATGACTGTAGCGCGTTCCGCTCCGGCTTGTGTCAGCTGGTCGCTTGAACCTCCGCACTGTCCAAAGGAACGAAAATGGTAGTGATCCGTTTATCACGTGGTGGTGCCAAAAAGCGCCCATTTTTCAACATTGTTGCGACTGATTCACGTAATCGTCGTGATGGCAAATTCATAGAACGAGTTGGCTTTTACAACCCGGTCGCCGCCGAAGGTGAAGAGGGCCTGCGCGTTGCGCTGGATCGTCTGAACTACTGGACCGGTGTCGGCGCCCAGTTGTCACCGACCGTTGCCCGTTTGGTCAAGGATCTGGAAAAGAAAACGACCCAGGCAGCCTGATGGTGTTAGCTGCTGCGCCTGGAAACGAGCAGCCACCTGTCGATTTGTTACCCGTAGCACGTTTGGTCGAGGCTTATGGCATCAAAGGCTGGGTCAGGTTGGAACCTTTTTCGCCAGATGCTGCGGCACTATTTAAGGCAGGCCGCTGGTGGCTAAAAAAATCAGACCAATCTCCTTCCTTATTTATACGACAGCAAATTCGCTGGCAGGGTAAAAGTTTGGTGGCAAGTTTTCAGGGACTGGTCGAGCGTGGCCAGGCCGAGTCCCTGAAGGGTTATGAGGTCTTGGTGTCGAGACAGGATTTCCCTGCGCTGGAGCGAGATGAGTATTACTGGACCGATTTGATAGGTTGTGATGTGATCAATCAGTATCAGACGCTCCTGGGTAAAGTGATTAATGTCATCGATAATGGCGCTCATGCCATTCTGGAAATTCGCAATGATCAGGGTGAGATGCAGTGGGTGCCTTTTGTGGCGGCACATGTGGGTCGGGTAGATCTGGGCTCCAGACGGATTGAAGTCAACTGGCTGACGCCCGGCTAATGAGGTCAGGGGTCGGGGGAGTCTGATGCGGTTTGAGGTGGTAAGCCTGTTCCCTGAAATGTTTCGGGCGATTACCGAGTCCGGTATTACGGCGCGTGCTTGGCAGCAGGGATTGTGGCAATGGCAGAGCTGGAATCCTCGTGATTACAGCGCTGACCCTTACCGGCGCGTCGATGATCGACCATTTGGTGGTGGTCCGGGGATGGTGATGCTGGCCGAACCCATGGCGCGGGCAATAGAGTCCGCACAGAGCTCACAGCCGCTTCCGGCACCGGTACTGTTGCTGTCGCCTCAGGGCAAAGTACTAACGCAACAGCGGCTGCGCCACTGGGCCGAACAGCATTCACGACTGATTTTGGTTTGTGGTCGTTATGAAGCAATAGATCAAAGAGTACAAGACGCTTTGATCGATGAAGAGGTCAGCCTCGGCGATTTTGTTTTGTCAGGCGGTGAAATTGCGGCCATGGCAGTCATGGATGCGATCATCCGCTGGTTGCCTGGGGTGTTGAATGACGCTCAGTCGGCGATGCAGGACAGCTTCGCTGATGAGCAAACCGGGGCTTTGCTGGATTGTCCGCATTACACCCGTCCGGAAGTTTGGCGTGGTCGTACGGTACCTGAGATATTATTGTCAGGGCATCATGCGAAAATTGCCGAATGGCGTCGTGAACAGGCGTTGCTTACAACCCTGGCGAAACGACCCGATCTCATTGCGTTGGCTCGTGACTCAGGTCAATTGAGCAGACAAGATGAGCAGTTGTTGAGTCGTCTGGCGAAGTTGCCAGACAGTGTTTAACCCCATCCTCTGTGCGACGCACACAATAAAATGTCGCAGCATGATGGTCAAATGGAGAAAGCCATGGATCTGATCAAAGTCCTGGAACAAGAAGAAATCGCCCGATTGGGCAAAAACCTGCCCGAATTCGGGCCTGGCGACACAGTAATTGTCAACGTCAATGTGGTGGAAGGAAACCGCAAGCGTGTACAGGCCTACGAAGGCGTGGTCATTGCCAAGCGCAATCGTGGTTTAAACTCGAATTTCATAGTACGTAAGATTTCGTCTGGTGAGGGAGTCGAGCGTACTTTCCAGTTGTATTCACCACTCATCGCCTCTATTGAAGTGAAACGTCGTGGTGATGTGCGTCGCGCTAAGCTTTATTATCTGCGCAGTCGTTCAGGCAAGTCGGCACGTATCAAGGAAAAACTGCCGGGCAAGTCGGCGGCCGCTGTTGCCAAGGAATAAGGTCAAAACTTGTCGTTTGATCCTGAAACTGCCCTGCTGGTTGAGCGGGGTAGTGATCAGCCGGTTCTGAGTTCATACCTGCTGTCGTCAGCAGGCTTCAGGCAGGCGTTCGGGCGCGATCCAACGTGGGTACCAGAGTACGGCGATGATGTCGTTCAGGCGGTTCGTCGAGAGCATACGCAACAGCTTAAACCGGCATCTGTATTGATTCCGGTCGTGCCTCGTGCTGGACAATTACAAGTCGTACTGACGCAAAGAACCGCGCACTTGCACGACCATGGGGGTCAGATCAGTTTCCCGGGAGGGAGGCAGGAACCTGAGGACAAAACACCGCAACAAACCGCCCTGCGTGAGGCTAATGAAGAGATCGGGCTGGCGCTGCATCAGGTCGAAGTGTTAGGTTTGTTACCCGATTATTTGACTGCTACCGGCTATCGGGTCACGCCCGTGGTGGCTTTGGTGCAAACCGACACGGTCTGGACCCCTGACCCGAATGAAGTGGCCGAGGTATTTGAAACGCCTTTGTCTTTTTTGATGAATCCGGCGCATCATGAAAAAAGACAAGTGCGCTGGTCGGAACTGCGCCAAGAGCAGATGATAGAAAATGTCCGGCATTTCTATGCCATGCCGTGGCAGCAGGCCGGTCGGAATTATTTCATCTGGGGTGCTACGGCCGCCATGTTGCGAAATTTATACCTTTTTTTACGCGCGCAGATCTGATCTGCCGCAAGCTAACAGCATAATGACGCCATGGGTTTTATCTCTGTACTGATCGCGCTCATCATCGAGCAAATCAAGCCGCTACCGATGCGTAACCCGGTTTATACCGCTACGCAAGGTGTGGTGCTGTCACTGGAACGCTATTTCAATGCTGGTGAACGGCAGCATGGCGTTCTGGCATGGTGGGCTCTGATGTTGTTAGCCTTACTCACAAGTGGCGGCGTGTACTGGCTGGCTCTGGAGATCAATTGGGCACTGGCGCTGCTGGTCAATGTCATTTTTTTGTATCTGACCCTGGGCTTTCGTCAGTTCAGTCACGCCTACACCGAAATTCAGTTGGCACTGGAAAATGGAGACTTGCCGCTGGCGCGCAAAATTCTGGGCGAGTGGATGCGTGATGTCGATCCGGGATTTATTGCTGACCGATTGACACCGGGTGAGGTCGCAAGGCATGCGATTGAGCGTGCCCTGATGTTGTCGCACCGTCATGTTTTTGGTGTTTTTTTCTGGTTTGTGCTGTTGCCAGGCCCTACTGGTGCTGTCATGTACCGGGTTGCACAAGTCGCAGCCCGAGCCTGGCGTCGACAGTCGCCTGATAGCCCGTTTGCCGATTTCGCTCAACGTGCCTATACCTTGGTTGACTGGTTACCAACGCGCTTCACGGCGGTAGGTTTTGCCATCGTGGGTAATTTTGAAGACGCCATGTATGGCTGGCGCCATGAAGCCGGGCGTTGGCAAGACCCCTCTGAAGGTGTGGTTTTAGCGGCGGGTGCTGGCGCCATGGGTATACGCCTGGGTGGTGGTATCGATAATCCATTGCCAACGCAGCAGGTCGTCATGGCAGAATCTGGCCTGGAAATGGAGGCTAGTGTGGAGCCTGGTTCTGGCATGGAGGTTGAGCCCGGGCATTTACGCAGCGCTGTAGGGCTGGTGTGGCGTGCCATGGTGTTGTGGTTGATTCTATTGTTGATGCTGTCGGTGACTTCCTGGGTAACATGAAAATCATGGCTCGATACACAGTGACACTGGCGCGATTCCAGCGTATCATATTGACTTTGTATTATCTGCCCCCAAATTCTATCTCCGGTTGACCTTTCTTAATTCAGAGCGTGATGTCGTGCTATTCGGCTTAACGCCATTTCAACGAGGCTTACATGAGTGATTTGATCAAGTACGTGTCAGATGCTTCCTTTGAGGCAGAGGTGCTCAAGGCCGAGCGCCCGGTGCTGGTGGACTATTGGGCCGAGTGGTGCGGGCCCTGCAAAATGATTGCCCCAATTCTTGAAGAAGTTTCGAAAGATTATGAGAGCAAATTGACCATTGCCAAGCTGGACGTGGATCAAAACCAGGCAACAGCAGGCAAGTTCGGCATTCGTGGTATACCGACGCTGATGTTGTTCAAGAATGGTACGGTGGTAGCCACCAAGGTGGGGGCACTATCCAAATCTCAATTAACCGCCTTTATTGATAGCAATCTTTAATTTTCTTGTATATACCCGCGCGAAGGCCTGCCTCACGATAGTCAAGCGGCCTTCCATCAACTCCCAGGTGGTTCTTCATGCATTTATCCGAACTTAAAGCACTTCACGTCAGTCAGCTGCTCGAAATGGCCGTTGGTCTGGAAATAGAAAACGCCAGCCGTATGCGCAAACAGGAATTGATGTTTGCCATTTTGAAAAAACGGGCCAAAAGCGGCGAACAGATTTTTGGCGATGGCGTGCTCGAAGTCTTGCCCGACGGATTTGGCTTTTTACGCTCGCCGGAAATGAGCTATCTGGCCAGCACCGACGATATTTATATCAGCCCGTCGCAAATACGCCGTTTTAATCTGCATACCGGCGATTCCATTGAGGGCGAGGTGCGCACCCCCAAAGATGGTGAGCGTTATTTCGCGCTGGTCAAAGTGGACAAGATCAATGGCGTCCCGCCTGATCAGAGCAAGCACAAGATCATGTTCGAGAACCTGACGCCATTGTTCCCGGACAAGCCATTGAAACTCGAGCGCGACATTCGTGCCGAAGAAAATATTACTGGCCGCATTATTGATTTGATTGCCCCCATTGGTAAAGGTCAGCGCGGCTTGCTGGTAGCCTCACCCAAATCGGGCAAGACCGTCATGTTGCAGCATATTGCCCATGCCATTTTGGGCAATCATCCCGACGTTAGCATGATCATTTTGCTGGTCGATGAGCGCCCGGAAGAAGTGACCGAAATGCAGCGTTCGGTGCGTGGCGCCGAAGTGATCAGTTCGACGTTTGATGAACCCGCCACGCGCCATGTGCAGGTCGCAGAAATGGTGATTGAAAAAGCCAAGCGTCTGGTCGAAATGAAAAAGGACGTGGTGATCCTGCTCGACTCCATTACCCGCCTGGCACGCGCTTATAACACCGTGGTGCCGACCTCGGGTAAGGTGCTGACAGGTGGCGTTGATGCCAATGCCCTGCAACGTCCAAAACGCTTTTTTGGTGCGGCGCGTAATATCGAAGAGGGCGGTTCCCTGACGATTATTGCTACCGCCCTGATTGAAACCGGGTCGCGCATGGATGACGTGATTTATGAAGAATTCAAGGGCACCGGCAACATGGAAGTACACCTCGAGCGGCGTCTGGCAGAAAAACGTGTTTACCCGGCCATTAACCTGAACAAGTCAGGTACACGGCGCGAAGAACTGCTCATTCCCAAGGAATTGCTGCAAAAAATCTGGATTCTGCGCAAGCTGATTTACGATATGGACGAGATTGAGGCCATGGAATTCATCCAGGGCAAAATGCGCGACACCAAGAACAATGCCGAATTTTTCGACATGATGCGACGCGGCGGCTGATTTCCGTTATAATTCAAGGCTTTGTAAACCTCTGGCACGTGGTGCAAATAAATGCACTGGCGACCTTACTTGACAGGACTGAACAGATGAAAGAAGGCATACACCCCAATTACCGCGAAGTCGTGTTTCAGGACATGAGCAACGGCTTCGAGTTTATTACCCGTTCCACACTGCAAAGCAAGGAAACCATCGAGATCGATGGCAAGACCTATCCCTTGTTCAAGTGTGATACCACCTCCGAATCGCACCCGTTCTTTACTGGCGCACAACAGCGCGTCATCGAGACCGGCCGTATCGAAAAATTCCGTCAGAAATTCGGCAATCGCACTGGTAAGGCAGCGTGAGTCCGCGTTGTGTGTAATAGCAAGGCAGCCTCAGGGCTGCCTTTTTTGTTGTAGTCTTGCTGCATGGTACATCCTTTACGACTGACCGCCCCTGCTGTACAAAAACTGCCACGCTGGGCCTTGTGGGCAGTGATGCTCATGTACGCCTTGCCAGGCTTGTTTGGGCGTGACCCATGGCGCGGCGATGATGCCACCGGCTTTGGCATTATGTGGACCATGGCAGGAGGCGACTG
Source organism: Burkholderiales bacterium UBA4657 (assembly GCA_002405475.1). Lineage (GTDB taxonomy): Bacteria > Pseudomonadota > Gammaproteobacteria > Burkholderiales > Burkholderiaceae_E > UBA4657. The sequence continues at coordinate 32,120 of DHLX01000036.1, read as the reverse complement.
GCATGACTGGCTGTTGCCCAATGCCCTGGGGCTGGGTTTGCTCGACCCCGGGCCTGCGACCTACTGGCCGGGCGCCGTGGTTATTGCTGCTACCGAGTGGTTATTACCTGCCGATGAGGCAGCCCGGCTTGCGGTCTTGTTCCAGCTCGGCATAGCAGCTGCTGCGTTGTGGTACGGCTTATACCTGCTGGCACGTCGTGCCGATGTACAGCCCCAGACCATGGCCTTTGGTGGTCAGCCGGCACCGCGCGATTATGGCCGGGCCGTCGCCGATGGTGGTTTGCTGCTATCGCTGGCCACGCTCGGCCTGCTGGTCAATGCTCACCAAACCGTGATGGAACCGTTTGTGCTCATGGCCTCTGCCGGAGCCGCATTTGGCCTGATACGCGCCCTGGACAAACCCTGGCAAGGCGCCTGGATCTTTGGGCTTTGTATCTGGTTGATATTGTTATCCCTAGGCGTGGCTGCGGCATTGGTGCCCGTCCTGGTGGCGTTTGTGCTGATGTTACGCGCCAAAGACTGGCGTCACCTGGGGTGGCACTGGCTGGTAGTGGCCCTGCTCGTTCCTGCCATGCTCATGAGCCTTTGGGTCATGGCGACCGATGCTATTCCTGGCGGCAATCGCTATCTGGCAGTGTGGCTTGAGATGCAAAAGCCGGAATGGGGCTGGCTGCGTATCGAGACCTGGAGCTATTACCTGCGTAATATGCCCTGGTTCTGGTGGCCGCTATGGCCAGTGGCCCTGATAACCTGGTGGACCTGGCGCCGGCATGACTCAGCCGCCGTGTTTGCCCTGACGCGCTGGTGGCTGGTCATAGGCCTGGTTTACCTGTTGCTAGGTCGCGCTCCGACCCAGGTCTCGATGGTATTTCTGACTCCTCCGCTGGTACTGCTGGCCGGGCTGGGTCTGCCCGTGCTAAAACGCGGCCTGGCCAATTTGATTGACTGGTTTGCACTCCTGGCCTTTTCTGTTTTTGCTGCACTGATCTGGCTGAGCTGGACAGCCACCATGACCGGCTGGCCACCCAAGATAGCGAACAATTTTGCCAAACTGGCACCAGGGTATGGTTTCGATTTTTACCCCCTTTATTTTGCCGCAGCGCTACTGGCTACGTTGTGGTGGGCCTGGGTCGTCAGCTGGCGTATCCGTTCGCGCTCGGTTGCGGTATGGCGTACCGCAGTCCTATCCTCCTCCGGCATAGCATTAGTATGGTGCTTATTCATGACCCTGCACCAGCCCTACGTCAATTACCTGAAGTCGTATCGCGCTGTATCTGCCCAGCTACGGGCACAAGTCCCGGCCAATGCCTGCATTCAGGCCGATGGCTTGGGCCACGATGAACGTAGTTCATTGGCTTATTTGCACGACTTACGTTTTGGTCGAAGTTGCGATTATTTATTGCAATATCTGCCCGACCCCGAATCACGACCCAGAGTCGACAAGCATTGGCGCGTGGTGTGGGAAGGCCGGCGTCTGAAAGAGCGCGGCGAACGTTTCGTGCTCTATCAACGGCATGATTAGAACGTTCTGGCACAACGCCAAACGCATTATCGCCCTGGCGACGCCGGTGTGGGTCGGGCAATTGGCGGTCATTGTCTATGGCGTGATAGACACGGCCATGATTGCCCGTACGTCCGCGCAAGATCTGGCGGCGCTGGCAGTCGGTAGTGCTGCTTATATTACGGTCTTTGTCGGGTCGCAGGGCGTGGTGCAGGCCGTTTCACCCATTGTTGGGCAATTGTATGGTGCAGGCCGAGTGCATGAAATTGGCCGAATGCTACGCGAAGCTGCCTGGCTGGCGGCGGCAGTAGCCCTGGTGGCGGCATTGTGTCTGGCCTGGACCTGGCCGTGGCTGCAACTGACCCGTGCCAGCCCGGAACTGGGGCGCACCATAGCGCATTATTTGTGGGGACTGGTGGTAGCGGTTCCAGCCGCGATTGGCTTTCGCCTGTTTGCCAGTTTCAATACTGCCTTGTCACGACCCCGAATCACGATGCGCATACAACTGGGCGCACTGGCATTCAAAGTAGCGTTGAACTGGCTCCTGATTTTCGAGCTGGGGTGGGGCGCACCCGGCTGCGCCTGGGCTACTGCCCTGGTCATGTGGGGCATGTTTCTGGTCAGTCTGGGGTGCCTGAAGTGGGACAGTTTTTATCAAAAATTTGAACTGGGTCGGGACGGCTGGAAAAAACCCACCTGGCCAGCACAACGCGAATTATTGCGTCTGGGTTTACCAATGGGAGCAGCGTACCTGATTGAAGTCAGTGGCTTCACCTTTATGGCCCTGTTTATTGCACGGCTTGGGGCGGTACCGGTTGCCGGGCATCAGATAGCCGCGAATTTATCGACCGTACTGTTCATGACACCACTCGCGCTGGGGCAGGCCGCCAGCACACTGGTGGCGCAAACCGTAGGTGCCGGACAGCGCGCACAAGCGCGACAACTGGGTTGGCATGGCATTGTGTTAGCCACCGTGCTTGCCATAGTCATGGCGCTACTATTGTGGACTTTACGAGAACCGCTGCTCAGGGCCTACTCTTCAGACCCGGTGATAGTCCAGGCCGCATTCGGTTTGCTGGCGCTGTCGCTCAGTTACCACGTGCTCGACTCGTGCCAGACGGTCGCCGCATTTACACTACGCGCCTACAAGGTTGCAACCTTGCCAATGCTGATCTATGCCTTGTGTGTCTGGGGTGTAGGCCTTGGGCTTGGCTACACGCTGGCGTTTAATCTGAGTGCTCAGGTGCCGCCAGGCTTACAAGGTGCAGCAGGTTTTTGGGCGGCCAACATTGCCGGGCTGACCTTGGCCTCACTACTGTTATGCCTGACACTGAAAAAAGTCAGCGAATAAATATCCCGACGACAGCGCCAGACTACAAGGCCAGGTACAAACCCAAAGGCACAAACAACAGCGCGGCAATATTACCAATGAGTACGATAGAGGCCACCAACTCAGGCTGTTGTTGGTATTGTTCCGCCACCATATAGTTCAGTACGGCGGGAGGCAGAGCCGCAAATAAAAATAACAGGCCGCGCTCCATATCGCTCAAGGGCAACAGCATGACCAGCGGCCAGGCCGCGAGCAGACCGGCCACCGGGCACACCACGGCACCCAGCACACCCACGTGCCAGCCCTTGCTCGATACGGCTGTCATACGGTTGCCCAGCGCAAACAGCATCAAGGGAATGGCGGCCTGTCCCAGCATCTCCATGGGCAACTGGACAAACCTGGGTACTGGCCAGTGCAGCAGAGACACGATACAACCGGCAATAGTGGCGAGAATGACGGGCGACAAAAACGCTGCACGCCAGTTGACCTTGCCGCTGACAATGGCGGTGCCGACGGTAAAGTGCAGGGCATTCGAGACGATGAACATGGCGACTGCGGGCGCCAGACCGGTAGGACCAAAAGCCAGCACTGCCAATGGCAGACCCATGTTGCCGCAATTATTGAACATCATGGGCGGAATAAAAGTACGCACATCAATGCGCAATAAACGCGCCACTATCCAGGCAATCAGCCCCGAGCCCAGTACCACCACCAGGCCGCCCAATAGCAGCCAGCGCGTTGCCAGCAAATCGAAGTCTTTGCTTGCCAGCGCCGAAAACACCAGAGCCGGAGCCAGAACATTGATACTCAGTTGATTCACCACTTGCAGGTCGGGCTTGTGCCGCCGTCCGTACAGATACCCTAGCAGTACAATAAACAGCACCGGCAACAAAATGCCGGCAATACGTTCAAACAAGTCCATGAGGCAGGCTCCCTGGCAACAAACAATCAGAGTCGAATGAAATGTTCACGATAATGCTTGAGTTCCTCAATGGACTCGCGAATATCGGCTAAAGCCGTGTGAGCCTGTTGTTTTTTGAAACTTTCGACCACGGCAGGCTTCCAGCGCTTGGCCACTTCCTTGAACGAGCTGACATCCAGATTGCGATAATGAAAATACGCTTCCAGTGTTGGCATCCAGCGCGCCATGAAGCGCCGATCCTGGCAAATGGTATTGCCACACATAGGCGCCTTGTTCTTTCCCACGTACTGGCGCAAAAAATCCAGCAGTAGGGTCTCGGCCTGGGTTTCATCCAGAGCGGAGGCCTTAACCTTGTCAATCAGACCCGACTTGCCGTGGGTGCCCTTGTTCCAGGCATCCATTTTATCCAGCGTGGCATCGCTCTGGTGAACTACCACCACCGGCCCTTCGGCTATGATTTCAAGCTGGCTATTGGTCACAATCACTGCCACCTCCAGAATACGGTCGGTCTCAGGAACCAGCCCGGTCATTTCCATGTCCACCCATACCAGATGATCGTTATTTTTTTCAGATTTTTCTTGCGGGATTGGGGTGGCGGCATCTGTCATACTATTTCTTTCAATATTTTTTCAGGCATTATTTTCCCATATGAACCAGTCAAGTCTGATATTTAGTCTCATTTTTGCCTTCGCCCTGCTGGCCAGCATGCTCGTCAAACTCTGGCTGGCGCAGCGTCAGGTACGCCATGTCAGCCAGCACCGTGGTGCGGTGCCGGCACAATTTGCCGAAAAAATAAGCCTGCCGGCGCACCAGAAAGCCGCCGACTATACGGTGGCAAATGTGCGTCTCGGCATGGTTGAGTCGGTGGTAGGTGCCGTGGTGCTGGTGGCGTGGACACTGCTGGGCGGGCTTAATGCGTTGAACCAGGCGTTACAGCATTGGGCACTGTCGGCCATGGTGGGGCAGTTGGTTTTGCTCGGTTCGGTGCTGCTGATAGGCGGACTGGTTGATTTGCCGTTTTCATGGTACCGCCAGTTTGTGCTGGAACAGCGCTTTGGCTTTAACCGTATGAGTCTGGGTCTCTGGCTGGCCGATTTGTGCAAGGGACTGGTACTGGGTGCGGCGATTGGTCTGCCTCTGGCGTGGCTGGTGTTGTGGTTGATGGGGCAGGCCGGTAGTATCTGGTGGATCTGGGCCTGGGGCGTGGTCGTGGTCTTCAATTTTTTAATGATTATTCTGTTCCCAACGGTCATTGCCCCCTGGTTCAACAAATTTTCACCGTTGCAAAACGACGAACTCAAGGCGCGCATTGAAGCCCTGCTCAAGCGCTGCGGTTTCCGCTCCAGCGGTGTGTTTGTCATGGATGGCAGCAAGCGTTCATCGCATGGTAATGCCTACTTTACCGGCTTTGGTGCGGGCAAGCGTATAGTTTTTTTCGACACCCTGATTGAACGGCTATTACCGCAAGAAGTCGAGGCGGTACTGGCGCACGAACTGGGTCATTTCAAGCTCAGGCATATCTGGAAAAGAATGGCACTCTCGTTTGCCCTGACGCTGGCTTTCTTTGCATTGCTCGGCTGGTTGGCGAACCAGGTATGGTTCTACACCGGCCTGGGCGTGTTGCCCTCATTAACCCAGCCGAACGATGCCTTGGCTCTCATCCTGTTTTTTTTCGTATTGCCAGTATTCACCTTTTTGTTGGCACCACTGGGCAGTTGGGCTTCGCGCCGGCATGAATTTGAGGCCGATGCCTTTGCCGCGCAGCAGACCAATGGCCGTGATCTGATCAATGCCCTGGTAAAGCTTTATGAGGACAATGCCTCTACTCTGACCCCCGACCCCATTTACGCCCAATTTTATTATTCACACCCACCCGCTGCGACACGCATTGAAAGACTGCAATGACGACATTTGAGCAATTATTAAATACCCGTTGTGCCCATACTGAACAGGGGCTGACTTCTCAGGCTTTGAATGATGGTCTGGCCGTGCTGCCTGGCTGGGAATACCAGGCCGCACGCAATAGCATCGTGCGCCAGTTCCACTTTGCCGACTATTATGAAACCATGGCGTTTGTAAACGCACTGGCCTATATTGCACATCAGGAAGATCATCACCCTGACCTGTGGGTGAGCTATAACCGCTGTGAGGTGGCGTTCAATACGCACTCAGCCGGTGGTATTAGTGTCAATGACCTGATTTGTGCTGCCAAGCTGAATCGTTTGCTGGGCTGAGCTTTGACTATTTACCGCCTGTGTGTCGCTCCTATGATGGAGTGGACCGATCGTCATTGCCGTTTTTTTCATCGTCTGTTATCGCCCCACGCACGTCTGTACACTGAAATGGTGACGACTGGCGCGTTGCTGCACGGTGATGTTGCGCGTCATTTGCGTTTCCATGAGCGTGAGCATCCGGTTGCACTGCAACTGGGCGGCAGTGAGCCAGACGATCTGGCACAGTGTGCACGATTGGCGCAGCACTGGGGCTATGATGAAATCAATCTGAATTGTGGCTGTCCTAGCGAACGGGTGCAGCGTGGCGCATTCGGCGCCTGTCTGATGGCCGAGCCAGAACTGGTTGCGGACTGTGTGCGCGCCATGCTCGATGCGGTACCGATCCCTGTTACGGTGAAGCATCGGATCGGTATTGATCAGCAGGAAAGCTATGAATTTGTGCGCGATTTTGTTGGGCAAGTCAGTGAAGCGGGTTGCCGCGTCTTTATGGTTCATGCACGTAATGCCTGGCTTAAAGGGCTGAGCCCGAAACAGAATCGTGAAGTCCCGCCGTTACGCTACGAGCTGGTTTACCGCTTGAAGCAGGACTTCCCGCATTTGACTATGGTTCTGAACGGCGGCTTGACAGAAACCGTACAAATTCAACAGGCTCTGGTAAAGCTGGATGGTGTGATGATTGGGCGTGAGGCTTACCACCACCCTTACAAGCTGGCGCTGTGGGAGGCCGATTTTTTTGGTGCAGACAGTTTGCCCCAGCGTGCTGCAATCATTGATGCCATGGCGCACTATGCCGAGCTGGAACAGCGTTTGCACGCCACACCGCTGCGGGCTATTACCAAGCATCTGTTAGGGCTGTATAACGGCTTGCCGGGGGCGCGTGCCTTCCGGCGTTTATTAAGCGACGCTGCTGCCCTGAAACAGGCCGGACCTGAGCTGTTGCACCACGCTTTGCAGCTGGTTGAACGTGAATACCAGCTGTATGAGCAGAGTGAATTTCAGGACTGAGGAACCTGAGCCTTGAAAATTCGCTTCTTTTTCGGTTTGCTCATCTTTTCAGATTTGGACGAAGTTTGCGCGTCGCGCTCTAGTTGAGCTGCCTCTTTTCTGAGTCTGGCGGTTTCCAGTTTTTTCTCTTGCAGGCTGAGCTCATGGCGCCGTTCAGCCGTTTTGTTCTGCTCCTGGCGTGTGCGTTCCATAAAGGCATCGGCACGTTTCTGGTCTTTTTCGAGCTGCTTTTGTGCTCGGGTACGACTTTTTTCGTCGCTTTCAGTCAAAGCGACGGTGTTTTGCTGTTGACCTGGGGCACAGGGGCTGTCCTGATACTGGGTTTTATTTCCGACCATGCATTTATAACCAAGCGATTGAGCCAAAGCGCTTGTCGTGCAAAGCGTAGCCAGAAGAAAAAGACTGAAAGCTTTCATTTTTTCGGCGTCGGTAACGGTTGAGCTTTTGATCTTTCCTGTTGATAGGTTCGTCCGGCTGCGCCTTGTTTAGCGCCTTCTTCCGGGGTGACTTCAGAACCTTTTTTCTGAGCTGCTTCCTGCTGTTTCTTGCTCGCCTCGGCGTCACTGGCTTTTTTCTGTTCTGCCGCCTCTTTTTCGAGCCTGGCTCTTTCCAGGGTCTGGGCGCGCTGCTTATCAGCTTCCAGTCGTTTCAGCGCTTCATCGCGCTTGGCCGGACTAGTGTCCATTTGTGGCTTGTTTTGCATTGCTCGTTCTGTACCGGCTGGACAGGGCGAGTCACGATATTCGATGGTGTTACCAATTTGGCATTTATATTGGGCCGACCATACTGGAGCACAGAAGAGCAAGAGCAGGGTGAGTAACACTTTCATTTTTACACCACCTTTCCAGGATTCATCAGATTACCCGGATCGAGCGCTTGTTTCAAGACATTCATCAAACGCATTTCTACGGGTGATTTGTAGCGGGAATTTTCCTCGCGTTTAAGCTGGCCAATGCCATGTTCGGCTGAAATGGAGCCATGAAAAGCCACCACACTATCATGCACCAGTTTGTAAATGCCTGCCTGCTTGGACAGAAATTCAGTTTCAGCTTCACCCTCTGCCGGGCTAACGTTGTAGTGCAAGTTGCCATCACCCAGATGGCCAAAATTGACCATACGTACTCCAGGGAAGTGCTGTTGCAACAGGGCGTCGGTTGTTGCGACAAAGTCAGCAATGCGGGAAATCGGCACCGAAATATCGTGTTTAATATTTTTACCTTCGTGCGCTTGCGCCTCGGAAATATTTTCGCGCAGTTCCCACAAGGTTTTGCTTTGGGCAATACTTTGGGCGATGACGGCATCATGAATCAGCTCGGCCTCAAAAGCTTTTTCCATTAATGACTCAAACAGGGTAGCGGCATGTGCCTCGCTCTCGTTGTCGCTGATTTCTAGTAAAACATAATAGGGATGGCGTTCAGTAAAGGGGGATCGCTGCGGAAAATGTTTTTCCACCAGTTGCAGACAGGTTTCGCTGAACATTTCGAAACCGGTCAGGGTGGGGCCACAGTGGGCTTGTGTCATATCGAGCAAAGCCAGTGCACTTTCTACTGATGGCAGGGCACACAAGGCGGTAGTTTGTGCTTGCGGCAGAGGGTAGAGCTTCATGCAGGCTGCGGTAATAATCCCCAAGGTCCCTTCCGCACCTATGAACAGCTCGCGCAAGGCATATCCGGTATTATTTTTACGCAGGCCATGCAGACCGTCCCATATTTCGCCCGCAGCAGTCACGACTTCCAGCCCCAGGCACAACTCGCGCGAATTACCATAGCGTACGACCTGGGTGCCGCCAGCGTTGGTCGAGAGATTGCCACCTATGGTGCAAGAACCTTGTGCCGCCAGTGATAGTGGAAACAGGCGCCCGGCCTTGCGGGCTTCGTCCTGCACGTTTTGCAAAATGCAACCGGCTTCAACGGTCATGGTGTTATTCAATGTGTCAAGGGCGCGAATTTTATTCATGCGCGACAGCACCAGCACAATCGCATTTCCGCTGCCATCGGGCGTAGCGCCACCGCATAAGCCGGTATTGCCGCCTTGCGGTACAACGGGAACTTGATGCTGGGCGCAAAGCCGAACAATATCAGCGACTTGCTGTGTCGATGCGGGCCGCACAACTGCTTGAGCCTGACCGCTGAAACGTCGGCGCCAGTCAGTCAGATAAGCGGCCTTGTCGGTCTCGTCGGTGAGTACATGGTCACGACCTAGCAGACTGATCAGAGCGTCAATAAAAACAGTATTCAGGGGTGCGTTCATTTTTTTTCCGGACAATTCAATCTTTATACTGGGCATCAATGGCCGCTGCACGCGCGCGTTTTTCTGCTAGCCAAGCCTGCTTATAAGGCCGAACATAGGCCAGGACACAGACCGCAAACACCAAAGCCAGCGCAGTTTCAAGCCAGCCCAGGGCGCGCGATAGCGCACCCGGGTCAGACATGCCGCGGACGATACCTTCACACACATAGAGCCATATCAACAGTACCGACCATTGATAAGTATAAAGGCGACGCTTTAATATACCGGGCAGGGCAAAACACAGGGGTAGCACTTTCAGTACCAGCCAGGACCCACCTGGTCGTAGCGGTGCCAGAAACAATTCCCAGGCGGTCAGCATCAGCATCAGTACGATGAGCGAGCCGCACGCGCCCCAATACCAGATCAGTGAGGGTGAGGTCTTGGTCATGATTTTTTCAGTTGCAATACCAGTTGTGCCAGTCGTTTACCCTGGGCCAGAGCCATTATTTTTTCTTCTTCGGTAATCATTTGTGAGCCATCAGGCAGGGCATGGTGGGTTACACCATAAGGTGAACCACCAGATCGGGTGGTCATGAGGCCGGTTTCACTATAGGGCAGACCGACCAGCAGCATGCCGTGATGCAAAAGCGGTAACATCATTGACAACAGGGTGGTTTCCTGTCCGCCGTGTAGCGAGCCGGTGCTGGTAAAGACACAGGCCGGTTTACCTGACAGGGCACCCGACAGCCATTGTGACGTCGTGCCATCGAGAAAATGTTTGAGCGCTGCAGCCATATTGCCAAAGCGCGTCGGGCTGCCCAGAGCCAGACCGGCGCACTGTTCCAGGTCGCTGGCTTCTGCATAGGGAGGGCCATCGGCTGGAATGGCGGGTTCGGTCGCTTCACAGACGCTGCTCACCGCAGGTACGGTACGCAGTCTGGCTTCGCAGCCTGCTACGCTGTTGATACCTTGGGCAATATACTCGGCCAGATCACGTGTAGCGCCGTGACGAGAGTAATACAGTACCAGCACGGGTAACAGACTGGTCGGGACAGGGCGGACGGAAGAATAAGTTTGCATCATCGTCTATTATAGGCGTATGAAACTGACTGTTCCGTTCACCCTCGACGATCTTAGGGCGGCCATGCGCTTTGCCGGTAATCGTTTGCGCGAGGATCGCCTGTTTGATGCTGCTGGCAGCCTGACCTTTACCACGGTACTGGCGGTAGTGCCATTACTCACGGTTGCGCTGGCTTTGTTTACCGCTTTCCCGCTGTTCGAGCAATTTCGCATCAACTTGCAGGAATATTTCATTAAAAGTTTGATGCCCGATTCAATTTCAAAGGCAGTACTTAATTATCTGAACATCTTTGCCAGCAAGGCAGCGCGTATCTCGGCTGTGGGTGGTGTTTTTCTTTTTGTGACTTCGCTGGCCTTGATTTTCAGTATTGATCGTACTTTCAATACTATCTGGCGCGTTCGTCGCCCACGCTCTTTTTTCAAACGACTCATCACTTACTGGGCCGCCATCACGGTCGGGCCGTTAATGATTGGTGCTTCTATCACCCTGACCACGGTTCTGTTTAGTCAGGCCAGCAAGGGCACGGACGGCTGGTTGGATAGTCTGGAGTGGTTGTTCAATATTTTTCCACTGATATTCTCTGTCGCTGCTTTTGCCCTGCTGTATCGCATGCTTCCAGCCAAACCAGTACGATGGAATGATGCTTTGGCAGGTGGTTTGATTGCGGGCATTGCATTCGAGATTGCGAAGCGATTGTTTGCCCTGTTCATTGCCAAGTTCCCGACTTATACCGCTGTTTATGGTGCGTTTGCTGCCGTACCTATTTTTCTGCTCTGGGTCTATTTAAGTTGGCTCATCATCCTGTTTGGCGCCGCCGTGACAGCGACTATTGCGGTACTCAAGTATGAGCGCTGGAACCGTCGTGCCGTCTCTGGCGAGGTATTTATAGATGCTCTGGAATTATTGCGTGAACTTGTCCAGGTGCGCGAAGTACCTGACGGTCAGGTGGCCAGTATGTCATTACGTGAACTACGCAAACGTACCCGTCTGGGTTTGGCCGAGTCTGAGGCCTTGCTGGAAAAAATGCTGGCGCAGGGCTGGGTGGCCAGGCTGGCAGAGCATGCACCTCGCGCGGTCGCCGGGGTTAAGCTGAGCCTGTACGATGCCGATGACGAACGCTGGGCTTTGATTGTTGATCCAGGCACAATTCGTCTGGCGGCCGTATTTAATCTGTTTAATCTTGAGGCGGCAGCACAACAGCAGCCGCACGAAGCCGTGACTCGGGCTGCGGCTGCAGTTCACCAGACATTGAACGAATCGCTGGCAGAGTATTTTGGGTTCCGCACTACTTAAGGCTAAACTGTATCTTCGACATTAAACTCGGATAATCTTTCCAGGGTTTAATATATTCTTGGGATCGAACGCTAATTTGATGCGCCGCATCAACTCAACCGCATCTTCACCATGCTCATCGATTAGTAAACCCATCTTATGCAGGCCAACGCCATGTTCACCGGTGCAGGTGCCGTCCATATTTAATGCACGTTGCATAACCCGCTGGTTCAGCCGTTCAGCTTCTTCCATCTCTAACGGGTCATTTGGATTGGCTACAATTACACAGTGGAAATTACCATCGCCGACGTGACCGAAGATGGGGCATGGCAATGTCGAATTAGCTGTATCTTCGACGGTTTCTTTAATGCACTCTGCTAAACGTGATATCGGTACGCATGCATCAGTAGTAAATGCTCGTGAGCCAGCCTTCAATTGAAGGCATGCAAAAAACGCTGTGTGACGCGCATTCCACAACCGTGAACGATCTTCAGGATTCGTGGCCCACTCAAAATCCTGTCCACCATTCTCGCGTGCTATATCCTGAACAGTCTGTGACTGCTCATTGACACTGGCGGGTGATCCATGAAATTCCAGGAATAGCATCGGCTGTTCTTTTAATGTTGTTTTGCTGTGTAAATTTACCGCTTTAACTGTTAGGGCATCCAATAATTCGGCGCGCGCAATTGGTACTCCAAGTTGTATGGTTTGGATCACAGTATTTACTGCACTCTGAACATCAGAGAAAGAGCATACCGCGCCTGACACTGCTTCTGGTTGTGGGTAAAGGCGCACTGTTACTTCAGTAATAATACCCAGCGTTCCCTCACTGCCAACTAGCAAACGGGTCAAGTCATAGCCCGCGGATGATTTTTTTGCACGTCGAGATGTACGTATAACTTTTCCATCAGCAGTCACAACAGTCAGGCCGAGTACATTTTCACGCATGGTGCCATAACGTACGGCATTGGTACCGGAGGCACGTGTGGCCGTCATTCCACCTATAGTAGCGTCAGCGCCGGGATCTATTGGAAAAAAAAGACCCGTATCCTTGATTTCATTATTTAGCTGTTTACGGGTTACGCCGGTTTGAACGGTAGCTGTCAAGTCATCAGAATTAACCGACAAAACAGCATTCATGCGTGATACATCTATAGTAATTCCACCTTCAACTGCAAGAATATGCCCCTCAATAGATGAGCCAGCACCAAAAGCAATGACTGGGGTGTTGTATTGCGAGCATAGTTTGACTATTTCAGCGACTTCAGCCGTGCTGAGTGCAAAAACCACTGCGTCGGGTGCCATAGTTTTATACGGTGATTCATCACTGCCATGCTGATCACGTACAGCCTGTCCGATACTTAATCTGTCAGAAAATCTTGTACGAAGCTCCTGAATCAATTGCGGCGATGCAGTTCGCTTGATTAGTTGAAGTCCCTCAGGATGTGCTTTCATGATTGGTCCTCTCTTGTGGTGAGCCGAATATACTATTTCAATTTTGTTGGGTCTATTGCAACACGTAATGCACCCCAGTGGCGACCATGAATTCTGATCGGCAAGCCCAACTCGCTCGCTAACTGACCGTTATCACGAACATAAGTCTGAAGTAAAACATTACCTGTATAGTGTGCAGACCGTTGCCCATAGTTATCAGTCATCATGCGTTTATCGCGGCATTGCTTAATATCAATTTCCGGGTCACCGCTGGGCGGCAGAGAAAATTCACTATTATGGGTGGGTGTATAGCAGTCAGTGTTAATACATGCGCAAGCTTGTGCGCCTATAGCATTGCGGGCTTTGTCAAGTAACGGCCTGATCGCGTTTTCAAAGGCAGCATGATATGAAACCATGAATTGCGCCGGGTTTGTCCCATGTATTGGCTTGTATTGTGCGTCAAACACATTATGACCCTGTGCGTTGAGGCGCTCAATTTCAGTCTGTATGGTCTGGCGCCATTTACGGCTTACGCCAACTACCCGCTCCAATACTCCTTCACCCACCTCAATTTCTGAAAACAACTCAAGCACACGCTCGGTTACGCCAAATAAATTTAATGATATTTCTTCAGTGCTACGTAATCGTTTTCCAATTTCTCGACTCATTTCGTAAGATTGTTTAATAGAGTCAATGACAGTTTCATTCGATGCCGTGAGTTCTTCGGCTGCTGCTGCTATCTGATTGGTTTTTCCACTAATCGACTCCAACTGATTTAACACTCCTTGGCATTCATTTGAAGCATTGTCTATTGCAAGTCGAACACTACCGATTTCATCACGAATTTCTGATGTTTTGCTTGATGTAGATTGAACCAGTTCAACTGTAGCCCCCACATTCCGCGAAATATCTTCAGTTGCCAACCGGACTTTTTCTGCTAGCGTTCGCACTTCTGCTGCGACTACAGCAAAGCCACGCCCAGCTGTCCCGGCACGCGCAGCTTCTATCGCGGCATTTAACGCAAGTAAGTTGGTCTGTTGAGCAATACTCTGGATGAGCTCTACGATTTCCTTGACCTGCTTTGACCGACCATCCAGTTGACTAACCGTCTTGCTAAACGAATTTATCTGTTCTTCAAAATTTAAAACACGGGTTTGTATGGCCTGCAAGCTCGTCAGCGACGAACGGGAGCGATGTACCCCTTCTTCAGTATTAGAGGCGATATGCTGTACGCTAAGACTTACGTCTTCAATGGCTGATAATGTTTCCTTGCTGGATGAGAAAACAGTTTCAGCAATTGCCTCTTGTTCACCTGATAACTTTACGGATTTTTTAATTTCATGGGCTGTTAAGGCTGTTCCTATCGCGACTTCTACGGTAGTGGCACGAACATCAACAATGATTTTTTTCAAGGATGGGTCGATTTTTATGCTTTTTTCAAATAAGCTCAGTCGTGGTCGTACCAAACGAAAGCAATAGAGCGAACTTGCGGTGGCTATTATTGCCACTAGTATCGAGGTAGTAGTGATTCCATCAAAAAGGGTAAATACAAAAGCCGCTAGACCAACTGGCCAGCATAAGTAGGCTATTGACTGAACAGCGGGTACAAATCCCGCGAATATATTACCTCCCCCCCCCCGGGGGTGGCTTCTGGTGACTTGTGCCTATAGCCTGTGGTTGGGATATTTCTGTGTTGACCGACATCTCACGTTTCCTAGTCTTAGCACCAATCTAATTCTGACTGACCAGGGAAAAGCTCATGCGTTGAAAAACGCATCAAATGCACTGCTTATTACTGTTTAATACGTTGAACTAGTGCTTCGATGCACATCTCTCGAGATACCACATGATTTAAATACTGAGCGCGGAGGTCGTGATGAACGCTATCTGAGTAAGCGTGAAGCCAGATAGTTCTGCATGCCCAGCTCTGCTGTTTTGTGCCATTCACCCACTTGATTTCGGAAATCGAGCCAACGATCCAGAATTTTTTTGAATTGAGCGCTCTTGGCGGCTTCCTCCCGCAACAAAAGTTGTGTTCTACGCTCAGCAGCCAGCAGATGGCTACCAGGGAAAATACGTATATCCTGTCCATTGGATAAAAGTCTGTACAAGGCCTGAGCATTACGCTGGTCGTACTTTGCCATCATTAACGTACTGGCACGCATGGCTGCTGATTCGATACAAGCTTTTATATGCGGATTAAAAGTATCCCACTTGGACTTATTGATCATAAAAGCCAGATTGGATGAGACTTCCCACCAGGAAGGATAATAATAAATTTTAGCTGCCTTATGTAATCCAAGTTTTTCGTCATCGTAGGGTCCGACCCATTCTGCCGCATCAATTTTCTTGTCACGAAAAGCTTGTATGATTTCGGAGGCCGGTACGATCATTGTTTTAGCACCGAGGCTATTCAAAATGCGCCCTCCAAGACCTGAGATTCGCATCCGAAGACCATCAAAATCTTCATTTTTAGTAATGGCCTTATTAAACCAGCCGCCCATTTGGCAGCCCGTGTTTCCACCAGGAAAATGGATTATGTTAAATGGAGCTAGAACTTCGCGCATAAGCTCTAAACCACCCGCATCGTGTAGCCAGGCATTTTGCTGGCGCTGATTGAGTCCAAATGGCACTGACGTATCAAAAACGAGTGAAATATTTTTGTCAAGAAAATAAAAGCCTGCACTATGAGCAATATCTATTTGTCCACTGCCTACCGCATCAAAAACACCAAAAGGACTAACCGGTTGACCAATAGGCAGTATCTCAACTTTAACTTTGCCGTCCGAGATTTTTTCCAGCGCATCTTTGAAATCCACCGCGCCAGCATAAATAGTGTCTAGACTGGGAGGGAAACTGCTAGCTAAACGTAAAACCACGGAATTTGTCTGCGCACGTACCACGTGCGCAGGTACGAACAACGGAGCAACACCTGCTGCCGCCACAAAACTCCTACGCTTCATATTTGCTCCGATACTGATGTGAAATTAAACTTAATTGAATATTCAGTTCTGACACATATGTTGTCAAGACTGCTGTGCTGCAACATTGCTGGCATGTGTATTTTTATGCTACTTTTTTGTGTAACCTTACTAAATTTTTTGATGAAAAGCTTTACTATTCGCGGTTTTTATCATTGACAGTTCTAAATTGCTTATCTGTGTAAAGCCTGAAAAAATTGTCTTAAATTCTGCTGCCATTCCCGAGGCCGCTCCGACATAATGTGATGACCACAGTCGGGTATTTCAGCGATTTCATGTCGCAGAAAACGCGAGGCTAAACGTCGCGCCGAGGCTGGGCGTGTCATTTTGTCGTGCTCGGCGACAACGAACAGTACCGGGTAGGTTATTGCCTCCGCGTCAGTTTCTTCTAATGTATATTCATTGCAGGCATGTAGATCAGTCACCAGAGTGCGGGCAGGCTGGCGTTGCATCATGCGTAAATTACTGGCAATTCGTTGCTGGCTGGTGGTGTGGAATGACCAGGTGTTGATCTGTTGCATGGCCGATAGCGGAGAGTGTTCGGCTTGCGTCAACAGTGACGGCGCCACTTTCATCGGGTAGGATGTTGCAACTAAAACCAGTGCATGGGTGCGCGTTGGGCAAAGACGCGCGGCCTCCAGTGCTATCAGACTGCCCATGCTGTGCCCAATCCATACCACTGGGCTCTGTTCTAAAGGCATATTCTGCACCACACAGGCAGCCATGCTGCGTATATCTGTAAGCGCGGGCAAGGTTTGACGCATACCATGACCGGGTAAGCTGGGTGCCCAGACTTTGTAATTCTGAGCGTGCAAATAACGCCGGGTCAGTGCCCAGACTCCGGCATCGTGTTGTGCGCCGTGTAATAAAACACACATCGGTTTCATGAAAAATCCCCTTTTTTAGGCATTATTTTATTGGGCTCTGAACTAGGCCATAATGTAGCTGTGACGCATAAAACTGAACTTTATCCCGCTATCGAACCTTATCAGACTGGGCGCCTGCAGGTCTCAACCCTGCATAATCTTTATTGGGAACAATGCGGTAATCCCTATGGGGTACCGGTGCTGTTTTTGCATGGAGGGCCGGGCGGCGGTTGTAGCATTCGACATCGACGTTTTTTTGACCCCGACTTTTATCGTGCGGTTTTGTTTGATCAGCGTGGCGCTGGAAGATCGACGCCACTGGGCGAATTTCATGACAACACGACACAACGACTGGTCTCAGATATAGAGACCCTGCGCGAATATTTGGGTATAGATCGCTGGCTGGTGTTTGGTGGCAGTTGGGGTAGTACCCTGGCACTCGCCTATGGTCAGGCGCACCCGCAGCGTTGTCTCGGTTTTATCCTGCGGGGTATTTTTTTGTGCCGCAAGGCTGAAGTCCAGTGGTTTATAGACGGTATACGCCATGTTTTTCCCGAGGCTTGGCGCAAATTTTCCAGTATGGTGCCGGAACATGAGCGTAGTGATTTACTCGAGGCTTATGCCAAACGTTTGTTTGACCCCGACCCGAGGATACACTTACCCTATGCCCGGGCTTGGGGTCATTATGAAGGCATGTGCTCTAACCTTTTGCCTCAGGCGGCGGCCGCATCGGCAGCGCACATGGAGTCCGACGCGGTAGCTTTGGGCCTGGCACGTCTGGAGTGTCATTACATGCGTCATGCCGGATTTATGGAGGAGGGGGAGTTACTGCGTGAACTACCGCGTATTACCGCCTTGCCCTGTACCATCATCCAGGGGCGCTACGATATGGTGTGTCCGACGACCAGTGCTGATGACTTGCAACGACGCTGGCCTACCTGTGAATATGTGGTCATACCCGATGCCGGCCATTCGGCCTGGGAACCAGGCATTTCCGCAGCGCTGGTAGCTGCCTGCGAGCGCATGAAATCGCGCTTGCAGATGGTTGGTTGATACGGGTTAAAGAAAAGTTTGGGCAATATCAATACTGCCGCGCTGTCCGACCGACTCATATTGTTGTTCAAGCCATGACTGGGCCGTGGTTCGGCCAATATCCCGTAGCTCTATCAGAAAGTCCCAACGAGTGTTGAATTTACTGCTGGCACCAAAAGCTGTCAGCTTGTCTTCGGCGTGAATCATATGGAAAAAGATATCCTTGTAGCGCTTTGAATCGACTTTTTCTTCACGTAACAGTCGTTGCACGAATTCAATCGAGCGCATTTCCAGCATCAACGCAGTGTTGAAGCTGATTTCATTGACACGGTCAATAATTTCGCTTGAGGTGGTGGGCAGATCATCACGGATTAGAGGGTTGATCTGTACCAGCAGCAAATCCTGGGTTTGGGTACAGTGATGCAAGGGAAATAAGGGCGGGTTACCGCTATAGCCGCCATCCCAGAACGCTTCGCTGCCAATTTCTGGAGCCTGAAAGAAAAAAGGTAGGGACGCCGACGCTACCAGCATATCGACGGTCAGTTCTTTTTCCTCAAAAATACGGGGGCGTCCGGTATGGACGTTGGTGGCGCAGACAAATAATTTAAGCGGACATTGTTCCCGCAGCCGCTCGAAATTCACCCAGTCTTTGAGTACATCACGCAGTGGGTTGATGTTCAGGGGGTTGAGCTGATAGGGTGAGGCTACGCGTGACAGCAAGTCAAACATTAAAAACGCCGGACTTTTGTCCAGTGCATAGTTTTGGTTCAGTTCCTTGAGTCCGGGAAATTTGAACCAGGCTGGTAGGTCTGCCCCCAAGCCATTACCCGCAAACCCAGGTTTACGGCTAACAGCGCGCCAAAAATCATGCAGTGCCTGGCGTGCACCCTCCTTGGGGTCACGCGGGTTGTCGAGCATGCCATCGGCCAGCACGACCGCATTCATGGCGCCGGCACTGGCACCGGTAATTGCCTCAAATTCCAGCCGGCCATCCTCCAGCAAGGCATCAAGTACCCCCCAGGTGAAGGCACCGTGACTGCCGCCCCCCTGTAAAGCCAGGTTAATGGCTTTGACCTGAGAGACTTTTTTTGCTGTTGTTCTTTTCCTGGTGTTTTTCAAGCCATTCCTCATCGTTGTGAGCCGCGTAATTGTCGCACGCGTTGCTGTAAATCTTCAGGTTGGACACTTTCAGGCTCGACCGGTTCGCCGACGACAAATTCGAGTTGTGAGCGCAGGCCGCGTCGCAGTCGGGATTCGATAGGGCGCGAGAAGGCAGTACCACCATAGCGCGAGAAAAATGAGCCCCATAAACCGCGTAAAGCCATAGGATAAACCGGTACCGGAGTGCGTTCGATAATTTTTCTGATGCCCTGTTTGAAAGGATATAAATCGCCGTGATCAGTAATTCGGCCTTCAGGAAAAATACACACCAGATCACCTTGACGCAAGGCACGATCAATACGCTCATTGGCACGTTCAAGCATCTGCGGATCTTCTCTGACGGGCGCAATGGCAATCGCTTTGGCATGTTTGAAAAACCAGTTCATGACCGGAATTTTGAAAATAGTGTGATGCATGACAAAACGGATCGGGCGCGGGCTTTCGGCCATGATCACAATCGCATCGACAAAGCTGACATGGTTGCACACCAGAACCGCAGCACCTCGTTCCGGTAGCCGTTCGGCGTTAATCGCGCGAACCCGATATAAGGTATGGATCAAAATCCAGGCCAGAAAACGCAATAAAAATTCGGGTACTAGACGATAAATATAAAGTGCGACCAGAGCATTGAGCAGACCCGTGACCAAAAATAATTCGGGAATACTCCAGCCCAGGGACAATAGCCCAGCCGCCATCAGCGCTGCTGCAATCATAAACAGGGCGTTCAATATATTGTTGGCGGCAATAATCCGTGCCGTATGATGCTTCTCGGCACGTTGCTGAATCAAGGCATACAGCGGTACCGAATACAGACCGGCAAAAAGCGCCAGAAAAAACAAATCGAGCACAATACGCCACCCGCCTGGTGCTGCTAAAAATTCCATGATGCCGGCGTCGTACAAAACAGGAAAATGACGACTGGCAAAATATAAATCGACGGCAAAAACGGTCATGCCGACAGAGCCAAAAGGCACTAGCCCAATTTCTACCTTGCGTCCTGACAAACGTTCGCACCACAACGAGCCGACACCAATGCCCGCTGAAAAAACAGCCAGCAACAGGGTCGACAGGGCCGGACTGCCACCAATGTTATCGCGCGCAAAAGTCGGGAAGCTGGTCAGAAACAGCGAGCCGAAAAACCATAACCAGGAAATACCCAACAAAGAGTTGAAAACTGCCGGCTGTTGCCTGGCCAGACGCAGGTTGTGCCAGGTTTCAGACACCGGATTCCAGTTCATGCGCAATGACGGGGCAGGAGCGGGAGAGGGTGGCATAGTCTGCGCCATCAGGCGACCGATTACAGCAATTAGTACTACCGTGCCGGCTATAACCAGCCCCGCCCTGGTGTCGCTGCCCAGGTGATTGACCAACAAGCCGCCGGTAATGGTGCCGAGCAAAATAGCGACAAATGTGCCCATTTCTACCAATCCGTTACCACCGGTCAGTTCGTGCGAGTTGAGATGTTGCGGCAGATACGCGTATTTGACCGGGCCGAAGACCGTGGAATGTAGTCCCATGAGAAAAACACAGATATACAGCAGGGCAGGTATGGCGAGAACAAAGCCCATCGCCGCCACCAGCATGATGATTATTTCGGCTTCCTTGACCCGGCGTGTCAGCCAGGTTTTATCGAACTTGTCGGCCAGCTGGCCACTTGTCGCAGAAAACAGCAAATAGGGCGCTATGAACAGGGCGCCAATCACAAAACCGGCGAGGTGGGCCGGCACGTCACCCCATTGCGCAGCAGAATAGGTCGCCAGCAAGGTAAACGCATATTTGAAAATATTATCATTGGCGGCTCCCAGAAACTGCACCCAGAACAAAGGCGCGAAGCGGCGCTGTTTGAGTAGATCAAATTGACTGGTCTGGGAACTCACAGAGACTCCGATAGTGGTGAATGCACACGGACTGTAGACCAGCCATCATCGGCGTGCAGCCCCTATCAAAAAAGTAGCGTAAAGTACTACCGATTGTCCTGACTATCGGTCTCTTCTACTGGCCAGTCGCGTATGTAAGCCTTGAGCATTTTGTTTTCAAACGATTGCGCCTCGAATACCGCGCGTGCTACATCGTAAAAAGAAATGACTCCGATCAAGGTTTTTCCATCCATTACTGGCAGATAACGAGTGTGTTTTTCCAGCATCATGCGCCGTACTTGATTGACCTCGGTAGCGGGAGTACAGGTCATGGGGTGATCGTCCATGACCGAGCGGACATGCGTGCCCCCCACGGCACCGCCGTTGGCATGCAATCGTTTAATGACCTCGCGGAAAGTTAGCATACCCGCCAGTTCACCGTATTCCATTACGACAAGCGAGCCAATATCATGCTCGGCCATGGTGGCAACGGCTGAGACCAGCGGCGTATCCGGCGTTACGGTAAACAGGGTATTGCCCTTAACACGCAAAATATCGCTGACTTTCATTGTCATCTCCTTTTAGACTTTTTTCATGTCATCATCGTAACGCTAGTGGGGGTTCTTGTCACTCCCGGCTAAAATATCACCTGTCAGTTTCCTATTGAAAGTTTGTCATGTCCGGCAATACCCTGGGTCATTTGTTTTGTGTCACCACGTTTGGCGAATCGCACGGTCCTGCTATTGGCTGCGTAGTCGATGGCTGCCCTCCTGGGCTGAACCTGAATGAGACCGACATTCAGGCCGAACTCGATCGGCGCAAGCCCGGCACTTCACGCCATGTCACCCAGCGCCAGGAGCCGGATACGGTAGAAATTCTGTCTGGCGTTTTCGAGGGTAAAACCACTGGAACCCCGATTGCGTTGCTGATACGCAACCAAGACGCGCGCAGCAAGGACTACGGCAATATTGTCGAATCGTTTCGTCCCGGCCATGCCGACTATACCTACTGGCATAAATATGGCATTCGCGACCATCGTGGTGGTGGCCGCAGTTCGGCGCGTCTGACAGCGCCGGTGGTAGGGGCGGCAGCCATAGCCAAAAAATGGTTGCAGGAAAAATACGGTACCGTCATCCGCGCCCATATGGCAGCGCTGGGTGAAATCGCCATTCCGTTTAGTGACTGGCAGTACGTCCCCGACAATCCGTTCTTTGCGCCCGATGTCGCTATTGTGCCGCAACTCGAAGCCTATATGGACGCCTTGCGCAAGGCTGGCGATTCGGTCGGTGCCCGTATTAACGTTGTCGCTGAAAATATTCCGGTAGGGCTGGGTGAGCCCCTGTTCGACAAGCTAGACGCCGATATTGCCTACGCCATGATGGGGATCAATGCCGTCAAGGGGGTCGAGATCGGTGCCGGTTTTGCCAGCGTGGCGCATAAAGGTAGCGAGCATGGCGATGAGATGACTGCTGAAGGCTTCAAAACCAATAACGCAGGTGGAGTGCTGGGCGGTATCAGCACCGGCCAGAACATCACCGTGTCGATTGCCATCAAGCCTACCAGTTCCATCCGCAGCCCGAAGCAGTCCATAGATAAAACCGGCCAGCCTGCCATGGTGGAAACACATGGCCGCCACGACCCGTGTGTCGGCATACGTGCCGCTCCCATCGCCGAGGCTATGCTGGCGCTGGTATTGATGGATCACGCCCTGCGTCATCGGGCACAAAATGCCGAGGTCAGGGTCGCGACCCCCATCATCCCTGCACATTTACCTGGCCGCTGAGCAATGGCGGCACGTTGGCCTTATGCCACGCTTTTTTTTTGCTATTTCGCCTTTATAGGTGCCTACTCTCCCTATTTGGCACTGTATTTACAGCATCAGCACTTTTCAGCACTGGAAATAGGAATACTGGTGTCGTTGCTGCAAGCCATGCGGATTGTCGGCCCCTACGGCTGGGGCTGGCTGGCAGACCGTAGCCACCAGCCCGCCCTGTTATTGAAAATCAGCGCCTTGTGCGCCATCCCGATGTTTGCAATGTTGACGTTAGGCAATAGCTTTGCCTTGATGTTTCTGATTTTGGTACTGCTTAATTTATGTACTGCGGCTCAGGTACCTCTGGGCGAATCGGTCACCATTCACTCGCTCAAAGGAGATCTGTCGCGCTATGGTCGGCTACGC
Organism: Burkholderiales bacterium UBA4657; assembly: GCA_002405475.1. Lineage (GTDB taxonomy): Bacteria > Pseudomonadota > Gammaproteobacteria > Burkholderiales > Burkholderiaceae_E > UBA4657. The sequence goes on along the minus strand of DHLX01000036.1, from coordinate 9,037 downwards.
TTGTGGGGTTCCATAGGATTTATTGTTTCAGTGCTGGGTGCTGGAGCGTTACTGGATCAGATTGGACTACGCTGGTACCCGGCGCTGGGTGTGCTGCTGTTATTCCTGCTGTTGCTGGCTACCCTGACCTTACCCACCCCTACGATTGATAAGGCAGCCAGCCAGGCCGGAAAAATGGGGCGGCTGCTATGCCAACCGCCTGTACTGCTGTTTTTTTTGACCGTATTTCTAATGATTTTTGCCCATGCGGCACTCTATGCCTACTATTCACTTTACCTGGCCCGGTTAGGTTTCTCGCCCTCATTCATAGGCCTGATGTGGGCATTGGGTGTGCTGGCCGAGATCATTTTTTTCTTTTATCAGGCCCAGGTATTGACCCGTTACGCACTTAACACCTTGTTACTTTGCAGCTTCTTGATTTGTGCCGTACGATTTTTCATGATTGGGTTTGGGGCTCACTCGCTCATACTGTTGGTACTGGCACAGCTGATGCACGCAGTGACTTTTGGTATGCATCATAGCGCCAGCATGGCACTGTTACAACGCTGGTTCGGATCCGGTTTGACTGCCCGTGGTCAGGCGCTTTATGTTGCAGTAGGCTATGGTTTGGGCGGGTCGCTGGGCGGGCTCGTGGCAGCACAATGGTGGGAGCGGGTTTCGCCTGCTGCGGCTTTTCTGGGTTCAGCCATGGTAGCCATGCTCGGTGCTGGCGTAGTCCTGATATTGCGTCGATATGACGCCACAACGATACAGGAGAAAGACGAGTGACTGGTTTTACGCTAGTGCAACTGGGAAAAAGACTGGTAGCAGCAACGCTGGCCCTGCTGGCGCTGGCTTCGTGTCAGACCGTAAAAACCACTCAACCGGGTGTTGTCGGTGTTGACCGAGAGCAAAATATGCTGGTGTCACAGCGCCAGGTCGATGGCATGGCACTGGACCAATACCGCACGACATTGAACGAAGCCAATAAAAAGGGTCAGCTCAACCGTAACCCGGAACAGGTACAGCGGGTACGCGAGATCATGCAGCGCATGATTCCACATACCGCAGTATTTCGTGCCGATGCTTCGCGTTGGTCCTGGGAAGCGAACGTCATTACCTCAGACCAGTTGAATGCATGGTGTATGCCTGGAGGAAAAATAGCGGTTTTCACTGGTCTGATAGAACGTCTGCAACTCACCGATGACGAACTGGCGGCTGTCATGGGGCATGAAATTTCCCATGCCCTGCGCGAACATGCGCGTGAACGTATTTCGAAAGAAGTAGGTGCCAATCTGCTTATTTCCATACTCGGGGCAGCCACTGGTACTGACACACGCACTGCGAGCCAAGGCTACCAATTGCTAGTTGGCTTGCCTAATAGCCGGGAAATGGAAACTGAAGCTGATCGCATAGGCATTGAACTCATGGCGCGAGCAGGTTACGATCCACGCGCCGCTGTCAGCATCTGGCAAAAAATGCAGCGCGCTGGCAATGGTGGACCGCCACAGTTTTTGTCCACACATCCGTCTTATGCAACGCGCATCAATGATCTGACACAATACGCCCAGCGTGTCATGCCCTTGTATCAACAAAACAAAGAGATACGCAAATGAATATCGACCCCGACAGACAGTGCCATGACCCCGCATGAACGTAGCTTTGTACGCCGCCTCGATCTTGTGTCCTTGCAACTGTTTATCGCGGTATGTGAAACAGGCAGTATTGGTCGCGCGGCAGAGCGTGAGTATATTGCGGCCTCAGCGATCAGCAAACGCATTGCCGATCTGGAGGAAATGCTTGGTGCCGCACTGTTTTACCGCCATTCTAAGGGAGTGAGCCTGACCCCGGCTGGGGAAAGCCTGCAACACCATGCGCGCTCGGTCTTGCACAGCCTGGAAAAAATGCAGGGCGAGCTGAGCGAATACGCCGCAGGTGTTCGTGGTCATATCAGGGTCTATGCCAATATCTCGGCCATAGTGCAATTTTTACCTGAAGACCTGGGCTCATTTTTAGAACAGCACCAGCAAATCAAAATTGACCTGCAAGAACACCTCAGTCACGCCATTCTGAAAGCGCTTGAAGAAGGTGCTACCGACATCGGAATCTGCGCCGATCTGGGCGACCTGCGCGGCCTGCAAAGCAGGCACTACCGCGATGATCAATTGGCGGTTATCGTCCCGCAGGGTCATCGGTTAGCTGGCTGCGAGCGGGTAGCATTTCAAGACACTCTAGACGACGACCAGGTTGGGCTACCATCGGACAGTGCCGTGGTCGAGTCTTTACGCCGAGCTGCAGCCCAGGCTGGCAAACCATTGAAGCTGGGTATCCAGGTAACCAGTCTCGATGCGGTATGCCGCATGATACAAAATGGCCTCGGCATTGGGGTCATACCCCTGCGTGCATTTGAATTTCTGAAGGGGGTCGGAGCACTGACAGCAATACCACTAAGCGATGACTGGGCACACCGTCGTATTGTGCTGGTAGCGCGTGACTTTGAGGCGCTGCCAGTCAGCGCCAGGTTGCTGGTGGAGCATTTGACTGGGAAGTGAGAGTGCAAAGTAAATGCCTGTCGGTTGCTATTTGCAAGGGTGATGATGAAATTTATTTTTGAACCCGATTCAGAACAAGAGGCGAATGAACTCGTTACGGCTTTACAAAACAGAGGTATAAACGTTTTTTTGGAAGGTCAAAAGACCAAATCTTTAGGTGGTTTTTTTGTTCCCAATGTTTTACGTTTGTACGTAATTCAAGATGAGCAATATCACATCGCGAAGAAAATTATTGCAAAAACATTGCAGAATCAAAAAAAGCAATCGTTAAGTCAATCAACAAACAAATACCCGATTAAAAAATCAGATGCCTGGATCATTTTAATCGGGTTAGGTTTTTTTATATTGCCTGTAATTCTTTTTTTAATTGCTGTGCTTTTTGATTTTTTAAAATGAGAGACCAGTTTAGCTACGCTGTTTTTTGCTAGCATACCCGCATGCCTAGCAAAATCTACGTAGAAACCTCGGTTATTTCTTACCTCACCAGCCGCCCTGGGCGAGATGTGATTGTGCTGGCACAGCAAGAAATAAGTCGCCAGTGGTGGGCGGAACGCGAACGTCATGGACAATGTTTTATCTCGGACTACGTCCTGCTTGAAATTCAGCGCGGCGACAGTCTGGCTGCACAGAATCGAAGACAATTTGTGCAAGGCCTATCAGTATTATCGGGCAGCACAAAAATTGAGCAACTGGCGCAAGAATTATTACAACGTAGTGCCTTACCATCAGCAGCATAATTCGATGACTTGCCTGTCCACTAAATCGGACGCCACTCAGCATCATGGGCAAATGTGGTGTCGGGAGGGAGGTAGCCCGCCTTTTATGCCTGGCAAGTAAACTTGAGTGTTTTCAAGAATGGAGTTGTCTATGTTAACCCTATCTGAAGTGCTTTCCGATTTTGCGCTTTATGCGGGTTTCCACGATGTGATGAACGTAAATATTGACAGCCGTGGGGAACGTGGAGAGTCACCCCTCCATTGGATGGCGAAACTTGGTGACCGGGCTGGTATTACCGTCTTGATCAATGCAGGTGCAAGCGTTGACTCAGTGGATGACAAGGGAAATACGCCACTACATGCGGCCATCATCTCTCGGCAGACAGATGCGGCTAGTGCTCTGATTGAGCATGGTGCAGATATACACCGGAAAAATGATGTCGGCCAGACCCCACTAGAAGTGGCCAAACTTGAGAGCTATGCTCCGATACTTGAGCGACTCTTAGGGCAAGAGTGAATCTCGATGAGATGATGGATTCCAGCCCGGTACTCTCAAGGCTATACGAGAATTGTCATTGAGACATCACGCGGCCAGCTGATGACCTTACAAGATCCGCGACGCTTTGAGAATATTCAGGCCGGTGATTACATCAATGTTAGAGTACAGACTACTCAAAGAGGCAACGTCCGATATTCTCTCCCCTAAGGGATTTTATTCGTCAACCTGCATGCTATATTGCCACGATGAAACCAAGCCTTTATGTAGAAACTTCCGTGATCAGTTACCTAACTGCTCGTTTGGCCAATAATACTGAGATAGCTGGACGTCAGGTAGCGACCCAACGTTTCTGGGAGTCTCGTGAACAGTTCGATTTATACATATCCCCCTTGGTTGAGGTTGAATGCAGTCAAGGTGACCCGTCGGCAGTACAATATCGGCAAAATCTCATCAAAGACTTGGCATTACTGACGCCCCAAGAAGAGATTATCGCTTTGGCCGATAGTTTAATTGCGCAGCAAGCTGTACCTGCTAAAGCTGCGCAAGATGCTGTTCATATTGCTTATGCCGCGTGGTATCGCCTGGAAATTATTGTTAGTTGGAACTTTCGGCATATTGCTAACGTCTGGGCGCGGCGTAGAATTGAGGCCGTGCTCAGAGAATTAGGATATTGCGATCTTGTTATTGCCACGCCTGAAGAGTTATTGGAGTCACCATGAATGCACCGCTACCAACATCAAGCCTAGTAGATCCGATATTGCAAGAGCTATGGGAAGTCAAAGATCGCCTTGCCAAGCAGCACCATAACTCAACGCGTGAAATTGTCGAAAACACCCAGCCTGTGCTCCAGCATACCCGTGTACAAAACACGCCATTACGCACAGAGCGGTAAAGCCCTCCACCCTGCCTCCACTCCGTGGGGCAGGCCAAACAAAAGCACTGACCCCGTGGTGAGCGCCATGCCCCGTAGCCGGCGCAGCCAGGGCAGGGCGTGGAACCGTCCTGTTCACCGACACGGCGAGCCACATCCGCGCCGACTCGGGGCCTGGCTCGCCTGGGACAGCCAACAACGCCTGACCCAAGTCAGCACCCCTGAACACACCGCCACCTACCAGTACGACCTGCTAGGAAGACGCGTACAACGCCAGATCACCCAACCCGGCTTCCCACCCGAGACCACCCACTACGTCTAT
>DHLX01000036.1:1106-4021 GCA_002405475.1 Burkholderiales bacterium UBA4657 | reverse complement strand
ACGTCTATGATGGCCTGCAAGCCGCGGGAGAAATACGCCCGCAACAGAGCAGCACCAGCCTCATGACTGGCCTCAACCTCGATGAAATGCTGGCACGAGTCACCACCCTCAATGCGACCAACACCACCCAAGCTCGCACTTACCTGACCGATGCCTTAGGCAGCGTCATTGCCCAAACCCAGGACAATCAAAGTATCTTGGCTGGTTACAGCTACAGCCCGTATGGACAAACCCAAAGCACCGGCAACACCGAAGGCGACAGCGTGCAATACACGGGTAGAGAAAACGACAACAATGGCCTGTACTACTACCGAGCCCGATACTACGACCCCGTACTCAAACGCTTCTTGAGTGAAGACCCGATAGGTCTGGCGGGGGGAAGTTTGTCGTTTTATGCCTATGTCAATGGGAATCCGGTACAGTTTGTGGATCCGGAGGGGTTGTCTCCACACGGCACAGAACGGGAGCCAGGTTTAGAACCAGTGTGCATTGAATGCATTTTTATCCCAGTAGCTCGAGTGGCTTCGAATCTGAGTAAACTTTTGAAACCCAAATCCAAAAACGAGGAATTTTGCCCGCCTTCATTGACTCCTGCGCAAAGAGAGGCTTTACAGCGTGAATTAGATCATTTGAAGCAGGTAGAAAAAGAGCTGAGAATCCAGTTAGATAATGGACGCAGACAAGCTGCGCGGGAATTATCACAGGGTAGAGCTCCAAACCCCCACGGTCTCGGTAAAGAGATTAATGATTTAATACCTAATGAAATAAACAAGGTCATAAAAAGAATTCGTGAAATCAATCAAGCTCTTGGAAGATAAAAAAATGGGACTTTATGCGTTCTTAAGTGGGAGTTTCAAAAACGGTATTCAATATGACGATGCAATTGCACTATGCATAGCTATGTATAGTTCAAGCGAATTTATCCCGGAAGGTATTGATAAAACTCAGGCTTCTATGGATGAAATAGCGAACGCTTTTGCAAAAATTTCTAGGGATGGGCTTGTCGTTGGCTACAGTTTTGCAGCCGCTGTTCCTTATGGGGCGAATTACCATGTAATCGAAGATAAAGGCCACTGGATCGAAATAATAGCTTCGATATTTAAACTTAAAACATCATATGATTTGAATCGAGTTCGCCATTTGATTCAAACTTCTACAAATTAAAGGGAGCAAGGTTGAACTAATTTTTAGTAGTATTTGGAGATTGCGCTGCCCATCAATTTGCGGTAATGGAATGTCCAAACCTCGAGGGCACGCGAACGACAAGGAGGGCAACACCATGTGGGCGGCGAGCTATGACGTGTTTGGTAAAGCAACCCTCACCATACCGCAAGCCACGGCAAACAAGCCCACGATGACCAGCCCCCCCCCTAGACTATCTGAGGCAATATGAAGACACGGATATGGGGCTGCACTACAATCTGCATCGTTACTACGATCCCGAGATAGGGCGGTTTCTCACCTGGAATCCGATTGGGCTGGAGGGTGGCATCAATACGTATGCCTATATCGAGGGGAATCCGCTCAGTTATACTGACCCCGAAGGCTTACAAAAAACAATGCCCCGGCCTGCTATACCCGTTATTCCGGGTCCGAGAAACGGTACTTCGCAAGATGCAGATAATGGGGGTGAATTTGGAAGATCACGAGATGGTGGGCGGTCAAGAGAGCGGGAACAGCGGGACGGAGGTAGTAACACTGGTTCGTGTGATCCAGAATTGCATCGTAAACTACAAAACAACGTAGATTATTTTTGCAAAACACCTACACTTTCGAGTACATGCTCCTTTATTTCTCAGTGTATATCATCTCGCGAACACATCAATAATCGCTGTTATGGGGGTGGTAATGAAGGTCACAAGCAAGCAGTTAAAGACAAAAAAACACAGTACTGCAAACAATGTACAACTAATGCCTGTTGTGACTAATAATTTGCGCAGTAATGAAATGTTTAAAAAAAATATAACCGAGATTGAACATACCTTTTCAATGTCTCAAAAGCCAGTAATTGGGGAATTATTTTTAACAAAATCATTCCCCTTAGATTCTGAGTATGACCATATAAGAAATTTCTTCAATCAATTTAATGATTGGAGGCAAATCACCCGTGAAAGGATGAAACAGTACACAGGCGATGAAATTGCTATTCTTTGCTTTTTGTCACCTGTTGCGTTTCGTTATTACTTGCCAGCATTTCTAATAGCTGCTTTAGAAAATATTTTCGAAGAAAAATCTTTCGTTCTAGCTCTTAATATTGGTTTGACACTGCACAAACCAACCAAAAATTTTGAGCCTAGTTCAGTGCAGATAAGGTTTGAACAATTTAATGTGCTCACATTGCAAGAAAAATTGGCAGTGAAACATTATCTTCAAGTAGTTGCTGAATTGGAAATTGGAGATGAATTAGGCGCTGAGACAGCTTTGCATAGTTATTGGTACGACTTTATTGAGCCGGTAAAAAATTCTGTGTAAGTTCTTCGGAATCAAGGTTGGTGAATGGTCACCTGTTCACCGAATTCCAGAACAAATCTGTTCAAGCCCATTTTCCAATTTTGTATCGGCATAGTCCACTTTCGACTGGCTTGCTCAATGGCAAGATACACCACTTTCCGAGCCGAGTCATCGGTGGGAAACACCTTTCGTCGCTTGGTGGCTGCGCGGATCACGCTGTTCAAAGCTACAGCCCGTATGGACAAACCCAAAGCACCGGCAACCCCGAAGGTGATAGCGTGCAATACACCGCCCGGGAAAACGACAACAATGGCCTGTACTACTACCGAGCCAGATACTACGACCCCGTGCTCAAACGCTTCTTGAGTGAAGACCCGATAGGTCTGGCGGGAGGAAGTTTGTCGTTTTACAGCTATGTCGAGGGGAATCCACTCAGTTATACTGACCCCGAAGGCTTACAAAAA
>DHLX01000036.1:0-839 GCA_002405475.1 Burkholderiales bacterium UBA4657 | reverse complement strand
GTCAAGAGAGCGGGAACAGCGGGATGGGGGGGGATTTACCTTCTTGCAAATTGATCAAGCGTGAAGCTCCAGGCAGTTATTTAAACCAACAATGCAAATACTGTTAGAAATGTACGTATAGTTGCGGCGTAAGAAATGTTACCGGTGGCGGCGGCTTAATTGTTCGATATCAAATCGGAGGATGCGTAGAAATGAATGGTCCAGGATACGTTCCAGGATTTGATACTTCCAGCCAGTGCGAAGCAGCAGAGAAATCGGGACAAAAAGGCCCAGGGCCTACAGTTGGAGGCTACTGATGGTACAAATGGATTATTCCACCGAATTAGAATTTATCTTTGCTGATTTTGTTTATCGTTTAGCATCTGAATTTTCAGATCATGATATTGATAAGCTGATACCTATTCTCAAATATTCATCTGATCGTGGAAACTACGAAGCTGCTGTGATTCTAGCGTTGTACTATGACCCGGATGGCTGTTTATTTCGTAACTACGAAAGGCATGAACTTAAAAAATCACGTGAAGAATCTACAAATTTTTATAAACACGCGTATCAATTGACAAAAAATGATTCTACAAAACGTGGGCAACGGATATTTGCGTTCGCATCTGATGCTCTAAAAAAAGAATTCGATACAGATTAGCTAATACTCTTCATAAAACTTGATAGATGGCTCTACTTCCGCCACCCAAACCCGCGCCCCTGCGCGGGCTCTCTTTCCACCCTGCCTCCACACCGTGTGGCAGGCCAAACAAACGCACTGACCCCCTGGTGAGCGCCAAGCCCCGTAGCCGGCGCAGCCAGGGAAAGGCGTAGAACAGTCCAGTTCTCCCGGACTA
>DHLX01000001.1:2909-34481 GCA_002405475.1 Burkholderiales bacterium UBA4657 | reverse complement strand
GTCGCGCTGGTACTGTACCCCGCCTCTGGTCGCTGTGATGATGACGTTTTGTGGACAGCGCTGCTCCAAAGCCATGTTCAGCGCAGCCAAGACCAATTCGGCACGCATGAGCTCGCCAATCGACCAACCAACGACCCGGCGGCTCCACACATCCAGCACGATGGCCAAGTAAATGAATCCCGCCCATGTCGGCACGTAAGTCATGTCGGCCACCCACAATTGGTTGGGCCCCTCGGCAACGAAGTCCCTGTTCACCAGATCCGGAACCCTTGGATTTTCTGGCGCTCTGGTGGTGGTGGCAGTAAAGCTCTTACGTTTGCTCAGTCCGCGGATACCCAGCGATTTCATCAAATGTGCGATTCTGTCGTTTCCGACCCCAAGACCTTGCGCGGCCAGTTCCGCCTTGATGCGGGGTCTACCGTATGTGTAATGCGATTCTTTGTGAATCTGCTCCACACGCTCAGTCAGCACAGCTTTGGCGATGCTGCGCGCACTGGGCGCACGGCTGGACCAGTCATAAAATCCGCTGGTCGAAACATCCAGAACTTGGCACATCGTGCGCACCGAAAATTTAGCCTGATTCGCGTTCACGACTTCGTAGACGGAGTGGATGTCTTGTCGTTGTTTCCCGCGAACCAGGCCGTAGCCTTCGCCAAGATGTCGCGCTACATCTGGACTCGTTTAAGCTCGCGGCGCAATCGGGCAATCTCTTCCTGCTCGGCGCTTCGCGATGACTGCTTCCCTTTGGCACCAATAGTCACGCCGGCCTTGGAAGCGCCGACCCAGTTAACAACGGTCTGGACGGAAACTCCGAACTCGTCCGACAATTCCTTGGGTGTCTTTCTGGTTGCTGCCAATTCAACAATCTGCTGACGAAACTCAGCTGGGTACGGGCTCTGGCTTTTGACATGATGGACTCCTAGTCTTAATAGATTAAGGTGTCCGTCAAACCGTGGCAAGATCAAGATCAAAATATCGACGCAAAACCACATAAAAAAGGGCTAGCATTCACATTATGACTATTTTTTCAGAATTAAATAATGCGCGCGCCTTCGGCGGTATCAACCGCTTATATGGAGCCAATGCGCTGGCGCGTCTGCAACAAGCCCACGTTACAGTGGTCGGGCTGGGCGGTGTTGGTTCATGGGCCGCCGAAGCCCTGGTACGCTCCGGGCTGGGACGAGTGCGGCTGGTAGACCTGGACCAGGTCGCCGAATCGAACCTGAACCGCCAGGCGCAAGCCCTGACCTCAACACTGGGGCAGGCTAAAGTCGTGGCACTGGCCGAGCGCTTGCGCCTCATTAACCCACACTGCCAGTTGGAATGTGTCGAAGATTTTTTGAACGCAAATAACATGGCGAGCCTGCTTGATACCACGTCAGCAGTGCTAGACGCGATTGACGAGGTACGTACCAAAGCAGCACTGGCGGCTTATTGCCGCAACCAGGGCTTGCGCCTGGTCATGTGTGGCGCTGCCGGCGGAAAAACCGACGCCAGCCGGGTCAGATTGGGCGATTTGTCGCTGACTCACAATGACCCGCTGTTGTCCAAGGTACGTGCACGACTGCGTAAGGATTATGGTTTTCCCAGTGGTCAGGCCCGTGCCAAAAAAATGGGCATTAACGCGGTCTATGTAGACGAACCTCGAGGCGCGCCACCCATGGACTGCATGCCGGGTACGGCGCTAAGCTGCGCCGGCTACGGTTCAGCTATGCATGTCACTGCCACCGTCGGGCTGGTGGCAGTCGGGCAACTGTTGAACTGGCTGACTGCTGAATAAGCTACCTCAAATATGTCCAACCCTTGCGAGCTGATACAGCCAGTCTAGACAGTGGCACTTAGTACAGATAAGCTGCTCCACTATTAGAAACACTGTCATCATCCGGGTTACCTCCTACACCGGTAGCATTGCTGTCCTCGTTGTTGGCTCCGACCGCCAGAGTATTACCGTCGGCACTCAGTGCCAGCGACCAGGCAAACTGATCCCCAGATCCAGTATTAGAGGCCTTGACATAGGAACGCTGGGCCCAGGTACCACCACTACGCACAAAGGCGTACGCAGCTCCACTATTAGTAGGAGTGTTATTGGTCTGGTCACCGCCAACGCCAGTGGCATTGCTATCCTCATAGCGCGCTCCGACCACTAGGGTATTGCCATCGGAACTTAGCGCCAATGCCCAGCCAAACTGATCATCTGCTTGAGTGTTAGAGGCTTTAACATAGGCTTGCTGGTTCCAGGTAGTGCCACTACGCAAGAAAACATAGACCGCACCACTATCAGGGGCAGAATTGTTGGACTGATCACCACCAATGACAGTAGCATTACTGGCCTCTCGATACGCACCGACTGCCAGAGTACTGCCATCGCCACTTAGCGCGAGTGAATGGCCAAATGCATCCTGAGCGTCAGGATTTGAGGCCTTGACAAAGGCCTCCTGATCCCAGGTAGCGACGCTACGTACAAAAACATACGCAGCGCCACTACCAGGAGCAGTGTCATCCTCACCCGGTGCCCCCACCGCCAAAGTATTACCATCATTACTCAGCGCCACTGCCCTACCAAAATTATCTTGCGCGCCGGTATTCGAGGCCTTGACAAAGGCCTCCTGACTCCAGCTAGCGACGCTACGTACAAAAACATACGCCGCTCCACTATTGCTCGCGAGCTCATTACTCGGCTGATTAATTCCGGTGACACTGCTATCCTCGAAAGGTGCCCCTACCGCCAGCGTATTGCCATCATTACTAAGTGCGACCGAGGCACCGAACTCGTCACCTGCCCCGGCATTCGAGGCCGTCAAATTGTCTTCCTCGGTCCAGCTTGTACCACTGCGAACAAAAACATAGGCCGAGCCTGCATCAACGTTTCTACCTGGTGCGCCGACAGCCAATGTATTGCCATCATTGCTAAGCGCTACTGCGCTGCCAAATCGATCGTTCGCAGCAGGGCTAGTAGCCTTGATTGGGGAACCCGGCTGACTCCAGCTGCCGCCACTGCGGGTAAAAACATAGACCGCACCACTATCACTGGCACTGCCATCCTCACCCGGTGCCCCCACTGCCAGCGTATTACCATCACCGCTAAGCGCCACGGAAGTGCCAAACCCATCATCTGCCGCGGTATTCGACGCTTTGACATAGCCCACTGCCAACCGCAAATTGGTAGGTGTCAGCTGGCTTGCCACCGTGACGGTGGCTGAGTTGGTACACCCCGAAGTGTTACAGGCCTGCACCCGGTAGCGGGCATTGAGTTGCAGGTGCAGGGCCAAGGGGCGGGTAGTGCTGGTACTGGTCTGGTCGCCACCCACCTGAGTAAAGGCCGTAGAGTCGTTAGGACTTTCCCAGATGCGATAGTGTGTTGCGCCACTGACCGCTGGCCAAGTCAGTTGGGATTGTTTAATCGCGAAGGCAAGGCTGACATTCGGTGCTGCCGGTGCTGTTCCTGGAGTGCCTGGAGTACCGCCACCGCCAGCTCCAGGAGCCCCACCCCCGCAACCTGCCAACAGCCCCAATACCAACAGGCTGACAAATGGAAGATGTGATGGGTTGATGGCATAGCGAAGCGTCTGGATCATGACGGATTCCTTATTAGATACAGCACTGGGTGAATCGTCTAAGCTAGGCAAATATTGTACGATAAGTGAGTATTAATTCACACTTTTTTAGGCCGCTAGGGCTGGGATCCTGAGTGGATTTTTTGCTCAAAAGTGCGACGAAATTTCTCAAGTTTGGGTGCCACCACAAAGGCACAATAGCCCTGGTTCGGATGCAGCCGGTAGTAATTTTGGTGTTCTTCTTCGGCGCGATAAAAGCTGGTCGCCGGCGCTATTTCAGTCACCACGGGTGCAATACCCTGGCGCTGGAGTTCGGCCACCACCGCCCTGGCGGTGCGCTCCTGCTCGGGACTTTGACAAAATATGACCGAGCGGTATTGTGGCCCAATATCATTGCCTTGACGATTCAAAGTCGTCGGGTCGTGAATGACAAAAAATATTTCCAGTATTTCACGGTATGAGAGACGTGCCGGGTTGAACTTGATGCGCACGACTTCGGCGTGCCCGGTTGTCTTGCTGCACACCTGTTCATAACTGGGGTCTGGCACATGTCCGCCACTATAGCCCGATTCAACGCTGAACACTCCGTCCACTTCCTGATACACCGCTTCCAGGCACCAGAAACAGCCCCCTCCCAGTACCGCTGTTTCGTGAATTTGCACCATGTTGCACCGCCTTTTTTTTGCCTAACTTCATGAAGCTTACGATACACTATTCTTACTTATGGGTCGCCGTCCCTTGCGCTTTGTCGATGATGCCCTGTCGTCCTTGCTGACGCGGGCCGCCTACAATCTGAGTCTGCCATTCATGACCACAATAGAAAAGCACGGCATGAGTAGCACTGAATGGCGCATTATGGCAACCTTATCGGAGGGTGACGGTTTGACCATTGGCCAGTTGGCCGACAGCGTCATGGCGAAGCAACCCACGGTCAGCAAGATTATCGATCGCATGACCAAGGCCGGATGGGTACAGCGCCTGCCCGGAAAAATCGACAAACGCCATACGACACTCCATACCACTAAACACGGTAAGGAATTGGTGCAGCATTTATTGCAGCTTCATCATCAGACAGAAGCGCGTGTGCTTCAGCAATTTAGTACCGAGGAAACTATGGAACTGAAAGCTATTCTCAGACGCCTGATAGCTGGCAAAACAGAAAGCGCTGAGCATCAAGGCTCGGTTGGCACACGGTTTGACTCCAGTGATAAGCGCTCCGACGTCAATTGACTAACGCTGACTGGCTCTGTTTTTCGGGCATCCCAAACCACTTCTTGCCCCAGCACCAGGGTAATGGTTGCCGGGTAATCATAAATTCGGCCAGACATGTGATCGATAGCCGTACCTGCCAGCGGTTGTATAAGCATCATCAATTGATTGCCAGACGATTTTGAATGAGCCAATGAGCGCGCCAATCCTGCACCGGGTTTAACGCATTCCACGACCAGAGGGCTACCCGACCGACTGACCGGAACCCGCATCATCGGGCTGTTGCCTACCAGAATTCCGCCACTATGCTCGACCCGACATCGCGCTCCATAGATTGGGATACCCTGCTGGTCTTGCATCACAATATTGACATGCTGCGAGGATTCGCGTGACACCGTGGCACAACCATTGAGACCCGCTAGAGCCAGAACAGCCAACAACAAACGTCCGGTTTGGTTCATACTTCGTCTCCATGACCCTGAAGATCATTGAACTTATTGGCTATATAGCCGCTGTATTCACCACCCTGGCCTTTGTACCGCAGGTCTGGCTTACCTGGAAAACACGAGAGACAGGCGGCATCTCGCTCGGTATGTATGCGATCTTTACCAGCGGCGTCACTTTGTGGCTGGTCTATGGCTGGATGATTCAGTCCTGGCCGATCATTATTGCCAATATACTGACACTTCTGTTGAGCCTGTCAATACTGTTGATGAAGTTTTTCTTTTCGCGCCGCAGCAACTAACTCGGGGTCTGGTAAGCCGCGCGCTTTAGACGATCAATGATGGCAGACCACTCAGCGCTAGTGGGTGGATACTCCACCCATAATTGGCTGGCTGATGAAGCATCCATCTCGCGTAGACCGGCGTACAACTGTCGGGCATACTCCGCAGCCTGTGACGATGCGCAGCGATACCAGGCAAAAGCCGGTATCGCTGCGGTACTAAAGGCCAACAACGCGGTCTGCGCCGCTACCTCGGCAGAAGCCTGTGCAATTTCTTGCGCGCTGACCAGGCGCAAGGGCTTGCGTGGTGCATAGTGCGAGGGTAGCGCACCCGACACACGTGGCGCCTGCGCATCAGGCAGTGCCGGTAGCTGACCCAAGACCTGTGCCAGCATGGCGGGTGTTACCGCTCCGGGTCTGAGCAGTACCGGCTGGCCGCGAGAATAGTCAATAATGGTCGATTCAATGCCGACTGCACATTCACCACCATCCAGAATCAGCAAGTCAGTGTCAATAAAGTCGGCCGCGACATGAGCCGCTGTGGTCGGGCTGATGCGGCCGTAGGGATTGGCCGAAGGTGCGGCCAGACCGCAAGGCCGTTGCGGTGCTGTCGCAGCCCAGGCATGCAGCAATGCCTGGGCTACCGGATGCGCCGGACAACGCAGACCTACCGTATTCTGGCCGCCAGTGACTTCATCAGGCACATGGGCAGCGCGTTGCAGTACCAGGGTCAAAGGTCCAGGCCAGAAAGCCTCGGCCAGACGTCGGGCTTCAGGTGGAATATGGATCGCCCAATCGTCCAGCGCATGGGCAGCGGCAACATGGACAATCACGGGATGATCGGCGGGGCGGCCTTTGGCCGCAAAAATTTTTTTAACTGCACTGGCACTGCTGGCATTGGCACCCAGACCATAGACGGTTTCGGTAGGAAAGGCTACCAGTTTGTCTTGCAACAGGCGCTGCACCGCCTGCTCCAGTCCAGCGGCATCGGGCTTGACGATCGAGGCTTGTGCCCTCGGCGCTGCCTTCATAGTGCCAGCCCCAGCACTGCGGCTACCTGCCGTGACCGTGCCTGGGCTTGATCCAGTGTCGGGGCAATACAGTTGATATGCCCCATTTTACGCCCGCGGCGCGGCTCGCTCTTGCCGTATAAATGCAGTTTGACGCCGGGCAAACTCAACACGCCAGGCCAGTCCGGTTCGCGTAACTGACCCGTGGCATCGAACCAGAGATCGCCCAGTATATTCAGCATGACTACCGGGCTATGTTGCGTTACTGGTGCCAGCGGCAAGCCCGTCAGGGTGCGTACCTGCTGTTCAAATTGGTCAACACTACAAGCATCCAGGGTGTAATGCCCGGAGTTATGCGGGCGTGGTGCCATTTCGTTCACCACCAGCTCGTTGCCCGGCAGAATAAAAAATTCGACACAAAAAACGCCAACGTAATGAAGTTGCTCGGCCACCTGCAAGGCGGCCTGTTCAGCACGCTGTTGCAGAGCTTGATCAATGCCTGGGCTGGGCACGGTCGATACTGCCAGAATGCCTTGGCGATGGTCGTTTTCTGCGACCGGGAAAGTCATGCTGGCACCTGATGCTGAACGGGCGCATACCACCGACATTTCACCCAGCAGCGGCAACATTTTTTCCAGCACACACGGTACACTGCCCATGCCTACAAAGGCGGCCTGCGCCTCGGCCAGTGTTGCCACCCGCACCTGTCCCTTGCCGTCATAGCCCAGACGTGCCGCTTTCAGAATGGCAGGGAACAAGTCTGGCTTCAGCGTCAGAAAATCCTGCTCGTGCTCTATCACCGCATGCGCTGCCACGGCCAGACCGCACGACTGCATGAAACGTTTTTCAGCAATACGGTCTTGTGCCATCGCCACTGCCTGCGCGCCAGGCGCTACCACGCAATGCTGTGCCAGCCAGGCCAGGGTCGGTGCCGGTACATTTTCAAATTCGGTGGTTACGGCGCGGCAGCGTTCGGCCAGTTGCTGCAACGCCGCCGGGTCGTCGTACGCCGCACATAAATGGGCATCAGCGACAGCACCGGCAGGGCTGTCGGCGTCCGGGTCCAGCACCATGACCTTATAGCCCAGCCGGTGCGCAGCAAAACAGAACATGCGGCCGAGCTGCCCGCCCCCCAGCATGCCCAACCATTGACCCGGTGCCAGTGCCGACAAAGAAGCAAGCGACTGCATTCAGTGCCCGGGCAAAATCATGGCACGCGCTGCCGCAGTTTGCTGCTCGCGGTACTGATGCAGTTTGTCTGCCAATGCGCTGTCACCCCGTGCCAGCATGGCGACGGCAAACAGGGCGGCATTGGCTGCGCCCGCTTCGCCAATGGCAAAAGTCGCCACCGGTATGCCCTTGGGCATTTGCACAATCGAATGCAGCGAATCGGCGCCCATTAAATATTTGGACGGCACCGGTACCCCCAGTACCGGCACTGTCGTTTTAGCCGCCAGCATACCCGGCAAATGTGCAGCACCGCCAGCCCCGGCAATAATAGCCTGCAGCCCACGTTGCTGCGCCTGTTCGGCATAATGAAACATATCATCAGGCATACGGTGCGCCGACACCACCCGAGCCTCATAAGCGACGCCAAAGTCTTTCAGAACGCCGGCAGCATGTTGCATTACATTCCAGTCACTCGAACTGCCCATGACAATACCGATCAGTGTCTTGCTCATACACGCTCCTGCTGCCGCTGAGTGTCTGGTACTAGGCTTAGGCCGGTCAAACGACGCAGAGCTTCATGATATTTTTCGCTGGTTCTGGCAATCACCTCGGGCGGTAATGCGGGTGCCGGGGCGGTCTTGCCCCAGTCGTTCAGGGTTTCCAGATAATCGCGTACAAACTGTTTATCGAAACTCGGCGGGCTCATGCCTTCACGATACGAATCTGCTGGCCAGAAACGTGATGAATCGGCGGTCAGGACTTCATCCATTAGCGTCAGGGTACCTTTGCTGTCCAGCCCGAACTCAAACTTGGTATCGGCAATGATAATGCCACGTGTGGCGGCATAGTCGCTGGCGCTTTGATACAACTGCAAACTGACCGCCCGCACCTGCTGCGCCAGAGGCAACCCGATGATGTCCACCATGCGCTCGAAAGAAATATTCTCATCATGCTCGCCCATCTCGGCTTTGGTGGCCGGGGTAAAAATAGGCTGTGGCAAACGGCTGGCCTGCTGCAAGCCGGGGGGCAAGGGTAGCCCGCATACCGTGCCACTCTGTTGATATTCTTTCCAGCCACTACCGGCCAGATAGCCGCGTACCACTGCTTCCACCGGCAAAGGCTTGAGCCGTTTAACCACCATGGAACGACCCCGCACCTGCTCGACTTCATCGGGCGCCACCACGCTTTCCGGCGCAATGCCGGTCAGGTGATTGGGTACGATGTCACGCAATTTATCGAACCAGAACAAAGCCATAGCAGTCAGCACCCGCCCCTTGTCAGGGATAGGCTCGTTCATGATGACGTCGAAGGCACTCAGCCGGTCGCTGGTCACCATCAGAATTTTGTCGTCGCCTACGGCATAGTTTTCGCGTACTTTGCCACGACCTAATAACGGCAACGAATGTAAAGAGGACTGGTACAAGAATTTCCCCAAAAGAAAAACGCCCTCGGGAAGCCCCGAAGGCAATCTGTGAAGTGGAAATTTTACTCGAAGCCGCCTTAAGCGGGATTTTTAATGCAAAGCGACCGAACCCGCCAGGGACTGTGGCTCGGGCATATGGGCGCCCAGCCAGCCAATATCAAGTTGCAGCGCGCGCAAGATGTCTTCCGGCAGTTTCTGTACCATGGCTTCGGCAGGTTCGCCCAAATAGGCCATTTCAGCCAGTAATTCGGCCAGATGCAAAATACCAGACAGGCGACAAAACGGCCGGGTAGCCATGGGGTCGGCGCAGCGCTCCAGCCCTTGTACCAGGCTCTCAGGAAAATTCCAGCGCCGTGCCAGCTCGGCCGTAATCTGGCCTTCACTGAACCCGGTCAGGCGCTGTTCACGTTCCCAACGACCACCGGGAATATGCGGTAAACGCTCAATCTCGGCCAGGCTTTGTGGCGCACTTTGTGCAATCAGCAATTCGCCCAGACGCAGCATGAAACCGGCCAGCCAGGCTTCCTGTGCATCGCTACCGACGTGCTGTGCCAGCCAGCCCGCATATGCGGCACACGACAGGCTTTCCTGCCAAAACTCGTCACGGCTTAGCCCTTGAACCGTAGGAAATGCCTCGCTGAGGCAGGCCGACAAGGCCAGCGTGCGAACGTGATTCATGCCTGCCAAGGCTATGGCATCGTCGACCGACACCACCTGACGCGGCAAACCAAACCGGGCACTATTTGCGAGGCGCAATAATTTCGCTGTGAGCGCCGGGTCCTGCGAAATGGCATCGCGCACCACAATAACCGGCGGATCGTCTTCGTTCAGGGTATGAATCAGGCGGTGCGCGACCTCGGGCATGGTCGGTAGTTTGACGGTATTGAAAAAAGCGGCAATGTCAGCCATGGATGGCTCCTGTTATGGTTTTTTTCATTGTGACAACAGGACATGGCATTCATAAAGCAAAAATGCGGGGGTTTTGCCCCCGCATTTCGTTTGACTGAAGCAAGGCTTCAAGCGCTCACATCACCTGCTGCGCCAGTTGCCCACCTTGGTAGCGCTGGGCAATCGTTTCCAGGCTCAGCGGTCTGATTTTGGCTGCCTGACCCTCGCAGCCGAATTGCAGGTAGCGTTGCTTGCAGATCTGTTTGGCCGCCTCACGCGCCGGTTTCAAATAATCACGCGGGTCAAACTTGCTTGGGTTCTCGACCAGGAAACGGCGAATCGCCGCAGTCATGGCGAGGCGAATATCAGTGTCAATATTGATTTTTCGTACCCCGTGCTTGATCGCTTCCTGAATTTCTTCCACCGGCACGCCATAGGTCTGTTTCATATCACCACCATAGCGGCGAATATCTTCGAGCAATTCCTGCGGTACGCTGGACGAACCATGCATGACCAGGTGAGTGCCAGGAATACGCCGGTTGATTTCCTTGATGCGCTCAATCGCCAGAATATCGCCGGTAGGCTTGCGGGTAAATTTATACGCGCCATGACTGGTACCAATGGCAATCGCCAGTGCATCAATCTGGGTTTTTTTGACAAAATCGGCGGCCTCATCCGGGTCGGTCAGCAACTGGCTATGGGTCATGACATCGTCCGTGCCGTGACCGTCTTCCTTGTCACCCTTCATGGTTTCCAAGGAACCCAGGCAGCCCAGCTCACCTTCGACCGACACGCCCAGCTTATGCGCCATGTCTACCACTTTGCGCGTCACCGTGACATTATAGTCGTAGTCGGCAATGGTTTTGCCGTCTTCCTTGAGTGAACCATCCATCATGACCGAACTGAAGCCCAGTTTGATGGCGCCTTCACACACGGTCGGGCTCTGACCGTGGTCCTGGTGCATGACGATGGGAATATGCGGGTAAGCCTCAAGCGCGGCCTGAATCAAATGTTTCAGGAAATGCTCGCCGGCATATTTTCTGGCACCCGCGCTGGCCTGCATAACGACCGGCGCCCCCACCTCGCTGGCGGCTTCCATAATGGCCTGAACCTGTTCCAGGTTATTGACATTGAACGCTGGCAGACCATAGGTATTTTCAGCAGCATGGTCGAGCAACTGACGCAAGGACACGAGGGGCATAACACGCTCTCCGCTAATTTAAGTGGGCAAAAGCGTGATTTTACTATTCTAGCCGTGTTCACCCACGCGAACGATTTTCATGGTGTTGGTACCGCCTGACTTGCCTATGGGTTCGCCGATGGTCATGACAATGAGATCACCACGCTCTACCACCCCGGCTCTGAGCAAGACTTCTTCAGCTTCATGCAGCATTTTTTCGCGGTCGTCGGCATGATAAGTCATGAGCAAGGTACGTACGTCGCGGTACAGGCTCAAGCGCCGGCGTGTGCCCTCTTCCGGCGTCAGTGCAAAAATGGGCACACCGCAATCAAGCCGGCTCATCCACAAGGCGGTCGAGCCCGACTGCGTCAAGGCCGCAATCGCCTTCACCTCCAGATGATGCGCAGTAAACAAGGCCGCCATGGCCACGGACTGATCTACACGGGTAAAAGTGCGATTCAGGAACGCCATATCCAGCGAACGTGCCTGGGTTTTTTCCGCCTCAATACAAATGCGGCTCATGGCTTCCACCGTTTCGACCGGAAACTTGCCGGAAGCGGTTTCGGCCGACAGCATGACGGCATCGGTACCGTCGAGCACGGCATTGGCCACATCGCTGACTTCGGCACGGGTCGGCACCGGCGACTCAATCATCGACTCCATCATTTGCGTCGCCGTAATCGACAATTTGTTCAATTCACGCGCCAGGCTGATCATGCGTTTTTGCAAACCCGGCACGGCGGCATCACCCACCTCAACCGCCAGATCACCACGCGCTACCATAATGCCGTCCGAGGCGCTCAAAATACTTTCCAGCTGGTCAATTGCTTCGACCCGTTCAATTTTGGCTATCATCAGGGCACGACTGCCCGCAGCACGCGCCAACTGCCGTGCCATATACATATCGGCTTCGGACTTGACGAACGAAACAGCAATAAAGTCGGCTTCAAACGCTGCCGCATGCTTGATATCGTCCATGTCTTTGGCTGACAAGGCCGGAGCTGACAGACCGCCACCCAGTTTGTTAATACCCTTGCGGTTAGACAGGACGCCACTGACCTCACAGGTACAGACTATGGTCGTGGCAGTCACGCGATCAACGCGCATGCGCATCTTGCCGTCATCCAGCAGCAAGATGTCACCGGCACGTACATCGTGTATCAGTTCCTTGTAATCCAGCCCGACGCGGGTTTCGTCGCCTTCCTCACAATCAATGTCAAAAATGAAAGTGGCACCGGCCTGCAAAGTCACCTTGCCCTGGGCAAATTTGCCGACACGAATTTTCGGTCCCTGCAAATCGGCCAGAACACCCACGTCACGCCCCAGGCGCAGGGCAATGTCGCGTACCAGCCGTACGCGCTCGGCATGCTCCTGCACCGAACCGTGAGAAAAATTGATGCGCACGACATTGACACCCGCCAGAATCATTTTTTCCAGTACTTCAGCCGAGGTACTGGCCGGACCCAGGGTAGTGACAATTTTGGTGCTGCGCATGGCGAGATTCCTGTTATCAAGACTGCATAAGGTCAAAACGCCATTGTGCCTGTAAATTCATTACAAAAGTGTAATCAAGCCCTTAGGCTCGTGCCTGCAACGCGGCTACAGCAGGCAGCGTTTTGCCTTCCAGAAACTCCAGAAACGCCCCGCCCCCGGTCGAGATATAGCCCACCTGCTTTTCAATGCCGAACTTGGCTATGGCTGCCAGCGTATCGCCACCGCCCGCAATCGAAAACCCGGGCGAAGCGGCTATGGCTTGCGCCACGGCTCGGGTTCCCCCGGCAAAGGCGTCGAATTCAAATACCCCGACCGGACCATTCCAGACAATGGTGCCGGCCTCGGAAATCAGCGCCGCCAGTGCCTGAGCCGATGCCGGGCCAATATCCAGAATCATGTCGTCGGGCTGAACGTCTTGCACCGGCACGGTACGCGCCACTGCCGTGGCTGAAAATTCTTTGGCCACCACCACGTCAGTTGGCAACGGCACCGCTGCGCCCCGTGCTTGCATCAGGTCAATAATGGCCTTGGCTTCCGCGACCAGATCAGGCTCGGCCAAAGATTTGCCAATATTGATGCCCTGAGCCAGCAGAAAGGTATTGGCAATACCGCCGCCAACAATCAACTGATCGACCTTGGACGCCAGCGATTTCAATATTGTCAGCTTGGTCGAGACTTTGGAGCCAGCGACTATGGCCAGCAAAGGACGCTTCGGTTGACCCAGGGCTTTGCCCAAGGCCTCGAGTTCGGCGGCCAGTAACGGGCCGGCACAAGCCACCGGGGCAAACCGCGCCATGCCGTGGGTGGTGGCCTCGGCGCGATGCGACGTGCCAAAAGCATCGTTGACATAGATATCGCACAAGGCTGCCATTTTTTGCGCCAGCGCTGGGTCGTCTTTTTTCTCGCCCTTGTTGACACGGCAGTTTTCCAGCAACACCACCTCACCAGGCGCCACCTCGACCCCGTTTTCGACCCAGTGCTGTACCAGCCGAACCGGGCGTGCCAGCAGCTCTGACAGGCGCTGCGCAATCGGTGCCAAAGAATCTTCTGGTTTCAGCTCGCCCTCGGTCGGTCGGCCCAGGTGCGAGGTCACCATCACCGCCGCCCCCTGTTTCAGGGCATACTGCAGCGCTGGCAGTGAGGCGCGAATGCGGGTGTCGTCAGTAATGCTCAGGTCGTCGCCTTGCGGCACGTTCAGGTCGGCGCGAATAAACACACGCTTGCCTGCCAGGTTCAGGTCAGTCAGTTTTTTGAATGGCATGGTGTCAAGGTCACTATGAAAAAAAGTTACACATGAGGCGAGATTATAGCGATTCACCTCACCCTGAAGCATGAATGTCATTGCCGAAATTCATAACGTGTAAAGCGCTGACCCTGAGTCAACACAACTGCTGGTGAGGTTAATGAGGGGTTTAAGGAGGGGCAGCGGGGCAGGTTTCTATTGAAAACGTTTATTCATGCCTGATAGGTACTCCACTTTATTGGTTGCCAATTACCAGTGCGACGTGACGAAACGACTGCCTGATCAGACATACCTGACATCAATAATTTCCACTTCACGCTTGCCGCTGGGAGCAATGACCTCTGCCGTGTCGCCCGGATATTTGCCAATAAGGGCGCGGGCAATAGGGCTGGAAACCGAGATTTTGCCGTGCTTGAGGTCGGCTTCATCGTCACCGACAATCTGATAGCTCACCTTGTCGCCGGAGTCGAGGTCTTCGATTTCTACTGTCGCCCCAAAAACGACACGGCCATCAGCGTCGAGTGTGGCAGGGTCAATAATCTGCGCGGCCGATAACTTACCTTCTATTTCCTGAATCCGGCCCTCAATAAAACTCTGCTTTTCCTTGGCAGCGTCGTATTCGGCGTTTTCGCTCAGGTCACCTTTTTCGCGTGCCTCTTTAATGGCCTGAATGACATTCGGTCGTTCCACCGTTTTCAATCGGTGCAATTCGGCCTTGAGTAATTCAGCGCCGTACTTGGTCATGGGGACAGTGCTCATTTTTACCGCTCCAAAAACAAACCCCGGAGCGATCAGGCTCCGGGGCCAGTAGTTTGCAATAACGTGATAATAGCCTTCAGGCTAAACTTTTTTCAAGACCTGGTGTTAATTGTCGATGCAGGGCTTGTACGGAATAAACATCGAGTGTCTTCAGGCTGCGCATGCCTTCTACCGCGGCCAAGGCTCCCGCGATGGTGGTATAGCTGGTCACACGCGCGCTGAGTGCAGTGGTACGTATCGAGCGCGAGTCGGCAATGGCGTTGCGCCGTTCTTCCACTGTATTGACGACCATGACGATCTCATTGTTTTTCAGCATATCGACGACATGCGGTCGGCCTTCGGCTACTTTATTGACCGACTGCACCTGCAAACCATGTTGCTGCAAATAGCTGGCTGTACCCTTGGTGGCGCATAAGCCAAAACCAAGTTCGACCAGTCCTTTGGCCACCTCGACCGTCTTGGGCTTGTCAGCATTCTTGACGCTGATAAAAACCAGACCTTCCGTGGGCAACTTGATGCTGGCCGCCATTTGCGATTTGACGAAAGCTTCGCCAAAAGTGCGCCCTACGCCCATGACTTCGCCGGTCGATTTCATTTCCGGTCCGAGTATGGTGTCCACCCCCGGGAATTTGACGAACGGGAACACGGCTTCCTTGACCGAATAATAGGGCGGTATGACTTCGCTATGAATACCTTGTGCATCGAGCGTCTGCCCGGCCATGCAGCGTGCAGCAATTTTCGCCAGCGGCAGTCCGGTGGCCTTGCTCACATAAGGCACCGTGCGCGAGGCACGCGGGTTTACTTCCAGTACATAAATAATGTCCTGCCCATCGTGTTGCTGAATGGCAAACTGAACGTTCATCAGGCCGACCACATTCAGGGCTTGCGCCATGAGTACGGTCTGGCGCTTGAGTTCGGCTATGGTCGCTGGCGACAGCGAATACGGCGGCAGCGAACAGGCTGAATCGCCCGAATGCACTCCGGCCTGTTCAATGTGCTCCATGACGCCGCCGATGAAAACACGTTTGCCGTCGGACAAGGCATCGACATCGACCTCAATGGCATCGTTCAGAAAACGGTCGAGCAGTACCGGCGAGTCGTTCGATACTTTCACGGCTTCGCGCATGTAGCGTTCCAGATCACGCTGCTCATGCACGATCTCCATGGCACGCCCGCCCAGAACATAACTGGGGCGCACTACTAGCGGATAACCGAGTTCGGCAGCACGGGTCAGGGCTTCCTGTTCAGTTCGGGCCGTGGTGTTGGGGGGCTGTTTCAGGCCAATGGCGTGCAACAGCTTCTGGAAACGTTCACGGTCTTCAGCCGCATCTATCATGTCGGGCGTAGTACCAATAATGGGTACGCCATTGGCCTCGAGATCGCGCGCCAGCTTTAGCGGTGTCTGGCCGCCGTACTGCACGATCACGCCGAGCGGTTTTTCCTTATCGACGATTTCCAGCACATCTTCCAGTGTCAAAGGTTCGAAGTACAAACGGTCGCTGGTGTCGTAGTCGGTCGATACCGTTTCCGGGTTGCAATTGACCATGATGGTTTCATAACCATCTTCGCGCAATGCCAGTGCGGCATGCACGCAGCAATAATCGAATTCAATGCCCTGACCAATGCGGTTAGGGCCGCCTCCCAGTACCATGATTTTTTTGTTGGCCGTCGTTTGCGCTTCGCATTCTTCTTCATAGGTCGAATACATATACGCGGTTTTGGTGGCAAACTCGGCAGCGCAGGTATCGACCCGCTTATAGACCGGGCGAATGCCCAAGGCACGACGCTTGTCGCGCACGGCAGTGTCGGTGGTTTTGAGCAGATAAGCCAGACGCCGGTCTGAAAAGCCTTTGCGCTTGAGTTCCCGCAGCGAAGCGGCATCCAGATCGTCCAGACGACATTGATCAAGATCCAGCTCGATATCAACAATCTGCTTGATTTGCGCCAAAAACCACGGGTCGATTCTGGTCAGGGCAAAGACTTCCTCAATGCTCATGCCTTGAGCAAAGGCGTCACCCACATACCAGATGCGTTCCGGCCCCGGTTCGCCCAGCTCTTCTTCCAGTTCATCGCGGTCAGTAGTCTTCTGGTTCAAACCATCCACGCCCACTTCCAGACCACGCAAGGCTTTCTGGAACGATTCCTGGAAGGTACGGCCAATGGCCATGACTTCACCCACCGATTTCATCTGGGTGGTTAAATGTGCATCGGCCTGGGGAAATTTTTCAAAGGCAAAGCGCGGTATTTTGGTGACGACATAGTCGATGCTCGGCTCAAATGAAGCCGGGGTAGCACCACCAGTAATGTCGTTGCGCAACTCGTCCAGGGTATAACCCACCGCCAGCTTGGCCGCGACCTTGGCTATGGGAAAACCGGTGGCTTTCGAGGCCAGCGCCGAGGAACGTGAGACACGCGGGTTCATTTCAATGACGATCATGCGACCGTCTTTCGGGTTGATGGAAAACTGCACATTCGAACCGCCGGTATCCACACCAATTTCGCGCAAGATGGCAATCGAGGCATTGCGCATCAATTGATATTCTTTATCGGTCAGGGTCTGCGCTGGCGCGACGGTAATCGAGTCACCGGTATGGATGCCCATGGGGTCGAGATTTTCAATCGAGCAGACGATGATGCAGTTATCGGCGCGGTCACGCACCACTTCCATTTCAAATTCTTTCCAGCCGATGAGCGATTCTTCAATCAGTAGCTCATGCGTGGGTGAGGCTTCCAGGCCGCGCTTGCAAATGGTCTCGAATTCTTCGGCGTTATAGGCAATGCCACCGCCGGTACCGCCGAGGGTAAAACTGGGGCGAATGATGACCGGAAAACCGATGGTTTTTTGTACCTCCCAGGCCTCGTCCAGACTATGCGCAATGCCGGAACGTGCTGAACCCAGGCCAATTTTGGTCATGGCCTGTTTGAATTTTTGCCGGTCTTCCGCTTTGTCAATCGCTTCCGGCGAAGCGCCAATCAACTCGACCTGATATTTTTCCAGCACGCCATGTTTGTGCAGATCCAGCGCCGTATTGAGCGCGGTCTGCCCGCCCATGGTGGGCAGTATGGCATCAGGCCGTTCCTTGGCAATAATTTTTTCCACTACCTGCCAGGTAATCGGCTCAATGTAGGTGACATCGGCCATTTCCGGGTCGGTCATGATGGTGGCCGGATTGCTGTTGACCAGAATGACTTTATAACCTTCCGAGCGCAAGGCTTTACAGGCCTGCGCGCCGGAATAATCAAATTCGCAGGCTTGCCCAATAATGATGGGGCCGGCGCCAATAATCAGAATACTTTTAATGTCGGCACGTTTAGGCACGTCCGGCCTCCATGAGCTGGATAAAACGATCAAACAAATAGGCAATATCGTGCGGTCCCGGGCTGGCCTCGGGATGCCCCTGAAAACAGAATGCCGGCTTGTCAGTACGCTTGAAGCCTTGCAAGGAACCATCAAACAGACTGACATGGGTGACTTGGCACGTGGCTGGCAGGGACTGGGCATCGACGGCAAAGCCATGATTTTGCGAGGTGATGCAAACACGGCCGGTGTCCAGATCTTGCACCGGGTGGTTGGCACCATGATGGCCGAATTTCATCTTCAGGGTTTTGGCACCAGATGCCAGCCCCATGATTTGATGCCCCAGGCAGATCCCAAAGGTCGGATAATTTTTTTCGATGAGTTCCTGCGCGGCAGCAATGGCGTAGTCGCACGGCTCGGGGTCACCCGGGCCATTGCTTAAAAATACGCCACTGGGTTTGAGTCGTATGACTTCACTGGCCGGTGTTTGTGCCGGTACTACCGTAACGCGGCAGCCACGTTGCGCCAGCATGCGCAAGATATTGCGCTTGACGCCAAAGTCATAGGCCACTACATGGTAGCGCGGCTGTTGCAATTGACCGTAGCCAGACTCCAGCGTCCATTCGGTTTCAGTCCACTCATAGGGCGCATTGACGCTAACGACCTTGGCCAGATCAAGCCCCGCCATACCGGGAAAACTGCGCGCCAGTTGCAGCGCGGCTGCGGCATCAGTACCGGCTACAATCGCGCCGGGCTGCGCGCCCTGATCGCGCAAAATGCGCGTCAAACGACGGGTATCCAGCCCCGCAATCGCAACGATATTTTCGCGTTTCAAATAATCGGACAAACTGGCTTCGGCGCGGAAGTTGGACACGGTGACCGGCAGGTCACGAATGATCAGTCCGGCGGCATGAATGCGCGTGGACTCGACGTCTTCGGCGTTAGCGCCGACATTGCCAATATGAGGATAGGTCAGCGTGACTATCTGGCGTGAATAAGAAGGGTCGGTCAGGATTTCCTGATAGCCGGTCATGGCGGTATTGAACACCACTTCGCCGCTGGTGTGACCCTCAGCGCCGATGGAAAGACCATGAAAAACCGACCCGTCTGCAAGTGCTAATGTGGCCTGTTTCAGACCCGTTTGTAATGACGGCAACACGACGGTGGGCTCCAATATTTCCCGCTCGTGCGCAGTCCTTTTCACTGTGCCCAAGGGGCACGGAGCTTGAAGGCGTAGGTAGAGTCTGTCAGCGCTAGAGCGGAAGGAAGAAAGTTAAACCTTTGAATTATAGCATTGACCGTACCATTTCCTTGACCTGCCCCCACTGCCTGCGACTTACCGGCAAGGTCTCGGTCAGGCCGCGCAATAACACCCGGTACGGGCTGTCAATGTCGGGCTCGGACTCGGCGGCACGCTTTTTTTCCACACCGGCTATCGCCGCAATCGCGACCAGCGAATTGCGATGTATGCGCACAAACAGGTCGCCAAACTCTTTTTCCAGGGTATTCAGGGTTTCTTCGATGACATATTCGCGGTCACGGGTTTTGAGCGTGACGTATTTCATCTCGGCCTTGAAATAGACCACCTCATTGATTGGAACCAACAGCAGCTTGCCGCGCTCAATCACGGATACATGCCTGCGACTCAGTTGTGCAGCGGCTGCGGCTTCTGTTAATGAAGCTGTCATTTGTGCCGGACTGGGATTAGTGTTTTCCAGCCGGCGTCTTTGCACGCGTAACAAGGCCTCGAGCAAACGGCTGGCACGTACGGGCTTGAGCAGATAGTCGATGGCTTGCACTTCAAACGCATGCAGGGCAAATTCATCGTAAGCCGTTAAAAAAACAATACCGGGCACCGGCGGCTGCAGACGCGCCACATGACGCGCCACCTCCATACCATCCATACCGGGCATGCGAATATCGAGTAACACCACATCAGGACGGAGCTCTTCTATGCGTACCAGCGCCTGTTTGCCGTTCTCGGCCTCAGCCAGAATGCGGGTGGGAATTTGCGGCTGAATGTCCTGCAATAACGCCAGTGCACGCTGGCGTGCCAACGGCTCGTCATCGCAAACCATTACACTCATCGGGGTGGCGTCTGTCTTCATTTTTTTCCTGGTCCAGAGCTGATAGCGGAACTGGGGTTCAGCGGTAATTTGATGTAAACACGAAAGCGCTTGCCATCCCCTCCGGTACGCATCTGTGCCTCCAGATCATATAAAAGATTGAGTCGTTCGCGTATATTTGCCAAGGCTATTCCCGATCCTTTTGAGCCAGTTCCGGGAGCATAAGAGTTTTCTACCTTGATACGCAACTCGCGTCCGAACGTGGCAATACGTACCTGTACGTCTCCTGGTTCGGCTACCGGCTCGATGCCATGATGGACTGCATTTTCCAGCAACGGCTGTAATAACAGCGACGGCACACGGGCAGATTGTGGTACTTTTCCTATCCTCCAGTGAATCTGCAGCCGACTTCCCAGTCGCAACTGTTCAATTGCAGCATATTGTTTTGCCAACACAATTTCATCGATAAGTGGTACTAGAGTGGTTCCCTCACGCAACGCGGCTCGAAAGACATCGGACAAATCTTCCAGCAGTCGTTCAGTCCGCGCTGGATCTATGCGCGCCAAGGCTGCGGCGGTATTCAGGCTGTTGAACAAAAAATGGGGTCGTATGCGTGATTGCAGCGCCTGTAATCTGGCACTGGCCAGAGCCGGTGAAAAAGCCCGCGCCCTCAGTTCAAAATAATGCAAGGCCGTGGCTCCCAGTACCGCACAAAGGGTCGATAGAGACAGGATCTGCAGCATGGAAAGCGGGGTTTCAGTAACACGGATGACCGAAAACAGGGTCAGCAAAGCCAGTGCGGGTAAAGCGGCCACCAGCCCGGCGCTAAGATAACGTGCCCAGGCTGGCTCCTGGCGCAAACGTTTACCCAGGGCGCACATGGTAACAATCCAGAATACGGCTGTCGGCGCCGCAATCCCGATGATCCTGAAAAAGCTGACCGACCAGGCAAGCCAGACGCTGGCATCCGGCAAAGCCAACAGGGCGCTGACCGCCACGGTCAGCAACAGGGTGCGCAATACCAGCCCGAAGTTGCACAAATCCGGCATAGGCACTTCCAGCCGTGTACTCTGTCCGGTGCGCGCCATTAGTTTTCCTGAATTCCCCTGCTTTTCCTGGCTCATGAACTTATAATCACCCACTGCCATTCATTTGTCGATACTGCCTACCTTTTTTTCTCATCATGTCTGAACAATTCGAACGCAAAACCGAGGCCTGGTCGGGTCGATTCAATGAGCCCGTCGCCGAAATCGTTAAACGCTACACTGCCTCGGTCAATTTTGACCAGCGCTTATGGCGACAGGATATTGCCGGTTCACTGGCCCACGCCGAAATGCTGACCCATGTCGGTATTCTAAGCGCAGAAGACTTGGCCGCCATTCAGCACGGCATGACACAAATTACCCAGGAAATCGAGCAGGGTCGGTTCACCTGGTCGGTGGATCTTGAAGATGTACATCTGAATATTGAAAAACGCCTGACCGAACTGATAGGGGACGCAGGCAAGCGGCTGCATACCGGACGTTCTCGTAACGATCAGGTCACCACCGATATCCGCCTGTATTTGCGCGATGAAATCGACCGATTGAATGAGCGACTAAAGCAACTGCAACTCGCTCTGGTCGATGTCGCGGAACAGCACGCCGACACCATCATGCCTGGCTTTACCCACCTGCAAGTGGCTCAACCCGTCACCTTCGGCCATCATTTACTGGCCTATGTTGAAATGTTTAGCCGCGATAGCGAAAGGCTGCAAGACTGTCGCAGCCGTGTCAACCGGCTGCCGCTAGGCGCTGCCGCGCTGGCAGGCACGACATTTCCCATAGACCGCGAACGTGTAGCGCGCAGCCTGGGCTTTGAAGCGGTGGCACGCAATTCTCTCGATGCGGTCAGTGACCGTGATTTTGCTATTGAATTCTGTCATGCTGCGACGCTCATCATGCTGCACCTGTCGCGCCTGTCGGAAGAACTGATAATCTGGATGAGCCCGCGCGTTGGTTTTATAGACCTGGCCGACCGGTTTTGCACCGGCAGTTCAATCATGCCGCAAAAGAAAAACCCGGACGTGCCAGAGCTGGCGCGTGGCAAAACCGGGCGCGTGGTCGGGCATTTAATGGCCTTGATTACCTTGATGAAGGCGCAGCCGCTGGCTTACAACAAAGATAATCAGGAAGACAAGGAACCCTTGTTCGATACTGTCGATACGCTAAACGACACCCTGACCATCTTTGCCGATCTGGTACGCGGCATCACGGTCAAGGCCGAGCGCATGCGCCAGGCCGCCAAAGAAGGTTTTGCCACCGCCACTGATCTGGCTGATTACCTGGTACGCAAAGGCCTACCGTTTCGTGATGCTCACGAGGCCGTGGCTCTGGCGGTACGTCATTGCGAAAAAAAGGCGTGTGATCTGTCGGACCTGAGTGTGACGGAACTGCAACAGTTCTCAACACTGATTGACGCAGATGCCCCAGAAGTTCTGACGCTGGAAGGCTCGGTGCACGCCCGTCACCACCTGGGAGGTACCGCACCGTCTCAGGTACGGCTACAAATAAGGGCAGCGCGCCAGCGTCTGGGGGTATCTGACTAGGGGTATTTCCTGACGACTTTTCAACTGAAATTGTCTACACTAGCCTGTTGCAACAATATCAGGAGACCTTATGTCTTATTTACTTGCTTTTTCCAGGCTGGTTGACGCCTTTAATCAAAAGGTAGGTATCGTGACCTGCTGGATGATTCTGCTTTGCACACTCATTTCTGCCGGCAACGCTTTAATGCGCTATGCCTTTAACTATAGTTCGAATGCCTACCTTGAAATTCAGTGGTATTTGTTCTCGGTGGTATTTCTTCTGGCCGCGGCCTGGACCTTGAAAGAGGGTGCGCACGTACGGATTGACCTGCTGGCGGGTAAATTGCCCGTCCGTGTTCAAGCCTACATCGACATTTTTGGCTCATCATTAATGTTGATACCGGTATCACTCATTATCGTGTACTACGGCTGGACCGCGTTCACCACCTCATGGGGTGCTCAGACCCAATGGCTACTGGGCTTTATTCCCTGGCCGGTGCAACCCGAATATTCCAGCGATGCCGGTGGTCTGGTGCGCTGGCCGGTGAAATTGCTGGTGCCTGTGGCTTTTGCCATGCTGGTTGCCCAGGGCCTGTCAGAAATTATCAAGCGGGTCGCTTATCTCAAAGGTCTGGTGGAATGGCACCCCGGTGGACACAACACCAATGCCCCGGCCTCTGCCGGCGGTCAATAAGACATCAGAATAATCGAGGATAACCATGAATCTGACTTTTGAACTGATGGCACCACTGATGTTTGTGGGCCTGTTTCTTTTTCTGCTGCTTGGCTACCCGGTGGCTTTCGCACTGGCAGCCAACGGCATGCTGTTTGCCTTTATCGGCTTCGAACTGGGCCTGCTTGAACCCATCTTACTGCAAGCCCTGCCCGACCGGGTGTTCGGCATTATGGCGAACTCTACGCTGCTTGCCATTCCGTTTTTTACCTTGATGGGTATCATTCTGGAACGCTCCGGCATGGCAGAAGATTTGCTCGATACCATTGGCAAGTTATTCGGCCCGATTCGCGGTGGTGTTGCCTATGCCGTCATTTTTGTTGGCGCCCTGCTGGCCGCAACGACTGGTGTCGTGGCGGCTTCGGTGATTGCCATGGGCCTGATCTCGCTGCCCGTCATGTTGCGCTACGGCTACAGTAAGCAGGTAGCAACTGGTGTGATCTGCGCTTCCGGAACGCTGGCACAAATTATTCCCCCATCACTGGTTTTGATCGTGTTGGGCGACCAGATGGGGGTGTCGGTGGGCGATATGTATGAGGGTGCCTTGATTCCCGGTCTGATGCTGGTAGGCTTGCTGGCGGCTTATATTTTTGTCATGTCGATCATCAAACCGTCGTCAGTACCGGCCCTGCCACAAGAAGCGTGGATGCCACGTCAGGCCGAGTCTCCGGTCAAAGCCATACTGGATCATCTCCCCCTGTTCCTTGCTGCCGTGGGTTTGTATCTCCTGTTGCGTTATGACATTGCTGGCGGCCTGGTGGTCTTTTTAATCGGCATGGTCATTGCCGCTGGCTGGACTTTCATTCACGCAAAAATGAAGGGTACCAGCTTTAACGAAGAGCTCAACCTGCAGTCTTCGCCCATCGTACTGTTGGTACTGGTGGTACTGATGGAGACGCTGCCCGCTTTTGAAACCACGCTTTGGTACTACGTGGGAGGTTTGGCCGCCCTGCTGGTGCTGAGCCAGAGTTTACTCGGTGCCAAGTCGCACAACAAAGTGGTGGCCGTGCTGGCACCGCCCCTGATCCTGATTTTCCTCGTGCTGGGTACCATTTTCCTTGGGGTTGCAACTCCGACCGAGGGCGGTGCCATGGGTGCGGTGGGTGCCATCGTACTGGCTCTGGTTCGTAAGCGCCTTAATCTAAAGCTCTTGACCGAGGCTGTGACTTCCACTACCAAACTGACCTGTTTCGTGCTGTTCATTTTGATTGGTTCCACTGTCTTTGCCCTGACTTTCCGCGCAGTTGACGGTGATTTGTGGGTCGAGCACTTGTTTGCTTTGGTACCTGGAGGCGCGGTCGGCTTCCTGTTTGTCGTCAACCTCATGGTCTTTATACTCGGCTTTTTCATCGACTTTTTTGAAATAGCCTTTATTCTGATTCCGTTGCTGGTGCCAGTGGCGCAGAAACTCGACATCAACCTGGTCTGGTTTGGGGTCATGATTGCGGTCAACATGCAGACTTCGTTCCTGACACCGCCGTTCGGCTTCTCGCTGTTCTATCTGCGCTCGGTCGCGCCCAAGTCGGTCACTACTGCCGACATCTACAAGGGCATAATTCCATTTGTGGCAGTGCAATTGGTGGCCCTGGGTATTGTCATTGCCTTCCCCGGTCTGGTCGTCGATGAACTGGCGTTCAAGAAGAAACAGGAACAGATCAACCAGGAAATCAAAGGTGATTTTGTGCAGGATTCGTTCCCGCCACCAGTTCTGGAAGGACAACAGGCACCGGCTGAAGATCCTGCAGCGGCATTCAAGAACGAGACCAGTAAATAGAGTTCTACAGCACTTAACCCAAGCCCGCGTCCTGCGGGCTTTTTTATTTGCAGCCATAAAAAAACCCGGGCAAGCCCGGGTTTTTTATACAGCCAGATACGTATTGCTTAAGCCGCCGGGCGGAAGTTATCCATGGCCGCTTCGCAAACACGCATCCAACGTGAAGAATCACGCTGGAAGCGCGAATACGAGTCAAACACCTTCTTGAATTCAGGCAGCTTGTTCGCTTCGTCGTTGTAAATGTCTTGCGAAGCCTTATAGGCGGCTTGCATGATGGCAGGCGAGAAAGCACGCAATTGTGCGCCAGCATTGACCAAACGAGCCAGAGCCGCAGGGTTCTTGGCATCGTATTCGGCCGTCATGGTAATGTCGGCTTCGTGACAGGCGCCTTCCAGCGCTGCTTTGTAGTCGGCAGGCAGGGCGTCGAACGCCTTCTGGTTGACGTAGAACTCGAGCAAGGGGCCCGGTTCCCACCAGCCCGGATAGTAATAGAACTTGGCAATTTTTTGCAGGCCCAGTTTTTCGTCGTCATACGGACCCACCCACTCGGCCGCGTCAATTGTGCCACGCTCCAGCGCCTGATAAATTTCACCGCCAGGAATTTGTTGCGGTACTGCACCTAAAGCGGCATGTACACGACCACCGAAACCCGGGTTACGGATTTTGATACCTTTGAGGTCGGCTACGGTCTGAATTTCTTTACGCCACCAACCACCCATTTGCGCACCGGTATTGCCGCCAGGATAATTCAAGAAGCCAAACTGCTTGTAAAACTCACGGCTGACCTGCAAACCACCACCGTGATACATCCAGGCTGACATCTGACGTGCGTTCATGCCGAAAGGAATCGAAGTGGTCAGACCAAAAGTGGGGTTTTTACCCACATAGTAGTACGAAGCGGTATGACCGATTTCAACCGTACCATTACCCACTGCATCCGCAACACCGAACGCCGGAACAATTTCACCGCCGGCAAAAACGCGAATCTGGAACCGGTTGTTGGTGACGGCTGCGACACGCTTGGACAATACTTCAGCAGCGCCATAAATGGTATCGAGCGCCTTGGGGAAGCTCGAAGCCAGACGCCAGCGAACTTCCGGTGATTGCGCTTTGGCAATCATCGGTGCAGCCAGGGCACCAGTAGCAACAGCGCCGGTGGCACTGGTTTTAAGAAATGAACGACGTTGGTTCATCAGGATATCTCCTCGACAGTGTGTAACATGAGTTGGATAAATACTTATTGCCTAGTTTGGCCAGTGAATTGTCATCTCAGTGGCCGTGCTTGCCTATCAGGGTTTATCTCTAGTTTCGTACTTTAATTCCCTGCCAGCGTCATGGATTCAATCAAAATCGAGCCTGTTTTTTTTGTGCCGCGCACAATTTCATCGCTACCAATCGCCACGATCTGCCGCAACATCTGTTTCAGGTTGCCCGCAATCGTCACTTCTTCCACCGGGTAGGCAATGACACCATTTTCCACCCAGTAACCTGAAGCGCCGCGTGAATAATCGCCGGTGACATAGTTGACCCCCTGCCCCATGAGTTCGGTCACCAGCAAGCCGGTTCCCATGCGTTTTAGCATGGCAGCAAAATCATCCCCTGGCGCAGTCCTTTCGGAACTCAAACGCAGGTTATGCGAACCACCGGCATTGCCGGTAGTTTTCATGCCCAGCTTGCGCGCCGAATAGCTCGAAAGAAAATAGCCTTGTATGACACCGCGCCGCACCACCTGGCGCGCTTGGGTCCGCACCCCTTCTTCATCGAAGGGCGCACTGCCACTGGCACCACGCAGATTTGGGTTCTCTTCCAGATTGACGTGACTGGCCAGTACTTGCTGGCCTAAAGAATCAAGCAAGAAACTCGAGCGCCGATATAAAGCCCCACCCGACAGGGCTTGCACCAATGCGCCCAGCAAACCGGTAGCCAGGGGCGCCTCAAACAGAACCGGACAAGTACGCGTGCTCAGTTTGCGCCCCCCCAAACGGGCCAGAGCACGCTGCGCGGCATAACGTCCCAGCGCCTC
The DNA here is from genome assembly GCA_002405475.1 of Burkholderiales bacterium UBA4657. Taxonomy (GTDB): domain Bacteria; phylum Pseudomonadota; class Gammaproteobacteria; order Burkholderiales; family Burkholderiaceae_E; genus UBA4657. Next base: position 7,367 of record DHLX01000001.1, on the reverse strand, counting down.
GGGGTCGGCAAGCCGCGCCGAATCACGCTCCGAGGAATACCAGTCATCACGCTGCATGTCCTGGCCTTGCTTGGCAATCGGTGCAACCCAGAGCGAATGACGCGAATACGGATAGCCCCCCAGAAAGCCACGCGAATTGGCAAGCATGAATTGGGAGTGTTGGGCAGTCACGCTTGCGCCTTCGGAATTACTGATGGCAGGAGCGACAGCAAAGGCTGACGCCTCGGCACGACGCGCCAACGCTATGGCTTCTGGCGCCTGAATCGGCCACGGGTGAAACAAATCCAGGTCACGCGGGGCACGCTCAATCACGTCCGCATCGGGCAGGCCAGCGCATTCATCCTCGGCGGTATAGCGGGCAATATCGAGCGCCGCCTGTACCGTATCGTGCAGAGCTTTGCGTGAAAAATCAGAGGTGCTGGCGTGCCCCTTGCGCTGTCCCAGGTAAACCGTGACACCCAGACCCTTGTCGCGGTTCTGCTCTATGGTTTCGACCTGCCCCTTGCGGACACTGACGGACAAGCCACTGCCCTCACTGACCTCGGCGGCGCAGTCGCTGGCGCCGCGTTGCCGCGCCACTTTAAGCACCTCGGACACCAGTTCAGCCAGTTGATCCTGGGTATGCGGGAAAAAATCAGCGCTTGCCATAAGAAAATTCCGTTTCAATAAACAGCTATCATCATAGCAGTGGCACCTTGATGTTTTGAAAACTTTATGAATCCTGACTTGAACGACACACTGTCGAAAACCCGACGCAAACAGATCAGCCATGAATTACAGGCGCTGGGCAAAGCACTGGGGGAATTACCCCGCCATGTGCTGAAGCAGCTTGAATTACCAGAGGCGCTGACCACGGCCCTGCTGGAATGGCAAGACATAAAAGCGCACGAAGGTAAACGACGCCAGTTGCAGCTCATAGGCAAGCTGATGCGCAGCCTGGATGACGAACTGGTACAGAAACTGCAGCAACGGCTGGACAATGACGCAAAACAAACGCGCGAGCAAACGGCGCAATTTCATCGTCTTGAACGCTGGCGCGAACGTCTGCTCGAAGACGATGCGGTACTGACCGAGTGGATGACGCATTACCCCCAGACCGATGTTCAGCATGTGCGCGCCCTGATACGTCAGGCACGGAAAGAACAGGTTGAACAAAAACCACCTAAAGCCTATCGTGAATTGTTTCAGGTATTAAAAACTTTGGGACAGGTGTCATGAATACCCCTGCGCTGCGTATCGGGCTGGTCTCGATTTCAGACCGCGCCGCGCGCGGCGACTATGCCGATGCCGGCTTACCAGCACTGCGTGACTGGCTGACACAAGCGATTGCCGCGCCCGAGGTGCACTATTCGGAACGCCTCATACCCGATGAACGCGCCAGCATTGAAGAAACCTTGCTCGAACTGGTCGATAAAGAACTGTGTCATCTGGTGCTCACGACGGGCGGCACCGGCCCGGCAAGACGTGATGTGACACCTGAAGCCACTCTGGCCGTAGGCACCAGGGAAATGCCCGGTTTTGGCGAACAGATGCGCCAGATCAGTCTGCATTTTGTTGCAACGGCGATATTGTCACGTCAGGTTGCCGTCATTCGAGACACTGGCTTACATGCCGCTTTAATCATCAACCTGCCCGGACAACCAAAGTCGATACGCGAAACGCTGGAAGGCTTGCGTAATGCCGAGGGTACGTCTGTTGTACCCGGTATTTTTGCAGCAGTACCCTATTGCCTCGATTTGATAGGCGCGCCCTATCTGGAAACCCACGAGTCTATTTGTCGCGCCTTTCGACCCAAGAATGCCCTGAAACCCAAAACCATGACGATATGAATACCTTGCCCACTTTTGACGGCGTTGAAATTGAAACCGGCTCGCAACCGGAAACCAGCATTATCTGGCTGCACGGGCTGGGCGCCGATGGCTACGATTTTGTCCCCATCGTTCAGGAACTGGACCTGACCGGTCTGGAACCTGTTCGGTTTGTCTTCCCCCATGCCCCGAGCATTCCCGTGACCCTGAATGGCGGCTATGTCATGCGCGCCTGGTATGACATTTTGGGCACTGACCTGACACGGCGCGAAGATGAAGCTGGCTTGAGGCAATCACAACACCTCCTGAACGATTTGATAGAACGCGAACATGCGCGTGGCAGCGCTTATGAACGCATTGTGCTGGCAGGCTTCAGCCAGGGCTGCGCCATGACGCTCATGACCGGGCTGCGCTTTCCTCAACGACTGGCAGGTCTGATCGGCCTGTCAGGTTATCTGCCACTGCTCGACACTACCGAAACCGAGCGCCATCTGGCGAACGCCGACACCCCTGTTTTTCTGGCGCACGGGCGTCAGGACACCGTCGTGCCCTATGCGCGTGGACGTGATGCCTGCAATGAGCTCAAGCGTCTGGGCTATAGCGTCGAGTGGCAGGAATATGACATGACCCATTCGCTATGCGCCGAAGAAGTCAACGATATTTCCAGATTTCTGCTGGGGTTATTCAAACGCTGACTGGAACTTTTGACCACTGCTGACAATCAAGACGTTCATATCAACGTGCTTGACGGGCCCCTCTGGCAATTTATTTGCGATGTCGTCAGGTTTTTTACGGGAGGGGTCATGACCCAAGATCTGTTTCAATTCCTCAATACCAGTTTTCTGACGCAGCCGGTTTGGATCTGGCTGACTTTTATAAGCATCGTCATTGCACTGCTGGCCTTCGACCTGGGAGTTCTGCATAAAGATGATCGAGAAATCGGCGTTAGAGAATCGCTAATGCTGTCGGCTGGATATATTGCAGTTGCCCTGATTTTTGGTGCCTGGGTGTGGTGGTATATGGGCGCCACCAGTGGCATGGAGTACTACACCGGATTTCTGATTGAAAAGTCATTGTCCATGGACAATGTTTTCGTTATTGCCCTGATCTTCACCTACTTTGCCATACCTCGGCAATATCAGCATCGGGTACTATTTTGGGGCATTCTGGGAGTGATTGTGCTGCGTGCAATCATGATTGGGCTGGGTGCTACCCTAGTCTCGCAGTTCAGCTGGATTTTGTATCTGTTCGGCGCATTCCTAGTGTTTACCGGCATCAAGATGTGGATTATTGCTGATCACATGCCGGATATTGCCCAAAACCCTTTATTGCGTTTTTTGAAAAAGCATCTGCGGGTAACACAGACTGTAGAAAGCAATGCATTTTTTATACACAAGCCCGATCCTCAGACAGGGAAGATGGTGCGCTGGGCTACTCCGCTGTTTTTCGCTTTGTGCCTGATTGAATTTGCTGACCTGATTTTTGCTGTTGATTCAGTGCCCGCTATTTTTGCTATCACTACCGACCCGTTTATTGTGTACACCAGCAATATATTTGCCATTCTGGGATTGCGCGCCCTGTACTTCGCGCTAGCGGCCATGATTCATCGCTTCACCTATCTGAAGTACGCCCTGTCACTGGTACTAGTCTTTATCGGCAGCAAAATTTTTCTTGTGGGCATTATTGGCAAGATTCCGCCCGTTATCTCGCTGACAGTTACGTTTGGGTTAATCGCCGGCGGTGTGTTGTATTCGCTCTATAAAACACGCGGCGCATCAGGATGACATTTCGGGTCTGGCGTCCCCACGGGGATTCGAACCCCGGTTATCGCCGTGAAAGGGCGGTGTCCTAGGCCTCTAGACGATGGGGACATCAGGCCCGAAATGTCGTACTCAACAACAGCTTGCTGCCTGCAACTTCGCAAGAAGTTATATGGTGGAGGTAAGCGGGATCGAACCGCTGACCTCTTGCATGCCATGCAAGCGCTCTCCCAGCTGAGCTATACCCCCGGCAGCAAGAATCCGAAATTATAGGCATATCCGGCGAAAGACGCAAATGAAAGTCTTTTCCAACGTGGTATGAGCCTGAATAATGAGCGTATTTCTAACGATCAATACACCTGAGGGGCTCGCATCAGCAAGCAGGCGGGTTAATCATCAAGTAACGCAACAGCGCCTGCGTAAGTTCGTCCGCCAGTTGCTTGGTTGAATCCGCAGTCGGCCAATTTGTGTGTACATTTGCGTCAAGTCAGCGTGCCATGCGAGCACTGGATACAGCCAAATAGCAGCCATGCGACTGCCGTCGCTGTCTTGGGTGATGGCAATGCAGACATGCTTTGGGGGCGAATCCTCAAATGGGTGCGAGCCGCAACTCAGTAAACAGACTTCGATCTGTAGTCCTAATGTCGCCGGATACACCGTCATGTCTAAGTATCGAGCCCCACTGCTGGAAACCCGCCAGACGCGCCAGCACGGTCTCGCTCCCGAGCAATTCCAGTACGGCATTGACCGAGGGGGTCTGCGGTCTTCCCGCAACCCGAGGGGAGGCAAGTCTAAGGCTTCCGGCCGTACACAATCCACGCCCCACCGGAATTGGCCCCGTTCAGGTCTGCGCCCGGAGACCCAAGGATGAGGTCGTCGATCCCGTCGCC
>DHLX01000001.1:0-2781 GCA_002405475.1 Burkholderiales bacterium UBA4657 | reverse complement strand
CCGTCGCCGTTGACATCGCCGGCACGGGCGACGCCGTTCTGTCTGCCCCCCACGATGCCAGTGCTGGTTCCGTTAATCCGGAAACCGTCGGTGCCATTCAGCAGGGTGGAGACGTCGAGCGTTGCTGAAAAACCGCCGCCCCTCTTGCCGAAAATCACGAACGCTGAGCCGCCAGGTTGCGAGCTCTGACCCTCCGAGACGATGTAGTCGGCGACCCCGTCGCCGTTCACGTCGCCGGCGCTCGAGATCCCTTGCGGGCATACGCCGCTGAGCCTGAAGCCGTTAATGCCCAGACTGCCCAGGTTGAGGTTGGGCAGGCCGCCTGTCTTGCCCAGTACCACATATGCCCTCGCGCCGGAGCACGAGATCGTTCCCGGTCCCGCGACCAAGAGATCGGCGAAGCCATCTCCATTGATGTCGCCAAAAGAAACGAACGTGCCAACAGCGACAGTTCCATTCGGCTCGGTCACCCTGAAGCCGTCGGCCGCAGTGAGGGAACCGAGGGCAATACTCGGCGGGAATGCGACCCCCTGCTTCCTGCCGTAGATCACGTAGGCGGCACCGTTTTCGTAGGCGCCGCCATAGCCCGGCGCCCCGACGACAAGGTCGGTGATCCCGTCGCCGTTCACGTCGCCGGCGCCCGAGACAGACCTACCTAGCCCGTCGTTCAGCGCCGCGCCAGCGATCCGGAAGCCGTTGGTGCCGTTCAGGTCAGAGCCGTTGAAGGTAGCCGGGAACGCGCCTCCTTTCTGGCCGTAGATCACATAGGCCGCAGCGGCGCCCGACGCCCCCACTGCAATATCGTCGACCCCATCGCCGTTTAGGTCACCGGCGCCCGAGACAGAGCCGCCCATGAGCTGACCGGCCGCCGTGCCGACAATCCGGAATCCGTTCGTGCCGTTCAGATCCGCGAGCTTGAGCTCCTTGCCGACCCCACCGGCCTTTCCGAATACCACGTACGCCGCTCCAGAAAGCGCCCCGTTCGGAGCGGCGTTTGGAGCTCCGACAATGATGTCTCCGATCCCGTCGCCGTTCACGTCGCCGGCGGCCGCGACCGCCATGCCGGCCTGCTCGCCCGCGGTGAGGCCGATGATCTGGAAGCCCTGTGCGGCCGTGAGGGCGGAGAGCTCAAGCGTGGCAGGAAACACCGCGCCGGTACCGGTGGTCACCGTCAGCGTGGCGTTGTTGCTGGTGACGCTGCCGGCGCTGTTGGTCACCACCACGCTGAACTGTTCGCCGTTGTTGGCGCTGCTGGTCGGCGGCGTGATGTAGCAGGAACACCGCCCCGAGCAACTGGATCGTCGCCGGTCTGTCCTGCGCGCTCCCGCCCGCCGCCGTTCTACTTCTTGCCGAAGATCACATAGGCCGCGCCCTCCGAGACAAGGCCCTCGCTCTCCACCCCCACGAGAATATCGCCGATCCCGTCGTTGTTGACGTCGCCCGCGGCGGAGACGGAACTGACCGCAGAAGGTTTTCCGATGATTTTGACGCCGTCGGCAGCGGCGAGGGTAGAGACGTTAAGATTGGCCGGAAATGGGACGCCCTTCTTGCCGAACACCACAACCGCTGAGCCGGACACGATGAGGTCGTCGACGCCGTCGCCGTTCGCGTCGCCGACGCCCGAGACGGACATGCCCGAGAATTGTTTCGCCACCGCGCCGGTGATCCGGAAGCCGTCGGCGCCGGTGAGGGTGGAAAGGTTGAGGGTTGGGGTGTACGCGCCTTTCTTGCCGAAGATGACGTAGGCAGCGCCGCAATCTAAAGCCTGGTCGAAACCAGGAGCCCCGACGATGACGTCGCCGATACCGTCACCGTTAACGTCGCCAGCGGCGGAGACGGACACGCCCGCGTTGTCCTCCGCCACCGCGCCGGCGATCCGGAATCCGTTGGCGCCGTTCAGGCTGGAGAGGCTGAGATTGGCCCCGAGTCCGCCCTGCTTGCCGAACACCACATAGGCCGCGCCGGAATTCTTACCGTTCGCATCGGTAAATGGCGCCCCCAGGATGAGGTCGCCGTACCCGTCGCCGTTGATGTCGCCGGCCGCCGAAACGGAGAATCCCAGGGAGCCAGCAGTCGCGACGCTGATCCGGAGGCCGTCGGCGCCGGTGAGGGTGGAGAGCTTGAGGGTCGGGGTGTACGCGCCTTTCCTGCCGAAGATGACGTAGGCGGCTTCTTCCCCCGGCGCCCCGACGATGAAGTCGTCGATCTTGTCGCCGTTCACGTCGCCGGCGGCGGAGACGGACCAGCCCGCGCGGTGGTCCATTGCCGCGCCGGTGATCCGGAAGCCGTCGGAGCCGTTCAGGTCAGTGACCTTGAGTTGCGTCCCGAACCCGCCCTTCTTGCCGAACACCACATACGCCGCGCCGGAATTCGAGATGCCGTTCGCATCGGCCCATCCCGCCCCCACGATGAGGTCGTCGACGCCGTCGCCGTTGATGTCGCCGGCGGCCGAGACGGAGTAGCCCAAATAGTCTTCCACCATGGCGCCGGTGATCCGGAAGCCGTTGGCGCTGGCGAGAGTCGAAAGGTTGAGGTTCGCCGGGAACCCGCCGGCCTTGCCGAAGACCACGTACGCCGCGCCGGCATTTTGGATGCCGTCAGGATCGGCGCCCTTGGCCCCGACGATAAAGTCGCCAATGCCGTCGCCGTTGACGTCGCCGGCGGCGGAGACAGAATTGCCCGCAAATGCAAACAACGGCCCCGCGTCGCCGATCCGGAAGCCATTCGTGCCGTCGAGGGTGGACAGATCGAGCGTGGCAGGAAACACCGAACCGGTGCCGG
>DHLX01000039.1:65925-66120 GCA_002405475.1 Burkholderiales bacterium UBA4657 | reverse complement strand
ATACGATATACACAGCGGAAATACCAAGGCGGAGTGTCCATTGTTACGAGAAGGTGCGCTGAGCGTCCAGAAAGCAGGCGATCCCAAAACGGAGAACCTTTACGGTATTTGAATGCAAAGCCCGGCAAGAAAAGGCGGTCAATAAAGCCCTTAAGCAAAGCAGGCATTGCACCCCACCAGATGGGATATACGAAA
>DHLX01000039.1:65594-65718 GCA_002405475.1 Burkholderiales bacterium UBA4657 | reverse complement strand
TCGCCGCCTGCGCGGCCACTAAGTCAGGTTCGAGTTCCTGAATCGTGGCATAGCCGTTGTGGAGTACTGGGTCAAAAGATAGATTGCTAAGGGAAAGTAGTTGAACCTCATTTCCGGCTGCTTT
>DHLX01000039.1:0-65399 GCA_002405475.1 Burkholderiales bacterium UBA4657 | reverse complement strand
TTACAAGGATACGTTTGCTCATAATTGTGAATGCTTAACGTTCAAGTTCAGGGGCGCGGCGCGGCTTTATTGCGCGGGATCCCATGCAACGCCGGGTTGGGCCTTACCCACGGCCCAAACGAGGCGTGTTCATACACACTGGTCGGTACAGTCAGCGATTGTAGACAGCGGTGATGCTGGCCTTACCGATCGAATTGGCGCGGATCATGAACCCGGCCAGGGCATTGCTGCCATTTGTCGGCAGATCGAGCTTTTCGACAGAAAGTGCATGCACGGTAAAGACATAGCGATGCACTTCGCCCGGCGGCGGGCATGCGCCGCCAAACCCGACCGCGCCGTAGTCGTTTCTGATTTCTACTGCTCCCTTCGGCAGCGCGTGCGTTCCGCTTGCACCAGCCGGCACTTCCGATACATTGGCCGGGATGTTCACAACGTTCCAATGCCACCAGCCCGAACCCGTGGGTGCATCCGGATCGTAGGCGGTGATCGCAAAGCTCTTCGTGCCTGCTGGCGGGTTCGACCAAACCAGATGTGGCGACTGGTTGCCCCCTTCGCAGCCGAAGCCTTGAAAAACTTGGGCCGATGCCAGCTTTGCGCCTTCGGCAACGGAAGTGCTGGCCAGTCGGAAATCCTGCGCTGCAGCGGAGCTTGCGGCGACTCCAGCGGCCAGTGCAAGGACGATGGAGAATTGCTTCGGGAACCTATCCATGCTCTTTTCCTTTGGTTATGAAGATGCTTCAGTTTATCGGGCGGCAGCAGGATGGTCTTCTGGCTGCCAATCAAAAACTATCGAAAAACGTTCAATTAGAGTCCGACCTGATCGCCATAGGCTTGATGCCAAACCTCCTTCTAAACGCGTCCGAGAAGTGCGAAGGTGTCTTGAAGCCGCAGTCCAATGCGATCCGTGATACAGGCATGTCCGTTGTTTGCAGCAGATTCAGTCCCTTTTCCAGCCGGGTATTCTGAAGGACTTTCGAGAATCCAAGGCCGGAACGCGTAAGCCAGCGACGGAATGTTGCTTCACTCATGGCAAAGCTTTTCGCCACTTCCGAAACCCGCCACGCTCGGCCGGGATCGGTATCGATGAGACGCCGCAATTGGCCAAGTGGATGCATCTCGTCCGTGATCTGCAAACGAATACCTTGGTGACGCAACCATATCAACGGCTCCAGCAGCCGGTGCTGCCGAATCGGCGCGGGAAGACCCCCGCTTCGCAGTGTCTCCTGAATCAGATTCAGGATTTCGAGGGGAGCATGAGGCACCTTTCGCACGATCTGAATTCCCGGAGCGCTTCGCTGCCTGTGGTCTCCGAACGCCGCTTCGATCAGGTCAGGTGGGAAATACACGCCGTCTGCACGATAATTCGCATCCAATAGGGGCCGGTTTTCCAGCGTCACAACGGCCCCCGGAGGAAAAATAACAAGATCTCCCTCATAACCAATCATCTCGCCGTTGATCGGGCAAACGACCCGCTTCGAGCCGTAGCGAATGAAGCATAGAAACGTTAAGCTAATAAAAAGATCCGAGAACGTCGCCGCCGTAGCCTGCGTTATGGTTACCGTTGAAACCGCGCCTGGAGTGAAGTCAGATTTTTCATCCATACCAGAACATCCTGTGCACCAAGCGATGATGTATCAAGGTTCGCATTCACATTTCCAGGATATGGATGGCAGTAACGCACGAAGCGCCTAACGAGGCTGTAAAAAAACCCGCATTCTGACGCTCACGTATTGGTTTGTGCGCATCATAGCGATAATGGAGAAGGAATTTTCTAGCATATCTGAAGTGTGCCGTAAGAGCCTGTAAAAAATTCTGTGTAAGTTCATCCGGAATCAAGGTTGGTGAATAGTCACCCGTTCACCGAATTCCAGAAAAAATCTGTTCAAAGCCATTTTCCAGTTTTGTATTGGCATAGTCCACTTTCGACTGGCTTGCTCAATGGCAAGATACACCACTTTTCTAGCTGAGTCATCGGTGGGGAAGACTTTTCGTCGTTTGGTGGCTGCGCGTATTACACTGTTCAGGGACTCCACAGCGTTGGTGGTATAGATTGCCTTGCGAATCTCAGGTGGGTATTCAAAGAGTGTGCGCAGGTTGACCCAGTGTGCTGTCCACGATTTTCTGATCTGTGGGTATTGCCCATCCCAAACCTTGCCAAACTGCTCCAAATGACTCAAAGCTTGATCCTCTGTAGGTGATTGGTAAATGGTCTTTAAAGCAGCGCTGACTGCCTTGTAATCCTTCCAGGACACATAGCGCAGGCTATTGCGAACCATATGCACAATGCAAAGCTGAACACGGGTTTGAGGAAACTCCACCGCAATGGCGTCTGGAAAGCCTTTCAAACCATCGACACCGGCAAACAGAATGTCTTGCACCCCGCGGGCTTTCAGTTCCGTGAGTACGATAGCCAGAACCTGGCACCTTCGTTCTCACTCATCCATAGACCCAGCAACTCCTTGCGACCATCCATGTTCACACCCAATGCCAAGTAAATCGATTTGTTGATGACCCGCGCCTCTTGCCGAATCTTGATGACAATACAGTCCAGATATACGATCGGATAAATAGGCTCCAGTGGCCTGGACTGCCATTCGGTGATTCGGTCAATCACGCTGTCAGTGACTTGAGAAATCAGTGTCGCTGACACATCGGCATCGTACATTTCTTTGAAAGCATCTACAATTTCCCGGGTGCTCAAACCCTTGGCGTACAGGGTCAGGATTTGATCATCCATCTGCGTCAGACGGCTTTGGTGTTTCTTCAGAAGCCGTGGCTCAAACGAGCCATCGCGGTCTCGTGGACTGTCGATTTGAACCTCGCCATGCCGGCTCTTCAAGCGTTTGGGTGTGCTGCCATTGCGGCTGTTGCCCTTGGCTGCCTGGCTGTCCCCATGCCTGGCGTACCCCAGGTGCTCGGTCAACTCAGCCCCCAACGCTGTTTCCACAGTCAGCTTGAGCAGTTCTCGGGACAACGCGTTTAAGTCGTGCTCGGTCTTTAATCCCTTGGCCAACTCGCTGGCCAAAGCTTGTAATTTGCTACGATCCATTGTGTCCATACTCATCATCAGCCATCTCCTCATACAAGGTTAATAGGCCGGATGAACTTACACAGAATTTTTTACAGGCTCCTGAAAGACAGCTTACCTTTGGCATTATCTAAACAACTGAATCAGACTTTGCCGACGTCTGTTTCAGCCTCGACTTGGTCGGCCTGTCTGTCAGATCAAGTTTCGTTCAGGGCACGTAAAAAACCCGACCCAACTCAGGGCTTCAAGCCTTCGCCGTCCCTTTTCCTGTCATTATTCTGACTTGTTATCGTCGCATTATTGTCACATCTAACCGTTAGCCTCCAGGCATTGATTGATGGGAGCATTGCATGCGTAAAGACCGTTTTCCTTCACCCTTGAGTCCGCTGACCGACATGTTCGGCTCTGCTGGCGGTGTGATGCGGGACTTTTCGACCCGCCTGTCGCGCAAGGTGATCGATAGCGCCAAAGAAAAATTGGGGCAGACTCAGGCCAAATCCGGACTACCAACCAGGCCCGCTGACAAGATACCGATGCAATCCATCAGTGGTTTTACCCTAAGTCTTGCCAGGACCGAGCATGAAATCCGCGAGGCGCAACGCTTGCGTTACAAAGTCTTTGCCGAGGAAATGGGCGCCAATATACGCCCCGGCTACGACGATGAAGGTCGAGCCATCGATGCGGATATGTTCGATACCTATTGTGATCATTTGATCGTTCGCGATAACGATACCGAACAGGTCATAGGTACTTATCGATTCTTGCCACCGGACGCCGCCAAAAAGATTGGCGCTTTCTATAGCGAAAGCGAGTTTTTCCTGACCCGCCTGATGCCACTGCGCGAACGCATGGTAGAGGTGGGGCGTTCCTGCGTGCATCAGGATTACCGCTCCGGTCCAGTCATCATGCTGCTATGGAAAGGAATCGCTCAATACATGCAGGCTGGAGGGTACGAATATTTAATGGGTTGCGCCAGCATCAGCATGCGGGATGGCGGTCATGCCGCCGCCTCCCTCTATCAGAAACTGGCGCCCGAGCATAGCGCGGGGGCTGAATATCAGGTTTTTCCGCGCCTGGCCTTACCGATAGACAAGCTGGATGCCGATCTGGATGTTGAAGCTCCGGCACTGCTTAAAGGCTACCTGCGTCTGGGCGGTAAAATTTGCGGTGCCCCGGCCTGGGATCCCGACTTCAATACCGCTGATTTACTGATTCTGGTATCACTTTCGCGCATCAATCCACGTTACCGCAAGCACTTCCTGGGTGAGTCATTGCCACCATCACGGTGAAAAATTACCTGAATTAAACTTTTCCTGCCTTTTTTAACAGACAATAGCAGTCATTCAGACTCTAATCTCGTCTGCGATGAACTCTCTTTTCTTTCCTATGTATCGATTATTCCGCTGGGCATGCGCGGTACTTCTTTTGCTGATCGGGATATCGCCCTGCTTTGCTGCAGACAAAAACACATTGCGTATCGGCATTGCCGGACAAATTACCTCACTCGATCCGCATTATGTCGATCTGGCGCCCAACAATATGCTGGCCGAACATATCTTCGACAAATTGGTGCGTCGCAATGAAAATTCCAGCCTGCAGCTATCCCTGGCCGAATCCTGGCGCATCATCGACCCCACTACCTGGGAATTCATCTTGCGTAAGAACGTACGCTTTCACGATGGCTCCAGGTTTAGTGCTGAAGACGTCGTGGCTTCGCTGGAAAGGGTGCAACAAATCAAAGACAGCCCCGGCCCGTTTTCTACTTATTTGCGCGCCATTCAGAGTGTTCAGATCATGGATCAGCACCGGCTGCGTATCAAGACCCATTCCCCCTACCCTTTGCTACTCAACGACCTGTCCACCCTCATCATCTTGCCCAAGCGCTTGACCCATAGCACTACCCAGGAACTCGATAGTGGAAAAAATATTATCGGTAGTGGTCCTTACAAGTTTGTCAGCTGGCGTAATCGCGACCACATTGAACTGGTGCGTAATGAGCAGTACTGGGGTGATAAACCGCACTGGCAACGTATTATCATTCGCGTTATCAGCGATAACGAACTACGGGTGCAGGCCATGATACGAACGGAAGTTGATGTTATCGATAGCGTACCCCCGCAATCGCTGGCCAGAATCGCCGAACACCGGGACGCCAAGACCGTATCTAAAGCCTCGGGGCGACTCATTTTTCTGCACCTGGATACACAACGTGAGATTACTCCATTTATCAATGATGGGGACGGTCGCCCGATACCGAATCCACTGCGAGACGCCCGCGTCCGACGCGCCCTGTCTCTGGCTGTTGACCGCCATCAGTTGCAGAATGAGATACTCAACGGCCTGGCGGCCCCCACGCGCAACCTGGTTCCGCCGGGGCTGCTGGGTCACAGTCCCGACCTGGTACCAGACAGCTTCAACCCCAATGCGGCGAAACGCCTGTTAGCCGAGGCCGGTCATGCCGACGGTTTTTCTATCGTGCTGCATGGCCCGAACAATCGCTATCTGAATGATGTACAGGTGCTGCGGGCAGTAGCGCAAATGTGGCAGCAACTAGGCTTGAATGTCAGGGTTGAAGTCATGCCCATGCGCGACCTATTAGCGCGCGGGGCGAAGCGCGAATTCAGCGTCAACCTGCTAGGCTGGAATGCCGTGACCGGAGACGCTTCGTCGCCGCTACGAGCTTTGCTCATGACAAAAGATATACAACAAGGGTCGGGCAGCTTCAATTGGGGCGGATATCACAACCCGCAAATGGATGCTTTGGTCGATCAGGCATTAAGCACTATCGACCTGAAACGACGCATCAGCTTGCTACAGCAAGCCAGTAAAGTCGCCATGCTGGATGACGCGCTGATTCCACTTTATCATCCAGTGACCGTGTGGGCGATGCACCGCGACTTGCACTACACGCCGCGATCAGATGAATATACTCTGGCTCAGCTGATAAAGCCAGTACGAAACGGCCCTTAACTCAGTTTGCCGTGGCACTGCTTGTATTTCTTGCCACTGCCACACCAGCACGGGTCATTGCGCCCCAGTTTCGGCCCTTCACGCCGTACCGGCTCCGCTTTGTGCGCCAACCCGGCCTGACCCAAGGCTGGATCGTCCCGCCCGGCATCACCCGCTGCGACTTCAGCCAGGTCATCAAACTCGGCGTGTTGTAACTGCGCCCGTTCCAGAACCCGCTCCCCAGCTTGTTCAATCCGTTCTTCGGCCTGCTCAATTTGCTCCTGGGATTGAATCTTGACCGTCATTAACAGGCGCGTCACATCGTGCTTGACACGCTCGAGCGTTTGACCAAACAGCTCGAAAGATTCGCGTTTATATTCCTGTTTAGGGTTTTTCTGGGCATAACTGCGTAAATGTATGCCCTCACGCAACATGTCCAGCGCTGCCAGGTGCTCGCGCCAATGCAGATCCAGACTTTGTAGCATGACTGAGCGTTCAAAACCGGCAAAAGCCTCGGCACCTACCAGCGCTACTTTGGCGGCATAGACATCATCGGCCGCCTGTATGGCGCGTTCGAGCAAATTTTCATCGGTCAGTTTGTCGTCTTCCTTCAGCCATTGTGTCAGTGGAATCTCAAGCTGCAAGGTGTCGCGCAGGGCTGTCTCGGCTGCTGGCACATCCCATTGTTCTTCTACCGATTCGGCAGGAATATACTCACGCACCAGATCAGTGACCACACCATGACGCAAATGCGTGATGGTAGTTGAAATCTCCATGGCCTCGAGCAATTCATTGCGCTGCTGATAAATGATTTTGCGCTGGTCGTTCGCCACATCGTCATATTCCAGCAACTGTTTGCGAATATCAAAATTGCGTGCTTCAACTTTACGCTGCGCACTTTCAATCGATCGTGTCACCATGCCAGCCTCTATCGGCTCGCCTTCCGGCAATTTCAGTCGTTCCATAATGCTGCGCACACGCTCACCGGCAAAAATGCGCATCAAGGAGTCGTCAAGCGAGAGATAAAATCGGGTCGAACCCGGGTCGCCCTGTCGACCGGCCCGGCCTCGTAGCTGATTATCAATACGCCGGCTTTCATGCCGTTCCGTGCCGACAATTCGCAGCCCCCCCTGGCGTACCACTTCGTCATGTTGCGCCTGCCATTCGCCACGCATAGTCTCGGCTTGAGCCTGTTTTTCGGCCTCGGGAATTTGCTGGGCGTTGATCAGCAGCGTAATCTGCTTTTCAACGTTGCCGCCGAGCACAATGTCAGTGCCACGCCCCGCCATATTGGTGGCAATGGTGATGGCTTTGGGCTTGCCTGCCTGCGCCACTATCAGGGCTTCGCGCTCGTGCTGCTTGGCATTAAGCACCTCGTGCGGTATTTTTTCCTGTTTCAGTAATTCCGACAAAAGCTCGGAATTTTCAATCGAAGTAGTGCCCACCAGTACTGGCTGACCACGCTCATAGCAGTCCTTGATATCGAGAATAATCGCGGCATATTTTTCCTGCGCCGACTTGAACACCTGGTCATTCTGATCCTTGCGCCGCATCGGACGATTGGTCGGAATGAGCACCGTTTCCAGTCCGTAAATGTCCTGAAACTCATAGGCCTCGGTATCTGCCGTTCCGGTCATACCGGCCAGTTTGCCGTACATGCGGAAATAATTCTGGAATGTAATAGAAGCCAGCGTCTGGTTTTCAGACTGAATTTTGACTTTTTCCTTGGCCTCCACCGCCTGATGCAAACCCTCGCTCCAGCGCCGTCCAACCATCATGCGCCCGGTAAATTCATCGACGATGATGACTTCACCGTCTCGCACCACATAATGCTGGTCTTTATGAAATAAATAGTGGGCGCGTAAAGCCGCCATCAGGTGATGCATCAAAATGATATTGGCCGGGTCGTACAGTGACGCGCCCTCGGGCAACAGCCCCATTTCATTCAGAATGTCTTCCGCCTTGGTGTGTCCCGCTTCCGACAGCGTAATGCGGTGCGCTTTTTCATCGACCCAGAAATCACCTTCGGGTTCGGGCTCGGTCGGTTTCGGCTCGGCCAGCATGCGCGTCATGCGCGGCGGAACTGCATTGATTTTGACGTACAAGTCGGTGTGATCTTCGGCTGGCCCGGAAATAATCAAGGGGGTGCGCGCCTCGTCAATCAAAATCGAATCGACTTCATCCACAATCGCATAGGACAAGCTGCGTTGTACCCGGTCGGCGGTGTTATACACCATGTTGTCGCGCAGATAGTCAAAACCGAATTCATTATTTGTACCGTAGGTAATATCAGCTGCGTACGCAGCCTGTTTTTGCTCGTGCGCCATCTGCGACAGATTGACGCCGACACTCAGGCCGAGAAAGCGATAAAGCGTCCCCATCCACTCCGCATCACGGCTGGCCAGATAGTCGTTCACGGTCACGACATGCACCCCCTTGCCAGAAAGTGCATTCAGATAAACCGGCAGAGTGGCGGTCAGGGTCTTGCCTTCACCGGTACGCATTTCAGCAATCTTGCCCTGATGCAAGGCAATACCACCGATCAACTGAACGTCAAAATGGCGCATGCCCATGACACGTTTTGAAGCCTCGCGAACTGTAGCGAATGCCTCGGGCAAAAGCTCATCCAGCGCTGCGCCCTGGCTCAGGCGCAGCCTGAATTCATCGGTCTTGGCGCGTAGCTGCTCATCGCTGAGTGGCGCCAATGCTGGCTCGAATGCGTTGATGCGCTCGACCTGACGCCGATACTGCTTCAGCATACGGTCATTGCGCGAGCCAAAAATCTTTTTGAGAATGCCTAACATGGGGAGAACTGTACCCTAACAAAATAACCCTTCATGTTAGCACGGCAGCACGAAAGCCAGAAAAAGCAAGGCAAACCGATAGGCCGGATTCTGTTACGGCACCTGAAGTTGCCTCCAAATGCTATGACAGCCATTCCTCTGGGCGGCCTGTTACCAGAACCGCTCGATGCCACCTACCCGCACGCTCCGCGAGCCGCCTCAACGCATGCCTATTTGGTGTTGCTCCAGGTGGAGGTTGCCGCGTTTCACCCCGGTCTTAACCGGCTCGTCTCTGTGGCCCTGTTCGTCACGTTACCGTGCATGGCCGTTAGCCATCACCCTGCCCTGTGGAGTCCGGACCTTCCTCACGGGCTATGCGCCCGCGCGGCTGTCTGGCTTGCCTCGCATAGCTATATTACCCCGCACGCGCCGAAAAAGGAGCCAGATATGTATTCAAACTCTTGTTATTTTGTATCAGGTCGGGGTTTTGCGTCATGCCCTGCAGCAAATGCTCGACCACTACCCGGACCCGTGGCGGCAAATGTTGCCGATGGGGATAATGCAGATAAAGGGTACGTATCGGCTGTTGCCAGCCAAGCAATGCGCATTGCAGACGACCGCTGCGTAAATGTGGCCAGGCATGATGCAGACCTACCAAAGCTAGACCCAGGCCTTGCATGGCCAGTTCACACGCTGCCTCGGGGTCTGAAACCGTAAATCTTGAACGTGGCGTGTGCAGATACTGTTCACGCCCACGCTTGAACTGCCAGAGCAGGGTCTTGCCATTCAAAAAACGCAGCCCAATGCACTCGTGTTGTGTCAGATCGGTCGGGGTCACAGGTACCCCATGGCGCATAAAGTAATCAGGAGCAGCGGCTATCACCGTCACCAGATCAAACAATTTGCGCGCCACAAAATGCCCATCGCCAAGTTCACTGCCGCGTATGCCAATATCGTACCCTTCTGATACCAGATCTACCATACGGTCATCAAAATTGATCTCCAGGCTGACCTTGGGATAGCGTAGGTGCAATTCCTTAAGCAAAGGCAGCACATAACGCCGACCAACAGCCGCCCCGGTGGAAAGACGCACCAGACCTTCCGGTTCGCGCCGGCGTGCTGTCAGTCGCTCCAGCCCCCCGTGCAGCAGGGCCAGGGCTTCGGCGGCCTGGGCGGCATAGCTTGCCCCTTCTTCGGTCGCCCGCACCCGGCGCGTAGTGCGATTAAACAGACGCACCCCAGTACGCGCCTCGACCAGGCTGACCTGTTTGCTGATGGCCGGAGCCGACACTCCTAAAGTCTCGGCGGCGCGGGCAAAACTGCCATGCCGCGCCACCTCGACCACGGCCTGAAGTGCCGCCAGGCTAATGTCGGTATCTTTCATGTCATTCCTGTTTATTCATAAACAAAAGTTAATAATCTGGTGAATTATTATCTCTTTTTCTGTCGATTAAAAGTATTCATAATGAATTCCGTTACATCAACTTTGGAGCAACGATATGCAAACCCCTTCTATTTTTGTCATGGGTGCCAGCGGCACCATCGGTTCACGCCTGGTGGCCGAACTCAAATCACGTCAGGCCAATTTCCGTATCGGCTCAACCCGGGCCGGCACCAGCGTCGAGGGTGTTACCGCTGTTCAGGTCGATTACAGCGACCCGGGCAGTCTGGAGCGGGCATTCCAGGGTACCGACGTGCTATTCATTTTGACGCCGCTGGCTGCGCCCATGGTCGAATGGACGCAAAATGCGGTACGCGCTGCACAGCGCGCCGGTGTGCGCCATGTCGTGCGCTCTTCCGGTGCTGGCGCCGACCCGAACAGTGATTTTTTAATTGCCCGAGTTCAGGGTCAAGCCGATCAGGCGGTCATCGACAGTGGTTTGAATTACACCTTGCTGCGCCCGAATTGCTTCATGCAGAATTTTGTCACTTTCTCGGCGCAAGGCATCAAGCAGGGTCAGCATTATCATGCCCAGGGCGATGGCCATATCAGCTTTATTGATGCCCGCGATATCGCCGAGATCGCGGCCAATATCCTGGTCAGACCCGAGGCTCATAACGGGAAAACCTACACCCTGACCGGAAACGAGGCGCTGACCAATGACGATGCGCTGGCACAAATCAACCGGGCTGCTGGAACTCACGCCAGCGCCGTCAGCGTAACGCTGGAACAGGCACATGCCGGCATGAAGCAGTGGGGCTTCGATGACTTTACCGCCGAAGCCATTACCAGTCTGAACCGGATTATCCAGGCGGGCTATGCAGCGGGAATTGCTCCCGACGCGGCACAACTGCTGGGGCATGCCCCTCACGGCTTCGCGCAGTTTGCCCGGGATCATGCCAACGCATGGAAAATTGACGCTTCTCCAGCCCTTTAATCGCACCAGTCAGGCGGCACCACGAGGTGCTGTCTGGCGCTAGAGAGTATCGAGCTGTTCCAAATAGCGCTGCGCCTGCTGTCGCAATAATTCTCGTTCCTGTTCGTCCAGCCGGGCAATATTACGCGCCATCAGCGCGGTACGCGGGTTACGCGTCAGGCTGGCTTCATGTTTATCCAAAAAGTACCAGTACAGCGTCGTCATGGGGCAGGCGTTGTCACCAATGCGCTGTTCCGGTTTATAACGACAGTCCTTACAATAGTTGCTCATGCGTTTGATATATTGGCCGCTGGCAATATAGGGTTTACTGGTAAAACGTGCGCCATGTGCAAACAGCGCCATACCAGCGGTATTCGGCAGCTCGACCCATTCAATCGCATCGACATAGATTGCCAGGTACCAGTCGCATACTTCCTGTGGCCTGAGTTCAGCCAGAATGCCAAATTGTCCCGTGACCATCAAACGCTGGATATGGTGCGCATACCCATAACGCAAGGTTTGGCCAATCACATCACGCATGCACGCCATGTGCGTATCGCCGGTCCAATACCAGCGCGGCAAGGAGCGCTGATGTTGATAGTAGTTGGCACTACCCAGTTGCGGCATGTCCAGCCAATAGACCCCGCGTATGAATTCACGCCAGCCCAATACCTGGCGGATGAAGCCCTCGGCACTCGGCAGCGGTACTCGTCCGGCACGATAAGCCTGCTCGGCTGCAGCGATCACCTCACGGGGGTGCAGCAAATGCAGATTCAGCGCAACGGACAACAGCGAATGCCAGGCATACGGCGTGTTAGTCCACATCGCATCTTGCGTTGGGCCGAAATTGGGCAGGCGACTTGTAATGAAATGCTCCAAGGCTTGCAGTGCCTGGGCTCGCGTGACCGGCCAGGCGAATGAGTCAAGCTGCCCAGGGTGGCCTGCAAAACGCTGACGCACCAGCTGCAATACTTCCTGAGTGATGGTATCGGGCCGAAACCAGGCCGGCTCGGGTATGGCACCGGGCCCGGCTTTGCCAAAGCCCTGGCGGTTTTCAGTGTCATAATTCCACTGTCCACCTTCAGGTTCGCCACTAGCTGTCATCAGTACCTGATAACGCTGGCGCATAAAGCGATAAAAAAATTCCAGCCGCAATTCTTTTTTGTTGCCAGCCCATTGAGCAAATTCGTCTGGAGTACATAAAAAATGAGCATCAGCAACAATTTCGAGCGGAATATTCATCTCAGCGCATACTTGCTGGATCAAGACCAGCATGCGCCATTCGCCCGGATGTTGCACGCATAGCTGTTGCGGCTGTAAACGCTGTAACTGTTGTTTCAATTGATCAGCAAAACCCGGGGCCACACTAGTTTCTAGTGTCACATAGTGCACGTCCAGCTTCGTGGTTTCGCGCACTGCCTGGGCAAAATGGCGCATGGCCGACAGAAACAGGGCAATACGTGCCTGATGGCTCCATACAAACTGCGCTTCACTGCCGGCCTCAATCATCAAGAGGGCATCAGCACCAGGCTTCAACGAAGCCAATAGCGGCGCATCCAGTGCCAATTGGTCGCCCAGGATCAGGCACAGACGTTTCATGAGGGTACAACCAGAGGCTGGCCGGAGCCACGACGCGCCTGACGACGACAGGCTTCAGAGCAATATTTGACTGCGTCCCAGTTTTTTTCCCAGGATTTACGCCAGGTCATGTCACGACCGCAACAGACGCACGGCTTGGTCGGCAAATACCGCTTATTACCTTTGTGGTTCATGGTTAGGGGGGTGCTGTTCGCGCCAGCGTTGTATTTCTTGGGGTATCTGCTGCAGGGATTTGAATACCACAATATCGGCGGGTGATTTTCTATGCAGTATCGGACAGCCGCCTCCTGCCCATATCTCTACCTGCGGTGCCAGTTTTTGGCGCAATTCTGACAGGCCATCCGAAACCATGGTCGGATTAAGACAGGCCGAAAATGACAAGGCCACTATGTCCACACGCTGGGCGGTAGCGGCAAGAGCTATATCCCAGATCGGGGTTTGCACCCCCAAGGAAATACAACGCGCCGCTTCCAGCGAGAACATCGCCTCGGCCATTAACAAACCCAGGCCATGGGGTTCTTGCGGGAAGGTCGTCAACAAAATCCTGGGCTGTCTGCCCGGTTGCGGTATGGTATTAATGGCATTGCGCATCACGACCTGTATAGACTCGGTATACAGATGCTCTTCGAATATTTCCAGATTGCCACGCGACCAGGCTTCGCCCACCTTGTTGTTTAATGGTGATACCACTTCGGTCACAAAGCGCGCCAGTCCCAGTCGCAACAGGGTTTGTGACATTTGCCGCCGCAACTCTTCGACCTGATGGGTTTTGACCAGCGTCATGAAATGCTGTAATTCATCCTCATAGCCCAGGTCATGACGGGAGCCAGAGGCGTCTGTATTTTTATGTTGTGACAAATGATCCAATTCATCCAGGCTCAGATGGATGATCTTGCCCGGCCGGTGACCCATATCCATCAAACGCCTGATGGCACGCAGCTTTTCTACCTGATCTGCGGGGTAGGCACGCTCTCCCTGACTGTCACGCAGCGGCTGGGGAAAATCATAACGCCGCTCCCAGACCCTGAGTGTGTCTTTGCTGAGCCCAGTATCCCGCTCAAGCGCGGAGATGCCAATCAGCACGGAGGGGGTAAGACTTGATGGTTTCATGCCTCTCAAAACCTGTTTTGTCATGGACAAAAAACTTGACCAAAGCTTATTCAGCCCCTAATATAGGCCTAATAATCTTAATTGTCCATGACAAATTAAACCGTCACCGAGGGAGGGCTCACGATGATTACGGCAAAGCCTGGTACTTTATCGAATCGGGGCTCTGCCCTGAGCATGGTTGCAATTATGCTGGTCTTGCTGGCTCCCAGCCCGGTAGCTATCGCAGAAAAAAACGAAGCGTGTACTTACACAGAAAATAAGCTGCGCTCCGACCTGCTACTTTTACACAGCCAATTGCAACAGGGTTCGTTGTCCAGGCCTTAACGCAATCGGACATAGCCCCAGACCCTGGTCTGGTTAGTATCGTCATTGTGCCTGGGTTAAGCGCCAAACTTTGACCCACGATCGCGCATAACCTATGGGTATTGCGATTGGCATTAGAATGATGCATCGACAAATGTTATGAACGCTAGCGACGCAATGTTTCTGCCCGACGTGCAATCCCATACTGATTCCAGAAATCTGGCGCTTCAGCGCGTCGGTATCAAGGACCTGAGCATTCCGGTCCAAATCGAAGGTGCCGATGGCATCGTTCAATCCAGCATCGCCAAAGTGGATATGTTTGTAGCCCTGCCAGCCGAGCTCAAGGGTACGCACATGTCACGCTTTATCGAAGTGCTACAGCTCAATCAGCAAGCCCTGTCGATAACGCGCATGCAGTCGCTGATGCAGGAAACCCTGACGCGTCTGGAAGCCCAGGAGGGCAGGATTGAATTCCGTATGCCGTTTTTTGTCAAAAAGAAGGCTCCAGTCTCGGGTGTGGAAAGCTTGATGGATTACCAGTTAAGTCTACGTGCAGAATGTCTGAAAAATCATATTCGGGTGACACAAAAAATCGTCGTCCCTGTCACCAGTTTATGCCCGTGCTCGAAAAAAATTTCCGCTTATGGCGCACATAATCAGCGTTCGCATATCACCATCAGCGCCGAAGTGGCCGCAACGCTGGCGCCCGAACAACTGATAGCGGCTGCCGAAAAGTCGGCCTCAAGTGAGGTCTATGGTATTTTGAAACGTCCCGACGAAAAATTTGTCACCGAGCAGGCTTACGATAACCCCAAGTTTGTCGAAGACCTGGTGCGCGACGTGGCGCTGGCAGTCAAGGCCCTGCCCGAGGTAGTTGCAGCACAAATCGAGGCTGAAAATTTTGAAGCCATCCATAATCATTCGGCTTATGCCCTGATTGAATTTGACAAGCGCCACCCATGAAAATAGCCATCATCGGCGCAGGCATTTCGGGCTTGGGCTGCGCCTGGCGCCTGATGAAAAAAAAACCGGCGCACTGGGAAGTCAGCCTGTTTGAAAAAAATCATTATTTTGGTGGTCATACCAATACCGTCGATATCACACTCAACGGCATCACTTACGGTGTAGACACCGGCTTTCTGGTTTTCAACCACCGCACCTATCCACGGCTAAAAGAATTATTTGAATCGCTGCACGTGGAAACAGCGGCCTCGGACATGTCGTTCTCAGTCATGAGCGAAAAGCCCCATGGCAGCACGCTCGAAT
This sequence comes from Burkholderiales bacterium UBA4657, assembly GCA_002405475.1. GTDB lineage: Bacteria > Pseudomonadota > Gammaproteobacteria > Burkholderiales > Burkholderiaceae_E > UBA4657. The sequence goes on along the minus strand of DHLX01000039.1, from coordinate 50,004 downwards.
GGGCAGGCAGCAACTTGAATACGGTATTTGCACAACGAAGTAATTTGCTTTCGCCCACATTTTTCAGAATGCTGCTGGACATAGCGCGCTTTAACCAGGAAGCGACTGCGTATGCCCAGCAATTCAAGGACGAGCATGTGCTGTTGGGTGAGTATTTGCAAAGCAACGGATATAGCACCACCTTCCGTGACGATTACCTGCTACCGATGGCAGGATGTATCTGGTCATGCCCGCCGCAACAGATGCTGCAGTTTCCCATGCTGACTTTTGCCCGTTTTTGCGACAATCACGGCCTACTACAGGTCAGAGATCGTCCGCAATGGTATACCGTTAAAGGCGGCGGCAGGCACTATGTAGAAAAATTGCGTTACGCGCTTGAATCCGAAGGATTACGGCTTCAGTCTTCCTGCCCCATTACTACAGTCACGCGCCATCACACCGGCGTTGAAATCAAAACCCAAGATGGACAAAGCCACACCTATGATGCCGTCGTCATGGCTACCCATAGTGATGAAGCTTTGGGGATGTTATCCGATGCCTGCGGGCAAGAACAGCAAATCCTGGACGCGATTCGCTATCAGCCCAATGTGGCCGTGCTGCATACTGACGAGCAGGTATTACCCCAGCGCCGTCTGGCCTGGTCAGCGTGGAATTATGTTCGGCTGGGCCAGGGGCAGGAGTCTACTGTCAGTGTCAACTACCTGTTAAACCGGCTACAGCCGCTACCTTTCAGTCAGCCTGTCATCGTCAGCCTCAACCCGGTACAGAAAATCCGTCCGGACCAGGTCATCCAGATATTGCACTATGCCCATCCTGTATTTGATGCAGCCGCTGTCCGGGCGCAACAGCAACTGCCCGAGCTACAAGGCCAGCGTCGTACCTGGTACTGCGGCGCCTGGGCTGGATACGGCTTCCATGAAGATGGCCTGAAATCCGGCTACGTAGCTGCAGACCATATGCTCAGAACCCTATGAGCCACGGCGCTGCGCTCTGGCTTGGACGAGGCGAAGTACTGCACACTCGACTACGGCCAGTGCACAACGCCTTTCGCTATCCGGTTTTTTTTCTGCGAATACAGGTCGAGCGTCTCAGTAGCAGCAATTTGCCCTGGCCATTGCGCTATAACCGCTGGGGCTGGCTGTCTTTATATGACCGTGATTATGGCGATGGCTCGGAGCTGTCATTAGCGCAACAAATCAGGCGCTGGCTGGCGCAGGAAAATATTACTGATGTCGATGGCGCGATCTGGCTGCATACTTTTCCCCGAATGTTCGGATTCGCCTTCAACCCGGTCAGTTTCTGGTTTTGCGAACGTGCCAATGGCGAATTGCGTGCCGTGCTATGCGAGGTGAATAATACTTTTGGTGAGCGTCACTGGTACCTTCTTGCCCACCCGGACGGACAAGCCATACGCTACGGTCAAACGCTGCAGGCTGAAAAATGCTTCCATGTTTCGCCTTTTTTTCCAGTTCAGGGTACCTACCGCTTTCGCTTCGGGTTACAGCACTCTGTCACAACTACGGCCGGGAACAAAAAATCGGCACTGCGGTCAGTATCCCGTATAGACTATTCCGAAGCTGATAGTGACTTGTTGCATACCAGCATTTCCGGCACCCTGGTACCGGCAACCAGTGGTAAGCTGATACTGGCGCTAATAAGCATGCCCTGTATGACCCTGGGCGTGATAGTCCGGATTCACTGGCAGGCTCTGCGCCTTTGGATAAAGAAAGTTCGTTTTTATAAAAAACCGGCTCCACCCGAGGAAAAACTGACGCGTTGACATGAATACAATGGACTCACTTACTCTTGAAGCTGGCGCCTCGAACTGTCTTGATACCAGCGACTTTCCAGCCAGTGCGCATATCGCGCTCAAGCTGCTCAATCGCATTCAGCATGGCGTATTGCTGCTGCATTTTCCCGACGGACAGATAGCCCGCTTTGGGCAGAGCGGAAAAACCATTGAATTGCATATGCGCGACTGGAGCCTGATCTCGCAGTCACTCAGAAGCGGCGATATTGGCTTTGCTGAAAGTTATATTGATGGTCAATGGCAGACTAACGACCTGCCTAGCCTGATTGAATTGTTCGCACGCAACCGTGAAGGACTGGAAGCCGTCATTTATGGCAACTGGCTCGGCAAGCTGGTGTATTTGGTCAAGCACGCACTCAACCGTAATTCACGCAAAGGTTCGCGGCGCAATATTCATGCGCATTACGATATTGGCAATAGCTTTTATCAGTTGTGGTTAGACCCCAGCATGACGTATTCCAGCGCGCTGTTTGCAGGGCATGAGCAGTCTTTGCAACAGGCGCAACAGGCCAAATATGCGCGCCTGTTGCAAGAAGCTTTACCTGAATCAGACGCGCCCGCACATCTGCTGGAAATAGGCTGCGGCTGGGGTGGTTTCGCCGAACTGGCCGCGCGTGCCGGACACCAGGTTCACGGCATTACCTTGTCAACAGAACAACTGGCCTATGCCCGGCAGCGCATGGATCAAGCGGGGCTGGCCGAACGAGCCAGGCTTTCCCTGACCGATTATCGCGATACCCAGGGTCAGTATGATGCCGTCGTCTCTGTAGAAATGTTTGAAGCGGTAGGCCAAACCTACTGGCCCGGCTACTTTCGTACCGTGGCACAACGTCTGAAGCCCGGAGGTCGGGCTGCCATTCAGACCATTACCATTGCCGATCCCTTGTTCGATGCTTATCGTCGTTCCACCGATTTCATCCAGCAATATATTTTTCCCGGTGGCATGCTACCCTCACCCAGCGCTTTTGCCCGTGAGGCACAACGAGCAGGTTTGCGGGTGGTGAACACTTTAAGTTTCGGTCTTGATTACGCCAGAACCCTGGCACTATGGCGTAAAGCTTTTCATCAGGCCTTGCCCGAGGTGCGCGCACAAGGCTTCGATGAGCGCTTTATTCGCACCTGGGATTTTTATCTGGCTTATTGTGAAGCCGGTTTTGCTTCGCAGAATACTGACGTATTGCAAATCACTTTAATGAAAGACTAAGTTGCAAGGAGGTCGTATGAAAAAAACCGCCATCATGTGCATCATGGCTGCTGCATCATGGTTCTGGCTCATGCCAGCCCAGGCCATACCTGATTATGTGCGCAAACAGGTACCGGAAGCACAACTCAGTGGTGAAGGGCGGCTGCGCTGGCTCGGTTTAAGCGTCTATGACGCCAGGCTCTACATTCCCAAACAAGGTTTTGTTGCCGAGCGATTTAGCAGCCAGCCATTGGCGCTGGAACTGCGTTATTTGCGTGGCCTCAAAGGCCAGGCCATTGCCGAGCGTAGTGCCAAGGAAATAGAAAAACTCGGGTTTGGTACTCCTGCTCAACGCGCCAGCTGGCTGCAGGCTATGCGTAATCTATTCCCGAATGTCAGCGAAGGCAAGATACTCACCGGTATTCACCTGCCGGGCCAAGGAGCAGAATTTTTTGCCAATGGCCAGTTCCTAGGGCGGATTGACGACGAGGAATTTTCACGCGCTTTCTTTGCTATCTGGCTCGACGAACGAACCACTGTCCCACAACTGCGTCAGGCCTTGCTCAGTGGCAGCCCAAGATAAATCCGAGCAACCTTTCCGTGTTGCGCAATTATTATGCTACGGTGGGTTGGGCTTTCCCCTGGCGCTGGTGGCCTTGCCGCTGTACGTTTTTCTGCCCAAATTCTATGTGGATGAATATGGCCTGAGCCTGGCTCTGATTGGCGGCATCCTGCTTGGCACACGCCTGCTCGACGCTTTTGTTGATCCGGCACTGGGCTGGTGGCTGGATAAATCACGTCATAACAGCGGCTATCGGCAACAGGTTCTCCTTGCCAGCATTCCTTTGGGTATCGGCTATATCGCTTTATTTCACGCGCCCTTATCATCAGCCTCAAGCCACATGGTAGCCATTTCGCTGGCGCTGTCTTTAACCATTGTCTATCTGGGTTATTCCTGGGCCAGCATTACGCACCAGTCGTGGGGGGCAGAATTGTCTTTAGTCCCACGCGAACGACTACGCCTGACCGCCACCCGGGAAGGACTGGGATTAACCGGGGTGATACTGGGTGCCGCCTTGCCGCAAGCCCTGGGCATGTCGGCCTTGTCGAGTCTGTTTATCTTGACGCTGGCTCTAAGTGTCTGGGCTCTGGTGCAGCGCGCGCCGCACCCGCCACTACAGCCCAAAGCCGACGCGCCGCACCCTTCCGCCTCATTACTATCGTCGTTTCTCCTGCCATTCCGTAGTCATGGCTTTTTATGGCTGTTTGCAGTATTCGTGCTGAACGGCACCGCCGCCGCCATGCCAGCCACACTGGTCACTTTTTTTGTGGCCGATGTTTTACGTGCAGAAGCGCAAACCGGACTCTTTTTAGTACTCTATTTTTTGGCGGGTGCCGCCTGCATGCCCATCTGGATACGCGTCGCAGCACGTTGGGGTCAAGTACCGGCGTGGATAGTGAGCATGGTACTGGCGGTCATCGCCTTTGTCTGGGCTTACGGACTGGAAGCGGGTGATGTCAAGGCTTATGCCGTGGTGTGCATCTTGTCGGGTCTGGCGCTGGGTGCTGACCTGGCACTGCCACCGGCCATGCTGGCGGAAATCATTACCCAGGAACAACATAAAGGTCAGCGCGAAGGTGCTTATTTTGGGGTCTGGAATTTTGCCGCCAAACTCAATCTGGCGCTGGCTGCCGGTATCAGCCTGCCCTTACTCGGCTGGCTCGGCTATGAGCCCGGCAGCGGCCAGCAATCTGCAGATACCGCCGCGCTGTCACTCGCCTATGCCGCATTACCATGCCTGATAAAACTATGCGCCGCTGCAGTGTTATGGCTCAGCCCGCTGAAAACCCGACTAAAGCCCCGCTGAAAGGAATACTTATGCCCATCGCCGTTCTTGCCCACCGGATCTGGACTCGCCTTATTTTGCTCACTGGCATCCTGTTACTCGCCAGTTGCGCCCACGTTGACCCCACGGTTTACCGTCAGGAAAAACCAGCGCTTGACCTGAAAAACTATTTTAACGGCACGCTGACAGGTCATGGCATGTTTCAGGATCGTAGCGGTCAGGTTCAACGCCGCTTTGTTGTGACCATCAAAGCCAGCTGGAATGGCGACGTCGGCACGCTCGATGAAGATTTTGTCTGGAGCGATGGCAAAAAAGAAAAGCGCATCTGGACGCTACGCAAAAAATCACCGAATCAATATGTCGGTACCGCCTCTGATGTCGTGGGTGAGGCTTTGGGTATAGTGGAAGGTAATGCCCTGAACTGGCAATATACCCTGCGCCTGCCGTACAAGAACGACAGTATTGAAGTGCAATTCGATGACTGGATGTTTCTCATTGACGACCGCGTCATGCTCAACCGTGCGGTCATGAGCAAGTTCGGTTTTCGTTTAGGTGAAGTCTTTATTTCATTCAGCAAAACCCCATGATGAATCCGCCTGTTCCCCACTGGCATGGCCTGCGCGTCTGGGTCATTGGTGCTTCTACCGGTATTGGCGCTGCGACGGCCAAACTCCTGCTGCAACAGGGCGCGAAGGTGGGTCTTAGCGCACGTTCGGCTCAGACACTGGCCAGTATTGCAAGCGGACATGAACAGGCCCGCGTCGTCGCGGCCGATATCACCGAGCTTGATCAGGTACGTGCTGCGTATCAGACCCTGGTCGAAGCCTGGGGCGGTATTGATCTGACCTTGATCGTAGCCGGCACACACATTGAAATGCGTGCCCATGATTTTGATCTGGTTCGGGCGCAGGCGCTGTTCGATATCAACGTCGGCGGTGTACTGAATTGTTTGTCAGTCGTACTGCCCGAATTATCTGAGCCCAAGGCCGCATGGCGCGGTATAGGTATCGTGGCTTCGGTCGCTGGTTATAGCGGACTGCCCAAAGCGCTGGTTTATGGCGCCAGCAAGGCCGCCCTGATCAACCTGACTGAATCGCTCTATTTCGACCTGCACCCGAAGGGTGTGGCGGTTTATCTGATTAACCCGGGGTTTGTCGATACGCCATTGACGCAAAAAAATGATTTCAAAATGCCGGCGCTGATAACAGCCGATGAAGCGGCAGGCACGCTGCTGAAAGGCATGCAAGGTGGTGCTTTTGAAATTCATTTTCCGAAACGCTTTACACGCTGGCTGAAATTTTTACGCCTTTTGCCCTACTACTGCTATTTTGCATTGGTACGACGCTTTACAGGACTTTGATCATGCGACCTTTTGCTGACCCCAGACTGGAGCGGATTGCCATTTTTTTTGAAACCCTGTCACCGGTAACAGTATCGCAACTACCAGACCTGTACCACGCACAAGCCTATTTCAAAGATCCCTTTAACGAGGTCGAGGGAATCGCTGCGATCGAACGCATTTTTTCGCATATGTACACCCAGGTGAATAACCCGCACTTCAAAATAGTTTCTGGCTTGGCGCAGCAGAGCGAGGCCTGGCTAGAATGGGATTTTTTATTTGAACAGGACGGCAAACCCTGGGTAGTGCGTGGCGCCTCGAAACTCGGTTTTGATGCCGAAGGAAAAATCACAAACCACCGTGATTTCTGGGATACCGGTGAAGAGCTTTATGCCAAGTTACCAGTTATCGGCGTGCTGGTACGCTGGCTCAGAAAAAGACTATCAGCCAAAAGATAACAGGACGAGCAAAGCTCGTCCTGCACCTGCGCTGATTCCTTGCGCTTATTTGGGTAAGACTACCGTGTCGATGACGTGAATCACACCGTTGCTGGCCACAATATCGGTAGCGGTTACGTTGGCATTATCCACCTTGACACCAGCGCTGGTGGATAGACTGAGCTCACTGCCTTGCACCGTCTTGACTTTGCCGGGCTTGACATCTTTGGCCATTACTTTGCCGGGCACGACATGATAGGTCAGCACTTTGGTCAGAGCCGCCTTATCTTTCAACAAGGCATCGAGCTGGGCTTTCGGTATTTTGGCAAAAGCCGCATCAGTCGGTGCGAAGACCGTAAACGGGCCTGGACCTTTCAAGGTCTCGATCAGGCCCGCTGCCTGCAGAGCGGCAGCCAAGGTCTTGAAGTTGCCGGCACTTACCGCGGTATCGACAATATCTTTTGCCTGAACAGCCATGGCTGCACCAGCCATCAACAAACCTGCCACAAAACTTTTAGCTTTAATCATCATGATCTCCATAAATTAAACCAGTTGATATATCCCTCAGTACATGCAACATGCATGACACTGATTAGTCACATAATATACTGATTAGTTCAAATTTAATACATATAAGTTTGTAACAATACTTAAATAGTATTTTCTAGAATTTTTGGTTTAGAATACAAATATGAAACGCCCCAGCTTCCGACAGCAAATGCTATTGGCACGTGAACAGGCCATTGTTGCCTGCGTTAACCGTCTGCTGTCTGAAAAAGGCTACGACCAGATGACGGTCGATGAAGTCGCAGCCGAAGTGGGCATTGCCAAAGCCAGCCTGTACAAACATTTTCCTTCCAAAGAAGCCCTGGCGGCCGCCGCCATGATTCATGTGCTAGATCGGGCGCTGGGCTATGTAAAAAATCTTTTGACGGAAAAACGCAAACCGAGCGAGCAATTACACAAATTGGTTGGTTGGGTCATGCTACAAAGTCTCGAAGGCGAAATGCCATCGCTACCGGCACAAAATTCGGCGCTACGTGAAACCTTGGGGGCGAATCGTGACTACATGGACAAGCTGATGGAACTCAGCGAGTACCTGGGCAACTGGATAACCTCGGCACAAAAGGCCAAGGAACTTAACCCCAAATTGCCGCCTGAAGTGGTACTTTATACCCTGTTTGCCCGTGCCTGCGACCCCGTACTACAGGTTCTTAAAATGGGGGGGCAGTATTCGAATGAACAGATTTGCGATTATTTGCTGACCACCTGTTTTGAGGGTTTAAGATATTGATACATAGCTGAGCCATCGTATTGTCATTTCTATTACAAATTAATCAGTTACTGATTCAGAAAATCATTTGTTCAATTGCTAATTGCACAAAATTTCTTTCTTCATGTGTAAGCCTGTCATGTCTTCAGTTCAACTTGAGCCGCAGTTACTCCCCAGACCCCAGCGTTAGCTATCATTTGAAGATTTGGAGTCATTATTAGGGGAAACCATAGCTGCTACAGATTGCGCAATCCCCGTCAAAGAAGGATTTGCCAATCCGGCATCCTTCATAATGGCATCCACAATTGGTTTTGCCACTTGATACTGCAACGCTGAGTTCACGACCTGCTCAGGTAAAGAACCAGGACCTCCAATATTTGATGCTACTCCATCAGTCGCAGTACCGTTACCAACGGGCATACCATTAACTTGAAATAAGCGAATCGAGTCAATTTTTTCCATCGGTCGAGATGCTTCCTGAATAATTGAAGGCAAAGCTTCAATAAGTTGCATTCTCAACGCCAGATCAATCTGAGCCGCACCCAATCTGTTTTTAGCCTCGTTAATTGCGGCAATACCCTCTGCCTCGGCAAGCGCAGCAGCTCGCTTCGCATCCGCCTCAACTTTAACTGCCAAAGCTCGATTTTCTGCAGCCTCCCGCTCAGCCTCAGCGGAAACCTTAACAGATATAGCCAATTGTTCTGCCTCTCGTGCCGCATCAATAAGCTGTATGGACTTACCTCGCTCGGCAATAGCTACTTCTCGCGCCGTGTTAACTGCCTCCTCAGCCTTGACAGCTTCCGCTAGTGCGGCATTCGCATCCGCATCAGCCTGAGACTGCTCTTGTGATTTTCGCGCAATGGCAATCGCAGCATCCTGATTAGCCAGCTCGACAGATTGGCGTTGTTCGGCCTGCTTTACCTTGGTCTCGCGTTCTGCCTCAATAGTTTTTTTCTGAATTGTCAGGTTTTTATCAATCTCCGCACTATTGACTGTTCGGTCTGCCTCAATCCGTTTTTCCTTGACCTGACGTTCTGCGTTGATTCTCACTTCTTCAGCCTCGCGCTGACGCTCGGCTTCTATCTTGGCAACCTCTGCAACCTGATCCGCCTTAGCATTAGCAATCTCTTGTTGCTGAGTCAATGTAGCGAATTCCTGCTGCTTTGTAATATCAAGTTTCAGTCGTTCCGCCTCAAGATTTTTAGTGCGGACTTGTACCTCAGTGTCCTGTTCAATATCGTTTCTCTGCTTGCGTCGGGTCTCTGTTTCCTGAGTCAGCCGTGTTAAACCTTCTGCATCAAAGGCATTGTTAGGATTAAAGAACTCTTTCGCAGTTTGATCCAAACTCGTTAGCGAAACGGATTCAAGTTCTAGACCATTCTTCTCTAAATCCTCTGCAACAGCATTTTGTACGGCCTGAACAAATTCCCTTCTCTTGTCTTGTAGTTCTTGCATACTCATAGTTGCTGCTGTAGCTCTCAGCGCATCGACAAACTTGTCTTCAACAAGTAGCTTTAACTCGTTAGGCGCCATTGTTTTTCGTCCCAAGGTCTGGGCAGCAGTGCTAACCGACTCCGCAACCTGCTTAACACGCACAAAGAAAGCCGCAGCCACATCGACTCTCATACGATCTAGCGCGATGAGACTCTGCTCCTCCCTGCGTGACACCTCCAACTTAAGAGTATTCATGTTGACTGGAATGACTTCATGGAAAATAGGCAGCACTATCGCTCCACCATCCATAATGACTTTCTGCCCGCCAAGACCAGTGCGAACGAACGCCGTCTCCTTAGTGGCTCTATGATAGAGTCTTGCAAAAATCACACCGATAAAGACTAATCCTAAAAAACCTATTGCCGCTGGAACACCGATATTGAGTAGTAGGTCAATCATGATTTTCCTCTAATGATTCAGTAGCCTGTTTAAATTAGCTCTGGATGTGGATTACGAATGCCGGTATAGCGGGCACCCTTCTTCTTTACCAATAACACTGCCGCTCCCTCTTCAAATATTTCGTCAGAGAGATCCGGCTCTACAAGTACATAATGGGTTCTACCGTGAATGTCACGTAGTTTCAGTTGTGCCGCAACCCCAGCACGCGCCACCCCCTGAACGATGATACCCGCCCGGCCTACCAGGCTCATTTCGCTAATTGCAGTTGACTCTTCACTAGGCATCACACGAGCCAACAGACCACCTAATCCACTGACGGATGCAACACCTACTAGTATGGCTGGTATTACCGCAATCCAAGCTGGGAACAAATAACCCAATAGTGCTTGACAGAATGCCTGGACAGCATAGCCGCTCATAGAAAATGTTGCCAAAAATATTCCCAGCAAGATTAGGAATGGTACTTTGCCCAAATGCAGCCAGCCCAGAGGCCCCTCTAGCCCTTCCGGAAGATCAGGCAACAACCCATCGATCAAGCTAGATGGACTGCTTGAAAACAGCAAACCCGCACCCTCTAAAATCAATAGCGCAAGCAGGAGCAATAGTGCCGAGCCGAACGGCCATGTTTCTTGTGCAAACCAAATCATGGCTGAGTTTACTTCGCTTTCAACGCTGCGAGTCGTTCATTAATCTTGTTTTCGCGAACAAGATCGCCCAACTCCTTCAATTTGGCTGCCTGTTCCAATGTGGCTCCCTGACTCGCCGCATCAAGACCGGTCTGACGCTGGTAGGTACGATCAAAGGCAGTTTGGGCAGACTGTAATTTTGACTCTATTGTCGAGCTTGAATTTCCGTTTTTACTTAAGCTAAGCGAGGTGATTTGCCGCGACTTTTCAAACTCAGCGATTGCTTTTTGCATTTCGCGCTTTTTACCCATTAATGCATCAACAAAGCCGCCAAGTTCTTTTTCTTGGGACGCCAGTTCGGCAAGGCTAGATTCGAGAACAGGTAATTGTGCCTCGATATCAATTTGTCGCGCAATAGCAGGCTTAGCCAAATCATCTCTATTACTACCTAACGCCTGCTCAATCGAAATACTGAGTTGCTCATGTTCCTTGTTAAGGTTCAAATGTTGTTGCTGGGCCAAATGGCGATTGGCAACGGTACGGCCCAACTCTGCCCTAACCTCGTCGGCAATCGCATCAACCTCACGTACAGATTGTTCTAATATAGCAACAGGGGCGGCGTCTTCAATTTTATCGATTAACGCATGCGCACCTCCGGCAATCGCTCTCGAGACTCTTTGACGCAGTGTTTCACTCATGTCCGCTTTCCTTTCTATAGGTCGTGGGAGGGGATGATTGTTGAATTATCAATGCAAGTTCAAGCAAAGTTGGTGCATGTTTATTTACCACATCAGGATCATAAGCGCGCGCATGCTGCGTGACCGCTTGGCGCAATAAACTTTCTGCGAATTGAAAACAACGCTGCACTAAGAGATTTTCCAGCCTTCTGATCTCTACTGCGGATTTAACTCTAGCAGAGCACAAAGTTGCCGCAAGAGACGGAATATGCTCTAGAGCAGCCGCCAGAACTTCAGAACGTCCATGCTCAAACTCCATTTGAGTTAGAGCATGGCGTAGGTTCTTACACATTTCCCGCTGCATATCCAATGCACCGCCATAGTCCTGGTCGCCATCTTGCAATCGCCTGAGTGTTGTCATAGCAACACGCAGTTTGTCACTCACGGTCGTTGCGCCTTCAAACGAAACAGTGGATAACCATTGGTATAAATCCTCCGGTATGCGTCCAGATATAGGAAGCATTGTAGGGTGCGGTTTACTGTTTGAATTCATTTGAATACAATTGTATTCAAATATAGACGCCTGTCAAGCAGTTGCAGATCCGCCGGTAATTTTTACCACTTCAGTCCTTGAATCGTAGCAACTGCCGTTGCGCTGCCCACCCACCCCCTACCGCTCCCAGCAGGCAGGACATCATGATCACCACCGCGCTTTCCAGCCAGCGCTCACCCGCCCAGACATGATGCAACAAAAGGGCAGACAAATCCTGACTCATGGACTGAAACGCATAAGCCAGCATCGATAGCAGTAGCAACGCCAGCAACAAAGCCAGTACCCCGCCTAGGGCTCCAAGCAAGGCGCCGCGATAAAAGAAAGGACGCCGGATAAATGCATCGGTTGCGCCGACCAGTCGCGCCAGTTCAATTTCATCGCGCAATTGCAAGGCCTGGCTACGCGTCGCGTTAAATGTCACCGCCATGACCACCAGGCAAAAAATAGCTGCCGCCCACCACAATATCAAGTTGAGCGTGGCAATAAGTCGTCCCAGCGTTTGCATCCAGGCCGTATCAACCTGAACCAAATCCACCTGGGTAAGCCCGCGTCGTAACGACTCGGCCAGTTTGTTTACCTGCTCAGGTGCCCAGCCAGGGAGTCGGATGATAAAGGCATCTGGCAAGGGATTTTCCTGCAGTACTGCCAAGGCACTGCTATGCCCGCCAGCACGAGCGGTTTGCGCCTTGAGCTGCTCCAGAGCCTGCGCCTTACTGACCCAGGTCACCTGTACTTTGCCTGCAGCAGTGCCCGATGATTTGGTCTGCTGCTCTATTACCGATCGGGCACGGACAATGTCGTCGGCGTTCGCCTCGATTTTCATGAATACTGAAACTTCCGGGTCGGTCGCGAGATATTTCAGATTCGGGCCGGCCAACTGGATCACGCTAAACAATAACCATGGCAGGAGAACTGCGGTTGCAATGACCAGTGCGGCACTGAGCCAGCTCCACGGTTCGAGCGCCAGGCTGCGGATAGCCACCCGAATCGCATAGCGGTGTGAACTGATCCAGGCTTGCATCAGAATCTCTCCTCTAGCCTGCCCAGACCAGTGTCTGAAACCAGTTGACCCGCTTCCAGGGTAATTGCTCGCGTCGCCCTGCCCCTGAGTAAATCCGGGTCATGGGTCGCCACCATCACGGTAACGCCAATGCGGTGAAAATCAGCAAAAATATCGACAATGCGCTGCGCGGTCTTGTCATCGAGGTTGGCGGTGGGTTCGTCGGCCAGCAAAATGGCCGGACGACCGACAATGGCGCGCGCTATGGCAACACGCTGTTGTTCGCCTCCCGATAGCATGGCGGGTGACAGGCGTTCTTTTTCACGTATACCTACCTTGTCCAGAGCGGCACGGGCACGGGACTGCGCATCTTGGTAGGGGGTGCCTACATAAATCAGCGGCAACATGACGTTATCAAGTACGCTGCGATCAAATAATAGTTTCTGGTCCTGAAATGTCAGTCCGATATTGCGTCGAACAAAAGGAACCGCAGCGGGTGCCAGTCTGGAGATATCCTGCTGACCTACACGCACTCGTCCGGCAGAAGGTCGCTCAATCGCGGCGATCAGTTTGAACAGCGTCGATTTGCCAGCGCCTGAACTGCCCAGCACTGCGACAAATTCACCCTTTTCCACCTTCAGGCTGAGTCCGGTCAGGGCATTGCTGCCAATGCCACGATACGCTTTGCTGACTTGTATGAATTCGATCATAACGCTGATGATACAGCGCCGCTGTAGTACTTCGGTTCAGTTAGCCTGCAAAAAAGATCAGGCCTGCAACAAATCAAGCGGGCGCTGTACACTTGCCCTATTCACGAATGAATAGTGTGCTTTCTTTTTCGACATTCCAAATAAGCTTTACCAGTTATAGAATTGCAATGTTTGAGGAGTGGCATATGGACAGAAGGGCATTCATTCGCACGACTGGCGGCGGGGTAATTTTCGCTGCTTTGGGCGGTTCTCTGACAGGTTGCAGCTCACGGCTGCCGACCGAGGCGCTGGCAGCCTGGCAGGACGCAGAAAAGGAAACTGACCCGAGGCGCTGGATATTGGCGCATGCGGTTTTGGCACCGCACTCGCACAATCTGCAAAGCTGGCTGGTCGATATTTCCAGACCCGATGAAATCACCCTGTTTATCGATCCCACTCGCCTTCTGCCCGAAACCGACCCATTCGGGCGTCAGATTTTAATGAGCCAGGGCACTTTCCTCGAATTGCTCGACCTGGCGGCAAAACAAAAAGGCTTGCGCGCCGACATCAGCCTGTTTCCCGGCGGAGTTTTTGAGTCGAAGAAGATCGATGCACGTCCAACAGCCCACATCAAGCTGGTGCGTGATGAGGCCATCAAACCTGACCCCTTGTTTGCACAAATTCTCAAGCGCCGCACCAACCGCGAAGCTTACGAGATGCGCGTACCGCCGCAAAAATCCATTCAGGCGATTGTCAATAGCTCCTATCCGTATCCGCTTAGTACCAGTTATGTTACCCAGGATGACCCGCCCTTCATGGATCAGCACCGGCGCATAGCAAAAGAAGCCTGGCGCATAGAAATCACCACCCCCAGAACCATGCTGGAATCAATGAAGGTGTTGCGTGTGGGGCCGAAAGAGATTGCACAACACCGGGATGGACTGAGTAATAACGAGCCGATGCTACGGCTGATCAATGCACTCGGACTACTTGACCGCAGCACGGCTCCGGGTCCGCAGGACAGCACTACTGTCCGGCTGATTGAGGATTTCAATGCCAAGATCGATGCTACTCCGGCGTTTTATTGGCTACTCAGCAGCGATAACGAACGTACGACCCAAATCAATGCCGGTCGTGTCTGGGTACGCGCCCAGCTGGCGGCTACCGCCGAAGGCCTGTCAATGCAGCCAATTTCGCAGGCCATTCAGGAATACGCCGAAATGCAGGGACTTTACAAGGAAATACACCGCCTGCTGACAGGCAACCAGGGCTTGACGGTGCAGATGTGGGCCAGGCTGGGTTATGGCCCGGCAATTGAGCCATCTCCCAGGCGTGGCCTGAACGCTCATGTCATCAAGGTTTGAGGCCTGGTGTGTATTGCCCTGGCTGGAAAATTGCTGCAAGTGCAACACCGTGACCGGAATATTCGAGCCAGAAAGCCCTTTAGCCTATTAGTGGAGCGCCAAGACTGTAAAATCGCGCTTTGTTCATGACTAACACTGCCCTTAACCCATCCCGACCGCTGCTGGAACTATCGCAGGTCTCGTTTGCCTATGACGAGCGTGTCATTTTGCGCGATGTCTCGATGCATTTTCCGCGCGGCAAGGTCGTTGCTGTCATGGGCGGCTCAGGTTCAGGGAAAACCACCATCCTGCGCCTGATCGGTGGGCTGCTCAAAGCACAACACGGCAGCATTCAGTTCGATGGCATTGCGTTACATGAAGCCGGACGTGAGACCTGGATGCAGGCACGGCGACGCATGGGTTTACTGTTCCAGTTCGGTGCGCTGTTTACCGACTTGAGCTGCTTCGACAATGTGGCTTTTCCATTGCGCGAACATACCAGCCTGCCAGAAGATTTGATTCGCGACCTGGTTTTAATGAAGTTGCATGCGGTCGGACTGCGCGGCGCCAGCCATCTGAAGCCGGCTGAAATTTCCGGGGGTATGGCGCGGCGGGTGGCACTGGCACGCGCCATTGCACTCGACCCGCAACTCATCATGTATGACGAGCCTTTTGCCGGGCTCGACCCCATTTCCATGGGTATTACCGCCAATCTGATCCGGCGTTTGAATGATGCCTTGGGCGCTACCTCGATTGTCGTCAGTCATGATGTGCATGAAACCTTCCTCATTAGTGACTTTGTCTATTTCATCGCTAACGGCAAGGTGGCTGCGCAAGGCAGCCCGGATGAATTGCGTGCCTCGAGTGACCCGTTTGTGCGCCAGTTCATTGACGCCACGCATGAGGGGCCGGTAGGCTTTCACATGCCAGCAGCACGTACTTACGCCTCTGACCTGGGGTTACAGTGATGCGCGCGCTACTTGGCCTGGGCTCTCTTGGGCAATACGTGCTGAACATGCTGGCCGGCCTGGGTGCCGGTGCGCGCATGTTTGTGCGCCTGTTAGTCCATGCTGGCGATTCGCTGAAACGACCCCGACTGGTAGTCGAGCAGGTGCATTTTTTAGGCAATTATTCGCTAGTTATCATTCTGGTGTCTGGCCTGTTCGTCGGTTTTGTGCTGGGACTGCAAGGTTATTACACCCTGAACCGCTACGGCGCGTCCGAGTCACTGGGTTTGCTGGTCGCGTTGTCACTGGTACGCGAGCTGGGCCCGGTCGTCACGGCATTGCTATTTGCCGGGCGCGCGGGCACTTCACTCACCGCCGAAATTGGTCTGATGAAAGCCGGGGAACAACTGGCCGCTATGGAAATGATGGCGGTCAACCCGATCAAGCGGGTACTGGCACCCCGTTTTTGGGGTGGCGTCATTGCCATGCCAGTGCTGGCCACGGTATTTTCGGCCATCGGTATTCTGGGTGCCTGGCTGGTCGGGGTGAAATTGATTGGCGTTGACCCAGGTGCATTCTGGAGCCAGATGCAGTCGGGGGTGGATGTTCTGGATGATGTGCTGAACGGACTGATTAAAAGTGTGGTCTTCGGTTTCGCCGTGACCTTTATTGCCCTGTATGAAGGCTGGATCTGTCAACCTACGCCCGAAGGTGTGGCGCGTGCCACGACCCGTACCGTAGTCATTTCCTCGCTCACGGTACTGGGACTCGACTTCATTTTGACCGCCATGATGTTCGGCGATGTATGACAAGGAAATGGTATGAATAAACGCTCGATCGACGTTCTGGTTGGCTTGTTTGTTGTAGCAGGTGCGCTAGCGCTGCTGTTTCTGGCACTACAGGCAGGCAATCTGGCCAGTTTCAGCCGGGGTGACAGCTACGCAGTCACTGCCTATTTCGATAATATTGGCGGATTAAAAGTGCGCGCCCCGGTGAAAAGTGCCGGCGTCACCGTTGGACGGGTTAAATCAATTTCGTTTGACGATAAGAAATATCAGGCTCGGGTGCAGCTTGAGCTTGAGAAGGCCTATGCCTTTCCGAAGGACACCAGTGCCAGCATTCTCACCTCAGGGCTGTTGGGTGAGCAGTATATCGGGCTCAGCGCTGGCGGCGATGAAACCAATCTGGATCAGGGCGCGCGTATTTCCAGCACGCAGTCAGCAATCGTGCTGGAAAATCTGATCAGTCAATTTTTATTCAAGAGTGCAGCCGATGCTGGTAGAGAGAAAAAATGAAAGTAGTGCACTGTTTAATGGCTAGCGTGTTGTTCATGTTTGGCAGCATGGCAGTGGCGCAGTCGTCTGTTCCCCCTGGCGATCCGCGCGACCCGTGGGAGCGGTACAACCGCGCCGTATTTGAATTTAACGATGTCATTGATCGTGCCGTACTCAAACCGACCGCCCAGGCGTATACAGCGGTAGTGCCGGAGCCAGTACGGCAGTGTGTCGGGAATATTTTCGGCAATATCGGCGATATCTGGTCAGCCGTCAACAGTCTGCTGCAAGGCAAACCCGGCGAGTGCGTGAATCAACTGATGCGGGTCGCGGTCAATACCACCCTGGGTTTCGGCGGCTGTCTTGACATTGCACGTGAAATGGAAGGCCTGGAAAAGCGCAATGAAGATTTTGGTCAGACCCTGGGGGTCTGGGGTCTTGAGCCGGGCCCCTATTTTGTCCTGCCCATTTTTGGCCCCAGCTCAGTGCGCGATGGTGTCGGCTTCGTTGCGGACAGAATCGTAGACCCGGTTGATCGTATCGACCATATCCCTACCCGGAATACCAGCATGGGCTTGCGTATCATCTCGGTTCGGGCCGATCTGCTGAATGCCAGTACCGTGCTCGAAAATGCTGCACTTGATCGTTATATGTTTATCCGTGACGCCTATTTACAGCGCCGCCTGAATGCGGTTTATGATGGCTACCCTCCGGAACCCGCTGCCGCAGTTCCGGCCAATGAATAACTGATGGAGAATTCGATGGTCTTGAAACGTCTTACACACCGGATGCTGAGCCTAGCGGCAGTCATGCTACTGGGATGCGCTTTTGTCCAAGGCAATGCACAAGCCAGCATCAGTGCGCCGGACGAATTGATCAAACGGATATCAACCGAGGTATTGGGCACAATCCAGAAAGACAAGACGCTGCAGGACGGCGACATTGACAAGCTGATCAAACTGGTGGATGAGCGTGTCATGCCCAATGTCAACTTTACTCGCATGACGGCCTCGGCTGTAGGTCGGGGCTGGCGCGAGGCTAGCGTTGAACAAAAAAACCAGCTGACGCAGGAATTCAAGCTATTGCTGATCAGAACCTATGCTGGTGCCTTCAGTCAGGCCAAGGATGTGAAAATGCAGTTCATCCCGCTGCGCGCAGCGCCTGACGATTCGGAGGTTATCGTTCGGACCAGGGTAGTACCGCCGCGCGGAGAAGCCATACAACTGGACTACCGTCTGGAGCGCACGCCTCAAGGCTGGAAAATTTACGACGTTAATGTCCTGGGCGTCTGGCTGGTAGAGAACTATCGCAACAGCTTCGCGCAGGAAATCAACAAGAGCGGTGTGGACGGTTTGATCAGAACCTTGCGCCAGAAAAATATTGATCTGGCCAAAGGCTGATATGTATACAGTCCCGGCACGTATTCGCCTCGATAATGCGGTCGCTGTCAAGCTACAAGGCTTGCAGGCTTTGGCTCAGGGTGAAACTGTCTTCGATTTAAGCCAGGTGCAAGATGTCGATTCCAGCGCCCTGGCGGTCATGCTGGCATGGAAACGTGCAGCACTGCAACGAAAAATCGATCTGGAACTCTTGGGACGTGATGGTAATTTAGGTTCTTTAGCCCAACTGTACGGGGTGCAAGATTTTTTTTATCCTTGACGCCAGGATCTCTGTACAAAATAGCTTATCAACCTGGTTGCGGTCATAGTCTTTCAAAAATTGCAGCGTCACTCAAAAAAAGCCATCTGCGCTCGCCCCCGGAAGCGCCGCAGTCTGGCCTTGCTTGCTCTCCATCTAACTTGCTGTAAGTGACGACACGACCATAAAAACACAGTGATGGTGCGAACTGCTTACCCAGAGGCCGCCCTCTGGCTCGGCATATCGCATCGGCGCCTATTCAAGCAGCCATTAGATAAATGCGATAAATAACTTCAGTGACTAATCATCCACGGGCGCTTGGAGGGAAACATTTTGGGGGCTCCTGTAGCGACATTCCCTTGAGTTCCGCGTTGACTAGACGTTTTGCAACAACTACACCCTGCCGGGTGTCGTAGCCGTGTATATTCACCCGAACGCTTGGGTTCGTGTCGTGCGCGTTCATTGACATCATAAGCAAGTCGAGTGGACGTTTCTAGCAAAGCCAACCGTGGCGCTACTGCCCAGCTTCGTTGAGAAGGTTTACCACAATGCGGGCATGGGACAGCTTCGTTGCGAAGAGCCATGGACTGAAAAGCCTCAAATCCGCCGCAGTCGCCGCACACATAATCGTAAGTTGGCATGATATCGTTCCTTTAACATTAGAGGTCAAGTGATAAAGGCATCTGAATCGATTGATCCAGATGTAAAACTGGCCCTGCCGAACTCGGGTTGATGTCAAAATCAAATATTTGTGTTGGTAACCAAAGCGTTGCGCACGCATTAGGTATATCGACGACGCCGCTAATGTGCCCTTGTACCGGTGCCACACCCAGAATGGAATGGGCTTGAGCCCGAGAGTATCCAAATTTGGTCAGATACTCGATGGCATTCAGGCAGGCCTGGCGATAGGCAACATGGACATCGAGATAATGTTGCTTGCCCCACTCATCGACAGAGATGCCTTCAAAAATCAGGTAATCATTATAAGTAGGTGTAATCGGACTAGGCTTGAAGATAGGGTTTTTGATGCCATACATGGCCATACCACCTTTAAGCAGACTGACCCTCATGTGAACCCAGCCAGCCATTTCAATCGCACCGCAGAATGTGATCTCACCATCACCTTGACTGAAATGCAAGTCTCCCACCGATAAGCCCGCGCCATCAACATATACGGGGAAGTAGATTTTGGAGCCGCGTGACAGGTCTTTGATATCGCAATTACCCCCATGCTCACGTGGCGGCACGGTACGAGCCCCCTCGGCAGCAGCCTTGTCACGCTCTGGCCCAGACATTTTTCCCATATGTGCCGTAGCAAAAGAAGGAGGTGCCGCTAAAGGTGGGACGCGGTTCGGATCTGTTGCAATAAATTCAGCTTCGCGTGTGTTCCAGATGTCGAGCATACGGCGATCGGGTAAGCAACCGATTAAACCGGGATGAATCAGTCCAGCAAAGTGCACCCCCGGGACATGCCGTGATTTTGTGAACATACCTTCGATATCCCAGATGGATTTTTGTGCATAGGGAAAGTGATCAGTTAAAAAACCGCCGCCATTCTTTTTGCTAAAAAAGCCATTAAAGCCCCACAAACTGTCAGATTTGGCACCGATGTCCAGCAAGTCCACGACCAGCAAGTCGCCCGGTTCGGCTCCGTGAACCCCGACCGGACCAGACAGGTAATGAACAGTAGTAAGATCAATGTCCCGGACATCATCAGCACTGTCATTATTTTTGATGAATCCGCCAGTCCAGTCATAAGTTTCAAGAATAAAATCTTCTCCTGGTTTAACCCAGCAGGCCATTGGAATATCAGGGTGCCAACGGTTGTGTATTTGCTCGTTCTCGGTCGGCGGGCAGCTAAGATCAACTTTAATCAAGGTATTAGGCATCATGTGCTCCTGTAAATTAATAGGTAAAAAAAACAGCTATCGCGACTTAGATGGAAAGGTACTGCTTGATACGCCCCGGATCGATGTCTTTGCGCGCACTTTCATGAACCAAATGCCCTCCTTCCATCACTAGCAAACGATCAGCCACATCCAGTGCAAAGGCTAAAACTTGCTCAGACACCACAATGGTGATCTCACGCAATTTACGAATCTCCTTCAGCGCTTTGGCAATGTCTTTGATGATGGACGGCTGAATCCCTTCGGTCGGTTCATCCAATAGCAGCACTTTGGGATTGGTCACCAGCGCACGTGCTATTGCCAATTGTTGTTGTTGCCCGCCGGACAAATTTCCGCCTTTACGCTCGCGCATATCCCATAAAACAGGAAATAAAGCGTAAATATCATCTGGTACACGCTGATCTCGCGAGTTTTCCAAACCCGTCTGAATGTTTTCCAGAACTGTTAATGTTGGAAAAATCAAGCGCCCCTGGGGTACAAATGCAACGCCATGAGCAACACGCTGATAACTCTCAAGTGCCGTTAATTCCCGACCATCTACTGTCAGACTTCCTGATTTAATTGGCAACATGCCGATGAGAGATTTGAACAGGGTAGTTTTACCCATACCATTGCGCCCCATAATTGCAATCGTTTCATTTTTTCCGGCGCTAAAACTTATTCCATGTAAAGCTTCACTCTGGCCATAACTGACATGTAAATTCTGAACCTTCAGCATAGTGACTTTCCTTCAATGCCCAATATAAACATCAATAACTTTAGGGTCAGATTGAACCTGATCCATTGAACCTTCAGCCAGAATTTTTCCTTGATGCATCACCGTTACCTTGTGAGCAATGCGCTTAACGAATTCCATGTCATGCTCAATAACAATAACGGAACGACCTTTACAGATACGTTCCAGCAGCTCAGCAGTCAGCTCGCGCTCACGCACACTCATACCGGCTATAGGCTCATCCAGCAAGAGCAACTCTGGCTGTTGCATCAACAGCATTCCAATCTCCAGCCACTGTTTCTGGCCATGTGACAACAGCCCCGCTTCAAGCTCAAGTTGCTCCAACAAACCAATTTCTTTCGCCACACTCAGAACACATTCATTCAGCGCTTTGCTGCGTTTAAAAGTTAATGCACCGAAAATGCTACGCCCCTGGGGATAGGAAACTTCAAGGTTTTCTATGACAGTCAGATTTTCGTAAATCGAAGGGGTTTGGAACTTGCGCCCTACCCCATGTCGGACAATTTCATATTCGGCCAATCGTGTCATCTCAGTATTCTTGAATTTGATGCTTCCCGCACTAGCGCGAGTCTTGCCACAAATCAAATCCAATAAGGTGGTTTTTCCAGCGCCATTGGGGCCGATGATGACGCGCAATTCATTTTTGTCTACATACAAGTTCAGCCCATCAATGGCTTTAAATCCGTCAAAAGAAACCGTCAGGTCTTCAACTGCCAAAACAAAATCGGTATTACTCATGCCGAAATTCCTTCCTTGACAGTTTTTATCTGTATCAGCCCGTTGTTTTCTTTTGTTTCACTCTGTTCGACCACATTGCGTGAGCTTATTGATTTTTTTGTTCGAATAATCCAGCCCTGCCAGCAAGCAAGGAACCACGGCTTAAGGCGATTTTGATAAAGCCCCGCCAATCCGTCAGGCATCACCATGACCACACCAATATAGAGTGCTGCCATTAGAAATAGCCACAGATCTGGAGCGCTCTCAGAAAAATAGGTTTTCCCAACACTGACCAATACGGTGCCATAAACTGCACCAACGAGTGACATGCGACCACCGACTGCCGCAAAAATCACCATTTCAATACTCGGCACGATACCTACCAGAGAAGGTGACATGAAACCGACTTGCAAGGCAAACATGGCGCCGCCTATGGCCGATAGCATGGCAGCCAGACAGAAAGTGAAGACACGAAACATAGCCACGTCGTAACCTGAAAACCGGACCCGGTCTTCCTTGTCGCGCATAGCCAGAAGCAAAATGCCCAATTTACTACGCTGTATCCACAGACATAAAACTATTGCAGCAAGTAATAAAGCGACATTGACATAATACAGAATGAGTTTCGCGCTATCGGTACGTATATCCCAGCCCAATAAAGTCTTCAGATCAGTAATTCCATTGACTCCGCCTGTATAACCTTGCTGGCCGATGATTAGTACAGTCAATATCAAAGCTACCGCTTGAGTAATAATGGCGAAATAGACTCCGCCAACACGGCGCTTGAACATGGCGTAGCCAATAACAAATGCAAGTAGCATCGGTACAGTCAATATGATCAGGATTGTGGAAGGGAAATAGCGAAATGGCTCCCACCATAGTGGTAATGAGGTCAGCTGATTCCAGTCCATGAAATCCGGGATCCCCGGAGTAGACTGTATTTTGGTACTTTCAATATCGGAAGCCTCCAGCTTAAGAAACATGGCCATGGCATAGCCACCCAAACCAAAAAAAACTCCTTGACCTAAACTCAGAACTCCGCCATAACCCCACAACATAACCAGTCCCAGCGCAACAAACGCATAGCTTAAATATTTGCCCATCAAGTTAAGGCGAAAAGTATCCAATACCAATGGAAATATCACTGCCAATAAAATCATCAACAGCAAAACCCCGGCAATGCCATAATTTTCTGCCCATTTTTTAATCGGAATCATCTAGCTTCCCCTTGATACTCAACGACGTACTTTGGCAACAAACAAACCTTGTGGACGCAACATCAAAATTATTACTACGGTCATCAAAGTCAGTACTTTGGCCATCGAGCCTGTCATAAAAAATTCGGCAATTGACTGCGTTTGCGCTATACCGAAAGCTGATGCAATGGTGCCAAGCAAGCTGGCCGCTCCTCCAAATGTGACCACCAGGAATGCATCGACTATGTATAGCGAGCCACTAGTCGGGCCGGTCGATCCTATTGTGGTAAAGGCTGCTCCTGCGATGCCGGCTACCCCGCATCCGATGGCAAAAGTCATTCTGTCAACTTGGCGTGTGTTGATACCAGTTGCATTCGCCATAGCTCGGTTAGATACGGTAGCGCGTACTCGCAGCCCCCAGCGTGAGCGGTATAATGCAAGCAGAACCCCGGCAGTAACGATAAAAGTCAAGGTCAGAACAAATAGGCCATTTATTGGTATATCGATGCCGGGAGCAGGAGACCACGACCCCATGAGCCACTCTGGTAATGTCGGGCTAACTTCTTTGGCACCAAACGTTGAGCGAAATATCTGCTGCATGCCAAGCGATAACCCCCACGTGGCAAGCAAGGTGTCTAATGGACGGCGGTAAAGATGTCTAATGAATGCCCACTCTACGAGCCAACCTGCCGCAAAAGCCAGACCAAAAGCGATAACAATGGCAACTGGGAAGTAAACACGCATCAGGCCTGGAGCGAACGTCTCGGTCAGACTTGACATTAAAAATATCGTATAGGCGCCGATCGTCATAAACTCACCATGCGCCATGTTAATGACACCCATTTGACCAAAAATAATGGCCAAACCAAGCCCCATTAGCAGCAAAACCGAAAACAGGCTCAGTCCAGCAAAGCCTTGCATCAAGCCAATGTTGAACATTTCAGAAAATGACACGAACGGCTCCTTCGAGAAAAAGCTCAGCTCCCTCTGACGATCTGTTCAACACACTGATCGACAAACCGGCAGAGGGCAAACCTGGTTTTAGTACTTTTCCAGTCATCCAACTTCACTGGTAACCCTTGGGGAACGGGTTAGGTTCGATCAAATTAGGAGATTCGGCAATCACCTTGAATTGACCATTAGCTTGCATCTGACCAATACGCGCCTTGCTCCACAAATGATGATTGGGATGAATCTTCACGTAACCTTCGGGAGCGTCTTTGAATTCAATACCAGGCGATGCTGCTGCGACTTTGCTGACATCAAAGCTGCCCGCTTTTTCAACCGCCATTTTCCATAGCCATGGACCAAGATAAGCTGCCTGGGTAACATCACCAATTACAGCTTTGGGGCCATATTTAGCCTTGAATGCATCGACAAATTTTTTGTTATTCGGGTTATCTAGCGACTGGAAATATTTCATGCAGGCATAAAAGCCGGTGGTATTTTCGCCACCAATACCGAGCAACTCGTCTTCAGTTACTGAAATCGTTAATAAAAATTGCTTGTCAGCGGTTATGCCGGCGGCCTTCAATTGCTTGTAGAAAGCGACGTTGGAACCACCTACCACAATGGCGTAAATACAGTCGGGTTTGGCAACTTTAATCTTGTTTATTAGTGAATTGAAATTGGTGTGCCCGAGTGGATAATATTCTTCACCCACCACCCTGCCTAATTTTGCGACGCGCTCAATGTGGGCGCGGGCGATTTTATTAGAGGTGCGTGGCCAGATATAGTCAGAGCCAATCAGGAAAAAACTTTTAGCTTTTTTCTCTTTAGCCGCCCAATCTAACCCCCATAATATTTGTTGCGTTGCCTCTTGACCGGTATAAATCACGTTTTTAGATTGTTCCAGTCCCTCGTAAAAAGTCGGGTAATACAGCATGCCATTTTCTTTTTCAAAAATTGGCAATACCGCTTTCCGTGATGCCGAAGTCCAGCACCCAAACACTGCGGCAACACGGTCATTAACAAGAAGTTTTTTCGACTTTTCGGCAAATGTTGGCCAGTCAGAAGCACCATCCTCCTTAATAACTTTTATTCTTCGGCCTAGCACCCCACCCAGGGCATTGATTTGATCAATGGCTAATTGCTCAGCCTGAATTGAGCCAGTTTCCGAGATTGCCATGGTTCCAGTAGCAGAGTGCAACTGACCCACCGTTACCTCTGTATCAGTGACCGCCAGCCTGGTGGTATTAACCTGCGCCGTTGGTGGTGCTTTTCCCTGAGCCTGCGCCAACATCGGAGTACTGGCAAAAGGTAAGGCAGACAAGCCCTGTAGAACAAGGCGGCGCGATGGTGAAAAAATTCCAAACTTCGGATCTTGATCTTGCATAATCGAACTCCTGGCGGTAGTGGTAAGAAAATCTCGGCTGCCCAGAAAAACTTTTGTTACCTCGAAATTGCAGCGCTGTTCCGGTTCTATCGTGTTCTCCAGAGAGATTCTTTTCAATACGTCGTTTGACGTACTGCGGCCACCCAAGCGCTATAAACCAAGTTAAAGTAGGCTGGATCAATTCTTGCTAATAATTTATTTGGCCATGAACACGCAACGTATTTCAATTGTTAGACGTAATTACAATTCCTGGGTCGCCGACGAAACCCTGGAGGACTACGCATTACGCTACACACCGCGGGGGTTTCGTAAGCTGAGTGAATTTCGAGTCGCAAATACGGCTTTTGGTGCTGTTTCTTTCCTGGCATTGGAAGCGATAGGCGGGTATATGGCGATCAGCTATGGCTTTACGAATGCCTTGTGGGCTATTTTGGCTGTCAGTCTGATCACCTTCCTGACCGCATGGCCCATCAGCGTATACGCCGCGCGCTATGGGCTAGATATGGACCTGCTAAGCCGCGGCGCGGGATTCGGGTATTTAGGTTCGACGCTCACTTCACTGATTTACGCCAGCTTTACTTTTATTTTTTTTGCCATTGAAGCGGCAATAATGGCACTGGCACTCGAGCTTTATTTTGGCTGGCCAATCATGCTCTGTTATTTACTGTCGTCGCTGGTGGTTATTCCTCTTGTGACCTACGGCATTACAGTCATTAACCGCATTCAATGGTGGACACAGCCACTTTGGCTGGTATTACTGGTATCTCCATTCATCGCAGTTGCCCTACGTGACCCGCAGCTGTTCCTGGAATTTACACAATTGGCCGGTCGTATTTCGGGCGACAGTGACTTTAACTGGCAGATATTTGGAATCGCCTCGACTGCTGCTTTTGCTTTGGTGGTACAGGTTGGCGAACAAGTGGATTTTTTACGTTTTATGCCAGAACGTACGCAAAGCAACAGGGTACGTTGGTGGGCGGGTGTATTGATCGCGGGTCCGGGTTGGATAATTCCTGGCGCACTCAAGATGCTTGCTGGAGCATTTTTAGCCTTTTTAGCCTTACAAGTGGAAATTAGCCCCGAGAAAGCCGTAGAGCCAACTCAAATGTATCTTGCTGGTTTTGGCTATGTATTTGAAAATTCATTCTGGGCATTAACCGCAATGGCCTTATTTGTGATTGTGTCACAAGTCAAAATCAATATCACAAATGCCTACGCTGGATCTCTGGCCTGGTCTAATTTTTTTGCTCGATTAACGCATCATCACCCAGGGCGCGTTGTCTGGCTGGTATTTAATGTGGCAATTTCGCTGCTATTGATGAGTCTTGGAGTATTCCAGGCACTTGAGCGGGTATTGGGGTGGTTCAGCATTATTGGTGTTGCCTGGGTTGGAGCATTGGTTGCCGATCTGGTCATCAATAAACCTTTGGGGTTATCGCCGTCCGGCATAGAGTTTCGACGCGCACATCTGTTCGATATTAACCCGGTCGGTTTTGGGGCTATGATTATTTCTGCTGCTGTCGGCATGCTTGCTTATGGCGGTTTAATCGGAAGTTGGATCGAGCCATTTGCTCCTTTTTTGACCCTGGGTTTGGCAATCGCTACCACTGTTTTTCTCGCCGTAACCATAGGGCCACGCTACTACCTGGCCCGCGCTGACAAGAAACCGTGGTCACCCGGCGAAATCGTTGAATGTGGCGTTTGTCATAATCACTTTGAATCCGAGGATATGGCACATTGCCCGGCTTATAGCGCGCCAATCTGTTCGCTCTGCTGCACGCTGGAATCGCGCTGTCTTGACCGTTGCAAATCGAATGCACGCGCTACTGATCAGCTAAGGCAAATACTAGAGGGTTTACTGCCTGCTGTTGTGGCGCGCAAAATCAACACTGCCATCGCACACTATCTCATGCTATTCGGCTCAATGGCATTACTGTTGGCGGTTATTCTGGTGTTGATTTATCTGCAACAAAGTGCAGTCGATACTATTGATATTAATTCACATCAACTACTTCGTAATGGCTTTATTAAGGCTTTCGCAGTACTGCTTCTGGTTTCAGCCATAGTCTGCTGGTGGATCGTGCTTAGCAGTGAAAGTCGGCGCATGGCTCAAGAAGAGTCAGACCGCCAAAACCAGCTGCTGCAAAACGAGATCACCGCTCATCAACGTACAGACGCCGAACTACAACGCGCCAAAAACATTGCCGAATCAGCCAGTCAAGCCAAAACGCGCTACGTGGCTGGTCTGACGCACGAGCTGAGAACCCCCCTCAACAGCATTCTTGGCTATACCCAGATTTTGCGCAAAAACTTATCAGAACCCGACCTCATCCAGCGTGCTCTTGACACCATAGACAGGAGTGGTCATCACATGACCGAACTGATCGACGGAGTGCTTGATCTGGCTCGTATTGAGGCGGGTCGGCTGCAGCTTGAACGCGCGCCATTAGCCCTGGAGCCATTTCTGGAAGAGGTAATGAACATGGTTTCGCCACAGGCACAGGCCAAGGGTTTACGCTGCGAATTCAGAAGCAGCGGGCGATTACCAACCTATGTGCAAACCGATGCCAAGCGTTTACGCCAGGTTTTAATCAACTTGCTCAGCAATGCCGTACGCTTTACTCACACAGGTGGCGTGACCTTGCATCTTGACTACCGCAGAGAAGTCGCTCGTTTCGAGGTCATTGATACCGGAATTGGCATACCTCCCGAAGATCTTGATCGTATCTTTTTGCCTTTTGAACGCAGCAAGGCGGGGCGTCAGTCAAATATCCCCGGAACAGGTCTGGGTTTAACCATTACTCATTTACTCATTGAATTGATGGGGGGTGAAATTACAGTCCACAGCACTTTAGGACAAGGGAGTACCTTTGCCGTACGACTGTATCTGCCAGAAATCGCAGTTCCACTGGCCGAAATCTACCCACGTCATCGTGCACTATGGCGTATCCGAGGTTACATTGGCGAAAGGCGTACCCTGCTGATAGTTGACGATCAGCCAGTTCAACGTCAATTACTAGCCGCCATGCTGATGCCTTTAGGTTTTATTTTGCGCGAGGCCGGTAGTGGCCGCGAATGCCTGAACAGCGTTGTCGAATCACCTCCAGATGCAGTGCTACTCGACCTTACTATGGACGACCCCGATGGCTGGACTACCGCGGACAGATTACGTCAAGCCGGATATTCTGGCCCTGTTTTGATAGTCTCGGCCAATGTATTTGAAAATCAACCTCGCTTACTACAATTGCACGATGTCCAGGGTTTTATTGGCAAACCCGTACTGGAAGGTGAATTACTTGACTGGCTTGAACGTTATTTGCAAATTGAGTGGGTTGAAGACTATTCTTCGCGGGCGAACATATCCGATAATAGCCCTCAAGTTGATAGAAAAACCTTTGAACGCGCACCCACCGCAACAATACGGCTAGCACTCCGTCGAGCAGCAAAATTAGGGCATTTACAAGGACTTCATAACGCCTTGCAGCAATGGGCCCAGGATGAACCTGACCACTCACATAATCTGACATGGATACGCTGTTATCAATGGGTAGAAAGTTGCGACGCGGAAGCGGTATTGCTTTATCTTGATCAATTGTCTGATGATACCGATGATGGCAATGAATAGCCCTCTGGCTCCTGATAAAAATCACGATGTGGTACTGGTCGTGGATGACGCTCCTGAAACATTGCAATGGCTTAACCACTGCTTGAGCAACAGTGGATATATGTTGCTGATGTCTACTGATAGCGCAGCCGCCTTGCGTCAACTGGATCTGGTAACACCAGATGCCATTTTGCTTGATGCCATGATGCCCGGCATGAATGGTTTTGATTTGTGCGCGAAAATCAAGGCGCAGCCAGAATGGCACCATATCCCCATTATCTTTATGACGGGTCTGACAGACACCGAACATGTGCTTCAGGGTTTCGATGCGGGCGGTGTTGATTATGTTGTCAAGCCAGTTAAAGAGGCCGAATTACTGGCCCGACTTAATACGCATGTGCGTAACGCCCGGGTTTCTCGTATGGCGCGTGACGCGCTTGATGTGGGCGGACGGGGAATACTGTTACTAGATGCACGGGGCCGTATCGGGTGGTGTTCGCCTGCGGCTCAGCGCGCAATGAACGATCTACTAGACAAATCCCAACCCATTGAATACTGGGTGCACCAACTCCAAAAGGCGCAACTACCCCTTTCAGGCTCCATGCTGCTGGATGGGGGCGGCATTGAGTTATTGCGTGCTACCGCACTCGGCCCTGTAGGATTTGGAGAAAGTCTCTGGCTGATTGATCGAGAACCTCGCGCCATGTCCGTGACCACTCGCGTACAGCACGCCGACCTTACTGCAAGAGAAGCAGAAGTCTTGTCCTGGTTAGCCAAAGGGAAAACCAACCGTGATATAGGGGACATACTGGGAATCAGTCATCGTACCGTCAACAAACATCTGGAACACATTTTTGAAAAACTCGGCGTTGAAACACGCGCTGCAGCGGTTTTGGCCAGCTTACCGCCAGAATCGTAAAAGCACTAGGTATAATCAGCTTTTTAGCTCATCTTTATGCCCAGCTCCTTGCCCGCCATCGCCGTGCGCGATGTCATTAAATCTTATCCCCATGTGCGTGCGCTCGACCGCGTGTCGCTGGATGTACAGCCTGGCGAATTTTTCGGCCTGCTGGGGCCTAATGGCGCTGGCAAGACGACACTGATTTCGATTCTGGCCGGACTGGCACGCGCGACCTCGGGCTCGGTGCAGGTTATGGGGCATGATGTGGTCAAGGACTACAAGGCCGCACGGCGCAGTCTGGGCGTCGTGCCGCAAGAGCTGGTGTTCGATCCCTTTTTTACGGTACGTGAATGTTTGCGTATTACCAGTGGCTATTATGGCGTCAAAAATAATGAGGCCTGGATCGATGAAATCCTCGATAACCTGGATTTAAGCGCCAAGGCCAACGCCAATATGCGCCAGTTGTCGGGCGGCATGAAGCGCCGCGTTCTGGTGGCGCAAGCGCTGGTGCATCGCCCGCCCGTCATTATTCTGGACGAACCTACCGCCGGGGTCGATGTCGAGCTGCGTCAAACCTTGTGGAAATTTGTGTCGCGCCTGAACCGCGAAGGCCATACCATTGTACTGACCACCCACTATCTGGAAGAAGCCGAAGAGTTGTGTGGTCGTATTGCCATGCTCAAAGGTGGGCGCATCGTGGCCATGGAGCCGACGCACCAGTTATTGAACCGTATCGCTGGCGTACAACTGATTTTGCGTGCCCCGGGGGCAGAAATTGCCCGGGCGCAAACTCTGCCGGAAGGTCGTTTACTGATTAAATTGCCGGGTTATGACGAGGTTGAGCCGGTGCTGGCCGACTTGCGGGCACGCGGCATCAAGATTGAAGAACTGGAAGTGCGCCGCGCCGATCTGGAAGACGTTTTCATGAAAATCATGACCGAGACCCAGCGTATTTCTTCGTTGGCCGATGCCGCGCGTCTAAGCGGAGTGGCATCATGAATCGCGGTTTCAAGACCTTGTTTTATAAAGAAGTGCTGCGGTTCTGGAAAGTCAGTTTTCAGACCGTGGCCGCGCCAGTACTCACGGCCTTGTTGTATCTGCTGATTTTTTCTCATGTCCTCGAAGCCCACGTCGAAGCCTATCCGGGGGTCAGCTATACCGCCTTTCTTATTCCCGGACTGGTCATGATGAGTATCTTGCAAAATTCCTTTGCCAATTCTTCCTCGTCGCTGATTCAGTCAAAGATTACCGGCAATATCGTGTTTGTTTTACTGCCGCCGCTTTCACACCTGACCTTCTTCCTGGCTTATGTTCTTGGTGCCATGGTGCGCGGGCTGGTGGTCGGGCTCGGTGTTTTTCTGGTCACCTGCTGGTTTGCGCTGCCATCATTCAGCTATCCTTTGTGGATTGCCCTGTTCGCTCTGCTCGGCAGTGCCATACTCGGCACCCTGGGCTTGATCGCTGGCAT
This sequence comes from Burkholderiales bacterium UBA4657, assembly GCA_002405475.1. Classification (GTDB taxonomy): domain Bacteria; phylum Pseudomonadota; class Gammaproteobacteria; order Burkholderiales; family Burkholderiaceae_E; genus UBA4657. The sequence continues at coordinate 18,611 of DHLX01000039.1, read as the reverse complement.
CTGGGCAGACAAATTCGATCAGCTGGCAGGCTTTCAAAACTTTTTAATCATGCCCGCGACCATGCTCTCGGGCGTGTTTTACTCGATTCATTCGCTCCCCGATGTTTGGCAAACCATTTCGCACTTCAACCCTTTTTTCTACATGATCGACGGCTTTCGCTACGGTTTCTTTGGGATAAGCGATGTCAGCCCCTGGCTTAGCCTGGCACTGGTCAGCAGCTTTTTGCTGGCACTCGGCGCCTGGTCGATTCATTTATTGGCGACAGGATATAAATTACGCTCATGATGACCAAGGAATTCATCCGTGATCTGATTGCGCGGCAACTCGAATGTGCCCGGCTAGAAGTGCGCGGTGATGATGGCGCTCACTTTGAAGCAACGATTGTGGCAGCGGCATTCGAGGGTAAATCGCGAATACAACGGCACCAACTGGTGTATGCCGCGTTGGGGGAGCATATGCGTGAAGCCATACACGCTTTGTCCATCAAGACACTGGCACCCTCAGAAACTCAAGGTACTGACACCCAGCATGGATAAATTACTGATTCGCGGCGAGAAGCCTTTGCGTGGTGAAATTTCAATTTCCGGCGCTAAAAATGCCGCCCTGCCCATTTTATGTGCAGCGCTGTTGACCGATGACACCCTGACCCTGCATAACGTGCCGAAGCTGCACGATGTAGCTTCCATGCTTGAACTGCTGCAACAGCATGGCGTACAGGCACACTGGAACAGTGACAGCAGCGTCAGCCTGAGCACGCCCGAGTTATTAAGTAACGAAGCGCCGTATGACATTGTGCGCAAAATGCGCGCCTCGATTCTGGTACTGGGGCCACTGCTGGCGCGCTTTGGCAGCGCCCGCGTGTCGCTGCCCGGTGGTTGCGCCATTGGTGCACGCCCGGTCGATCAGCATATTAAGGGCCTGCAAAAACTCGGAGCCGAAATTCAAATTGAGCACGGCTATGTCCATGCCCAGGCCTTGCGCCTGAAAGGTACCCGTATTGTCACGGATATGGTGACAGTGACGGGTACAGAAAACCTGATGATGGCGGCCGTTCTGGCCGAGGGCGAAACCGTTATCGAGAACGCCGCACGTGAACCGGAAGTGGTCGATCTGGCGCATTGCCTGATCGCCATGGGGGCGAAAATTCAGGGCGCCGGCACCGACCGCATTGTTATTCAGGGCGTAGAAAAATTGCACGGTGCCGAGCACAGCATCGTGGCCGACCGGATTGAAACCGGCACCTTTTTGTGTGCTGCGGCCGCTACCGGTCTGTTCGGCGGCAGCGATGTATTGTTGCAGCAGGCCGCCCCCGGCACGCTCGACGCCGTGATCGACAAACTGCGTGAAACCGGTGCCGAAGTTGAAAACAATGGTTGCTGGATACGGGTTCGCAGCCATGCCCGCCTCAAGTCGGTGAGTTTGCGCACTGCGCCCTACCCGGCTTTTCCGACCGATATGCAGGCGCAATTCATGACGCTGAATTGCCTGGCCGAAGGCTCGGGCATTATTAGCGAAACCATTTTTGAAAACCGTTTCATGCACGTACCGGAACTTAGCCGCCTGGGTGCGGATATTGCCATTGAACATGACACCGCCATCGTGCGTGGCGTGACGAAATTATCGGGTGCCAGCGTCATGGCGACCGACCTGCGCGCCTCGGCCTCGCTGGTTATTGCCGGACTGATGGCTGAAGGTGAAACCACGGTGAATCGTATCTATCACCTCGATCGGGGGTATGATCACATGGAAAAGAAATTGTTGGCGGTTGGTGCCGACATTGAACGAGTCAAATAAGCCCCATGCTTACCATTGCCCTGTCCAAAGGCCGAATTTTTGATGAAACGCTACCGCTGCTGCAAGCAGCGGGAATTCATGTCACTGAAAATCCGGAAACCTCACGTAAATTGATATTGCCCACCACAGATGCCGATACCCGGATTGTAATTGTGCGTGCCTCGGATGTACCGACTTATGTGCAATATGGCGGTGCCGATCTGGGCATTGCCGGTCAGGATGTCTTGCTGGAACACGGCGGCGACGGCTTGTATCAGCCAATTGACCTGGGCATTGCCCGCTGCCGCATGAGTGTAGCGACACGCAAAGACTTCGATTATGCACAGGCGGTGCGCCAGGGGGCGCGCATTCGCGTTGCCAGCAAATATGTCACGACGGCGCGCGAACATTTTGCCGCCAAGGGTGTGCACGTCGATATTGTCAAGCTGTACGGTTCCATGGAACTGGCACCGCTGGTCGGGCTGGCCGACGCCATTGTCGATCTGGTCTCGAGTGGCGGTACCTTGCGCGCCAATGATCTGGTCGAAGTCGAAACCATCATGTCCATCAGTGCGCGTCTTATCGTGAATCAGGCCGCCTTGAAACTCAAGCTGCAACGTCTGGCGCCCTTGCTGGCGGCGTTTGAACAAGCGAGTACGACATCATGATTCGGGTACTCAATACACACCAACCCGATTTTGAAGCCCAGCTCAATGCCTTGCTGACGCTGGACACCAGCACCGATGAAAGCATAGACCGCAGCGTCGCCAGCATTCTAGCCGACGTCAAAGCGCGCGGCGACAGCGCCGTGCTCGACTATACCGCGCGTTTTGACCGTGTCAGTGCCGCCTCGATAGCGCAACTGGAACTGTCCACCAGTGAATTACAAGCCGCACTGGCGCGTATTCCTCAAGCCCAGCGCAGCGCCCTCGAAGCAGCAGCGCAACGGGTACGGCATTATCATGTCATTCAGAAAGAACAGACCTGCCGCGAATTTCATTACCGTGAAGCCGACGGCACCTTGCTGGGTCAGCGCGTCACGGCGCTCGATCGTGTCGGCTTATATGTCCCCGGGGGCAAGGCGGCGTATCCGTCCAGCGTTTTGATGAACGCCATTCCGGCCAAGGTCGCCGGGGTGCAAGAACTCATCATGGTAGTGCCCACGCCCGATGGCGTTAAAAACGATCTGGTACTGGCCGCGGCTGCCATTGCGGGTGTTGATCGAGTTTTTACCATTGGTGGTGCGCAAGCCGTGGGCGCACTGGCCTATGGCACCGAGCTGATTCCAGCGGTCGATAAAATCGTCGGCCCCGGCAATGCCTATGTGGCAGCGGCCAAGCGCCGTGTGTTTGGCACTGTCGGTATCGACATGATTGCCGGCCCGAGTGAAATTCTGATTATTTGCGACGGCCTGACTGACCCGGACTGGATCGCGGTCGATCTGTTTTCCCAGGCCGAGCATGACGAACTGGCACAGGCCATTTTGCTCTGCCCGGACGCCCGGTTTATTGCGCAAGTACAGGCCAGCATAGCGCGCCTACTGCCAACGCTGCCGCGTCAGGAAATCATTACCACCAGCCTGAAAAACCGTGGTGCCCTGATACAGGTACAAGACCTGGACGAGGCCTGCGAGTTGAGCAATCGTATTGCCCCGGAACACCTCGAAGTCTCGGTGTCCGATGCCCAGGCACTGCTCCCCAAACTGACACATGCCGGTGCCATTTTTCTTGGGCGCTATACCAGCGAAAGCCTGGGCGATTATTGCGCCGGGCCGAATCATGTCTTGCCGACGTCGGGTACCGCACGTTTTTCTTCGCCGCTGGGTGTCTATGACTTTATGAAACGCAGTAGCCTGATTGAAGTCAGCGCCACGGGTGCGCATACCCTGGGTCATATTGCCAGCACACTGGCGCATGGCGAAGGACTGCAAGCCCATGCCCGTGCGGCTGAACTGCGCCTGAAACCCTCATGAGCGACGCTCAAACTGCCCTGCGCTACGCCGTGCGTGACGATATTCGCGCTTTGGCGGCCTATCAGGTACCTGACTCCAGCGGTATGGTCAAGCTCGACGCCATGGAAAACCCGTACCAGCTACCGCAGGATTTACGCCTCGCCCTGGGGCAGCGACTGGCGCAAGTGACGGTCAACCGTTACCCGGCACCACGCGCCAGGGCCTTGCTGGAAAAGTTGCGTGAAGTCTATGCCATACCAGCGCCAGCGGAAATCATGCTGGGTAATGGCAGTGATGAATTGATCAGCATCATTGCCACCGCGTGTGCCAAACCGGGCGCCAGCCTGCTATCTTTGGCACCTTCGTTTGTCATGTATGCCATGAGCGCGCAGTTGGCGCAGTTGAATTTCATCCCGGTCAACCTCAACAACGACTACACCCTCAACCTGGCAGCCACCCTGGCCGCCATCGAACAACATCAGCCGGCTATTATCTATATCTCGTACCCGAATAACCCTACCGGCTCGCTTTACCCGGTGGCCGACATCGAAGCCCTGTTGCAAGCAGCGCCGGGCCTGGTGGTGCTGGACGAGGCCTATTACGCCTTCGCGCAACACAGTTTCATGCCGCGCCTGGCGGAATTTCCGAACATGATCGTCATGCGTACCGTCAGCAAATCCGGGCTCGCCGGTCTGCGCCTGGGTTATATGGCGGGGCATCCGGCGTGGATAGAGCAGTTCGACAAGGTACGCCCACCCTATAACGTCAATGTACTGACCCAGGAATATGCCCTGTTCGCGCTTGAGCACGCCGAAGTGCTGGAGGCACAGGCCGCCGTCATACGTCAGGAACGACGCCGTTTGCTCGACAGTCTGTCCTTGCTACCGGGGGTGACGGTCTGGCCGTCAGCGGGCAATTTTTTATTATTTCGCGTACCGCATGCCCGGCAAGTGTTTGAACAACTAAAAACAGGCAAAATACTGGTCAAGTACCTGGGCGCCAACCCGCTGATGCATGATTGTTTACGCGTCACGGTCTCGAGCCCGGAGGAAAACGCCTTATTTGTTAACGCGCTGAACGCAGCGCTGAAAGCCGCACCATGACAGCAAGTATCGCGCGCACGGCAGAAGTCGTGCGCAATACCAAAGAAACCCAAATTCGTGTCCAGCTCAATCTGGACGGCAGCGGGCAGGCGCAACTCTCGACCGGCATTGGCTTTTTCGACCACATGCTCGACCAGATTGCGCGTCATGGCTTGATCGACCTGATGATTGATGCCAAAGGCGATTTGCACATTGACGGTCACCATACGGTAGAAGATGTCGGCATTACCCTGGGGCAGGCCGTGGCCAAGGCGCTCGGTGACAAGGCCGGCTTGCGCCGTTATGGCCATGCCTATGTCCCGCTGGACGAAGCCCTGTCGCGTGTAGTGGTCGATTTGTCGGGCCGCCCGGGGCTGCATATGCGTGTTGACTTCAAAGCGGGCAGCATCGGCAGTTTTGACACACAACTGGCGTATGAATTTTTCCAGGGCTTTGTCAATCATGCTTTGGTGACGGTACATATTGACAACCTGCAGGGCGATAACGCGCATCACCAGTGCGAAACCATTTTCAAGGCGTTCGCGCGCGCGCTACGCATGGCAATCGAGCCCGATGCGCGCATGGCTGGCGTCATTCCCAGTACCAAAGGGGCGCTCTAAGGTGTCGTCATGACCAGGCTTGTCATTATCGACTACGGCATGGGCAATATTCGCAGTGTTTATCAGGCGCTGCGCCATGCCGCGCCCGAGGCCGACGTTCGCGTCATTAGTGACGCCGCCGAGGTCAAACAGGCTGACCGGGTTGTCCTGCCCGGCCAGGGCGCCATGCCCGATTGCATGCAGTTTTTGCGCGATTCGGGCTTGATGCAGGCCGTACTCGACGCCGCCGCCAGCAAGCCCCTGCTCGGTGTCTGCGTCGGCGAACAAATGTTGTGTGATGCCTCGGACGAGTCGCATAGTGCCAGCCCCACCCCCGGCCTGGGGCTGATTCCGGGGCATTGCCTGCGCTTTCGCCCTGAAGACATGCGGCTCGACGATGGTTCGCGTCTCAAAATCCCGCACATGGGCTGGAATAATGTTGCGCAACGCCTGCCCCATGCGCTTTGGGACAAGATTCCAGACCAGAGCATGTTTTATTTCGTCCACAGCTACCATGTCGCGCCCCGGAACCCGGCGCACGCGGTAGGTGTTTCCACTTACGGCAAACCCGGCACTTTACCCTTTACCTGCGCCATTGCACGCGATAATATTTTTGCTACCCAATTTCATCCAGAGAAAAGTGCCACGCACGGCTTGCAGCTGTACCGCAATTTCGTCAACTGGCAACCTTAAATCATGTTGCTCATACCTGCTATCGACCTCAAAGACGGTCAATGTGTACGCCTGAAACAAGGCGACATGGACGCCGCCACCATCTTTTCCAATGACCCGGCGGCCATGGCCGAACACTGGCTGGCCCAGGGCGCGCGCCGGCTGCATCTGGTCGATTTGAACGGCGCCTTTGCTGGCAAACCGAAAAATGAAGGTGCGGTCAAAGCCATTTTGAAAGCCGTCAACGGGCGCATTCCGGTACAAATCGGTGGTGGCATTCGTGACCTGGACACCATTGAGCGCTACCTTGACGACGGCATTGATTACGTCATTATCGGCACGGCGGCCGTTAAAAACCCGGGCTTCCTGCACGATGCCTGCGGCGCTTTTGCCGGCCACGTTATTGTCGGTCTCGACGCCAAAGAAGGCAAAGTAGCCACCGATGGCTGGAGCAAACTGACGGGTCATGAAGTCATTGACCTGGCGCAAAAATTTGAAGATTACGGGGTCGAAGGCGTGGTCTATACCGATATTGGCCGCGATGGCATGTTGAGCGGTGTCAATATCGAAGCCACCGTCAAACTGGCACAAGCCCTGAAAGTGCCGGTCATTGCTTCAGGCGGGGTCAGCAATGTCGCCGACATTGAAGCCTTGTGCGCGGTACAGGACGAAGGCATAGAAGCCGTCATTTGCGGACGCTCGATTTATACCGGTGCGCTCGACCTGAAAAGCGCACAGCAACGCGCTGATGAGCTGAGCGCCTGATGCTGGCCAAACGCATTATTCCCTGCCTTGATGTCACCGCTGGTCGTGTCGTCAAGGGCGTCAACTTTGTTGAGTTACGCGATGCTGGCGACCCGGTAGAAATTGCCGCACGCTATAACGAGCAGGGGGCGGATGAACTCACCTTCCTCGACATTACCGCGTCCAGCGACCAGCGCGACATTATTCTGCACGTGATAGAGGCGGTGGCTTCACAAGTATTTATACCGCTCACCGTTGGCGGCGGCGTGCGTGAAGTGCACGATGTAAGACGTTTACTCAATGCCGGAGCCGACAAGGTCTCGATGAACACCAGCGCGGTCACGAACCCGCAACTGGTGGCCGACGCTTCGGCTCGTTACGGGGCGCAGTGCATTGTCGTTGCGATTGACGCCAAACAAACCGGCCCAGGTCATTGGCAGGTCTTTACCCACGGCGGGCGCAATAATACTGGTCTAGATGCCATTGCCTGGGCGCAGCGGGTTGAACTACTGGGCGCTGGTGAAATTTTACTCACCAGCATGGACCGCGATGGCACTCAAAGCGGCTTCGATCTGGAACTGACCCGTGCCATTAGCGATGCGGTAGGTATTCCGGTGATTGCATCGGGCGGCGTCGGCAGTTTGCAGCATTTGGCCGATGGCATTACCCAGGGGCGTGCCGACGCCGTGCTGGCAGCGAGCATTTTTCATTTTGGACAACATACCGTAGGCCAGGCCAAACGCTTTATGGCGGCCGAAGGTATCCCCGTCAGGTTAGATTCATGACACAAACCACCCATTGGCTCGATCAAGTACGCTGGGACAGTCAAGGCCTGGTACCGGTCATTGCCCAGGAAGCCGGCAGTAACGATGTCCTGATGTTCGCTTTCATGAACCGCGAAGCTCTGGCCAAAACGCTGGAACTGGGTCAGGCGGTGTATTGGAGCCGTTCGCGCAACCGGCTTTGGCATAAAGGTGAAGAGTCCGGTCATTTTCAGACGGTGAAAGAAATTCGCCTCGATTGCGACGAAGATGTCATTTTGCTCAAGGTTGAACAGCACGGCGGCATTGCCTGTCATACCGGACGCCATTCCTGCTTTTTTCAGCGACTGACGACCGAACAGGGTCAAAGTCAGTGGAAAACGGTAGAGCCGGTATTGCACGACCCGGAAAGGATTTACAAATGAGCCCACCGCAAGAAGCGCTCACTCGTTTGGCCGATGTTGTGGATTCAAGGCGCGACGCCGACCCGGAACAATCTTACGTGGCGCGCCTGTTCAGCAAAGGCGATGATGCCATTCTAAAAAAAATCATCGAAGAAGCTGGCGAAGTGCTCATGGCCGCGAAAGACACACGTCATGGCACTGATGCCCAGTTACTGATCAATGAAACAGCCGACCTCTGGTTTCACTGCCTGGTCATGCTGTCGCATTACGGTCTGCGCCCGGAACAGGTGCTGGCCGAACTGTCGCGGCGTGAAGGCCTGTCGGGTCTGGAAGAATTTGCCCTGCGCAAAGCCAAAGCACGGGAACAAGGAGAGTAAGCGCTATGGACGACTGCATTTTTTGCAAGATTGTGCGGGGCCAGATTCCAGCGCAAAAACTCTACGAAGATGAGGAGTTTGTCGCATTTAACGACATTCGTCCGGCCGCGCCCGTCCATTTCCTCATTATTCCTAAAGACCATATCCCTAGTCTGGCCGAGGTCAGTCAGGAACATGTCGGTTTGTTGGGTAGAATGCTGCAATTAGCCCCGATGCTGGCCGCGCAACAAGGACTGGCGAGTGGATTCAAAGTGCATATCAATACCGGCAAGGACGGCGGTCAGGAAGTGTTTCACCTGCACCTGCACGTACTGGGCGGCAAGCGCGTTTAGAAAGGAAGTTGATCATGGGTTCATTCAGTATTTGGCATTGGTTGATCGTTCTGGTGATTGTCGTCCTGGTGTTTGGCACCAAGAAGCTAAAAAACATCGGCCAGGATCTGGGCGGTGCTGTCAAAGGCTTCAAGGAAGGCATGAAAGACGGCGGCACGGCGGAAAACGCCAAAGTCGAGGAGGCGAAGCAAGTCAGTGCCAAGACTATTGAGGTCGAAGCCAAAGAAAAAACGAATTCCTGAGCCATCAATACTGACCGGGCTGGGGTTTGTCCCTATAGCCGACCGCTCTCGCACGCATGTTTGACTTCAGCTTAGGCGAAATGGCCGTGATCGGAGCGGTCGCCCTGGTGGTTCTCGGTCCGGAGAAACTGCCGAAGGTCGCGCGCGCCGTTGGCCAGTGGGTCGGCAAGGCGCAGCGTTACGTCAATGACGTCAAGTCTGATTTGAACCGGGAAATGGAACTGTCCGAGTTGCGCAAATTGCAGGAACAGGTACAGGATTCGGCACGAGAAATAGAACATTCGATGCAAGGCTCGCTCGATACAGCACAGTCAGGCCTGTCCGACAGCGAAGCTGTATCGACTGCCAGTCAGGACTACAGCTGGCAAAGCACGACGCATGAGGACTTTGTCAAACCGCCGCCCAGTCTGGACGAATTGGCCGAACAGGTGAATGCCCTGCGCCAGCAGTTCGAGCTGTCACCCGGTTCTAGGACTCGATTCAAGTATGCTCCCCGCGCACGCGCCGGTCGCCACTCCCAGGCTGTTACCCGCAGCGTTCGTCGCCATTTTCAGGCTTGAGCCAGGTCATGACAACAGAAAATCCGGACACCCCGCCACAAGAAAGTTTCATGTCGCACCTGCTCGAGCTGCGTAACCGTCTGGTCAAGGCAGCGCTGGCGATATTGATTATTTTTCTGGCGCTGTCGCCGTTCATGAAACATATATTTGACCTGCTGTCACACCCCTTGATGGTGGCGCTGCCCGCAGGTACCAAGCTCTTGTCCACCGGAGTCATTGCCCCCTTTATGGTGCCCTTGAAGGTGACCTTGTTTGTCGCTTTCGTCCTGGCCTTGCCCATAGTGTTGTACCAGGTCTGGGCTTTTGTCGCGCCGGGCTTATATCAACACGAACGGCGGCTGGCTGCGCCGGTCATTATTTCCAGTGTCTTCATGTTTTTGCTGGGCATGACCTATTGCTACTTTATTGTGTTCAAAATGGTCTTTGCCTTTATTGCCGGCTTTGCCCCTGCCAGCGTCAGTGTGGCGCCCGACATAGAAGCCTATTTCGGCTTTGTTCTGTCCATGTTTCTGGCTTTTGGTCTGGCCTTTGAAGTGCCGGTGGTGGTAGTGCTGCTGGTCAAGCTCGGCATGGTCTCGGTCGAAAAACTCAAGGACATACGCGGCTATGTCATTGTCGGCGCTTTCATTATCGCCGCCATTTTCACCCCGCCCGATGTGGCTTCTCAATTATTGCTCGCCATCCCGCTCTGCATTTTGTATGAACTCGGTATCATCGCATCGCGATTTGTCGGCAAACCCCGGCGCCGTGGTGATGCTGCAAGTGAATGAGTAAAGCAACTCGACTAGCCTGCCTATAGGCTTAGGCTATTCAATAGATTGCAACAATCACTTGGACAGTTTTAGTCATTCCCAAAGACAATCAGGTGTCACTAGTCAAATCGAACGGTCATCAGTGCATCGTCCAGTTTTTTGTATGATGTTTTTCGGTGGAAATATCAGTATCTATCGACCAGGCTTTCTGATTCATTGACGAAAACTTCAATCATTCCCTTCAAGGAGCATTCAATGAACACTCAAGCAACCATTTCCGGACAATGCCCGGTAATGCACAGCACCAATTCCAATGTCAGTCACGCCAATATGGCTCAAGCCTGGTGGCCGGAATCTCTCAACCTTGACATCCTGCATCAGCACGACCAAAAAACCAATCCGCTACCCGGCTTGAATTACCGCGAAGAGGTCAAGAAACTGGATGTTGCTGCGCTCAAAAATGACCTGACCGAATTGATGACTGACAGCCAGGCCTGGTGGCCCGCCGATTGGGGGCACTATGGCGGTCTGATGATCCGTATGGCTTGGCACGCCGCTGGTACATACCGGGTGGCCGATGGTCGTGGCGGTGCAGGCAGCGGTAACCAGCGCTTTGCCCCGCTCAACTCCTGGCCCGATAATGGCAACCTTGACAAGGCACGCCGCCTGTTATGGCCTATCAAGAAAAAGTATGGCAATAAAATCAGTTGGGCCGACCTCATCATCCTCGCGGGCAATGTGGCCTATGAATCCATGGGCTTCAAAACTTTCGGGTTTGCCTTTGGTCGCGAAGATATCTGGCACCCCGAAAAAGACATCTACTGGGGTTCAGAAAAAACGTGGCTGGCCAAAAGCGGCAGTGAAGGTAGTCGCTATAGTGGCGAGCGCGACCTGGAAAATCCATTAGCCGCCGTGATGATGGGGCTGATCTACGTCAACCCCGAAGGCGTTGATGGTCAGCCTGATCCGTTGAAAACCGCCCAGGACATGCGCGTTACCTTTGCCCGCATGGCCATGAACGACGAAGAAACCGTAGCTCTCACCGCGGGCGGGCATACCGTGGGTAAGGCACATGGTAATGGCAGTGCCACGCACCTGGGGCCAGCACCAGAGGGTGCAGGGCTGGAAGAACAGGGCCTGGGCTGGATGAATCATAAAACCCGCGGCATTGGCCGTGACACGGTCACCAGTGGCATTGAAGGCGCCTGGACCACTCACCCAACACAATGGGATAACGGCTATTTCACCATGTTACTCAAACATGAGTGGCAACTGACCAAAAGCCCGACCGGTGCCTGGCAATACAAGCCGGTCAACATCAAGGAAGAAGACATGCCGGTAGACGTGGAAGATCGCTCCATTCGCCGCATGCCAGTCATGACCGATGCCGATATGGCGCTCAAACTGGACCCCGAGTACCGCAAAATTTCCGAGCGATTCGCCGCCGACCCCTCTTACTTTGAAACCACCTTCGCACGCGCCTGGTTCAAGTTAACTCATCGCGACATGGGACCCAAAGCACGATATATCGGCCCCGAAGTTCCAACCGAAGATTTAATCTGGCAAGATCCGATCCCGACGGGCAATCAAAGCTACGATGTGGCTGCCGTCAAGCGCAAAATTACTAACGCCGGTCTGAGTGTAAGCGACAGGGTCGCCACGGCCTGGGACAGTGCCCGCACCTACCGCGGCTCCGACCATCGCGGTGGCGCTAACGGTGCCCGCATACGTCTGGCACCCCAAAGAAACTGGGAAGGTAATGAACCAGCGCGTCTGGCCAGAATACTGCCGGTCTATGAAAAAATTGCTGCGGAGACCACAGCCAGTATCGCTGACCTTATAGTCCTGGCGGGAAACATGGCCATCGAAGAAGCCGCCATGGCCGCTGGCGTTAATGTGCAGGTACCCTTCACTCCTGGACGAGGTGACGCCGCCCAGGAACAGACCGATATTGAGTCGTTCGAAGTACTCGAGCCGCTGGCTGATGGCTTCCGCAACTGGCAAAAAAAACACTACGCAGTCAAGCCGGAAGAAATGTTGCTGGACAGGGCGCAGTTAATGGGGCTGACTGCCAGAGAAATGACCGTTTTAATTGGTGGCATGCGTGTGCTCGATACCAATTACGGCGCTACCAGGCATGGCGTATTGACTGACCGTCCTGGCGTATTGACCAATGATTTCTTTGTCAATCTGACCGACATGGCTTATAGCTGGAAACCCACCGGTCGCAACAGCTACGAAATCGTCAAGCGCATTAATGGCGCAACGCGCTGGACAGCCACTCGCGTGGACCTGGTGTTTGGCTCCAATTCCATATTGCGCGCTTACGCAGAAGTCTATGCCCAGGATGATGGTCTGGAAAAATTTATCAACGATTTTGTGGCCGCCTGGACCAAGGTAATGAACGCCGATCGGTTCGACTTGTAATAGTAAGATCTGCAAATAACTGCCCCGTATCCTTATTGACAACCGGGATACGGTGGAGTTACCTAACAAGCCTTTAAGGACAGATGCATGCAAATCAATATTCCGGAAGTTCTGGCCGAAGTGCGCGAGGTGTGTGAACGCTACGAACAGGCACTCGTGAATAATGACCTGGCTGTACTCGATGAGCTTTTTTGGGACAGCAGCGACACCGTGCGCTACGGCTTTGCAGAAAACTTGTATGGTATTGAAGCCATTCGTCAATATCGTGCTGGCCAGCCCCATAGGGTTCTGCCCCGCACCATCCTGAGGCAGCAGATTACTACTTACGGGCGCGACTTTGCCATCAATTTTTTAGAATTTCAACGCCTGGACGTTACTTGTCCTGGGCGCCAAAGCCAAACCTGGTTGCGGACTCCGCTGGGTTGGCGTGTCATTGCTGCACACGTGAGCTGGCTGGCTACAGAGCAAAATAGCTTCTGAATCAGATCCCATGCCTCAAGATGGGGCAGGTTCGCACCTTTACAGGGCGAGCTCACCCCAAGTCCTGCTGGCTATTCCGGACACGTCCCGGAAAAAAGTCATAACCCTTTGAAAAATAATCAGAAGTTACTCCATCCGCAGTAGGCGCACTATTTGCTATAGCTTGTATACATAAATGGATGCAAAAGCCATGCACACTGTTTTGCCTCAACTTGTTCCCTTATGGAGAAAGTACCATGAATGAATTTAACTTTAAACGACGTAATTCCCTCAAATCAATCGTGGCACTCGGTACCGCAGGCAGCCTGGGTGCCTGGAGCAGTCTAGTATCAGCCCAAAAGGCTCTGACCGTCGGGGTCATTTACGTGGGCGCGAAAGATGATTTTGGCTATAACCAGGCGCAGGCAGAAGCCGCGGCAGAACTTAAAAAAATGCCCGGCATCAAGGTCGTCGAAGAAGAAAATGTAGCAGAGACAGTGGCGGTACAAAAAACCATGACCGGCATGATTGTGCAGGATGGCGCAACGCTCTTGTTCCCGAGTTCTTTTGGCTATTTTGACCCTCATGTACTGGCGGTCGCCGCCAAATATCCGAACATACGCTTTGCCCATTGCGGCGGGCTATGGACGGAGGGCAAGCACCCGAAAAATGTAGGCAGCTACTTTGGATACATTGATGAATGCCAATATCTCAACGGCATCATCGCCGGGCATATGACCAAGTCGAACAAAATTGCCTTTATTGCTGCCAAACCCATTCCACAAGTGCTGCGCAATATCAATGCCTTCACTCTGGGCGCCCGTTCAGTAAAACCGAATATTACTTGTAGCGTTATTTTTACTGGTGATTGGTCCATGCCGGTGAAAGAAGCTGAAGCCACCAACAGCCTGGCAGACCAGGGATGTGATGTCTTCACCATGCACGTAGATGGCCCTAAAGTGGTGGTGGAGACAGCAGCCAAACGCGGGAAAATGGTTTGCGGTTACCATGCCTCGCAGGCGCGGCTGGCGCCTAATGCCTACCTCACCGGCGCCGAATGGAACTGGCTGACAGCTTACAAAACCATGATCGACGCCGCACGCAGCGGCAAGCCTCATCCCAATCTTTTACGCGGCGGCCTGAAAGAGGGTTACGTCAAAATGTCGCCCTACGGCAGCATGGTGACAGCGGCCGCCAAAACGCAAGCCGACAAAGTCAGGGCACAAATGGTGGCAGGAAAGTTCGACATATTCAAAGGTGGCCTCAAAGATAACAAGGGGGCAACCGTCATTCCGGCGGGTAAAACTTACCGCCAGACCGACATCGAACTGGAAAAAATGAACTACCTGGTAGAGGGCGTACTCGGCAGCGTCTAAGCCAGTCCATCAACACCATGCACCCCACTGTTCTTGCCCTTCTGCTACCAGTCTCTGCCTTGTCAGCCGCGCTGATCCTGTTTGGTGGCTTTGTCTGGGTGCATGGTGTCAGCCCCTGGGACGTATGGCTAACTCTATTTAAGGGCGCCTTTGGTGACTGGTTTTCGTTCCAGAACACTCTGTCACGCGCCGCCCCGCTGATGCTCACTGCCTTGTGTGTGGCATTACCGGCACGCGCCGGCTTAATCATTATTGGTGGCGAAGGCGCAGTCGTACTCGGAGGGCTGGCGTGCGCCGTCACCCCTCTATTGCTACCCATGCCGCAAAGTATGCTGGGCACTCTGCTAATAAGCTTATCGGGTGTACTGATGGGCGCACTATGGATCATGCTGGCGGGTGTACTGCGACAATACCGCGGCATCAATGAAACCATCAGCAGCTTACTCCTGGCCTATGTCGCCATAGGACTGTTCAAACATTTTGTCGAAGGTCCTTTACGTGACCCTGCCAGTCTGGGCAAACCCTCTACTCCGCCACTGCCACAGGAAATGCTGATTGGCACCATACCGGGCTCTGATGTGCACTGGGGCTTGGTTGTGGGTATTGCGCTATGCCTGTTATTTGGCACCTGGCTGCATTGGACACGATCAGGTTTTGCCACACGTTTGGTAGGGGGTAATATCCGCGCTGCCCAGCTGGCTGGTGTACCGGCGAACCGGATCATTCTTGTCAGTTGCGCCCTAGGCGGAGGCTGCGCCGGATTGGCAGGTGCGGTAGAAGTCGCAGCAGTACATACCAGCGCCAACGCGGCTTTGATCGCCAGTTATGGTTATGCCGGTATCTTGGTCTCATTTATGGCAAGGCATCATCCGGTAGCCATCATTCCGGTTGCAATTTTATTCGGTGGTTTTGGTGCTGCCGGCAGCCTGCTACAACGCCGTCTTGACCTGCCCGATGCATCGGTACTGGTGTTGCAGGGGCTTGCCTTTGTCATGATTCTAGCCAGCGAGGCGGTTCGCTATCGTTTGAAAGCCAGGTATGGACACTGATCAATGGATCGCTCTGGTCGCTGCCCTGATTGGCGGGGCACTTCGTGTTGGCACTCCTTATCTGTTCGTTAGCCTGGGGGAATGCCTGACCGAAAAATCAGGTCGCATCAATCTCGGATTAGAGGGAGTATTGGTGCTTTCTGCCATGGCCGCTTTTGGTGGCGCTTATCTCAGTGATTCGGCCTGGATTGGCATATTGGCAGGGGCCAGCGCCGGAGCATTACTGGCTTTGTTGCATGGCCTGCTTTGCTCACTGCCGCGCGTGAACGATATTGCTACCGGGATTGCTCTCATGATATTGGGGCTAGGCCTGGCTTTTTTTTGGGGCAAACCCTTGATCCAGCCACAAGCGCCACAAATACCCACCCTGGCGCTGGGCGCTTGGAGCGATTCCAAGGTCATTCAATCGGCATTACAGGTAAATGTGCTGGTACCTGCTGGTCTAGTACTCGCGCTATTTTTGTGGTGGGCCTTCAGGTACACACGCTGGGGCTTGATGGTACGACTGGCAGGCGAGAGCACGAGTGCCGCCCGGGCGCTAGGCTATCGAGTTCATTTCATTCGAATAGCCGCCACCAGCGCAGGTGGATTTATTGCCGGACTGGGAGGTGCATCTCTGACCTTGTTTTACCCTGGCAGCTGGAGCGAAGGTGTCTCGAGCGGGCAAGGCCTGATTGCTGTCGCTCTGGTGATTTTTGCGCGCTGGTGTCCGCTGCGCTGCGTACTGGCCGCCATGCTGTTTGGCGCGGCAGGCGCCATGGGGCCAGCGTTGCAATCGATTGGTATGAACTGGGGCTACCACTTGTTCAACACCATACCCTATGTGCTGACGCTGCTGATTTTAATTTTGACCTGCAAGCCCGGCAGTCTGGCCACAGGCAGTCCTTCTGAACTGACACCCACCCGCTAGTCACAAGAATTAATGGAGAAAACATCATGAGCCGCTACGTACAAGCCAACCCCTATGCCTGGCCTTACAACGGTGAATTGCGCGCTGACAATAGTGTATTGATCGTGATTGACATGCAAACCGATTTTTGTGGCTTGGGGGGTTACGTTGATGTCATGGGATACGATATTTCCCTGACACGGGCGCCGATCACACCCATTGCACTTACCCTGGAACGCTTGCGTTCATTAGGCTGGAACGTCATGCACACGCGCGAAGGACACCGCCCCGACCTGTCCGATTTACCCGCCAATAAACGCTGGCGCTCACGTCAGATAGGTGCCAACGGCGTTGGCATAGGTGACCCGGGCCCGTGCGGCAGGATACTGGTACGTGGCGAGCCCGGCTGGGAGATTATTCCAGAGCTGCAACCTGTTCCGGGAGAAACCATCATCGACAAACCTGGAAAGGGGTCGTTCTACGCCACCGATCTGGACATGATACTGCGGCAACGCGGCATTCAAAATATCATTCTGGCGGGTATAACGACCGATGTCTGCGTACATACCACCATGCGCGAAGCGAATGACCGCGGATATGAATGTCTTCTGCTGTCTGACTGCACGGCGGCCACCGACCCGGCGAATCATCAGGCTGCACTCAATATGATCACCATGCAAGGCGGGGTTTTTGGCGCACACGCTACTCATGCCCAGTTCTTGCAGGCTCTCGCAGCGCTATAGATATGCAGCACGACTTTCCGGCCACTCATGCCATAGGAGCGCTTCCACGTTCGCAAGGAGCCATGGCACTTGAAACCATCGGCCTCACCAAGCGGTTTGGCAGCTTTACAGCACTCGATCAGGTAGATCTACAGATTGAGCCAGGCAAGGTGCATGCCCTGCTGGGTGAGAATGGTGCCGGTAAAAGTACCCTGGTGAAATGTATTGCCGGTTTTCAGCGTGCCGAGCAGGGCACCATTTTGCTAGATGATCGCGAGCATGATATTTCGAGCCCAACTGTAGCACGTGAACTGGGTATCGGCATGGTGTACCAGCACTTTACACTGGCTCCTGGTATGACCGTAGCAGAAAACCTGCTGCTTGCGGCTGGAAAATTACCTGCTGTCATTCATTGGAAAACTGAGCGTAAGAAGTTGCAGTCTTTTTTGAACAGCACTCCGTTTCAACTCGATCTTGATGCCCTACCTTCTACGCTAAGTGCCGGTGAAAAACAAAAACTCGAACTTCTCAAACAACTCTATCTGCAGCCACGCCTGTTGATTCTGGATGAGCCCACGTCCGTGCTAACGCCACAAGAGGCTGATGAAGTACTCGGTCATGTACGGATGATTGCAAGCAACGGTCATTGCAGTGTGATTATGATCACTCACAAGTTTCGGGAAGTCATGGCCTATGCAGATACGGTGACAGTACTGCGCAAGGGCAAGGCGGTACACCACTGTAGAGTCGAGGCGACTACGCCCGCCTATTTGGCCAGTGCCATGATGGGCGACGCAAATAATGCTTGCGCCACGCTCAATAGTGTATCTGGCGAGTCTGTTCGTACCTCTTTGCCATCAAGTACACAAACCTCTACTGCTTTACATATTGATCGACTGAATGTTTTGGGTGACCGTGGCACCCTGGCAGTCAATCAACTTAGCCTGAAAGTACAAACGGGGGAAATATTGGGGGTTGCGGGTGTTTCCGGCAACGGTCAGCGTGAACTGGTTGAAGCCCTGGTCGGCCAGCGGGTGCGTCAGTCGGGTACTGTTGAGGTAATGGGGCAACCCTATTTCGCCCGACGCCAGCAAAACCACCAGCTCGGGGTGCGCAGTCTGCCAGAAGAGCCGCTGCGCAGTGCTTGTGTTGCAGAATTTTCAGTGGCTGAAAACATGGCACTGCGTGACTTTGACAAGCCTCCACTGTCACGATGAAGTAGCCCCCATTTAACGTACACTTTTTGCTGACAGTAGAAAGCGAAAGGAGTCACTGATGGAGAAACGACAAAAGCGGTACACGGAAGAATTTCGGGTGCAGATGATGGAGTTGATCAAAGCGGGGCGGAATCCGAAAGAGCTGGCGGACGAATTTGGATGTCACGTGACCACACTACGTGACTGGATGAAGCAGAACAGCGTTATTCAGGGGGGTTCGGC
>DHLX01000033.1 GCA_002405475.1 Burkholderiales bacterium UBA4657 | reverse complement strand
GCCTGCTAGGCACTATCGGGAACTAACCGTTCCCAAAAAAAAGGCCATTTCCCGGCAAATCAGCCGTATTCTTAATGCGGCGATTTCATCGGCTAAAAGACGCAACAAGTGCGGAGATTGTCTTGACTGTGCGGTGAAAACCGCCCACAATCACCTCATGGAAAGCGAAGAAAAGCGTTACATCTGGCAGCAAAACGACTGGCCACACTGGGTTTACGACCACAAGCGGTTGGCACCGTTGCTCGCTCAGGTCCACATAGCGCAAGGCCACCTGCTCGGCCGCATGCACGACTTGGGGCTGGATATACGCGATCAGGCCACCCTGCGTATCCTGACCGAGGATGTACTCAAGACCAGCGAAATCGAAGGCGAAAAACTCAACCCCGATTCCGTGCGTTCGTCCATCGCGCGCCGCCTGGGTGTCGATATTGGTGCCTTGGCTCCGTCCGACCGGCATGTTGATGGTGTGGTGGACATGGTGCTCGACGCTACCCAGCGGTACAACACACCCCTGACGGCCGAACGCTTATTTGGCTGGCACGCGGCCATGTTTCCCACCGGCTACAGCAGTCTTACCAAAATCCGAGTGGGCCAGTGGCGAGACGATGCCCTAGGCCCGATGCAAGTGGTCTCCGGCCCGATCCATCGCCAGAAGGTCCACTACGCGGCGCCGCCAGCCCTTTTTCTGGATGCCGAGATGGGCGACTTCTTAACTTGGTTCAATCTGGACCAGAAGGACGACCCGGTGATCAAGGCAGGTCTGGCGCATCTGTGGTTCGTGACCATTCATCCCTTCGAGGATGGCAATGGTCGCATCGCACGTGCCGTCGGTGACATGGCACTCGCCCGCGCAGAACAGTCAGCACAGCGCTTCTACAGCCTGTCGGCCCAGATCCAGCACGAGCGTAAGGATTACTACGATCGCCTGGAGGCCACGCAAAAGGGTGACATGGAGGTCAGCGCCTGGCTAGAGTGGTTCCTTGGATGTCTGCTCAGGGCCATCCAGGGAGCAGAGGTCACACTTGCGCAGGTGCTGGCCAAGGCGCGGTTCTGGCAACACTGGGCGGGTGTGCCGATGAACGATCGGCAGATCAGGCTGCTGAACAAGTTGCTCGATGGCTTTGATGGCAATTTGACCAGCAGCAAGTGGGCCGCAATTGCCAAGTGCTCGCAGGACACGGCGCTGCGCGATATCTCTGACCTGGTGGAACGCGGTGCGCTGAAAAAGTCCGACGCCAGCGGTCGCAGCACCCGTTATGATTTGACGCCGGTTGGTGATCGATAGGCGCACAAATACTCGGACAGTATTTTCTAAAACATGATTTATTCTTGCATGAAGTCGGGGCATGTCAAGCATGAGTCCGTGCCCGGTTCATTCAATTCCCTGCCAGATTTTTTGCAACCGTTTGACGCTGACCGGCATGGGGGTGCGCAGCTCCTGGGCGAACAGCGATACGCGCAATTCCTCGAGCAGCCAGCGGAATGTTTCGACCTGTTCATCACGAACACCCTTGAGTGCTGCCAGTCTGCGTTGCCATGGCGTTTGCAGGCTTTGCACTTCAGCCAGACGCTGTGCCTCGCGCCCGGGGTCGGTACGGCATTTGTCGATTCGATGCCACAGGGCTTTCAGATAGCGTGGAAAATGCACCAGTTGTTCATAGGGATGGCGCAATAAAAAATCCTTGCACAGTAGTTGCTGTAACTGCATTTGAATGTCGGTATGGCTGGCGCTCATGGACTTGATTTGCGGCAGCTTTTTCTGAACGGCGGCATATTCGCTCAAAATGGCCGAGCACAATTTGGCGATCTCCTGTGCCAGCAGATTCAACCGTCCTTTGGCTTCATCACGCCGTTGCTGAAAGCTGGTTTCGTCAGTGGGCCAAGGTTCGGTCAGGCAGGCACGTTCCAGCGCCAGGTCTAATATCTGGCGCTTCAGTTCTTCCTGGCTTCCTAGTGGCATATAGTGCATGGCCATGGTGGTCAGTCCGGGAATATTTTTTTCCAGATACTTCAACTGGTCGCGTAACTGCAAGGCAAACAAACGACGCAAGCCTTTTTTATGCTGCTGTGCTGCCGTCGCCGGGTCGTCAAAGACATCGAGCTGACAGCCTTCACCCGCTTCGACTAACGCCGGGTAGCCGACCAGGGTTTGCCCGGCTTTCTTCAACTCCAGCAATTCTGGCAGCGTGCCAAAATTCCAGCTGGTAATGGCCTCGGTGCTGACACGGGTCGTGCCCGATGTTTTCACGGTTTGCAAAGGCATTTCTGTGACAGCCTGCACCACTGGCCGCGCAATCTGCTGAAATTGTTGCCGTGCCTCCTGCCCCCATTCCTGTTTGAGTTTGGCTAAAGAGCGTTCCATGCCCAGTTGCCGTCCATGCTC
This sequence comes from Burkholderiales bacterium UBA4657, assembly GCA_002405475.1. Lineage (GTDB taxonomy): Bacteria > Pseudomonadota > Gammaproteobacteria > Burkholderiales > Burkholderiaceae_E > UBA4657. The sequence continues at coordinate 4,748 of DHLX01000033.1, read as the reverse complement.
ATCGACCAGCTTGAAATTCATGAAACAGTGCGTGGGCAAGGTTTCCAGCTTGAAGTCGCTGGCCTGTACCCTTAACTGACGCTGCACGTTCAGGTCTTGTATGAGTACAGCTAACAGGCTTTGATCGCTACTTTGATGACGTTCTATAAAGCCTGCAACATAGTCGGGCAAGGGAACACAATGGCGACGGATTTTTTGCGGCAGACTTTTGAGCAGGCCTTGTACTTTTTCTTTCAGCATGCCCGGCACCAGCCATTCACATTGTGACTCGGACACGGTATTGAGTGCGTACAAGGGCAAGGTCAGAGTCACGCCATCGCGTGCGCTGCCCGGCTCGAAATGATAGGTCAGCGCCATCGCGACACCGGCTATGATCATGGTCTTGGGGAATAAATCGGTGGTAATGCCGGCCGCTTCGTGGCGCATGACATCATCGCGTGACAAACGCAGCAAATGGGGCTGCTCTTGTAGCGCCTGTCCGTACCAGCTTTCAAACTCGGCGCCGCAGGTGACACTGGCCGGCACCTGTGCCTGATAGAACGCTTCAATCAGAGTGTCATCCACCAGAACGTCCTGGCGTCTGGCTTTGTGTTCCAGTTGTTCAATCTCGCGCATTAATTTTTTTTGTTGAGCCAGTAATGTCTGCGCGGCTGTGCTGCGCGGTTCCCAGTCGCCAGCAACCAGCGCTTCACGAATAAAAATATCGCGCGCTTCAGCAGCGTTGAGCCGGGTGTAATCGACTCGCCGCCCCTGGTAAATGGTCAAACCATACAAGGTGGCACGTTCCTGTGCCATAACACGTGCCGACTTTTTTTCCCAGTGCGGCTCACTCCAGCTTTTACGCAATAAATGCGCCCCTACTTTTTCGATCCACTCGGGTTCAATACGTGCCAGAGTGCGTGCAAACAGGCGCGAGGTTTCGACCAGTTCCGCAGCCATGATCCAGCGCCCAGGTTTTTTGGCCAGGCTGCTGCCGGGCCAGGGAAAACATTTCAGCCCGCGCGCGCCATTGAAGTGTGGCTCATCATCGGCCTTGCTCATCAGGTTGCCCAGCAAGCCGCTCATGAGTGCGCAGTGCAATTGTTCATAGGTGGCAGCACTGCTATTAAACTTCCAGCCCAGTTCGGCCAGGGTATGGTGTAACTGGCCATGCACATCGTGCCATTCACGCAGGCGTAGCGGGTTCAAAAAATGCTGGCGTAATTCTTCGTTGAGTTTGCGTTGCGATTTTTTATGTTGCACCTTCTCAAGATAAAACTGCCAAATTTTCAGATAACTGGAAAATTCGCTTTTTTCGTCCTTGAACGCCTGATGGGCGCGGTCGGCGGCCTCTTCCTGCCCAAACGGCCGGTCACGCGGGTCTTGTACCGACAACGCCGCTGCGATAATCAGCGCCTCGCTCAAGCATGCGCTTTCGTGCGCTGCCAGCAGCATGCGAGCGACGCGTGGGTCAAGCGGCAGTTTTGCCAGTTGCGTGCCCAGGGCGGTCAATTCATTGGCTTCATTGAGTGCGCCAATTTCTTGCAACAGGGCATAGCCGTCGGCCACGGCGCGCCCCGAGGGCGCTTCAATAAAGGGAAAATGTTCTATGGCGTCGAGCTTGAGCGCCTTCATGCGCAAAATGACGGCGGCTAGCGACGAGCGCAAAATTTCCGGGTCGGTAAAGGCCGGGCGCTGCGCCCAGTCTTGCGCCGAATACAAACGGAAGCAGATGCCGGCAGCGACACGACCACAACGCCCGGCACGCTGGTTCGCTGCCGCCTGACTGATGGCTTCTACCTGTAGTTGTTCGACTTTTTGCCGGTAGCTATAGCGCTTGACGCGCGCCACTCCGGTATCAATGACGTAGCGAATGCCGGGCACGGTGAGTGAGGTCTCGGCTACATTGGTTGCCAGTACAATGCGACGCACGTTGCCCGGCTTGAAAATGCGTTCTTGTTCCTGCGCACTCAGGCGTGAAAATAGCGGCAAGATGTCGGGTGCCAGTCGGCCACTGCCAAAAGTATGTTTGCGCAAGGCCTCGGCAGTTTCGCGAATTTCACGTTCGCCCGGTAAAAAAATCAGCACATCGCCCGGCCCGGCCTGCATGGCTTCATCCACGGCATTGAGCAAAGTCTGTTCGGCCTCGGCATGGTCGGCGGGCGGGCGGTAACGAATCTCTACCGGATAGGTACGGCCACTGACTTCAATGACCGGAGCATTGAAAAAATGGCGGCTGAAGCGCTCAGCATCTAGGGTGGCCGACGTGATAATCAATTTCAGGTCGGGTCGGCGCGGCAAGATCTGTTTCAGGTAGCCGAGCAGGAAGTCAATATTGAGCGAGCGCTCATGTGCTTCGTCAATAATCAGCGTGTCATAAGCGCGCAATAAGGGGTCGGTCTGGGTTTCCGCCAGCAAAATGCCATCTGTCATCAGCTTGACCGAAGCACCACGACTGATCTGGTCGTTAAAGCGTATCTTATAGCCCACCACCGCGCCCAATTCGGAACGCAGCTCGCTGGCAATCCGTTTTGCCACTGATGTGGCCGCCAGGCGCCGTGGTTGTGTATGTCCGATTAAGCCCTGGCCACCCGCCCCCACACCACGCCCCAATGACAGGCAGATTTTGGGCAATTGCGTGGTTTTTCCTGACCCGGTTTCACCACAAACGATAATGACTGGGTGCTGCTTTAAGGCCTGCGCAATATCATCGCGTCTGGCGCTAACGGGCAATTCCTCCGGGAAATCGAAGGCGGGTATGGGGTTTGCACCACGGCGAGACAAGGAATTGTGTGCTTTCCCAACAGGAAAATTCGGTTCTTGCATCTGGCAATTATAGAATTGCGGCTATGAATGCCCCTATTAGCTCTGGCCTAGCCCCCTCTGATTCGACCGAACTTCATGAAGAGGCGCAATTTGTCGCCTGGTTTCGTGCGGTTGCGCCCTATATACATGCCTTCAAGCGTAAGGTGTTTGTCATTGCCTTTCCCGGCGAGTTGGTTCAGACCGGAAAACTGCAAAAAACGGTGCAAGACATTGCCCTGCTAAGAGCGCTGGGTATTCGGGTGGTGGTGGTACACGGTTCGCGACCACAAATTGAAGAACAACTGCGTCTGCGTGGCCATGCTAGCCAATTTGCTAACGGGCGGCGTATTACCGACGATGTGGTACTCGAGTGCGTGAAAGAAGCAGCGGGTGAAATACGCCTCGATATTGAGGCCGCTTTTTCTCAAGGACTGGCGAATACACCCATGGCCAATGCCGACATCAAGGTCGTGTCGGGCAATTTTGTCACTGCCCGCCCGGTGGGGGTCGTTAATGGTATCGACTTTCAACACACGGGCGTGGTACGTAAAGTATCAACCGAAGTGATTGAGCTGGCTCTGAATGCCCGTGCCGTGGTGCTGCTTTCTCCTTTGGGATATTCGCCGACAGGTGAGGCGTTCAACCTGAGTATGGAAGATCTGGCGACGAGCGTTGCTATTGCAGTCAAAGCGGAAAAACTGATTTTTCTTACTGAACTGTCAGGTATCAGCAATGCCGAGGGCGAGTTGCAGCGCGAGCTGTCAGAAGCGGGAGCCAAGGCATTATTACAATCAGACTGCCTGACTAGCGACGCTGCCAGCTACCTGGCACACGCGATACAGGCTTGCGAAGCCGATATTGCGCGGACCCATATTGTGCCGTTTGATATTGATGGTGCTGCGTTACTGGAAATTTTCACCCACGATGGCGTCGGCACCATGATCAGCCGCGACGACCTGGAATTTTTGCGCGAAGCCAATGCCGATGATGTTGGCGCGATTTTGCAACTGATTGAACCGCTGGAGGCGGACGGCACCCTGTTACCGCGTGGCCGCCATGTCATAGAGCGTGATATTGCCCATTTTTCTGTCATTGAGCATGACGCCAAATTGTTCGGTTGCGCCGCGTTATATCTGTATCCGGAACAAAAAATGGCTGAAATGGCCTGCCTGAGCGTGATACCGGAAGCGCAAGGTCAGGGCGACGGCGAGCGCATGCTCAAACACATTGAGCAGCGCGCCCGCGCTGCCGGGGCGAAATTGTTGTTTGTGCTGACGACCCGTACCTCGCACTGGTTCCTGAAACGAGGTTTCAAGGCCGCCAGCCCGAACGACTTACCTGCCGCCAAGCAGAAAATTTACAATCCAGCCCGCAATAGTCAGGTCTACATCAAAGCCTTGTAGTCATTTTTGGGTAGAGAGCAGTTTATTTAACCAGATTTTCAGCCGCAATTCGACTGTTTCACCATGGGTATGTGGTCATATCATGCCTAGGTACAAAAATGAAACAGGAGTCTGGTATGAAGATTCAGCTTTCAGCCCTATCTTCAGTGCGAATGCCATTCAAAACATCCCAATTTCGTGGCATGAGTACGCGCACGAAATTATGGGGCTCGTTTGGTTTATTACTGTTGTTTATGCTTAGCATGGGCGTCATGGGTATCTTTCAGACCCGTCACTATGCCAGTGTGGTAGACGAAGTGGCCGTAACACAAATGCAAAAAACCTCTCTGTCGACAGAGTGGAAGGCGCTTACCACTTCCAATTCGGCCCGATTTACTGCCATGGTTGTCAGCAACGATGTATTGGTGGCAGCCATGTTTAAAAAAGAACTGGACTTGCACCCAAGTGACGTACACTTTATTGGGTTAAAAAATGGTTACGTGCAGATCATAACATCCGGGTTATCAAGCGTGCTGGCCTGTGGACAACGGGGCGCGCCTAGAAAAGGCGCTGGAGCCCTGT
>DHLX01000028.1 GCA_002405475.1 Burkholderiales bacterium UBA4657 | reverse complement strand
TTGGCGTAAGGCCTGATTTCGGGATTTTTACCCTGGCAGTATCACCACTGCCAGGGCTTTTTTCAAAGGAGACCTGTATGAAGCTATTAAAAAATCTATTGATTCTGGCCATCAGTCTAGGGTTGAGTGCCAACGCTCTGGCACAAAACTATCCCGACAGGCCAATTACACTGATCGTACCTTTTGCCGCGGGCGGGCCGACCGATGTCGTGGCACGTAGTCTGGCGCAAAGCATGGGCAGTGACCTGAAGCAGCCGATTGTGGTCGATAACGCTGGTGGGGCTGGTGGGACCATAGGCTCAAAAAAGGCGGCCGATGCCCAGGCTGATGGCTATACCTTGCTACTGATGCATATTGGTATGGCAACGGCACCTTCGCTCTATAAAAAATTACTTTTTGACCCTTTAAAAAGCTATGAATACATTGGTCTAACAGTCGATGTTCCTATGACACTGCTAGGTAAAGCCGCTCTTCCCCCCAACAACCTGAATGAACTATTGCCCTATATCAAACAGAATGCCAGCAAAATGAATGTGGCTCACGCCGGTATTGGCTCTGCCTCACATCTGTGCGGTCTGCTGTTCATGAGCACCATCCAGCAGGATATACAAACTATCGCCTACCGTGGCACGGGCCCGGCGATGACTGGTTTGCTGGCTGGTGAAGTCGACTTGCTCTGTGATCAGACCACCAATACGACGGCGCAGATTCAGTCGGGAAAAGTCAAAACCTATGGCATCAGCTCGCCACGCCGTTCGACTACACTACCGAACGTCCCGACTTTGGATGAAGCAGGGCTAAAAGGCTTCCAGCTGGGCGTCTGGCATGGACTCTATGCCCCGAAAGGAACGCCTAAGCCGATAATTGACAGATTACTGCGGGCTCTGCAGGCAGGTCTGAAAGATCCGGCTTTTGTGAAGCGCATGGAAGAACTGGGAGCACGTGTTGTTTCAGAAAAAGAAGCAACACCAGATGCGCTACGCAACAAACTGCAATCAGAAATCAATCTTTGGAGCCCCATCATTCAGAAAGCCGGGGTTTACGCCGACTGATTGATCAGATCATCAGGAGATGAGCGATGAAACCCGCCATCGTGCGGGCTCATCGTAGCCAATCGAATAGCGTCAAAAAGGAATAAATATGAAGCGCATCATGTTTCTGGCGTTTATCGGAGTTACTGTTTTTTTTCACGCGGCCAACGCCAATCAGGGTATAAAAGACAACGAAGTTGTACTCTGCCAGGCCGCGCCTTATTCCGGTCTGCTGGCCGCAGCCAATAGCGAGTCTACCAGCGGTGCACGCGCCTATTTTGAGTGGGTGAATAAAAAGGGGGGGGTGTCGGGTAGAAAAATCAGGCTTGAGACCCGCGACGATAAGCAAGACCCTAAGCTGACGCTGGAGTTGACTCAACAACTGGTTGACAAGGGCTGTTTTGCGCTATTCATGTATCGGACCTCACCCTCGTTACAGGCAATTCTACCCCTGGTTAATAGTCAGTCCATACCTCTTGTAGCACCCCAGGTAGGGCCACAATTTTTGTATGACGATACTAATAAAACTATATTCAATATTCGCGCTAGTTATAGGCAAGAGGTAACTCGCGCCATTGAACAACTGGTGAGTACAGGTATTAGCAGAATCGCTCTGGTACATGCTACCGATGCTTTTGGTCAGGAAGGTGTTGCAGGGGTTGATGAGGCCAGGAAAAAATTCAAGTTTGATATTGTCGGCAAGCAAGCTCTGGATAATCGAAGTCCGGAGGTTCAGGCTGCGGTTGACATGATTGTAAGTACCGCACCTCAAGCCTCCTTGATTGTCATGGGGAATAAACCGACCGCAGAAATTGTCAAGCGCGTCAAGGCCAAAGGGGTTTATTCACAATTCATCACCTTGTCCAATAACTCGTCACAAGCATTTGTAGATGAACTAGGTAAAGATGGGCATGGAGTGATGGTGGTTCAGGTCATTCCGCACCCACAATCAGCGTGGATAGGCCTGACTAAGGAATACATTAAATTACAAAAAGAAAGTCCGAATTTGAAACTCAGCTACGGCAGCTATTTGGGATTTATCTCAGCAAAATTTTTCGTTGAAGGTCTGAAAAGATCTGGAAAAAACTTGACACGTGAAAGATTCGTTGACTCTCTATCTGCAGCCAGAGAAATTGATTTAGGCGGACTGACCATAAGCACCGCTGGAAATCTGGGACGCACCGGAACTTTCATCGAACTCACCATGATTGGTAGAAATGGACAATTTATTCGTTAATCGAAAAGAGTTCTAAAATTCAGGAATGATCTTCAGTAAACACGGCAAATTCTGGCATGACTGGGCTCGCACGACGAAAGCCGCGCTTGTCCTGATACCTTCTTGCCTTGTGGTGGCCTGGGTTTATATTTCCAGCCTACAATCAGCGCTAGGTAATCTGGACCGGCAAGCATCGCAGAGAATAGAATATTTGGCTCTAGACTTATCAATACAGCTGGCACGTTACGAAAGTCTGCCATACGTGATTGCTCAACAGCCTGAAATAATCCAAGCGTTGTCCGATCCAAACAAAGCTAATCTGGCTGGCGTTAACAATTATTTGACACGGGTGCAAATCACGGCACAGGCTGATGTCATTTTTCTGCTTAACGAGAATGGCGTAACTATAGCGACCAGCTCCATACTGGCGACGCCAGAAGAGATCGGCTCAGTGCATGCCCTGCGTCCTTATTTTATGGACGCCATGAAGGAAGGCAGTGCTCGTTACTTTGCAACCGGCGCTACCTTTGACCAGCCCGGTTACTATCTGTCGCAGCGTGTTAGCTTTCGTGAAAGCACTGGGAAAAAACCGCCCAAAAATGGCGCTATAGTGGTTAAGGTCTCGCTTGGGGACTTTGAAGCTACCTGGAGACGTTCAGGAGAGTCCATACTACTGATGGATGACTATGGTATTGTTTTTTTGGCAACGCAGCACGAATGGAAATACCGACCTATAGCGTATATGAGACCTGGTGTTTATGACACTGTCAGCTCATCAGGAACATACGGTTCTAATCTTAGCAATTTACCCATACTTAATCGGTCCAGCATACAACAACTGATTCGTACTGGCTCGGAACTGGGCACGTTGCGTAAAGGAATTGCCGTAGAACTGAACGAAACAGGTGACCCGACTTACCAGGCTCATGCTACTCACATTACAGCCAAAGGCTGGACTTTGGTACGGCTGGCAAACCGTCAAAGTGCCATAAATTACAGTCTCGTAGTGACTAGTCTGGCCGCACTAGTACTAACGTTGGCATGGCTTGCATTCTTTTATTTCCGACTAAGAAAGAAGCGACTTAATGAGCTGCAACAATCGCGCCAAGCTTTGCAACAAGCACAAGAAGAACTTGAATCACGTATTGCTGAGCGTACTCAGGAACTACAACTACGAATCGCTCATTTGAAGCAGACCGAACAGGTTCTACGAAAAACGCAGGATGAGATGATACAAGCTGGGAAAATGGCATCCATCGGGAAAATGGCAGCGGGCATCACGCATGAAATCAGTCAGCCCCTTACGGCAATTCGCACCTTGTCTGAAAACGCATTGCGTCTGTCACATCTGGAACGACGCGAGGAAGCACGCGACAACCTGAAAAAAATTGTTGAACTATGTGAGCGCGCGGCACATATTGTCAGCGAACTCAAGGGGTTTTCAAGAAAAACAGATGCGCGCTTGAGCAGAGTAGATTTAAATGAGAGTGTACGTCGTGCACTCGCCATCATTCACACTAATCAACAGGCTCGACTATGCCGGATCGACCTGAATTTAACGGGCACCGCACTCTATGTTCGCGCCGATCTGATACGACTGGAGCAACTCGTTATCAACCTGGTTATGAATGCCATTGATGCCATGCGCGGATTAGACTCATGCCTGGTAGTCATCACCACCTATTCACAAGGAAAAGAGGCCGTGCTAACGGTCCAGGATATTGGAGTTGGTATATCCGAGCAGGATCTAGGACAGATTTTTGAGCCGTTTTTCACCACCAAGAAAAATAGTGACAGCCTAGGCCTTGGACTGTCAATATGCGCAGCCATCGTTCAGTCATTTTCAGGAAAAATTCAGGTGACAAATCGTCCGGATGGTGGAGCCCGATTTGAAGTCATTCTACCCTTAAGTGATCATAATGAGTGAAGTAATGTCAGTAGCCTTGATAGAAGATGACCCGGCTGTATTAATGTCCACACAGCAATCTCTGGAGTTGGCTGGATTTCATGTCTTACCATTTTCCAATGGGCAGCAGGCGCTAAAAATTCTTCACGATAATTTTCCTGGGGTAGTATTAAGCGATGTTAAGCTGCCAGAAATAGATGGTCTGCAATTACTGGAAGCATTACTGGCACGAGATCATGAATTACCTGTAGTACTCATTACGGGTCATGGAGATGTGTCAATGGCAGTGCGCGCAATGCGTCTTGGTGCCCATGACTTTATTGAAAAACCATTTTCAGTTGACCGACTTATTGAAGTCATACATCGCGCCATTGATCAAAGACGCCTAGTCATTGAAAACCGTCAACTGAAATCACTCTTAATGAAACAGCGCGACGGGCAACTGATTGGTAATTCTCCTGGAGTTCGTCGTATCAAGGATATTCTGCATTCAGTAGGATCGGCTAATGTTGATGTTTTGATTACCGGCGAAACTGGTACCGGAAAGGAAATTGTTGCCAGAGCTTTACATGAAGTAAGTGGCCGCCATGGAGAGTTCGTGGCTGTTAATTGCGGAGCGTTTCCCGAAGCTGTATTCGAGTCTGAAATGTTTGGTCACGAGGCAGGTGCATTTACCGGTGCCAGCCGTAAGCGTACCGGAAAAATTGAATACGCAGCAAAAGGTACTTTGTTTCTGGACGAAATCGAGTCGATGCCGTATGAGTTGCAAATCAAGCTACTACGCGTCCTGCAAGAACGGAAGTTTGAGCGTCTAGGTGGCAATAGCTCGGTTGAAGCGTCTTGTCGGTTCGTTGCTTCTAGCAAAGCCAATCTGGAACAGCTAGTCAAAGAAGGAAAATTCCGTCGTGATTTATTTTTTCGACTTAATGTCGTCACACTGAATTTGCCGCCATTACGTGAGCGAAAGGAAGACATTCCTGTACTCTTTGCTCATTTCGCTCATTTATCTGCAATAAGATTTCAAAAAAGCTTACAACATTGGTCAGTGGAATTGATAGAAGACCTGAAACAGCAACCCTGGGAAGGGAATGTACGTGAACTGCGTAATTTTTCTGAGCGTTATGTGCTAGGTCTGCACGAACTGAGCGAGAATGAATCAGAATTAGCCGCGCAGCAGGCGCTTCCCTCATTTTCTCTTGAAGCAAGAATCACAGCCTTTGAAAAGCGGGTTATCGAGCAGACTTTGTCTGAGTGTAAGGGGCAGGTCAGTCTGACAGCGGAGCAGCTCAATCTGCCACGCAAAACTCTCTATGACAAATTGAAGCGCTATGACATTCATCCTGAAAACTTTAGGAAAAAGTTGTAATCAGCACATCAACTTGATAATCGCTTCGGCCAGCGCTGCATTAGAAAATTTTCCGACGATTTCATCGGCTCCACATTCCTTACCGTGACGCTGAGTTTCTGTCGCTGATAGACTCGAATACATAACAACCTTCACACCCGAGAATGCAGGATCACTGCGTATCTGCTGGGCTACCATATAGCCATTTTTTTTCGGCATCTCAATATCAGTCACCACCAGGGGCATGACACTGGCTATGGGCACTCCAGCCTCGGCACACTCGTTCTTGATACGTGCAAGTTCGTTTCCGGCATCCTCACCATCAATACACTCACAAGTTTTTGCACCTAATTTTTGCAGCAAGATCTTTACCTGTTCGCGTGCAAGACGGGAATCATCAGCAAAAACCACCTGCTTACCAGCCAGACTTGGCGGCGCTTCAATGTCAGGATTTTCTCTACCGCCTAGCACATCATCAATCACACGATCCATATCCAGTACTGAAGCTATCTTTCCATCTTCCAGTTTCAGCACACCAGTCAAGTAATTCGACCCTGCATACCAGGGCAGGTTGGACGAGGCTTCAAGTGCTGTCCACAGCGCCTCTTCAAGATGCAATACCTCACTAATAGCAATCAAAATCTGGCGTCTTGAGAACTCGCAACGTAGCCAGATTTTTGATTCCTCGGATTGACCAAAAACAGCTTGCGATACATCCACAATGGGCAATACCTGACCACGGCTTTCGGCCAGACCAAGGCAAGCTGGGTGGTTCACCATTCCCGGCATGACATTGTGATGCGGGTTTGTGATTTCCAGCACTTTGAATAAATTGATGGCGAACAGGGTATCTGGCGCACCTGCCAGGCGAAACAGCAATACGGAAAAACGCTCATTGTCTTGCACAGGACACCTCCTTGACGCAAGATAGCACCCATGAATAACGGCGGGAGCGGCGAATAACTAAAGGGAAATGCCTTATTTCAAGGCTTGCTGACGCCGAACGCTGATGCATTCATTCAGTAATAACGCAGCCAGTACGATACTACCGCCCCACAGGGTGGCTTGCGCTGGTCGCTCTCCGGCTCCCCACCAGACCCACAGCGGGCCTAACAGAACCTCGAGCAACGATAACAACGATACTTCCGGCGCACTCAAATGACGAGCCGCAATAACCATGAGCATACATGGCAAAGCCAGCTGACAAAACCCCAACAGGGCGAGCCAGCCTAAATCATGCCAGGAGACCTGGAACGGCCAGGCAAATGATAGGGTTGCCAAGGCAGACAAGACACCCCCTATTAATACTGCAGGTATCAAATCGATATTATGGCCGGCTTTTTTCAGTGTAATGACATTGATCGCGGCTGCTACCGGAACTCCAAGACCAATCATCATTCCTATCCAGTGACGGGACTCATGCGCCTCGAAAGCATCGGCAAACATCCAGACCATGCCAAGCATGGCAAGACTGATCGCCACCCAGGTCGTCAGGGCAATGCGCTGGTGCAGGAAAAATGCCGCCAGCAGTGCAGTCAGTAACGGTGCAATGCTCATGACAATCAAGGTGTTCGCCACCGTGGTTCGGGTCAGGGCCAGCATGAAACAGGTAAACATCACTGCCCACATGGCGCCGGACAAAAATCCGCTCCACGACGACTGTCGCACTGATGTCCATAAATTACGCCGTACCAGACCCAGATAGGCCGCCACAAACAGAGCCGCAAACAGACTGCGCCAGAACGTGACCTCAAACCCCTGGGTACTCTCCAGTTGCCGCGTCACAATACCGGCCATGCTCCATAGCAGAGTACACATCACCATCAGCACGATGGCCCAACGTCGCTGCATCATATGGTCAGTATGCATGGCAGACATATGACCCCGATTCAGGCTGCCAGTGATTCGCGTGAGGCGCGTTTACGCTCGTGCTCTTTCAAAAAACGTTTGCGCAGCCGGATGTTTTTCGGGGTCACTTCCACCAGCTCATCATCAGCAATAAACTCAACCGCATATTCCAGCGTCAGCTGAATCGGCGGCACGAGTCGTACTGCCTCATCGGTACCCGAGGCGCGTACGTTGGTCAGTTGCTTGCCCTTGATAGGATTGACCACTAAGTCGTTATCGCGCGAATGAATGCCGATAATCATGCCTTCGTACAAAGTCTCACCCGGGCTGACAAACATGCGGCCACGATCCTGCAATTTCCACAAGGCGTAAGCCACGGCATCGCCGTCATCCTGACTGATCAGGACACCATTGCGTCTTTCGCCCAGATCACCCGGCTTGACCGGCGCATAGTCATCAAAAATATGGCTCATCAGACCAGTGCCCCGGGTCATGGTCATGAAGTCGCCCTGGAAACCGATCAGGCCACGCGCCGGAATCCGGTATTCGAGACGCACACGTCCCTTGCCGTCGGGCTGCATGTCGAGCAGGTCACCTTTGCGCAGTCCCAGCGCTTCCATGACAGCGCCTTGATTCTGATCTTCAACATCCACCGTCAGTAATTCATAAGGCTCATGCTTTTCACCATTGATTTCCTTGATGACCACCCGCGGTTTACCCACCGCCATTTCGTAACCCTCGCGGCGCATGTTTTCAATCAGAATCGTCAGGTGCAGCTCACCCCGGCCCGAGACCAGAAAGGTATCACTATCGCCCGTAAATTCGACGCGCAAAGCCACGTTCGACTTGAGCTCACGCTCCAGACGTTCGCGCAATTGCCGACTGGTAACAAACTTGCCTTCACGACCCGCCAGCGGCGAGGTATTGACCTGAAAATTCATCGTCAGGGTTGGTTCATCGACCTTCAACAAAGGTAAAGCTTCAGGGGTATCAGGCGCGCACAAGGTACTGCCAATGGCAATGTCTTCAATACCATTGATCAGGACAATATCGCCCGCTTCGGCTTCTTCGACGACCTCGCGTTCCAGCCCGCGAAACTTGAGCACCTGATTGATGCGCGCACGTTGCGGCGTACTGTCAGGCCCATTTAACAGCACAACCTCTTGCAAGCCCTTGACGCGACCACGATTGATACGACCGATACCAATCTTGCCCACATAACTGTTGTAGTCGAGTGAAACAATCTGTAGTTGCAAGGGACCATCGGCATCATCGTTACGCACCGGTACATGCGCAATGACGGCCTCGAACAAGGGCTGCATGTCGCCACTGCGTACTTCAGCGGTAAGTCCGGCATAACCCGACAGGCCTGAAGCATAAATGACCGGAAAATCGAGCTGTTCTTCGGTCGCCCCGAGTTTGTCAAATAGATCGAAGGTGGCATTGACAACATAGTCCGGTCGCGCGCCCGGGCGGTCGATTTTATTGACGACGACAATCGGCTTCAAACCCAGCGCCAGAGCCTTGCGCGTAACAAAACGGGTTTGCGGCATCGGGCCTTCCACGGCATCGACCAGCAGCAGTACGCCATCGACCATCGACAACACGCGCTCGACCTCGCCGCCAAAGTCGGCATGGCCCGGCGTATCGACAATATTGATGTGATAGCCGTTCCAGCTCACGGCACAATTTTTCGCCAGAATGGTAATGCCACGTTCCTTTTCCAGATCATTCGAGTCCATAATGCGCTCGGACACTTGCTGATTTTCCCGGAATGTTCCGGACTGGCGCAGCAACTGATCGACCAGCGTGGTCTTGCCATGATCGACGTGAGCGATGATGGCGATATTGCGTAATTGTCTTTTCGTCATGCTAGGTTCCTAATTTTTAACTGCAATCAATCTTTCTGGTTGTAAGCGCCCGGTCTCATCGCATTGCGCGGTACCGAGCAAACGGGCGTCAGACGCCTGATAAACACGTAGTCGCGCCGGTGCGCCTGCGGGCAACGGGCTCAACTTGAGGCGCTGACCGTGACAAAAACGCGCGGCGTCTGCGTCCGACAGGTGCAGTGCCGGCAGCGTCTGTAACAGGGCATCGACCGGCAGACACGCCAGTCGCCGTTGTTCCAGCGTCATGGCCTGCAGTCTGTCCAGCGTCAAGGCTTGTGTCACCGACCACTGCGCCACCTGGGTGCGTCGCAAACCCAGCAAATGCGCGCCACAACCCAAAGCCAGCCCTATATCCTCAGCCAGCGTTCGTATATACGTGCCCTTGCTACAACGCACACGAAAGCACCAGATATCGCCTTCCAGACTTAAGGTCTGCAGGGCTTCAATCCGCACCTGCCGCGCCAACCTGACGACTTCCTGACCGGCACGGGCATATTCATACAGCGCTCGCCCGCCATGCTTGAGTGCCGAGTACATCGGCGGCACCTGTTCAATGGAACCACAAAATTGTGTAACTACCCCGTCAAGCTGTTCGCGGCTGACATTCACTGCGTTGACCGCGACAACCTCGCCTTCAATATCACCCGTGGTGGTGGTGACACCCAGACGTGCCGTTGCCTCATAGCCCTTATCAGCCTCGAGCAGGTCGGCAGAAAACTTGGTCGCCTCGCCGAAACAAATAGGCAGCAATCCGGTGGCAAACGGATCCAGCGTTCCAGTATGCCCGGCCTTCCTGGCTGCAAGCAGACCCTTCACTTTGGACAGCGCATCATTACTCGACCAGCCAGCAGGCTTGTCCAGCATCAAAACCCCATCCAGAGCAAACCGTTCTACTTTCACTGACTAACCTGCGCGACTGCCCAACAACACGGTTTATTCTTTGGCTCGGACAGCGTTCGCCTGGTCAATCAATTGCGACAACTCCAGCCCGCGTTCACCACTCTGGTCAAGCACAAATTTCAAGTGCGGCACGGTATGAATGTGCAGGCGCTTGAACAAGTGAGCATGCAGCAAGGCCGAAGCCTCATTCAAGGCATCGACTGCGCCCTGACCGTCTTCCAGCAAGGAACTGACATACACTTTGGCATGGGCATAGTCTGGCGTGACCTCGACCGACTTGACCGTGACCAGTACCGCCCTCGGGTCACGTACCTCGCGCGGTATCAGCTCGGCCAGATCGCGTTGAATCTGGTCGGCCACACGCTGCGAACGATGGGGGGCTGAATGCCGTTTCATGAACTACATTTACCAGTGCCAGTACACGTTACAAAGAACGCGCCACTTCCTTGATTTCAAAGACTTCGAGCTGGTCGCCTTCCTTGATATCGTCATAACCTTTCAGAGAGAGACCGCACTCGAAACCTTCCTTGACTTCGCGCACGTCATCCTTGAAGCGTTTCAGCGAGTCAAGTTCGCCGGTATAGATCACTACGTTATCGCGTAACAGGCGTACCTGGGCGTTGCGACGTACCAGTCCACTCAGCACCATACAACCGGCCACCGAACCCACCTTGCTGATACGGAACACCTGACGTATCTGCACCAGCCCCAGAGTCTCTTCCTTCTTCTCGGGCGCCAGCATGCCGGACATGGCGGCCTTCACTTCATCAACAGCATCATAGATGATGTTGTAGTAGCGAATATCAATACCATTGGTTTCCGCCAGTTTGCGCGCTGCCTGGTCAGCCCGGGTATTAAAGCCGATGATGACCGCTTTCGAGGCCGTCGCCAGGTTGACATCGGACTCGGTAATGCCACCGACGGCAGCATGAACGACCTGTACCTTGACTTCGCCCGTACTCAGTTTCTGCATGGCGTGGATAATGGCTTCCTGCGAACCCTGTACGTCGGCCTTGATAATAAGCGCCAAGGTTTTGACTTCGCCCTCGGCCATTTGCTCGAACATATTTTCCAGCTTGGCGGCCTGCTGCTTCGCCAGTTTGACATCACGAAACTTGCCAGCACGGAACAAGGCAATTTCACGCGCCTTGCGTTCGTCTTGCAGCACGATGACTTCCTCACCGGCTGAAGGCACCTCGCTCAAGCCCTGAATCTCGACCGGAATCGAGGGGCCAGCCTTCTGTATCGGCTTGCCATTTTCATCCAGCATGGCGCGCACACGACCAAATGAGGTACCAGCCAGCACCACATCACCACGCTCGAGCGTTCCGGACTGCACCAGAATCGTCGCTACCGGGCCACGCCCCTTGTCAAGCTGCGCTTCAATCACCAGACCCTTGGCAGGGGCTTCTTTGATCGAGGTCAGTTCCAGCACTTCGGCTTGCAGCAGCACGTTCTCGAGCAAATCATCAATGCCCTGGCCGGTTTTGGCCGACACCGACACAAAAGGCGAATCGCCGCCGTATTCTTCGGGTACCACCTGCTCGGCTACCAGTTCCTGCTTGACGCGATCAGGGTTGGCTTCGGGCTTGTCAATTTTATTGACCGCCACGACGATGGGCACACCTGCCGCTTTGGCATGGTGTATGGCCTCGCGCGTTTGCGGCATGACGCCATCGTCGGCGGCCACAACCAGAATGACAATATCGGTCGCCTTGGCACCCCGCGCACGCATGGCGGTAAACGCTTCATGGCCGGGAGTGTCGAGGAAAGTAATAATGCCGCGCGGTGTTTCCACATGGTAAGCACCAATGTGCTGGGTAATACCCCCCGCCTCACCGGCGGCCACTTTGGTGCGACGAATGTAGTCGAGCAAGGAAGTCTTGCCATGATCGACGTGGCCCATGATCGTGACCACGGGAGGACGCGGCTCGGGTAACGCATCTTCACTGATGGCAGCCTGAACAATATCGGCTTCGGGGTCATCCAGTTTGGCGGCCAGGGCTTTATGTCCCATTTCTTCGACGATGATCATCGCCGTGTCCTGATCCAGCACCTGGTTGATCGTCACCATCTGCCCCATTTTCATCAGGGACTTGATCACTTCGGCTGCTTTCACTGACATCTTGTGTGCCAGGTCGGCAACTGTAATGGTCTCGGGTACATGAATCTCGCGCACGATAGGCTCGGTCGGGGCATTGAAGCTGGATGCCGCCGTCTCGTGCTTGCCATGTTTATGCGCTTTGGGGCCGCGCCAGGCACTGCTACCAACACCACCCGTGACATCACCACGGGTTTTAATCGTGCGTTTCTTGCCTGCCTCGTCATTCCAGGTCGACGACAGTTTGGCCTGATTCAGTTGCTTGCCCTTGGGCTTGTCCTCAGTCTTGGCCGGTTCTCCGGCTTTGGCACCCGGGCCGGGCTTGGCACTAGGCTTGTGTAAAGTACCACTGGGAGCTGGTGCTGCTGCGGCTTTTTCTTTTTCCGGCACCGCAGCACGCAATACTTTTTTCGGTTGCGACAGCATACGGTTCATGGCCGCGACTTCATCTTCAACCGCACGTCGCGCCTTGACCAGCTCGTCGTTACGGCGTTTTTCCTCTTCAGCCTGGCGCAGGCGCGCCTGTTCCTGCGCTACTCGAGCGGCCTCAGCCTGCTCACTGCCCTGCAATGAGGTCTCTGCTGGCTCAGCCTGTTTTTGTACTGTTTCCTGCTCGGCCTGGGCTTGTTGTTCACGCTCCAGCCGTTCCTGCTCCAGTTTGGCCAGACGCTCCTGTTTTTCTTTCAATTCGGCCGCCTGGCGGCTTAACAGCTCAGCCTGACGTCGTTCTTCCTCTTCACGCAGCAGGCGTTCTTTTTCGTCAATGGGCGACTGAACTGGTACTGGCATTTCGGCGGGCACCGCTTCGCCAGCAGCATCGCGCTGAACAAAAACGCGCTTCTTGCGAATTTCTACCTGGATGGTGCGTGACTTGCCGGTAGCATCGGCCTGTTTGATTTCGGCCGTCTGCTTGCGCGTCAAGGTAATTTTTTTCTTCTCGGTACTGGCTTCAGTACCGTGGGCGCGACGCAAGGCCTCGAGCAGCCTGGATTTGTCCTCTGCGCTTATGACATCTTCTGCCGAATTCTTCTCGACACCCGCTGCGCGCAATTGCTCGAGCAATGCACTTTCGGGCATCTTGAGTTCAGCTGCAAACTGGCCAACATTGGTACTCGCCATTCATTCCCCGCTTGTATGCGTCGATTCGGGAATGCTTATTCAGCATTCGCAAACCAGTGTGCGCGTGCGCGCAAAATCAAATCCTTGGCTTCCCGCTCGGAAACCCCGGTCATCTCGGTCAATTCATCCACGGCCAACTCGGCCAGATCATCGCGTGTATGCACGTCATGTTCAGCCAGACTTGCCGCCAGCTCGCGTGTCATGCCCTCGAGAGAGAGCAGGTCCTGTGACACACTGCCAACCTTTTCCTCGGTGGCAATAGCATCCGTCAAAAGCGCATTACGAGCGCGCGAACGCAGTTCTTCGACCGTTTCCTGGTCAAAGGCTTCAATATCCAGCATTTCCTGCAACGGTACGTAGGCGACTTCTTCCAGCGTCGAAAACCCTTCCTCAATCAGAATGTCCGCGACTTCTTCGTCAACATCGAGTTTGTTCATGAACAACTCACGGATTTTTTCGCTTTCGCCCGATTGTTTGGCACTGGCCTCGTCCTGGGTCAGGATATTGATTTGCCAGCCGGTCAGATCTGTAGCCAGACGCACATTCAGGCCACCACGACCGATCGCCAGCGCCAGATTGTCTTCATCGACCACCACATCCATGGCGTGCTTGTCTTCATCAACCACAATCGACTGCACGTTGGCCGGCGCCAGGGCGCCAATGACAAACTGCGCGGGGTCTTCCGACCACAACACAATATCAACATTCTCGCCGCAAATTTCGTTCTTGACCGCAGTAACGCGCGAACCGCGCATGCCCACGCAGGTTCCAATCGGGTCTATGCGCCGATCTGCGGTGTAGACCGCGATTTTGGCGCGCACACCCGGGTCGCGTGCCGCAGCCTTGATCTCGAGCAAACCCTGCTCGATTTCAGGTACTTCCAGTTCAAACAGTTTTCTGATGAACTCCGGCGAAGTGCGCGACACGATAATTTGCGGACCGCGCGCCAGACGATCTATTTTTAGCAGATAAGCACGCACCCGATCGCCAATGCGCAGATTTTCTTTCGGGATCATCTGGTCACGCGGCAAACGGGCCTCGACCCGACCTGCCTCGATAATGGCATCGCCTTTTTCCATGCGCTTGATGGTGCCGTTGATGATATTGTCACCACGCGCCAGAAACTCATTCAGAATCTGCTCACGCTCGGCATCACGAATGCGTTGCAAAATCACCTGCTTGGTGTCCTGAGCAAAACGGCGTCCCAAATCAACATGGGGCAACGGCTCTTCAATGTATTCTTCGACCTCGATATCCGCAATCTGGTCGCGCGCATCCATCAACAAAATTTCAGCATCAGGATTTTCCAGTCCGGCCTCGTCGGGCTTGACCAGCCAGCGCCGGAATGCCTCGTAAGCGCCAGTCTCGCGATCAACACTGACGCGAATATCCACTTCCTGATCAGGAAACAGCTTCTTGGTGGCGGCGGCCAGGGCCATCTCCAGCGCACCAAAGACAATTTCCTTGCTCACGTTTTTCTCGCGCGCCAGCGCATCTACCAGCAACAACACTTCGCGGCTCATGACACTTTCCTTTTGAAATCAACTTTCAACTTCAAGCGGGCCTTTTCCACCTCGGCCCACGTAAACTTCAACAATGAACGTCCTGTCGGCGTCTCAATTTCCAGCCCCAGCTGTTCACCCTGAGGCGCCACCAGCACCCCTTCAAAATTTCTTTGCCCGGCAATCATGGTTCTGAGCTTGACATTCGCTTCAGCACCGGCAAACCGTTCAAAATCAGCCGCCTTCTTCAATGGCCGGTCTATCCCCGGAGAAGACACCTCCAGGCGCTCATAGGCGACATTGGCCACCGTCAGCGCATGAGATAACTGATGACTCAGGCGCTCACAATCCTCGACCGTGACCGGCTGCCGATCCAATCGGTCAATCAACACCCGCAACAAACCCTGGGCACTGCGCTCAACATCGACCACCTCGTAACCCAAGCCCGCAGCGTTACGTTCCACTTCAAGCACAATATCGCTTAACGACTGCAACTCCAGCCCTCCCCAGGATTCGAACAGAACGCTACCGGCTTACTTCGCCACAAAAAAAAATGGGCGGTACCCGCCCATTTTTTTGGCTGCCGCGAAACGCTGCGGCGCTTGTGGAGGAAGTTTCACCTGCCAGGAGGCGAGCCTTTAGCCTTATATTATAACCTTTTTGGCGCGAAAACTGAATTTTCTTTCATTCCGACCTGTCACGCGCTTTGGACGTGGCGCCCCCGCGCCCTGCGCCGGAATGACCGCCCCGGCGTCCGAACAGACGTGAAGTGCGTCCGGCCTTGCCGGCTGTATTTTGATCGGTATCAACCTCGCCACCTGCCTCAGTCACTCTGGGCTGAGGCGCTGTCGCTTTCTTGATCCGCGGTTTGTGCTGCTGCGGACGTCCGGATTTGGCCGGCCCCGAACCGTCACGCCGCTTTGGAAAGCCCGGTTTGCCCGCAGTCGGCAAGGTACGCACCGACAAGGCACCGCCGCTGACATTTTGCTGTACCGGGGCACCAAACATGGCTTCGGTCATAGTCGACAGTGCGGAAATGTCCTGTTGCCTCGGCCCACGCTGCGATTTGTGGCGGCTTTGGCCGCCAGCACCGCGACCCGCCGCTTCATCGCCCAGACGCAAACCCACGCGCATACATAAAAAAGCTGACTCCATGGGGGTCACTTCAGTCCAGCGCCCACGCTTCAGACCGCGTGGCAGTTCGATTTCGCCATAGCGCACACGTATCAAACGGCTGACGCTCGAACCCACGGCCTCAATTAAACGCCTGACCTCACGGTTGCGCCCTTCAGTCAGAACGATGTGATACCAATGATTGGAACCATCGCCCCCGGCATCGACCAGACTGTCGACCTTGGCCGGACCATCTTCCAGCTCAATACCCTGGCGTAATTTTTCCATGGCCTCATCACTCAAGGGGGGAATGCAGCGCACCGCGTATTCACGCTCCAGACCGAAACGCGGATGCATCATGCGATTGGCCAGATCTCCCGAATTGGTAAAAATCAGCAAACCCTCGGTATTGAAATCAAGACGGCCAACCGAAACCCAGCGTCCGTTCTTGATATTGGGTAACTTGCTGAATACCGTGGTACGGCCTTCGGGATCATCGGTAGTAACAATTTCGCCAGCCGGCTTGTGATACAAAACCACCCTGGGCGGGCGTGCCGTGTTTTTGCGTTGAACCAGTTTGCCATTGACACGCACCTGGTCATTGGGCTCAACCCGCTGACCAATATGCGCAGGTTCACCATTGACCGAGACCCGGCCAGCCAGTATCAGCTCTTCCATATCACGACGCGAACCAATACCCGCATCGGCCAGGACTTTGTGCAACTTGGGTGCCACTGCCTCCATTTGCTCGCCGCCCTGGCGTGAGTTCGGCGGGGTAAAAGGCGAACGACGTGTAGCACGCGCATCAAAACGCGGAAAATCGTCTGCGTCGACCGGCACTGTTGCAGCAACAGCCTGTTGCAGATCCGGGTCTGATCTGTCGACCGGCTCGGTAACAGAAACCATCAGCGAATCATCATCGGTCGAAGCATCCGCATTGATCATGCTTTGGGGTAAGGAAGGCATCATGCTTAAGGTTCCAGTGCAGCCTGGGGCTGAGATGAAAGTGGAGAGTCCATGCCGCCAGACTGCCCGGACTGCTGCAGCTGGCCAGAATTTTCTTGTGGCACGGTTTCAGTATGGGCGGCCGCGACGGGGCTTGCTTGATCAAGAAAATCGATAACCGCCTGGTCGGCCTGGGGTGACGGCGCGCCATCGACCAGGGCTGGCAGTTCGTCCAACGCCCTCAGACCCAGGTCGTTCAAAAACTGTTTGGTCGTGGCATATAAAGCCGGACGCCCCGGAGCATCACGATGCCCGATGACATCGATCCAGCCGCGATCTTCCAGGGTCTTGACCACCGGCGACGAAACTGTCACGCCACGAATCTCTTCAATATCGCCACGTGTGACCGGTTGCTTGTAAGCAATAATAGCCAGCGTTTCGAGTACGGCACGAGAATATTTTTGTGGTTTTTCCGGATTCAAACGCTCCAGATAGACTCGCATTTCAGGCCGGGTCTGGAAGCGCCATCCGCTCGCCAATGCCACCGGCTCGGCACCCTTATCGCGCCAGTCCTCGCGCAACTCTTCGAGCAACATACGCACGGTATCGGCACTGATTTCGTCTTCAAACAACTTGCGCAATTCGGCAATCGGCATAGGCTCCTGCGCCGCCAGCAAGGCAGCTTCGAGCACCATTTTTACGGTTTGAGTAGTCATTTGCATGGCCAATCAGCCATCCTGTTCAAATCATCGGAACTATTGCAAACAATGAAAAAGCCTGCACCAAACTCTGTCGTTTAACTGAAGGCAGTCTGTCGATGCAGACAAGAACGAATATTTCTTGGTTTTTGATGCTGGTTGCGGGGGCAGGATTTGAACCTACGACCTTCGGGTTATGAGCCCGACGAGCTGCCAGACTGCTCCACCCCGCGCCTGAATTCGAAATTATAGCCCGATACCACGCTGCGAGCAAATCCGTAATCCTGTATTCGCATTTCCCCCTGCAACTTAAGCCAAATTGCGAGATGATTACACTATGAACTATTGCTCGCACTGCGCCCATCCGGTACAACTCGAGATCCCCGAGGGAGATAATCGCTTACGCTATTGCTGTCGTGCTTGCGGCGCGGTGCATTACCAGAACCCCAAAATGGTGCTGGGCACCCTGCCGGTTTGGCAGGATCAGGTACTGTTATGCAAGCGCGCCATAGAACCGCGTTACGGTCTATGGACCCTGCCGGCAGGCTTTATGGAAAACGGTGAAACCATTGCTCAAGGCGCATTGCGTGAAACCCGCGAAGAAGCCGGCGCCGAGGTTCGTCTGCACGGACTGTTCAGCGTACTTGATGTTGAAGTGGCAAACCAGGTGCATTTGTATTACCGCGCCGAATTGATGAAGCTCGATTTTTGTCCCGGCGTGGAAAGTCTGGAAGTCAGGCTATTCAGGCAACAGGAAATTCCCTGGGAACAACTGGCTTTTCGCAGCGTCAGCCTGACCCTGCAAGCCTATTTTGCTGACCGCGAACGTGGTCAGTGGGGCTTGCATACCGGCTCGGTTCATGCCGAGCTGGTGCGGTATACCTCTACGGAACCAAGGTGAGCCGCTTACGTCTGAAACTCAATACTGGCCACACTATTGCCTGGCTCGAACAGGAAGATGAATTTCCTCCGTGCTGTCAGGCACTGGAGCAAATCAGCGGTCTGAACGGTCTGCTGGCTGCCAGCGCCGATGTCGGGCTCAAGCGCTTGATGCGGGCTTACAGTCAGGGTATCTTTCCCTGGTACAGCGAAGGACAACCCGTATTGTGGTGGTCACCCGACCCGCGTATGGTGCTGTATCTGGACGAATTTAAAGGGTCGCGCAGTCTGCGCAAAAATCTTATACAGGCGGGCAACGCTGGCTGGGAATTCCGTATCGACTCGGATTTTGAAGCCACGATACGAGCCTGCGCCTACAACCCCAGGCCAGGGCAACAGGGTACCTGGATTACCGACGCGATCATGGAACACTATGTCGCCATGCACCGGCTCGGCATGGCGCACTCATTCGAAGCCTGGCAACATGGTAATCTGCTTGGCGGAGGCTATGGCGTCAGCCTGGGGCGTATGTTCTATGGCGAGTCGATGTTTACCCGGGTGCCCAATGCCTCAAAGCTGGCATTAGCCGGCCTGATTCATTTTTTGCGACAGCATGGCTTTGTTATGATTGATTGCCAGCAAAAAACACCGCATCTGGGTTCGCTCGGTGCCCGTGAGATTCCGCGTCAGCAATTTTTGAACGAGATGCAGACTTTACGGCAGCAGACACCCTTGACAAACTGGGCAACAACACTCCCAATGAGTGTGGGCAACGACTGGATGGAGATAAATTCCGCATGAGTTACCTGAAAGAACTGCCACTATCCAGCCTGCAGTTTTACGCCACCGCACCTTACCCGTGCAGTTATCTGCCGAACAGGCTGGCACGCTCACAAGTCGCAACGCCATCGCATCTGATTCATGCCGATGTCTATTCGGAACTGGTGCGGCTGGGTTTTCGTCGTTCCGGCCTGTTTACGTACCGCCCTTATTGTGATGGCTGCCGTGCCTGCGTTCCAGTACGTATTCCGGTACACCATTTCACACCCAGCCGGACACAAAAAAGAACCCAGCGACAGCATGCCGATTTGATACCACGCTCGCTCAGGCTGGACTATGACGCCGAGCACTATGAGCTCTACACCCGCTATCAATCCGCACGGCATGCGGGTGGCGGCATGGATCATGACTCGCGCGAACAATACGCGCAGTTTTTATTGCAGAGCAAGGTCAATACCCGGCTGGTAGAGTTCCGACTACCCTCGATACAGGGACAGGCCGAGGCATTGCAGATGGTCAGCATTATCGACGTACTCAACGACGGCCTGTCTTCGGTCTATACGTTTTACGAGCCGCACCTGCCCAAGAGCAGTCTCGGTACTTATGCCATTTTGTGGCAGATAGAACAATGTCGCGCCATGGGCCTGGATTATGTCTATTTGGGGTACTGGATCGGCAGCTCTGAAAAAATGGCTTATAAAAAACGCTTCCAGCCGCTGGAGGCCTTTCGTTACGGGCGCTGGGAGCCCATGACCGAGGATGATTAAGCCTGTCAAAGCATGCGCATTTCAACCCAGCCCTATTTTTCAATTCAACGCACGATCATTATGCCGCTCTACAGTTTAGCCCGCCACTGCCTGTTCAAACTTGATGCCGAGCAGGCGCATCATCTGACTCTGGCCCTGCTCGACAAGCTCGAAAAAACCGGGCTGTCCAAACTTTGGAATACCCGGTTAATGGACAGCCCGCGCAGTGCCATGGGACTGAGTTTTCCCAACCCGGTGGGGCTCGCCGCTGGTCTGGACAAAGACGGCGCTCATATCGATGCTCTGGCACGTTTGGGTTTTGGCTTCATCGAAGTCGGAACCGTCACCCCGCGACCGCAAGCCGGCAACGCTAAACCGCGCCTGTTCCGACTGCCCGAGGCCGAGGCACTGATTAATCGCATGGGATTCAATAACGGCGGCGTCGAAGCCTTTATCCGTAATGTGCAAGGCTCTTCTTTTTATCAGCGCGGTGGCATTCTGGGGCTGAATATCGGTAAAAACGCTGACACACCTATCGAGCAAGCGGCCAGTGATTATTTGCTTTGCCTAGAAAAGGTCTACCCCTACGCCAGCTACATCACGGTCAATATCAGCTCGCCTAACACCAGGAATCTGAGACAGTTACAGTCGGGCGATGAACTGGCAACGCTACTTGACCAATTAAAAAATCGTCAGCAACAGCTCGCAGCACAACATCAGAAAAAGGTGCCACTGGTACTGAAAATTGCTCCCGATCTCGACGCGGAACAAATTCACGCACTAGCCGACAAGTTGTTGCAATACGAGATCGAGGGCGTGATTGCCACTAACACCACCTTGTCGCGACAAGCCGTGCAGGGTCTGGCACATGCCGACGAAGCGGGCGGGTTATCCGGCACGCCGGTCAAACAAGCCAGTACCGCCGTGATTGAACAACTCAGCGCCTTGCTGCAAGGAAAAATACCTATCATCGGTGTCGGAGGCATATTGAGCGGCACCGATGCCCAGGAAAAAATACAGGCCGGTGCCAGCCTGATCCAGATCTATACCGGATTGATTTATCGTGGCCCTGCTCTGGTGCGTGAGTGCGCCGCTGCACTATCTTCGACTACAATCAAGCCATGAGTACCAAAGAAGAAAAGCCGCTGTCATCCACCGCCGTTCAAGTAATTGAACGCATGATGCGTCTGCTGGATGCCCTGGCACAACATAGCGACCCCGCCCCTTTGAAAACGCTGGCCCAGGACACGCAACTGCACTCCTCGACCGCACACCGCATTCTTAATGACATGGTAGCGTGTCGCCTGGTAGATCGGGTAGAGCCAGGTACCTATCGGCTCGGCATGAGGCTACTGGAACTGGGCAATCTGGTCAAAGCGCGTTTGTCGGTGCGCGAAGCCGCCTTACCGCATATGCGTCGCCTGCATCAATTTACCGGTCAGACCATTAACCTGTCGGTTCGTCAGGGTGACGAGATTGTGTACGTTGATCGCGCCTACTCCGAACGTAGCGGCATGCAGGTGGTGCGCGCCATCGGCGGCCGGGCTCCGCTGCATCTGACCTCGGTCGGCAAGCTTTTTTTGTCGAATGACGATTCAAAACAGGTCAAGGCCTACGCTACCCGCACGGCACTGGCGGGGCATACGATTAACAGCATTACTGACCTGAGCAAACTGGAACGCGAGCTGGCGCATACGCGCCAACGCGGTTATTCACGCGATAACGAAGAGCTGGAACTCGGTGTCCGATGTATCGCCGCTGGCATACGCGACGATCAGGGAAAACTGGTGGCTGGGTTATCGATTTCAGCCCCTGCCGACCGTATGCAGGATGACTGGGTCGAGGCGCTAACCCGAACCAGCGATGAAATTTCGCGCTCGCTGGGCTACAACCCGAAAGTCTGACTCAACTGACTTCGGCTTTGGCTGATACGGTAACACTTCTAAGCCGACCGGGCTGCTGGGTCATCAACCAGTCTTTAATACGATTGGCATCGCCAAAACGGGACAACCGCCCCTGCGCATCGAGAAATACCATGATGGTCGAACGGCCATTGATGACCGCCTGCATGACCAGACATTGACCTGCCTCACTAATGAAGCCAGTTTTTTGCAGACCAATCAGCCAGTCGGAATGCTGAATCAGCCGGTTAGTATTGGCAAAATCCTGATAACGACCATTCACCAGCACGGTGTAACCCGCACTGGTTGAAAATTCACGGATCAGGGTGTATTGATACGCTACCTGCATCAGGCGCGCCAGATCGTGCGCGCTGGATTTATTCCGACTCGACAGGCCAGTCGGGTCAGCATAGTGCGTTTCGCTCATACCTAACAACTGCGCTTTGGCATTCATGGCATGTACGAAGGCGCTTGAACCACCCGGATAATACCGTCCCAAAGCCGATGCGGCGCGATTTTCCGAGGACATCAAAGCCAGGTGTAGTGCCTCGGCACGACTCAGACGTGTACCAAACCTGAGACGTGAGCTGGTACCCTTCTCGGTATCCAGGTCTGCCTCGCTGATTTCCAGAATTTCGTCCAGATTCTGCCCGGCCTCAATGACAACCAGTGCAGTCATGAGCTTGGTAATTGATGCAATCGGCAGTACTGCATGGGCATTTTTCTCGTACAGTACCTGACCGGTGTCCTGATCAACGACCAGGGCGACGCTAGATCTTAATTCCAGCGGGTCATCTACCCGGTGCAAACCCATTTGCTGTCCGACAGACAGGCGTGTATCCGCCGGACGATAGGCGACTCGTCGGACCTCCGAACGTCGCCCACCCTGACCACTGGCGTTGGCACTGACACGAGCGGCATTTTTATTGCGCGAGGACGAAGCCGTTTTTTTGGCAGCAGTTTTTTTAGAACTGGCTTTTTGAGGAGAGTTCTTTTGGGCGGCAGTGCTGCCCTTCACCTTCGCCGGGGCTGACGCCTCTATGGCAATAGCCCATGAAGACGATAACAGGCTCAAGGCCAAAACGAGCAGCCCAATCCAGTAATTTACTTGCCAATAGGAACGGCGCATTATTGTTAGTCTCCTGCAAAAGCGCTCCACTTTCTTATGGCAAGTGGAAAAATAGCCTAGAACAGGTGCGAGTGTATCAGCACCGCAAAAAACTAAGCAAGATCAAAGTGTTGTAATCATGCCTTATGAACTCACTTTAGATAAATACGAAAAGCCGGCACAGACCGGCTTGTTCTGATTCAGCTAGGCACTTTCTGATCACTAGTCTGCGAATACGCCAGCCTGCTTGATAACTGGCGACCATTTACTGATTTCGCTCTCAAGGGTGGCTCTTAAGCCTTGGGGCGTGGCATCCTTGGTGTCATAAATCCGTGCGCCCAGGTCTTCCATACGTTTGACAAACACCGGTTCCTTCAAGCTAGTCTGCAGCGACTGCACTAGACGATCCAGCACTGCCTTGGGTGTTCCCTTTGGCGCATAAAGACCGTGCCAGACTCCCACCTGGAAGCCGCGCAATCCGGACTCATTGAGTGTCGGAACGTTGGGTAATGTAGCGACTCTTTGTTGTGACGTTACGCCATAAACCTTGACAGTTCCAGCCTTGATCTGTGCCGAGGTATTGGTAGTCTGGTCGCACATCAGATCCACCTGACCGCCCAACAGTGCAGTCATGGCCGGGCCAGTACCTTGATAGGGTACTGTCGTCAAGTCAGTCTGTATAGCTGACATGAACAACATGCCACACAAATGCGAGGCCGAACCGATACCTGCATGAGCATAGTTCAGCTTGGCTGCATTCTGCTTGATATAGGTTTGCAGTTCAGCAAAATTATTGGCTGGCAAATCTTTCTTGCCCAATAAAGTCATGGGTACATCGACCACCAGCCCGATATACTCAAAGTCCTTGAGTGGGTCAAAACTCATTTTTTTATACAGCGAGGGCGCCGTGGACATGCCAATATGCATCAACAGCAGGGTGTATCCGTCGGGGTTGGCCTGTGCCACCCTGGCTGATCCTGTGGTACCCCCGGCGCCGCCCACATTAACCGCCACCAGCGGTTGCTTCAGGTCGGTTCCCATGCTTTGCGCCAGGGCGCGACCAACCGTGTCAGTAGGCCCTCCGGCGGCAAACGGAATAATCAACTGAATCGGGCGATCAGGGTACGCGAATACACCGGCAGTCCCTGACATTAAAGCTGCTGTGGCAAGCAATTTGGTGATCAGTTTCATGGCTGTCTCCTGTGCGTTGTTAGTACAACATGAAAATAGCCCCCATGTTCGGCCAAGTACAGGGAATACTTAAGCCCAAATACCATAGTGTTTTAGGGCTATTTCGACGGTTTGACACTGTATCTGGACAGTTTCTTCTATAACGTGACCATAGCCACCCGCCATGGCTATTGCTACCGGTATTTTCCTGGTACGCGCCTGTTGCAAGACGTAGTCGTCACGCCAGGCAATACCGCAACGGCTCAGACTCAGCCTGCCTAGCCGGTCTCGCGCATAGACATCGGCTCCAGCCAGATAAATGATGAGCTGCGGGCAGCTACGCTGAAATACTTCTGCCAATCCTCGTTCCAGTGCTTCAGCATAGGACTGATCGTCAGTGCCATCTGGCAGGGCAATATCAAGGTCGCTTTGTTCTTTTCTAAATGGGAAATTGTTCTCGCCGTGGATCGAGAACGTAAAGATAGAGTTGTCCTGACTCGCAATCGAAGCAGTACCGTTACCCTGATGCACATCAAGATCGATGATAGCTACTTGCAGACTTTTCCCCAGCTCTGCCTGTTCGCTCTGCATCAACCGGGCCGCCACCACGGCGTCGTTAAACACACAAAATCCGGAACCCTTGTCAGCGTAAGCATGATGCGTACCTCCGGCTAGGTTCATGGCAATGCCTTCCTTTAGGGCGGCACGACAAGCTCCAATGGTCGCCCCAGTAGAGCGACGCGAACGCTCGACCATCTGTTCCGACCACGGAAACCCAAGTTCGCGCAACTCCTGCAATGACAGGCGGTTATGTACAACACGTTGCACATAGTCTGGCGTGTGCGCCAATGCCAGCTCAGCATCAGTCGCTGCTTCCGGCTCGTGCAGCCGAACCTCGGGCCGATGCAACGCGATCCATTCTCGCAATAATCGGTACTTGCGCATAGGGAAACGATGCCCCTCAGGCAAGGGCAGCACAAAATGGTCGCTATAAAACGCCCGCATGATCTACCCTACTCACGAAATGATGCGCTGCAAGCATAAAATTCCATTACCCCTTTTGACTTTACAATTTTGCGGTGCAGTTAAAAACCACATTCAGACCCAGAATCAGCACCTCACCTGACAATATATTGATTGTTAAATATAAATAAAATCATTTTTATTCAATGACTTACTAAAATTGTAACGGCACCAGAGATATTTTTTTGTGCATCGCAGTAAATAACCCTTGTTTTTTCCTGAAAGACCACTATACTTAGCACTGTTGCTGTGCAGCAAATCAAATGATGCCCGGCGAAGTTGCCGGAATGCCGTCGATGAGCTGCATTCCAGCAATTAGAACTGTCAGTCACTTTAACCTGAGGAGAAAGCTGTGTTAACCCCTGAACAACTCACATCGGCTTATAAAGCCAATTTAGACCAATTTTTCAGCCTGTCCAGCAAAACTCTGGAAGGTGTTGAGAAGCTGGTTGACCTGAACATTAACGCCATCAAAGCCAGCCTGACCGAAAGCGCTGACAAGGCGAAAGAAGCCCTGGAATTGCGTGACGCCCAGGAATTCGTCCAGTTTGGCGTCGCTTTGGCCCAACCCAATGCCGAGAAAGCAATCGCCTATTCACGTCATGCGGGTGAAATTGCTAACGCTACCCGTGCTGAATACGTCAAGTTTGCCGAAGCCCAACTGGCTGACAGCAATAAAAAATTCGCAGCTCTGGTCGACTCGATCGGTAAAAACGCTCCTACCGGCTCTGAATCTGCAGTAGCCATGCTCAAATCAGCCGTTGCCGCTGCTAACAGCGCCTACGACTCGCTGACCAAAGCGACCAAGCAGATTGTAGAAATGACGGAAGCTAATGTAGCTGCTGCGACCAACGCTACTGTAAAAGCCGCCAACCAGACCGCTGCTTCCGTTTCGAAAATGAAAAAAGCAGCTTAACTGTTACAAGATTGGGTGCTGGCAAACTAATTGCTTCGCACCATCAGGTTGTCTCCTTGGCACCGCAAGTGCCAATTTCAAGCCCGACTCTCACCAGTCGGGCTTTTTTTATCGGTGCTGTTTGTCGCCCAGGCGCACTTTCGGTAGTTGCTCCAGTGCATCGAGTAGTACACCAAATGCCAAATCGACATGCTTGATCGGACCCTTGACGCCTAGCTCAATGTGCGCGGGCTGAGTCGCATCACCCACCGATGGCAGACTGAAAACCTTGACATCACGAAAGCGCGTTTCAATGTCGTTCATCAAGGGCGTCAAACTGGCTTCAAATGCACCAAAAACAATCACCGAGCACTCTCTTTGTTCATTCTTATGAAACAGGTGCGTATATTTGGTATCCAGTACCCATTCAACCATGGGCCAGGCCATGACAGGAAAACCTGGCATGAAATAGTGCTGCCCAATCGAAAACCCTGGAATTTTGTTATATGGGTTTGGAATCAGTTCGCAGCCCTGGGGTAAATCTGCCATATGCAGGCGTTGCTGGTTTTCCAGTGTCGTCATGTCCACCGGGCTGGGCAGACCTTTTTCGATAGCTATTTCGTTAGCACGCAACTCGATGCAACGCGCTGCTTCTGCATGTCTTGCCAACGGCACCTCGGCCGCCGCTGCGGCCGCCTGGCGCGTATGGTCATCGGGTGTGGCGCCAATGCCGCCAGTGCAAAAAACAATGTCGTTACGGTTAAAGCTGCGCTTCAAAAAAGCCTGTATGGCGGCAAAATCATCGCCCAGATAATGCGCCCAGGACAAGGCCAGTCCCCGCTCAGATAACATTTTGATGACCTGCGCAAGATGTTTGTCTTCGCGCTTGCCGGATAGAATTTCATCGCCAATAATAATCAAACCAAAACTCATAGTGCATTTTCCTCAAAGGTCTGACGTCTGTATTGCGTCAGTAAAAAAAAGCCATAATGGGCAAATACCAGCGCTGAATACACCAGAATGAGTACATATAGCCATAGCATCAACAGTGCCGCAAGCGGTGCAAATACAAACAGCGCCATGCCGCCTATCCAGAGTAGTGCCGGCAATGCAGCGAGCAGCGCCAGAACCATGCCAAGACACCATAAAGACCAGCGGTGCTTTAATGCAAGGATACGTATTTCTTCTACGCTGGCATAGTCGCTCAAGACATCAAAAAACAGGATGCGATATGTCAGCCAGCCCCATAAAATCACTGGAAGTATGACGCCAAGTGGAGGAATGAGCCACAATGGCAAGAGTACAAGCCAGGAAAAAAAGAAAACCAGGGTCACCAGCAAGGAGTGCCACACACTGGAAAAAAAACGCCAACCGGGGCGTGGTTTAAATTGCGGGTAGTAATGAGACGCAACCTGTCGGGCAGCCAATGGTGCTGCTATGAGACCCGTAATGGTGACTACAGTCATAACCAGCAGTGGCAGCATGAGCAGGCTGAGGAGAATCGGGGCCAGGAATTTTTCCCACTGAAAGCTCCACTGGAACCAGGATACCTGCTGCAGCACCCGACCCAGCCAGGTGAGCGGTCTGAAGCTGCCGAGCCATTGTTGCAGGGCATTAACGCTCGGTTCCCAAGCCCACCAGATCAGAAACACCCACAAAGCGCCACCCACCAAAAAAGGCAGGAGTGTCAGGAGCAGCATGCGTGGATGCAGTTGTGAGCGTAGCGCCTTGAAAAAAGAAATAAGGAATGGTGCCATGACACCATTGTAATCTTGTGCTATGGCTCTCGCATTCAGATTTCAACAGCCAGTCACCGCTTTTGAATTGCCATCATGTGCTGATTCAAAGCATTACGACATCTAAGCTTTATCAATACGAAACACTGAAACCGATTCAGACAGTTTGGCGGCTTCTTCGCGCAACGACATAGAAGCCGAGGACGACTGCTCGACCAAAGCGGCATTTTGCTGGGTCATTTGATCCAACTGACTGATGGCAGTATTCACTTCACTAATGCCGCTCGACTGCTCGGTCGTTGCGGCACTGATATCGCCGATCAGATCAGTCACGCGCTGTACTGATTCAACAATTTCGGTCATGGTTTCACCCGCAGTTTGTACCAAATCCGACCCAGAGCGGATTTTGGCCACCGAGGCATTGATCAATTCCTTGATTTCCTTGGCCGCCGAGGCCGAGCGCTGCGCCAGTGCCCGTACTTCACCCGCGACGACAGCAAAACCACGACCCTGGTCTCCAGCTCGGGCAGCCTCTACTGCGGCATTCAAGGCCAGAATATTGGTCTGGAACGCAATGCCGTCAATTACGCCAATAATTTCCGAAATCTTTTTAGAAGAAGCGGTAATTTCGCCCATCGTATTAACCACATCACTCACCACACTACCCCCACGCCGCGCCACCTCCGATGCCGATGCCGCCAATTGGCTAGCCTGTCGCGCCGTATCTGCGCTCTGTGTGACAGTAGCCGTGAGTTCTTCGACCGAACTGGCTGTCATTTGCAGATTGGCAGCCTGACGTTCGGTGCGCTGTGATAGATCACTATTCCCGCTCGCTATTTCCTGGCTGGCCGTATTAATGTGGTCGGAGCTGGTTCGAACTTTAGTGACAATGCTTCTCAGGGCTTCGGTCATACTGGACAGAGATCGTAGCAAAGCACCGAACTCATCTTTACGGTCAGATTTTGGCATTTCTCTCAAATCTCCTGAAGCGACCTGGCTTGCCAGATTCAGTGCCTGATTGAGGGAAATGATGATTGAACGGCTGATATTCCATGCCAAAAATAGTCCGAACAAGGTTCCTACGGCAGTGACAGTAAGGGTAAGCATCATAGAGAACGATTGAAACCGTTTCATTTCCTCAAGTCTCAGGTCGCGTATCTTTTGTTGATCTTCATTGAACTTTTGTAGACCTTTGGAGTATTCAGACAAAGCAGGGAGATAAGTGGACTGCAACCGACTGATGGCTTCGAATGTATCGCCTTGCTTGGCAACCTCGGAAATGTCCTCAGCTGCTTTGTCCAGTTTCTTTTTAAGTTCAAATAAGGTATTTACCTGCTGTTTTTCCTCTTCATTCAAAGATAATTTTCCAAAATCTTGCATTACGGTTTCAATACGCTTGGCCGTTTCCTGCAGTGAAGTAGCCCCCATTTAACGT
>DHLX01000029.1:82060-83743 GCA_002405475.1 Burkholderiales bacterium UBA4657 | reverse complement strand
ATCTGCTGCAAACCGGGAACATTAACCCCGGCAGGCCCCGTCGCACACCCACTGAGCCAGAACGGGGTCAGTCCTAGCGTTGCGTAGAGCGCCAGACGTTGCAGCGCGGGGAACAGGGTTTTCATGGGAAGCCTTTCGTGTGTGATGCAAGCCGCTTTATTTTTGCATGAAGTCGGGGCATGTCAAGCAGGTTGGGGGGCGCTCAAGTACCAAGCGGCAAATATAGTGTCAGTGGGTTATCACGGCAGGGGGTAAATCCGTAATATTCATAGAACGATTTGGCATCCGTTCCTTTCGCATCGACCACCAGGGCATACGCTGCCACATGCTTCTTGGCTTGCAAGCAGCGCTCAACGGCGCATCCTATGAGTAGCCGACCTAATCCACGATTTCGATGAGCGGAATGTGTCGCCAATCGTCCCAGACGAAAGCACGGCACCGGATAACGTGGTAATTTATGTTGCGCTCTCTCGTCCATTTGAACGACATCAATTTGCGCGGCACTCAAACTGTAGTAGCCCAAAATAGTTCTTGGTATGTTCGTGTCAACCAACACCCGTACTACAGCAATTCCCTTCTTGCTTTGTTGGACAGCGAAGCGATGGAGGTAGTCATCGAGTTCCGCAACTCCACAGGTGAAGGCTTGGCGATCATGATGGTGCGGATCGAGCAATTGCTCTTCAAGCACGCTTCATCTTTCGCGCAGCACGCAAGGCATTCTCCAGTGCGGCATTCGGCGTAAAGGTTCCATTGAGAGCCTTTGTGAATGCTTGAAAATCCTGCTCAGACATCGTGATGCGCGATTCACGATCTAAGAGTTCACGTGCTTTTTCTTTGGCAGCGGCGCGCACGAACGCGGCCATTGTGGTGCCAACCAAGGCAGCGGCGCGAGAAACCACCTCTTTTTCTGCCACGTCCATTTTCAAATCAAATCTAGCAGCAGCAGACATATCGGCCTCTAATACGGTAAAAAGACGTATACGGAAATTTACCGTACTAATAATGGCTTGTCAACAGCCGCCGCTAGTCGCGGCAGCTTTTAAAGAAGCCGGGGCAGCGGTCGCGTCCATATCCCGGCAGGGGGCGTCCGGTCTGCGGGTCGATGATGGCACCGTTGGCAATGACCTCGTTGGTACTGTAATCCATCAAGCGCCCGGTCTGTTTATCGTACAGGCCATAAACGTACTGGCGTTTGCATTCGTTGTCACCGGAGGGGCACAACACCTTGAGTACCACCGCGCCCATCCATTTGTCGGCGCGGTAGGCGGCGAGGCGTTCTACAGTGGCCCTGCCACCTTTTTCTGAGTAGCGCAAGTCCGAACGCTGCGTATCCACCAGCACCAGGTCACCGGCACGCACTTTCCTGACGGCATCGCCTGGGCTTTGGATAAATTCAATACCATGATTAGTCCAAAGACTGTCATTGACTACGATCCCACCCCAGTAGAAATCCCGCTCAAACTCGTCGGCGTCCTTGACGAAGGTAAAGCCGGCATTTTTGGCGTCGCGCACTACATTACCAATAGTAGCTTTGGTAAACAAGAAACTGTCCTGGGTACGAATGACCTCATGCACGGCGATTTTGTCGCCTACTCCTTTGTAACTTGTACCCGCTTCAATAATCTGCTGCAAACCGGGAACATTGACTCCGCCTACATTCGTCGCACACCCACTGAGCCAGAA
>DHLX01000029.1:0-81827 GCA_002405475.1 Burkholderiales bacterium UBA4657 | reverse complement strand
TGCATGAAGTCGGGGCATGTCAAGTGGGTTTTCGGGGGGGAAGACAGTTGCCATGCCGTTTGAAAGGCCAGCACCATCGCCAGTCAATACCGTCGGCATACCCATTGGCCGAGCCACATCAATGCGCCACCTCTTGACGTAATGTAATCGGTCGATTACAATCAGCGTATGTTTTTGATCAAATCATTACCCGAATTCACATTATGGCTTGACGCGCTCAAAGATAAGGTAGTTCGCGGTGCCGTTCTTGCACGAATCAAGCGTTTGGAGTTTGGTTTGATGGGAGACACCGAAACCGTTGGGGGTGGTGTTTCTGAATTGCGCATTCATCTTGGTGCAGGCTGGCGGGTGTACTTCACGCGGCGCGGGCAACAGGTCATTGTTTTGTTGGCCGGTGGCTCCAAACGTACGCAAAAGGCAGATATCAAACGTGCGCGGACACTGGTGGCACTATTGGACGACGAAGGAAATGAAAATGGCGAAACGAATTAAGGTTAATGAGCTGCCGACATTTGAAGCAGCCCCCTACCTGGACAGTGAAGAAGCGATTGCGGCCTATCTGACTGACATACTTGAAGCTAATGATGCGGCCTTGCTGGCATCGGCACTTGGTGACATTGCGCGTGCGCGCGGAATGTCGGAGATTGCCAAAGCAGCAGGAATCACACGCGAAGCACTTTACAAAGCACTGCGCCCCGACGCAGCGCCACGCTTCGAGACAGTAAGCCGTGTGTGTGCCGCTCTTGGCGTTCGTTTGGTTGTCCAGCCTGCGCATGGATAATTGGTGACAAACACCTCCTAAACATATCGGTCTTTACCTTCTCGCACAACTCACGGGGTTTCAGAGTGAAGCATCCTCTGGCACTGAGATACTTACCGCGCAGCGCGACCAGCTTCGCACCGGAAAGGGGACGCAGATCTCGCGCCAAAAGCCGCCGCTAGTCGCGGCAGCTTTTAAAGAAGCCGGGGCAGCGGTCACGTCCATACCCCGGCAACGGGCGCCCAGTCTGCAGATCGATCATAGCACCGTTAGCCACGGGTTCATTTGTTTCCCAATCCATTTGTCGCCCGGTCTGTTTGTCGTACAGGCCATAGACGTACTGGCGTTTGCACTCGTTGTCACCGGAGGGGCACAACACCTTGAGTACCACCGCGCCCATCCATTTGTCGGCGCGGTAGGCGGCGAGGCGTTCTACAGTGGCCCTGCCACCTTTTTCTGAGTACCGCAAGTCGGAGCGCTGCGTATCCACCAGCACCAGGTCACCGGCACGCACTTTCCTGACGGCATCGCCTGGGCTTTGGATAAATTCAATAGCAAGATTTGTCCAGAGGCTATCATTAATGACAATGCCACCCCAGTAGAAATCCCGCTCAAACTCGTCGGCATCCTTGACGAAGGTAAAGCCGGCATTTTTGGCGTCGCGCACTACATTACCAATAGTAGCTTTGGTAAACAAGAAACTATCCTGGGTACGAATCACCTCATGTACGGCGATTTTGTTGCCATTACCCTTGGCGGTGATTCCTGCCTCAATAATCTGCTGTAATCCGGGAACATTCACGCCGGCAACACCCGTCGCACACCCACTGAGCCAGAACGGGGTCAGTCCTAGCGCTGCGTAGAGCGCCAGACGTTGCAGCGCGGGGAACAGGGTTTTCATGGGAAGCCTTTCGTGTGTGGTGCAAGCCGCTTTATTTTTGCATGAAGTCGGGTCTTGTCAAGTCACTAGGTGCAGTGAACACTGAACCCGTGACGTATGAGGTGGTGGCAGGCTAGGGTCTGCCAGACCTGATCCGCTCTATTTTCTGGCACATCTGCGCGATGGCATCTAGCATACGCGGTACTGGCCGTGCCAGCGCATCGTTATCAAGCAGCAGTACCGGCAGGTGCTTCCACTTCTTTTTCAGTGCCTCACTTTGGCCGGTAGGGGCATTGACAATAACCACATCGGGACGGCGTTGAAATACTGCTTCATGGCTGACGCTGGGTGCCGGCATGCTCAAGTCGGCAAAAATATTTTGCGCGCCACACACTTGCAGTGCTTCGCTGATGGTGTGCGGCCCGCCTATGGTCATGAGTGGCTGCGCCCAGACCTGATAAAAAACCCGAAGCGGTCGTTGTTGCGCATATTCAAGGCGTAGAGTTTGCAGCCGTTGTGCAAAGGCTTGTTGTGCGTTTTGCGCCTCTTGCTCATGTCCGAGCAATTTTCCCAGCGACAGCAATGTGCTGCCTATGTGTTCCAAGCGAGTTGGGGCGCTGCGGTAAACCGGAATACCCAGAGACTGCAAGTGCTGTAACTGGCGCTCACCGCCCATAGGCCAGGCAATAATCAGGTCGGGTTTGAGCGCGGCAATACGTTCCAGATCAAAGCCAGCATGACTACCCACGCGTGGCAAGCGTCGTGCCTGCTTGGGGGTGTCGCTGTACTCGACAGCGGCGACCAGGGTTGAACCGGCGCCGACGGCATACACCAGTTCTACAGCATGGGGCGACAAGGCCACGACTCGCCTGGCGGCTTGGGGCAAAGCCACGCTGTAATCCAGATCGTCAGTCACTGTAATTTGTGCCGCTGCCGAATGGCTGAAAACAATCAGGGCAAGAATTAAAAGCAGACTACGTTTCAACATGCAGAGGCAGGCTTAAAGTTCGTAATCATCTGGCTCATGGGTCATGGCCGATTCGATGCGCGCCCGTGTCAGTTGCGGTGACAGCAGGTGCAGAAACTTGACTGCATAGTCGCGCAAATAAGCGCCCTGACGTACTGCCATGCGTGTGATGTTGTCGCCAAACAAATGTCCGGCCGGTATAGCGTGCAGGCCGGTATCGACCGCCGGGTCATATGCCATGTCGTGCACAATGCCTACGCCCAGACCCAGACCCACATAGGTTTTAATTACGTCGGAATCGACTGCTTCCAGCACAATCTGCGGGTGCAAGCCACGGCGTGCAAAGGCGGCATCAATTTTGCTGCGACCGGAAAATGCGGTGCCATAGGTAATCAGGGGTAAGGCCGCGACCTGCTCCAGTGTGACGGTTTTGCAGCCATCCAGCGCGTGTCCTTTGGGTACGATGACTACATGGTGCCATTGGTACACCGGCAGGGTAATCAATTCCGGGTGTTCGGCCAGGGCTTCGGTGGCAATGCCTATGTCGGCGCGCCCGTGCAGCACATATTGCGCCACGTTGGCGGGGTCGCCTTGCAGCAAGGTGAGCCGGACTTCGGGAAACAGTTGCTTGAAACTGGCGACTGCCTTGGGCAGAGCGTATCTGGCCTGGGTTGCCGTGGTGGCAATCACCAAAGCGCCATGGTCTTGGGCAGCATAGTCGTCGGCTATTTT
Organism: Burkholderiales bacterium UBA4657; assembly: GCA_002405475.1. GTDB lineage: Bacteria > Pseudomonadota > Gammaproteobacteria > Burkholderiales > Burkholderiaceae_E > UBA4657. The sequence goes on along the minus strand of DHLX01000029.1, from coordinate 78,488 downwards.
GCGCAGGTTTTCCGCTTCGACCATGATGCGCTCTATGATCTGGGTCACCACTTTGCCCGGCGGGGTCAGATCAACAATACGTTTGCCGCGCCGTACAAAGATCTGGAAACCCAGTTCCTGTTCGAGTTCGATAATGGCTTTGGACACCCCCGGTTGCGAGGTGTGCAGGCTGTTGGCCACGGCGGTCAGGTTGTACTTGTGGCGCACGGCCTCGCGCACAAAGCGGAACTGGTGCAGGTTCATGGCATAAGTGTAGCGCGAGTTGGCCGGAAAGCGGGACGATGCCTGCTAACCGTTGTCGCAAATCTTAAAGCTGGCGTAAACAATATCCGGCAATGGCTTGCAGCACTTCGGGGTCTTCACCCACTGCCTGCGCCAAGTGAATGGGGACATTGAGCCAGCGCTGCCGCAGTGCCTGTACCAGCTCAGGCAGATCACGGCGTACATGCCCGCCCTGCCCCAGGAAAGCCGGCACAATCACCAGTTGTTGCGCACCGAGGCCTATGACCTCCTCGGCCACACTCGCCAGGTCGGGCGTCATCAGCTCAAGAAACGCCAGACGTACACATAGCCCCGAGGCCTGTTGCTCAAGTGCCGACTGAAGTCGTTGAAAGGGTTCGGCCCAGCGCGGGTCGCGTGCACCGTGGGCAAAAATTATCAGGGCTTTCAATGTCGGCTCACCCATCTTAACCAGAAAGTAGCTATCAGCAAGGCCAGCATGGCTGGGACGAAGGTGGCTATGGCCGGCCATTCATTCAGGATGCCAAGGTGCTGCGCCAGACTGTCCATTAAATAAAATGCAATTCCCACCATGACTCCGGCGAAAATCTTGAAGCTGACGCCACCCGAGCGTGTGTGCAGATAGGCGAAGGGTAGCGCCAATAACAACATGACAATGACCGCCAGCGGGTAGCCAGCTTTACGCCATAAGGCGTATTGGTGCTTGATGGACTGTTGCCCAGTGCGCGACAGGTGTTGTTGATAGTGCCAGAGCGACAGGGCCGACATGCGTGCCGGATCGACATACGCGGCGGTCAGGGTGTTGGTATCTATACGCGCCGGCCATTGTCGCGTCTGCTCCCGAATCACCGCGGTCTTGTCCAGCAGTTCAAAACCGGCCAACATGCCAGCTTGTGACTGCCGACTGATAAACCGGGTTTCAGTCACATTTTTGAGCTGCCATCCACTCTGGTCGTTATAGGTTGCTGACTCGGCTCGTGCCAATGCCGTCAGTCGGGACTCGCGGTCCAGTTCATAAACCCGTACGTCCTGCAAACTGCCGTCAGGCAACACTTTGGCTGCATTGACGAAGCGCCGCCCAGAGGGCTGGCCTTGCGCGTCGAGCGGTATGTCCTTGATCCAGAAACCGGAACGCATGACCAGCGGCGCATTACCTCCCAAACGGCTGTATTTCATTTTTTCAGCATAGGTCTGTACCGGCGGCATGATGTATTCACCCATCACAAAGGTCAGAACTGCCAACACTCCAGCGGCCTTGACCATGTTCCAGGCCGCAACCCGGGTGGATAAACCTGATACCCGCATGATGGTGAATTCGGAATTGGCGGCAAATTGCGCCAGGGCATAAATAGCACCGATCAGTGCCGCAATTGGCATGAGCTGATAGGCATTTGCCGGTGCTTCGAGCAACACATAGAGCGCCGCGTGCAGGGTGCGGTATTGTCCCTGACCGACTGATTTCACCTCGCTCAAAAAATCAATAAAGAAGAACAGTGCCAGCAATACCAGCAAGACAAAAGCCACTGCCAGATAGATTTCGCGAGCCAGGTAACGGGCAAAAATCATGTCAGTCTCATCCAGATGCGCCAGGTGCGCGCAGACAGCGGATTGAGTCGGGCATTTGACTGGGCCCGGACTATGAGCGCCCAGGTCAGGCCCAGCACCACAAAATGCACCAGAAACATGCCAGTAAAAAAGGACAGCTTGCCGTTAGCTACGTTCACCTGGGCGAAAGACAGCAGGTTGTTATAGATGATGTAGAGCAACAGCGCCAGCAACAGGTTGGCAGACCGGCCGGCGCGCGGATTAACAAACGAAAGTGGTACCGCGAGCAAGGCCAGGTTGAGCAACATCAGGACTGCACCTATACGCTTGACCAGCTCGGCTCTGGCCGCCGCGCTATTGTCCAGCAGCAGTTGTGGCAATGAGGCAGCGCCCTGGTCTGCGCCCCTGGTGGTGAGATTGACTGCCCTTGACTCCAGTCTGAGTGCATAGCTGTCGAACTGCATCACCGAGGCCTGCGGCTGGCCGGGCGAGCCTTCGTAGCGTCGTCCTGACTGCATTACAACGTAGCGTTCGCCGTCGCGTACCTCGACCTGACCACTATCGGCCATCAGAACCGTCACTTTCTCGCCTTCCGGGGTATTTTCCCTGAACGCGGCAAAGACGTTGGTCACTGTTCGCTTTTCTTCATCGAAAGTCTCGACAAAAAAGACCCGTTCAGCTCCGGGCGATTCAATAAATCGCCCCGGTGCCACACGCGACACATCGTCACGCTGGTCGTAGCGGGCACGCAATTCATCCACTTGCTGATTGGCCCAGGGTGCAACAAACAGGGAAAAAAGTAAAATAAGTATCGCAAAAGGCAGGGCAAAGCCCAGCACCGGCCCAAGAAAGCGTGCCAGTGAAACCCCACTGGTGAACCAGATATTCATTTCCGAGTCTTTGTACATGCGCCCGATTACCAGCAATACCGAAATAAAGGCAGTCAGTGACAGCAAAATGGGGAGTGCATTCAGGCTTCCCAGCGCAATTAAGAGCACAATAGCGGTCGGATCGGCGCGTCCGGCGGCGGCCTGGCCTAAAATGCGCACTAAACTGACGGTCAGCACCACGGTCAGCAGCGTGACAAACACGGCACTGGCCGAAGCATAGAGTTGTTTGCGCAGAGTTTGAGTAAAAAGCATAACTTGAGGATTAGTACATGGAATTTAGCACGAAAGCAGCTCAGCCCGAGCGGGTCAGAACCGGGGCACTGGTCATTTTCTGTTATGCCGACCACACTCTGTCAGCGGGTGGCAAGGCTGTGGATAAACTCAGCCAGGGCACAATCAGCCAGGCCTTGAAAACTGGCGATCTGGCGTCCAAGGCCGGTAGCAGCCTGATACTGCGACAGGTGCCCGGCCTGCTGGCTGAACGTGTGGTACTGGTCAGCCTGGGTGAAAAACCGAAATTGTCGCCCCGGCTCTTTGCCGATAGTGTCAAGGGCGCGGTCAAGGCGGTACAGGCCACTCACGCCCAGACACTGAGCTTCGCACCGTTCGACCCACTGGCCGGGCTGAAAACCGAGGAGCAGCTGAAGCTGGCCGTCCTGTCCAGCCGCGAATGCGACTATAAATTTGACCAGCTCAAGAGTGAAAAACCGGCCACGGCATCGACGTTGAAAAAAATCGAGTTTCTGTTTGACAAATCGCCGGGGCAAAGTATTAAAAATATGCTGAACCAGGCACTGGCTCTGGCCGAAGGCATACAACTGGCGAAAGACCTGGGCAACCTGCCGGGTAATCGCTGCACTCCCGGCTATCTGGCACAAACTGCACTGCAACTAGGAAAACAATTCAAATTCAAGGTCAGTGTACTGGAGCGCAAGCAGATCGAGGCGCTGAAAATGAATTCCTTCCTCAGCGTGGCTCGTGGTTCTGAAGAACCCTGCAAGTTCATCATCATGGAGTATCAGGGCGCGGCCAAATCAGACACCCCCGTGGTTCTGGTTGGCAAGGGCATTACCTTCGACACCGGCGGCATCAGTCTGAAACCTGGCGCCGAAATGGATGAAATGAAATACGATATGTGCGGAGCGGCTTCGGTACTGGGCGCTTTCCGCGCTATTGCCGAGATGCAATTGGCACTTAATGTAGTCGGTCTGATTCCCACTACTGAAAATATGCCGTCGGGTCGCGCCACTAAACCCGGTGATATTGTCACCAGCATGAGCGGCCAGACCATAGAAATTCTGAATACCGATGCTGAAGGACGGCTGATTCTTTGCGATGCACTGACCTATGCCGAGCGTTACAAACCCCAGGCAGTGATTGATATCGCCACCTTGACTGGTGCTTGCGTCGTTGCTTTGGGTGGAGTGCACTCAGGTTTATTTACGCCGAATGACAAGCTGGCGGCCGAACTAAATGAGGCAGGCTTGCAAGCGCTAGATTCGTGCTGGCGCATGCCGGTCGATGAAGATTATCAGGAATTGCTCAAATCACCGTTTGCCGATATGGCGAATATAGGCGGGCGTTGGGCCGGTGCCGTCACTGCGGCCTGTTTCCTGGCCAGATTCACCAAAAAATATGACTGGGCGCATCTGGATATTGCCGGCACTGCCTGGAAGTCTGGTGCCAATAAAGGCGCTACTGGTCGGCCTGTAGGCTTGCTGGTCGAGTTTCTGAAACAACGTGCTTCAGCATGACTGAAATCCATTTTTATACCGGCTTGCCCGACAAGGTGAGCTATGCCTGTAATCTGGTGAGCAAGGCCGTGCAGCGTGGCAAGCGTGTTGTGGTTTATAGTCGCAACGCCGAGTTGTTAAAGCGTTTTGACCAGGCACTCTGGTCGTCCGAGCCACTGAGTTTTGTGCCGCATGTGATGCAGAACGATGCCCTGGCCTCTGTTACGCCGGTACTGCTGGCAGCTACTGCACCTGAGCAGGCCGAGCCCTTGGCGCACCATGAGGTACTGGGCAACCTAGATCAGGAATTACCCAAGTTTTTTTCGCGCTTTGATTATTTGATGGAACTGGTGGAGCAGGACGAGCAGGACAGCCTGGCGGCGCGAGAGCGCTGGAAGTTTTATAAACAGCGTGGTTATTCGATTGAACATCACCAAAAATCGGGAGCGCAGCATGGTTGAGGAGTTATTTCGTCCCCGTCGTGATGAAAATGGCATTCCCTTATTGACCGAGGTCATTAGTGATAGCGACAGTGCTGCGCTGAACTCTGCCGAGAAACACTTTTCTGCCGTCGATGCAGCAGAGTTGCAATCATCTGCTACAGCCCAGAACGCTGACTCTGCCCCGCTGGAAAAATTTTCGCTGCAATTACGCGACAGTCTGACTCAGCGCATTCTTGCCCGGCTTGATCCGGCACTGGAATACCGGCTGAATGAAACGACATGCGAGGTACTGGAACAGGCCATGCCTGCGGTGCGCGCTGAATTACAGCGGGCATTGACTGAAACGGCCGTCGAAGTCATTGGCCGCGCCATTCATCAGGAATTCGCCAAAATTACCACCACAAAAAAATAACAGTCTGCTAACCCTTATGACGCAAAATATTGACGCTAACCCAACTACAAGCCTGGCCAAATCTTTCGAACCCGGTGCCATAGAAGCACACTGGGGTCCCTGGTGGGAAAAAAACGGCTGCTACAGCCCTACATTCGACGCAGGTAAAGAGAATTTCTCCATTCAGTTGCCGCCACCCAATGTAACAGGTGTGCTGCATATGGGGCATGCGTTCAATCAGACCATCATGGATGCCCTGACGCGCTGGCATCGCATGCGCGGTTTTAATACGGCGTGGATTCCCGGGGTTGACCATGCCGGTATTGCGACGCAAATTGTGGTCGAACGGCAGCTGGATGCACAAAAAATTTCGCGTCACGATCTAGGACGCGATGCTTTTTTGCAGCGTGTCTGGGCCTGGAAGGAACAGTCGGGTGGCACCATTACCCAGCAGATGCGGCGCTTGGGTGCCAGCGTGGACTGGAGCCGCGAATATTTCACTATGGACGAAAAACTGTCGCCCATAGTGACCGAAGTATTCGTGCGTTTATACGAGCAAGGTCTCATTTATCGTGGGCAGCGTCTGGTGAACTGGGACCCGGTGCTGAAAACCGCCGTGTCTGACCTGGAAGTTATCAGCGAGGAAGAGGAAGGCAAGCTGTACCACTTGCGTTACCCGTTAGCTGATGGCAGTGGTCATCTGGTAGTAGCTACGACCCGCCCGGAAACCATGCTCGGTGATACTGCGGTCATGGTGCACCCTGAAGATGAGCGTTATCGTCATCTGATTGGTCAAGCGATACGCCTGCCTTTGACCGGACGCGAGGTGCCGATTATTGGCGATGCTTATGTGGATAAAGAATTCGGCACTGGCGTGGTGAAAGTGACTCCGGCGCATGATTTCAATGACTATGCCGTGGGGCAGCGGCATCAGTTGCCCATCCTCAATATTTTTACGCTCGATGCAAAAATTAACCAAGAAGCACCGGAAGCCTATCGCGGCCTTGACCGTTTCATAGCCCGCGAAGTGATCGTCGCTGATTTACAGGAACAAGGCCTGGTCGAGAAAATAGAAAAGCATCTGATGAAAGTGCCACGCGGTGACCGTACCGGCGTTGCGATTGAACCCATGCTGACCGACCAGTGGTTTGTCAAGACCGAAACGCTGGCAAAAAAGGCGACCGAATGCGTACAGCAGGGTCAGGTGAAATTTGTTCCCGATAACTGGACCAGTACCTATTACCACTGGATGAACCATATTCAGGACTGGTGTATTTCACGCCAGTTATGGTGGGGGCACCAGATTCCGGCCTGGTACGATGAACAAGGCAAACTCATTGTGGCGCGTAATGAGGCCGAAGCCCAGGCTCAGTCTCCGGGTCAGCGTCTGGAACGCGACAAGGATGTGCTCGATACCTGGTTCTCGTCGGCTTTGGTACCTTTTTCGACCCTGGGCTGGCCGCAGGACACGCCGGAACTGAAACATTTCCTGCCCTCGAGTGTATTGGTCACCGGCTATGAAATTATATTCTTCTGGGTCGCGCGCATGATCATGATGACCCTGCACTTTACCGATAAGGTTCCATTCCATACGGTTTATGTGCATGGCATTGTGCGCGATGCCGAAGGCAAAAAAATGAGCAAGTCCGAGGGCAATACCATTGACCCGGTGGACTTGATTCAGGGGATTAGTCTGCCCGATTTGTTGAAAAAATCGACCAGCGGTCTGCGCCGCCCGCAAGATGCGCCGAAAATTGAGGCACGTATCAAAAAGCAGTTTCCCGACGGCATGCCGGCTTACGGTGCCGACGCCATGCGCTTTACCATGGCCAGTTATGCCACGCTAGGACGCAATGTCAATTTCGATACCAAACGCTGCGAGGGTTATCGCAACTTTTGCAACAAGCTATGGAATGCCACACGCTTTGTGCTGATGAATTGCGAGGCGCAGGATCTGGGGCTGCAAGACTGCGCGACTCAAGCACCCGGCTATCTGGATTTTTCGGCAGCCGATCGCTGGATTGTGTCCTTGTTGCAGAGGGTCGAGGCTGAGGTGGCGCAGGGCTTTAACGACTACCGGCTGGATAATGTTGCCAATACGATGTACCAGTTTGTCTGGGACGAATATTGTGACTGGTATCTGGAACTGGCCAAGGTACAGATGCAGCGCGGCACCGCTGGTCAGCAACGCGCCACCCGGCGCACCCTGCTGCGCGTTCTGGAAACCATTTTGCGCCTGGTACACCCCATTATTCCCTTCATCAGCGAAGAACTATGGCAAAAAGTTGCGCCACTGGCTTTAAGTCATGACAAGCTGCGTCGCTACCAGGCCGGGCAAAGTCTGATGTTGCAGCCCTACCCGGTGACGCAGCCAGAAAAAATAGATGCCCAAAGTGAAGCCTGGGTTGCCGGTCTAAAACAGCATGTGAATGCCTGTCGCGCCCTGCGTGGAGAAATGAATCTGTCACCGGCCGAGCGTGTTCCCTTGCTGGCCGCAGGCGATGCCAGCCTGCTGCAAGCCTATGCACCTTACTTGCAGGCGCTGGCCAAGCTGAGTGAAGTCAAGGTGCAGGACAACCTGCCGACCGATACCCATGCGCCGGTACAAGTGGTCGGTACCAATCGCTTGATGCTGCACATTGAAATAGATCTGGCGGCTGAAAAACAGCGTCTGGGCAAGGAAATAGAGCGACTGGAAAATGAAATTGGCAAGTGTCAGGGCAAACTGGGGAATGAAAGTTTCGTTGCCCGTGCGCCGCAGGCTGTAGTAGAGCAAGAGCGGGAGCGTTTGGCCAGCTTTGTGGCTACCCTGGAAAAACTGCGCGAGCAATCAGCCCGCCTGCACTAGGGTTTGCGAGCTGTCAGCCTGACTACAGGCCAACGCAGATCGAGCAAGCTGGGGTACTAGTCATCCGGCTATGTGGCTCAGCTTTTTTTCCTGTAGCAATTGATCTGTCAAAACTGCCAGATCTGCCAATTTTGCGACCTCTCCAATGACCAGAATGGATGGACTTTCAATCTGATGCGACTGGATCAGTTGTGATAATTGCCCGACTACTGAGACATAGTTGCGTTGTTCAGGCAAGGTCGCCGATTGTACGACTGCCACTGGTGTATCGACAGAGACTCCACCCTGAATTAAACCGTGCTGAATAGATTCAGCATTCGCGACGCCCATATAGACTACCAGCGTTAAGCGTTGTTGGCTGCACACCCGGCCGAGCGCAGTCCAGTCCAGTCCCTCGACATCGCGGGCAGCGTGGCCAGTGACAAAAATACAGCCATGCGAATAATCACGGTGTGTCAAAGGCACGCCTATGCTGCTGGCAGCGGCCATGCCGCTGGTTACGCCGTTCACCACTTCTACTGTCAAACCTTGATCCATCAGATGTTGGCGTTCTTCGCCACCACGACCGAATACGAACGGGTCACCACCTTTTAGACGCACAACCTGACGGCCAGCCCTGGCTTCGGCAATCATGAGCTTTTCTATGAATTCCTGCGGCGTTGAGGCACAACCGCCACGCTTGCCAACATAAACTACCCGGGCACTCTCGCGCTTATGTTCGAGCACTTGTTCCGATACCAGATCATCAACCAGAATGACATCAGCCCGTGCAATGGCACGTACCGCCTTCAAGGTTAATAATTCGGGGTCTCCGGGCCCCGCGCCCACCAACGTCACCTGTCCCGATTGCTGCATACTGGTTCACTATTCTCGTTACCGAAATCAGCCGCCCAAGACCTGGATCAGCCGCTCAACCAGCGTGAAGCATGGCACTGGTGTGTCAAAGTGACAAATAACTTATTGACAGTACCTCATATTCAAAAAGCGTATAAGAATGATGATGGCTGACTAGCGCTGTGGCAGTTCCCAGCCACCACCCAGCGCCTTGTACAAGGCGACGGTCTGCCCCAAAGACTGTTCCTGCGCCACGATCCATTCCTGCTCGGTACTGAGCTGACGCCGTACCAGATCGAGCACGGTGAGCAAATCACTGAGACCGCGCTCGTAGCGCAGACGTGACAAAGCCAAAGCTTCATTATTCGCCGCCAGTGCCAGCGCTAACTGCTGTTCACGTTGTCGTGCCTGCTGCAGCCGTATATTGCTGGCCTCGACATCTAGCATGGCCTGTACGACACTGCTCTCGTAGGCCAAGGCAGCCTGTTCAGCACGCGCCCGCTGCACTTGGGCGGTGGCAGACAATGCCGGCTGGTACAAGGGCGCTCGTACCATGGCACCCAAAGCCCAAAGCTGTGCGGGTGATGACAACAAGCCGGTACTACCCATGGCCAGGGTTCCCAGCGATGCCGACAAGGAAAACTTGGGCATGCGGTCGGCTTCGGCACCGGCCCAGCGCGCCAGCGCCGAGGCCCACTGACGTTCTGCAGCGATAATGTCAGGGCGTCGTTCCAGCAAGGCTGCCGGCAACAGGGCCGGAACTTCGGTACGACTCTTGGCGGGCAAAGAACCGACTGGCTCCAGTTGACCAAGCAGTGCCTGACTGTCAGCACCCACCAGAATACCGATTCGACGGATGGCTGTCTGCAAGCGTGCCTGCAGCAGCGGTTGCTGTGCCGAGGTCAGTGCCAGTTGCTCCTCGCTTTGCAAGCGTTCCAGTGCCGAAGCCAGTCCTCTTTGCTCACGTACTCGGACCAGTGCAACCAGCTGTTGTGCCGCGCCAGTCAGTTGATCCAGATTCCGGATTTGTTGTTGCAGGCTGCGTATCTCAAAATAGTTGGTCGCCACTTCAGCGGCAACGCTCAGACGCATTGCTGCACCCGCCGCCAGCGCGGCCTCGACTTCGGCACTTGCAGCAGTGTTTCTTTGGGCTGCGGCAGAAAAAATATCCAGTTCCCACGAAGCATCAAAACCAGCCCGGTAAACAGTGGCCGGATTCTTTCCGAGCTGGTCTGCGCTACGGTCTTTTTGACTCAACCGATCACGTAAAACCGATCCGCCCAGTGATAACTGTGGCAATGATTCGGCTGCACTCAGATTTCTCAACGCGCGGGTCTCACGTACGCGCGCCAGCGCAGTCTGGATATCACGGTTATGTAGCAGTGCCCGTTCCACCAAACCGGCCAGCAAGGGGTCTTCGAACAGTGTCCACCAGGTTTGCAATGAATCGGCAGAAGCCGTTGCAGAGCTTTCAAGAGCCGGAGAAAACTGCGCTGGTAGTGTCACCGGCTGGGTAGACGGTACGGTCACTGTGGCACAACCTGCGGTCAATATCAGGAGTGACAGGACACTGAGCGGTTTTTTGAATGGATATTTCATCATGTCCGGCTCAGATTGCACCAGCAGTAACCGGCTTTGCTTCGATGAAAACATCCATCTGCTGCCCAACGTACACCGGCAATTTCTGGGCATCGAAGGCAAACAATACTTGCAACACACGGGTATCGACACGCTCGGTGCTGGCTCCGCTCAGATTACGCTTAGGCACCACCATGGGTTCGAAACGTACAAATTGTGCCGGTGCCGAAACGCCACTGACGCCTCTGACATAAACAAAGGCACGCGCTCCGGCTGCTATGCGCCAGGCATCGTTCTCGTCGATATCCACCCGTACGTGTAATACCCGGGTATCGCCCAAGACCACCAACGGCTGCATACTGCCGGGCGTGGCAAACTCACCGGCGCGTATATTGACCTGTAATACCTGGGACATGACCGGGGCACGGATGACCATGCGTTGTTTTTCAACTCGCAGGGCATTGAGTTCAGCCTGAGCCTGTTGCATCTGGGCGCGAGCCAGCTGTACGCGGGCCTGGGCTGCCTGTGCCGCAGTTTGACGTCGCTCTACTTCTTCGGTTGATACCGCCCGTGGATCGCTCAAATTCTTCACTTTATCGAGCTGGTCCTGGGCTTCACGTTGCAAGGCCAGGGCTTCCTCAATCCGCGCCGAAGCGACGCTCACATTTGCGCTTCGCGCTGCAATTTCTGCATCAATCTGTCGTGTATCGAGCGTGAACAGTGCCTCGCCCGGATCAAGCTTTTGTCCCGCTTTGACCATGACCTGTGCTACGACACCAGCAAGTGGTGTGGCGATGGCGATGTTTTCGCTGCTGGCCTCGACCAGTGCTGAGCCTGAAACCACATGGGCGAAAGGCTTAGGCGCTGGTTCGGCCAGCGGCGCTGCCACCGGATAGCTTTTGTCACCGCCCATAACCACGGTGATCATGGTCAGCAGACCCAGTAGCGACAGGCCACTGGTTACCCAGGTAGATAATTTGACTTTCATAGCTCTTTGCTCTCCAAAACAGCAGGTTCAGGTGTTTCCAGTCTTACGATCCTTCCATCGTCCATATGGGCAATGCGATCGGCGTAGCCAAAGATGCGGGCATCATGAGTGACGACGATCAGGGTACTCTGGCTGGCACGTGACATGGCACGCAAAAGCTCCATGACACGCTGCCCGGTCTCGTGATCAAGTGCCGAGGTTGGCTCATCGCAGACCACGAGTCGTGGGCCACTGACCAGAGCACGGGCAATAGCTACCCGTTGCTGCTGGCCACCCGATAGTTGTGCTGGCAAAGCCTCAGCCCGATGGCTCATACCCACTTCATTTAACAAGGCACGTGAACGCTCAAGCGCAATACTTTGCTTCACGCCCTGAATCAGCAACGGTATCGACACGTTTTCTGTCGCTGTGAGCGCTGGCATCAAATTGAATGCCTGAAATACAAAACCAATATTGGCTCCGCGCCAGCGCGTTCGCTCGTTCATGCTTAACGCCGAGGGGTCAATGCCAAGCACCGACAAGTCACCCGCCGTTTTGTCCAGAATACCGGCCAACACCGAGATGAGTGTGGTCTTGCCACATCCCGAAGGTCCGACCAGCATCAGCAGTTCGCCCTGACTGACTTCCAGATCAACACCTCGCAAGGCCATGACACTGGCATCCCCCTGGCCAAATTGCTTGGTAATGGCGCGACTCATGACAACCGGCTTCATGTTCATCCCTTGAATACGACAGCAGGTTCCAGCTTGAACACCTGCATCAGTGATAGCAATGCGGCCAGCAGACTGGCCAGCAAGATCGCCAGTGCCGTCAAAACCGGAATCTGCCAGGGCATGGAAAATGCAAGCCCGGTACTTTCCATATACTTTCCAGTGGCTGCGCCCAGCCCTACTCCAATGCCATAACCCAGAGCAGCCACCAGCAAGGCCTGGAACAGCACCATGCCGGCGAGACGCAGATTGGTGACGCCCATGGCCTTGAGCGCGCCATAGTGGCGCAGGTTATCGAGGGTGAAGTTGTAGAAGGTCTGACCCGCGACCAGGGTTCCGATTAAAAAGCCCAGCGCCACGGCCATACCAAAATTAATCAATATGCCGGTCTCAGTCAGAATATAGTCTGCGGTACGCTGGATGAATTCTTCATTGGTCAGCGTGGTTTTTCCGGTACGCAATTCAAGTTGACGCCGTACCTCTTGGACATTGGCACCCGGTTCGAGTTTGATCAGTACAAAAGATAACAGGTTGCGCTCTGGCGGCACCAGGGTCAGAACACGCGAATACGTGGTGTAAACCACCGGCTCCCAGAAAAATGAGCGGCGTCCCTCATAACTGCCAGCGATAACAACTTCATTGTCGTTGATGGAAAAACGGTCGCCTACCTGTAATGCGCGTCCCCCACCCTGTTTCATCATGAGTTTCTTGGCACTGGTTCCGGCATCTATAAAGACGGCGCGATCACGGCGCAGATCAGCCAGTGTTCCGCTCACCATTTGCGGCGGCCCGCCCATCAGGGTCGAATCATTCAATCCCACCAGTACCAGACTGAAGCGCGTACCGTCCGGCATTTTTCCGCGCGTGAATCCCTGAAACAGGGGTTCGGCCCAGCGCACACCCTCGACCCCTCGCGCCAGCTGTGCCACGGTATCCCGCATTGGTACTGCATCTTGTGAAAACCGTACCTGTGAATCCATCAACCACAAGTCGGCCTGGGCAGTGTCACGGATAAATGCGCCAGTCTGATGTGAAAAACCAATCAGTATCGACGCTTGCTGCGCCACCAGAAGTGAGGCGAAAGCTATGCCGGCTATCAAGCCGAAATACTTCAACCGGTCACCGGTCAGCATCTTGTATGCAATACGCCACATTCGCCATTCTGCCCATCAATTTGCCAAGTGGTCTGGTCGCAGGTTTAATATCGCCTGACCCGATCGTATATCGACCATAACCACTTGCACTAAATGTTAATGTTAATTACATTATCATTAGAACAGTGAAAGAGATTGATGTCAAGTGACGCTCATACCCCTATAAAAAAGCAGCAGGCTCGCGCCCGGACGGGTAAGCCACGCTCGAATTATCATCACGGTGATTTGCGCCGTGCCCTGATTGATGCCGCACTGAACATGACACTGCAACAAGGTGCAGGAACATTTACACTGGCAGACCTTTGTCGTAGTGTGGGTGTCTCTGCCGCCGCACCGTATCGGCACTTTGAAAGTCTGGATCAGCTATTGGCTGAAACTGCACATGAAGGCTTCGCACTACTGGATGAAAAAACCAAGTCGAGTTTTCGTGGTCCGGACTGGGAAGCGCGGCTGGCTTCCTGTGTGGGCGATTATTTGGGCTTCATCCGCGCCCATCCGGCACATGCCATTATCATGTTCGCCACACGCACACAAACGGTTGACCAGCCACACTTTGACCCGATCCAACCACCTGTCTTTCCCGAACCCAAGAATGCTACTGAAGCTGCCATTTTTTCATGCTGGGAAGCCGGGCTTGCCAGTTTCAATCATTATGCTCAGGGTTTGGCACTGGCACTCGCTGACTCTCCTCTGGCACCCGCAATCTCAAGCCGACAACGTAAACTTGAAACAGCACTGGCATTGTTCACCATGATGCAGGGCATAGCGGCGCAGTGGCTGGATCATGCCTTGCCTGAAGATTGGCTGACTCATAATGCACGCAAGTCGTTCAATAATATTGTTTTACCCTGGGCTTTGGGTCTGATGCTTCAACATCAAACCAGGTCAGCAAAACCGCCTAAGCGGCAACAGTCATGATGCTTTACACTGCTGTCCATGCTTGTACTTGGTATTGAATCTTCCTGCGACGAAACCGGTGTGGCTCTCTACGATACCGGGCGCGGCCTGATCGGTCACGCCCTGTATTCGCAAATCAGCATGCATCGTGACTATGGTGGCGTGGTTCCCGAGCTGGCCTCGCGCGACCACATTAAACGACTGGTACCGTTGCTGGAGCAGACCTTGGCGCAGTCGCAACAGACCTTAAACAATATCGATGCTATTGCTGTCACTATTGGTCCCGGTCTGGCCGGTGCGCTGCTGGTCGGCACCGGGTTTGCGCATGCGCTGGCATTTGCGCTGAATAAACCCATCATGGGTGTGCATCATCTGGAAGGGCATTTGCTCTCCCCCCTGCTATCCTCGAACCCTCCTGCATTTCCGTTCCTGGCCTTGCTGGTCTCGGGCGGTCATACCCAGTTAATGCAGGTGCAGGGGGTGGGCGACTATACCCTGCTGGGCGAAACGCTGGATGATGCCGCCGGTGAAGCGTTCGACAAGTCGGCGAAATTGCTCGGGCTGCCGTATCCGGGTGGGCCACATCTTTCACGCCTGGCGCTGCAAGGCGATGCCTCGCGCTTTCACTTACCCCGACCGCTCAAGCATTCTGGTGATTTGAATTTCAGTTTTGCCGGCCTCAAAACTGCGGTGTTGACCACGGTAAACAAAGCAGCACCGCTGGATGAAAAAACTCGCGCTGATCTGGCCGCGTCCATTGTCGATGCCATTACCGATGTCTTGTGCAGTAAGGCACTGGCGGCACTGGAACAAACCGGGCTTCAGCGTCTGGTCGTAGCAGGAGGCGTCGGCGCCAATCAGCAATTGCGCGCACGCCTGAATACGGCGGCGCAAAAAAAAAACCTGGCGGTATATTACCCCGAACTGGAATGGTGCACCGACAATGGCGCCATGATTGCCCTGGCCGGGGCTTTGCGTTTACAACAGCAAACCGGCTCTGTAGCCGGTGCTTTCAGAGTACGGCCGCGCTGGGCGCTGGTTGAAGCCTGACCCTTTGTCAACGGCCTGTTTTCGACTGCTTATTTTTTACCCTGCCCCAGCTTGGGTTCTTTGCCCGCCAGCAAGCGCTCAATATTCGCACGGTGACGATAGACTAACAAGGCACTCATGATAATGACGACCAGTGACATGGGCTCGACACCAAATAATAAAAAGTGGTAAAACGCCGCAAACACGGCCGCAATAATTGAAGCGAATGAAACCCAGCGGAAAAAGACCATCATAATGATGAAGGTCACCAGTACCGCCACGGCCAGCCAGACATTGATCCCCAGCAACACCCCCAAGGCTGTCGCCACCCCTTTTCCGCCCTGAAAGCGAAAAAATATCGGCCACAAATGCCCGACAAACACGGCCAGGGCAGCAGCCGCTATGGTGGCTTCTCCCCAGCCACCAGCACTGGCAAAGTGTTGCGCCAGATAGACCGCCAGCCAACCCTTGAAGGCATCGCCCAGCAAGGTTAAAACAGCTGCGGCCTTGTTACCCGAACGCAGCACATTGGTAGCACCCGGATTATGCGACCCATAACTGCGTGGGTCAGCCAGCCGAAACAAGGGCGATACCAGTATGCCGAACGCCACCGATCCCATCAGATACGCTGCAAGCACCATTGCCGGTGCATACCACCACGACATGACTTACTCCTCGTTCAATCAAATTCAGGCTTGCGTTGCCTCATCCGCATAGGTCTCAATCGGCAGGCACGAACACATGATATTGCGATCGCCATAGGCATTATCTACCCGCGCTACCGGTGGCCAGTATTTATGCTGGCGTAATGTTGCCAGAGGAAAAGCGGCCGCTTCGCGTGAATAATCATGCGCCCATTGTTCTGCCATGACCATGGCTGCAGTATGCGGCGCATTTTTGAGCGGATTATCCTCCTTATCGACTTGCCCGGTTTCAACCGCGCGAATCTCGGCGCGTATTGCGATCATGGCATCGATAAAGCGATCGAGCTCGTGCTTCGATTCGCTTTCGGTCGGTTCTACCATTAAGGTTCCAGCTACCGGGAATGACAGGGTCGGGGCATGGAAACCATAATCCATCAGACGCTTGGCCACATCTTCGGCGCTAATGCCACACGAATCCTTGATCGGGCGCAGATCCAGAATGCATTCATGCGCTACCAGACCATTGCGACCCGCATACAGAATCGGGTAATGCGCCTGCAAACGCTTCGCCACATAGTTGGCATTCAACAGGGCTACCTGGGTCGCTTTTCTTAAACCTGCCGCCCCCATCAGGGTCACATACATCCAGGAAATAGGCAGTATGCTGGCAGAACCAAAGGGAGCAGCGCTGACCGCACCTACTGCCTGGCTACCAGGCAGATACGGAGCCAGATGCGCTTTCACTGCTACTGGCCCAACACCCGGACCACCACCCCCGTGGGGAATGCAGAAGGTTTTGTGCAAATTCAAATGTGAGACATCACTGCCATACCAGCCGGGCTTGGCCAGACCGACCAAGGCATTCATGTTGGCTCCATCGGTATAGACCTGACCACCATGCTGGTGAATGATATTGCAGATATCGACAATGGCTTCTTCAAACACGCCATGGGTCGAGGGATAGGTCACCATCAAGGCGGCCAGTTGATCGGAATACTTTTCTGCCTTGGCACGCAGGTCGATCAAATCGACGTTACCGTCCTGATCGCAAGCCACCACTACAACCTCCATGCCACATAGCTGCGCCGAGGCCGGGTTGGTACCATGCGCACTTTCCGGTATCAAACATACCTTGCGATGCCCTTCACCATGCGCGCGATGATAAGCGCGGATGGCAAGCAAGCCGGCGTACTCGCCCTGTGCGCCTGAGTTCGGCTGCAAACTCACGGCATCGTAGCCAGTACATTCACATAGCATCTGTTCCAGCTCAGCAATCAGGGTTTGGTAACCCAGAGTCTGTTGCGCTGGTGCCAACGGGTGAATCTGGGCAAACTCGGGCCAGGTCACGGGTATCATCTCGGCTGTGGCATTTAACTTCATGGTACAAGACCCGAGCGGTATCATGGTGCGGTCCAGCGCCAGATCCTTGTCGGACAACTGGCGCAAATAACGCAGCATTTCCGTTTCGCTGTGGTGGGTATTGAACACTGGGTGCGTCAGGTAGTCGCTACTGCGGCGCAAAGACTCAGGAATGCCAGGATTGTCTGGAATTTTTGCATCCAGCAGCGCCACTTGCGCCTGCACACCCAACACTTGCCATAGACTTTCAACATCAGCGCGGGTCGTGGTTTCATCCAGAGAAATACCAACGCAGTCTTCAGCAATCACGCGCAGGTTGATCTGCTGGTTCCGGGCACGTTCGTGTACCTCGGCTGCCACTACGCCACTCACGGTCAAGGTATCAAAATACGTGCTGTTGATTTTCAGGCCCGCTGTCTGCAAACCAGCGGCCAGAATACCGGTTAGACGCTGTACCCGCTGCGCTATCCGTTTCAGTCCTTGCGGCCCATGATACACCGCATACATGCTGGCCATAACCGCCAGCAATACCTGGGCGGTGCAAATATTCGAGGTGGCCTTTTCGCGCCGAATATGCTGCTCACGCGTTTGCAGCGTCAACCGATACGCCGGTTTGCCCTGGGTATCAACCGATACCCCCACCAGACGACCCGGCATCGAGCGTTTGAAACCCTCTTTACATGCCAGAAAAGCGGCATGTGGCCCGCCAAAACCAAACGGCACGCCAAAACGCTGGGTATTGCCCACGACAATATCGGCTCCCCATTCGCCGGGAGGTTTAAGCAGGGTCAGTGCCAGCAGGTCGGTTGCGACGCAAAGCAGTGCACCCCTGGCATGCGCCTGGGACGCTGCGTCTTGCCAGTGCTGTAGTGACCCAGTGCTGGCCGGGTATTGCACCAGCGCTGCAAAGCAATCCGTTGTCGCCAGCAGGTTCGATACATGACCTACCCGCACTTCCAGACCCAGTGCTTCGGCACGCGTTTGCACCACCGCCAGCGTCTGCGGATGACAGTTCTCATCGACCAAAAAAAGTGTGCTTTTGCTTTTGGCACTACGTTTCGCCAGGGTCATGGCCTCAGCTGCCGCCGTAGCTTCGTCGAGTAAAGAGGCATTGCTGATTTCCATGCCAGTCAAATCGCACACCATCGTCTGGAAATTGATCAAGGCTTCCATCCGCCCCTGGGAAATCTCGGCCTGATAAGGCGTGTAGGCGGTGTACCAGGCCGGATTTTCCAGAATATTGCGCAGGATGACCTTGGGCGTATGCGTGCCGTAATAGCCCTGCCCAATAAAACTTTTGAATATCTGGTTTTGCTGTGCGATGGCACGAATTTTTTCCAAGGCCTGTTCTTCACTCAGCGCCGCCGGCAGGGTCAGCCCAGACTTCAGTTTGATACTGGCAGGCACGATGGCATCGGTCATATCTTCGAGCGAAGACAGACCGATCGTGCGCAGCATCTCAAGCTTTTCTTCAGCGTTCGGGCCAATATGTCGTGCATGAAACTCATCGTGCGCTTCCAGTTCGCTCAGGGTTTGAATTTCATCTTTCATGCTTTGCCAGCTCATTTCAGCTTTCCTTATTTACTATTCAATACGGCTTGGTACCCAGCGGCGTCCAGTAAACCCTCGGTCGATTGACTCGTTTTCAGTTTGAATATCCAGGCCTCATAAGGCTGGGTGTTGAGTTGCTGTGGCTCGTCACTCAAGGACTCGTTGAAAGCCACCACTTCACCCTCTACCGGGGCATAGACATCGGAGGCAGCCTTGACCGACTCGACCACTCCCACCGTATCACCAGCCTTCAGGCTTTCGCCGACCTTGAAATCGCCAACGAAGACCAGATCACCCAACATATCCTGAGCGGCATCAGTAATGCCGACCCACAACAGGCCATCGTCACCTTGCTTCACCCATTCATGCGAATTCGTATATTTCAATTGCGTCGGAATTGTCATTAATGCTCTCCTTGTTTAGCTCACCGAAACCAAAATTTTTCCCTGCCGTACGAACGGCAATTTCACCACACGCGCGGGCAGTGCCTTGCCACGAATATCGACCTGCACCTCATCACCCGGCTGTACCCCCAAAGGTAAACGTGCCATGGCAATAGACACTCCTAATGTAGGAGAAAAAGTACCACTGGTGAGTTCGCCCGTGCCGTGAGCAGTGATCACGGTCTGATGTACGCGCATCACGCCTTTATTCAATAACACCAGTCCAAAAAATTCGAAGCGCTGTCCCTGCGCCAGCAGGGCTGCGCGGCCAACAAAATCACGTTCATCCTTCAGGCTCACGGTCCAGGCCAGCCCTGCATCCAGTGGCGAAATGGTGTCGCCCATTTCGTTACCGTACAGGTTCATACCGGCTTCAAGGCGCAAAGTGTCTCTAGCACCCAAGCCGCAGGGACGCACGCCAGCCTGTTGCAGATCAGCCCACAAAGCCGCCGCCTGTTCTGCCGGTAAGCTGACTTCAAAGCCATCTTCGCCGGTATAGCCGGTACGCG
This sequence comes from Burkholderiales bacterium UBA4657, assembly GCA_002405475.1. Taxonomy (GTDB): domain Bacteria; phylum Pseudomonadota; class Gammaproteobacteria; order Burkholderiales; family Burkholderiaceae_E; genus UBA4657. The sequence continues at coordinate 58,702 of DHLX01000029.1, read as the reverse complement.
CCACCATGACCTCACCCTGAAGCTGGGCAAAGAATGGTTTGAGATTTTCAGTCGCGGCTTTCCAGGCTGGGCACGCCTGCCAGAATTTTTCCCGTGCTTCTGGCCCCTGAACAGCAATCATGGCCAAGTCACGCCTTGGCGTAATCGTGACGGAAAAATTTTTCTCGTGCCTGATTTTTTCCATCCAGGTCAAATCTTTTTCAGCGGTACCGGCATTGATAACCAGACGAAAAAATTCTTCGTTCAGGTAATAGACAATCAGATCGTCAATGACCCCGCCGTCTGGGTTGAGCATGCAGGAATAGAGGGCTTTTCCAGAGACCGTCAACTTGTCAATATCGTTGGCCAGCAAATAACGCAAAAAGTCGCGGCATGGCGCGCCCCGCACATCGACCGTACACATATGCGACACGTCAAACATGCCCGCGCCAGTGCGCACGGCGTGGTGCTCGTCCAGTTGTGAACCGTAATGCAGGGGCATGTCCCAGCCGCCAAAGTCCACCAGTTTGGCACCAGCGGCGGCATGAACGGAATGAAGTGAAGTCTGTTTCAGAGTCATGAATGGGCCAGTAATAGAATGCCGAAACCCCCTTGGTTTCAGCCTTACTGCCCCTCTGTCCTTTTACCTGAGAGTTAACAGTCAGGCTTGTCAGCCAGACTGCTGCACCTTCGGTGGCCTCATCGCAATGATGAGGCGCTCTCCAGAGTTGCCTGCACTGCACATGGTTCTTTTGCCTGAGCGATTTCGGGCGATTGCGCCTTCGGCGGTTATTTCAGTGGATGAAACAACGCTCTCCCATATGCGGCTACTACGACAACCGCTATCTTACATGATTCGACTCAGATGCCGATCCCATGCGCCCAAGCCGGCATCCATTCCCTCCCGGCCATAGCCGACCCGGAAATAATCCTTGACCACTGGCAGCAAGTCGCTTTGATAAACGGAAGCCGGTAACAGCAAAACTCCAGACTGTTCGACCAGATCGCGGCAATGCGCTTCTACCCCATCACTTCCGAGGTACCGCACAAAACCGACACATGAACCGGGAGGAGATTTCCACTGATACAGATGTCTCCAGCGCTGGAAAAAAGCTTCCAGCTCAGACAAATTACGTGCGCATCGCGCCCGGTTACGATCAAAAATCTGAGCTCTGGCCTTAAGGGCTATGCGTGCCAGAACTTCACTAGGTGCCGAATTACAAATCGACAGATAGTGTTTGATGCGCTCCATGCGCTGTAGAAAATCATGGTCTCGGCACGCTATCCAGCCTATGCGCAGGCCCGGTAGTCCATAGGCTTTGGATACAACATTGAGCGAAATACCACGTTCGTAGACTTCGGCAAGTTGCGGCAGGGTGTGTGTCGTATCACGCTCGATACCGCGATAAACCTCATCACTGAAAATGTAAATGCCGCGCTGGCGGCAGAGCTCGATAATGGCCAAAAACTGTTCTGTATCAGGCACTGCGCCGGTTGGATTATTCGGAAAATTCAGTGCCAGCAATCGGGTATTGGGACGAATGGCAGCGATCAATTCATTCAGGTCAACGGCCCAATCACGCTCCGGGTGCATGGCCAGCCCGGTCACGGAACATAACAGAGCCGGTACCGTTTCCATGGACTGATAATTGGGTACGGTAACAATCGCGTGATCATCCGGCTCAAGCAGCGCGTGCATGGCACACCACAACCCCTCCTCTGCACCCGCAAAGCACAATATATCGTCGGCAGAAATGCCGCGATAGGTGGCTGCGATAGTATCGCGCAATGCCGGACTGCCCCATGTCTGGGTATATCCCAAACGCAATTGATCCCAGGCCTGGCGATCTTCGTCGTCGGCCATAGCCAATAGATCGTGCATGGTCATGGACTCGGCATCACTGGCGGTCATATGATAACGGGCATTAAACTCCCAACGGGAAAAGAACGTTTCGAGTTTGAAGTCAGGTAGACGAGGCATGATGAAAAGTGTACTCAGTCAGCACGTACACAATCTACAAAATATTCAACCCGTCCGTCTATTTCTTCTTCTACCAAGCCGTGAATATCGGTTTCAAAGCCAGGAAAACGCTCGTTGAAATCGCGCGCAAACCTCAGATAATCAACAATTTTATTATTGAAGCGCTCGCCCGGAATCAGCAGCGGAATGCCGGGTGGGTAGGGCGTGACCAGCGCACTGGTAATGCGCCCTTCCAATTCGTCAATCGGCACACGATCAATTTCTCCATGCGCCAGACAGGCATATGCCTCGGACGGTTTCATTGCGGGCACCATGTTGGACAGATACATGTCGGTCGTCAGACGGGCAATATCGTTTTGTCGATACATGCCATGAATCTGGTCACATAAATCACGCAGCCCCATGTGCTCGTAGCGCGGGTGCGCCTGAACAAACTCGGGCAAAATGCGCCATAGCGCCTGGTTCTTGTCGTAATCGTCCTTGAATTGCTGCAACTCGGTCACCAGGGAATTCCAGCGCCCTTTGGTAATACCAATAGTGAACATGATGAAGAACGAATAGAGCCCGGTCTTCTCGATGATGACACCATGCTCGGCCAGATATTTGGTCACGATATTGGCCGGTATGCCGACATCAGCAAAATTGCCATCGACATCCAGACCTGGGTTGATGACGGTGGCCTTGATCGGATCCAGCATGTTGAAACCCGTAGCCAAATCACCAAACCCATGCCAGCGCTCACCTGAGCGCAACACCCATTGGTCACGATCGGGCATGCCTTCGTCATTAAGTTCATCCGGCCCCCAGACCTTGAACCACCAGTCGGCGCCCCATTCTTCATCCACCTTGCGCATGGCACGACGAAAGTCCAGCGCCTCAATAATCGACTCCTCGACCAGTGCCGTGCCACCCGGCGGTTCCATCATGGCCGCCGCCACATCGCACGAGGCAATAATGGCATATTGCGGCGAAGTCGAGGTATGCATCAGATAGGCCTCATTAAACGCATGCTTGTTCAGCTTGCGGGTTTCAGATTCCTGCACCAGAATCTGCGAGGCCTGACTCAAACCCGCCAACAGTTTGTGGGTCGAATGCGTGGCAAAAATCAAAGAATCTTTGGCACGCGGGCGGTCACGGCCAATGGCATGCATATCGCGATAAAAAGAATGAAACGCCGCATGTGGTAGCCAGGCCTCGTCGAAATGCAGTGTTTCGACATGGCCATCCAGCTGTTGTTTAATCATCTCGACGTTATAAACAATGCCGTCATAAGTGGACTGGGTAATCGTCAATATGCGCGGTTTCTTGCCACTGCCACTAATGAGCGGGTTGGCGGCAATTTTGCGTTCGATGGCGCGCTGGGTAAATTCATGCAGCGGTATCGGGCCAATAATGCCGTAATGGTTACGCTGCGGCATGAGAAATACCGGAATGGCACCGGTCATGGTAATGGCGTGCAAAATAGATTTATGGCAGTTACGATCGACCACCACAATGTCACCCGGCGCGACACAACTATGCCAGACCATTTTATTCGAGGTACTGGTGCCGTTGGTGACAAAGTACAAATGATCGCTGCCAAAAATGCGCGCCGCGTTGCGCTCACTGGCGGCGACCGGCCCGGAGTGATCGAGCAACTGCCCCAGTTCTTCTACTGAATTACACACGTCAGCACGCAACATGTTCTCACCGAAAAACTGGTGAAACATCTGCCCCACCGGCGACTTCAAAAATGCCACGCCACCCGAGTGCCCCGGACAATGCCAGGAATAAGAACCGTCCGCTGCGTAATGCGTCAGCGCACGAAAAAAAGGCGGTGCCAGCGAATCAAGATAGGCGCGTGCCTCGCGGATAATGTGGCGCGCCACAAACTCGGGCGTGTCCTCGAACATATGAATGAAACCGTGCAATTCACGCAAGACATCGTTCGGAATATGCCGTGAGGTACGCGTTTCGCCATACAGAAAGATAGGAATTTCCGAATTGCGCCGACGGATTTCCTTGACCAGCAAGCGCAGGTTGACAATGGCCTGCTGCTGTTCCTGCGGAATATCGCTGTTGAACTCGTCATCGTCAATGCTCAGAATAAACCCGGAGGCGCGGCTTTGCTGTTGCGCGAACATGGCGTGGTCGGTAAAACTGGTGGCGCCGACGACTTCCATGCCTTCTTTTTCAATGGCTGAAGCCAGGGCGCGTATACCCGAACCAGAGGCATTCTCGGAACGGAAATCTTCATCAATGATGACGATGGGGAAGCGGAATTTCATGGCTGAGCCTTATCAAAAAATTACTGCGCGAACGAATTATAGAATTTGCTGGTCAGCTCAGGTTTTGGGTAGAGTCACGCCAGTCTGTCCCTGGTATTTCCCGCCCTTGTCCTTATAGCTGGTTTCGCAAATTTCATCAGATTCCAGAAACAGTACCTGGGCACAACCTTCACCCGCATAAATCTTGGCAGGCAGCGGCGTGGTATTGGAAAATTCCAGCGTCACATGGCCTTCCCATTCCGGCTCAAGGGGAGTGACGTTGACAATGATGCCGCAGCGGGCGTAAGTACTTTTCCCCAGGCAAACAGTCAGTACGCTGCGCGGAATACGGAAATATTCCACCGTGCGCGCCAGGGCAAACGAATTAGGCGGAATGATGCAAACATTCCCCTTGAAATCGACGAAAGATTTTTCATCAAATGCCTTTGGGTCAACGATGGTGCTGTTGATGTTGGTAAAAATCTTGAATTCATCGGCGCAACGAATATCGTAGCCATAACTCGACGTGCCGTAGCTGACTATTTTTTGTCCATTGACAGACCGCACCTGTTTCGGCTCGAACGGCTCAATCATGCCTTGAGCTGCCATACGATTAATCCAGCGATCACTTTTGATACTCATGCTTTCCCCTTGTCTAATCACCGATTTTTTTCAACAATACGCATTCTAGCGGGACGCAATAGTTGTCCCGAAATAATCAGTACTGCCATGCATACCACTGAAATAATAGCGGTCAAACCCCAGGCCTGGGCATCATTACCTGCCTGTACAGCATCGTAAACTGCCACCGATAAGGTTTGTGTTTTGCCGGGCAAATTGCCTGCCACCATCAGGGTAGCGCCAAACTCACCCATGGCACGCGCAAATGTCAGCATTAAGCCGGCCATGATACCGCGCCAGGCCAAAGGCAGACTGATGCGCCAGAATACCTGCCATTCACTCAGCCCCAGGCTGCGTCCGGCATTTTCCAGTGACACATTGACTTCTTCAAAAGCTGCCCGGGCAGTACGGTAGATCAGCGGCAAACTGACGATGGAAGCGGCAAGTACCGCACCTTGCCAGCTGAATATGAGTACGACGCCCCAGGTCTGCTCCAGCCACTGGCCGAATGCCCCGTTACGTCCTACCAGAACAATTAAATAGTAACCCAGGACGGTAGGGGGCAGTACCAGAGGCAGCATGAACAAAGCGTCAAGCCATTCACGCCAGCGTGACTGCCAGCGTGCAATGCCTGCCGCCAGAGCCACGCCGATTACCCCGGTCAGCAGGGTTGCAATGAACGCTACCTGTAACGATAGCAGCAAGGGAGCCAGCGTCATGATTCAGGGCAATAAAAAGCCATGGCGTGACAATAGCTCACGACCCGTCGGGCCCTGAAGCAGGCTCACAAAGGCCTGCGCCAATACCGGCTGTTTGCTGTTACGCACGATAGCAATCGGATAAACAATCGGTTCCCCGAGGCTGGGGCGATAAGCAACGCGGACACGGCCAGCGTTATATCGGGCATCAGTCGCGTAGACCAGCGCCGCATCAACCTCGCCGCGTGCGACATAAACCAGTGCCTGCCGCACATGCTCGGCGGGTATGACATTACTGAGTTTGACCCCGGCTGCGTCCAGCGCCTGCTGGGCATAGCGTCCGGCGGGAACGGTCGCCGGGTTGCCTATGGCAACGCGTGCCAGCCTGCTCAGATCAGATAGCTGTCGAATATCATGGTTTGACACGAGAGGTACGACTACCACCAGTGAATTGCGGGCAAAAATGGTACGTGACTCCGGTTTGATCAGTGCCAGTTGTTGCGCCTGTTCCATGGTAATGGCGTCAGCAGTCGCAAAAATATCGACCGGCGCACCATGGCGGATTTGCTGTAACAGCACGCCCGAAGCCGAAAAGTTAAAAACAAGCTTGAGACCGGGTGACTGGCGCTCGAATTCCCGGCCTGCTTCGGTAAAGACATCGCGCAGGCTGGAGGCGGCCGAGACGACGAGTGTCTGCGCCGTTGCACTGGCAATACTGAGCCAGATCATCAAAAGTGGCACTACCGCACGTAGCGCCTGCGGCATCAGTACAAGACCCGGGCTCGTATGGTACCAGTGACCGACTGAATTTCTTCCAGTGCCAGTTCGCTGGCTGCCGTATCGACATCCATCACGCAATAACCGATATGTTCATTAGTTTGCAAGAACTGGCTGCTGATGTTGATGCCGCGCTTGCCAAAACGTTCATTGATTTGCGCCAGAATGCCGGGAACATTTTTATGAATATGTAGTAATCGGCACTTGCCCGGATGCGCCGGCAAGGAAACTTCAGGAAAATTCACTGCGGTTATGGTCGAACCATTATCGCTGTAGCGCACCAGCTTGTCAGCGACTTCAATGCCAATATTGGCCTGGGCTTCAATTGTCGAGCCCCCAATATGCGGGGTCAGCAAGGCGTTGTCGAATTGACGCAGTGGCGACAAAAATTCCTCGTCATTACCTTTGGGTTCGACCGGAAAGACATCAATCGCACAACCACCGATATGCCCACTTTTCATAGCGGCTGCCAGCGCATCTATATCCACCACGGTGCCGCGCGCAGCATTGATCAAATGCGCACCCGGTTTCATTTGTGCCAGTTGTGCAGCACGTATCATATTCGCCGTTTGCGGCGTTTCCGGTACGTGCAAGGTCACCACATCGCTCTCGGCCAATAATGCTTCAAGTGTGGGCAACTGCCGCGCATTACCTAACGGTAATTTGCCCTCGATATCATAAAACACCACACGCATACCCATGTGTTCAGCCAAAATGCCGACCTGGGTACCAATATGCCCATAGCCGATAATGCCTAACGTTTTGCCACGCACCTCGAAAGAACCTTCCGCACTTTTGACCCAACCGCCACGGTGCACGATGGCATTTTTTTCCGTAATGCCGCGCATCAGCATGACGGTTTCAGCAATCACGAGTTCGGCCACCGAGCGCGTATTGGAAAAAGGCGCATTGAATACCGGAATGCCACGCTTGGCGGCTGCGACCAGATCAACCTGATTGGTACCGATACAGAAACAGCCAATGGCAGTGAGCTTGGGCGCTGCCGCCAGTACTTCCTCGGTCACGTTGGTACGCGAGCGAATACCGAGGAAATGCACATCCGCCAGTGCATCGAGCAAAGCCTGGCCTTCCAGGGATTTTTTATGCGTTTCAATATTGCTGTAACCACCGCGCACCATGGCATCTATGGCATTTTGGTGTATGTTTTCGAGCAGCAAAAACTTCAATTTGTTTTTATCGAAAGAAAGTTTGGTCATCGTCTTACCTGTTTCAGTTCAAGTCGAGGAAATCTTGATCGTGGGCATTTTGGCCGAGAAGTCTTTGGCCTTGTCCGCAATGGCTACGGCCAGTTTACGGGCAATCTGCCTGTAGCTCTGCGCTGCAGCGGATTCTGGCTGGGCCACAACCGTTGGACGGCCGCCGTCGGCTTCTTCGCGGATGTGCAAGGCCAAAGGCAGTGAGCCCAGACATTCCAGCCCATATTGCTCCGCCATACGCTGCCCGCCGCCAGCACCAAAAATATGTTCTACATGACCGCATTGCGAACAGACATGTACCGCCATGTTTTCAACAATACCCAAAGTGGGAATACCCACCTTGTCAAACATCTTGTAGCCGCGCCGTGCATCCAGCAACGCCAAATCTTGTGGCGTGGTCACAATAACCGCACCCGTGACCGGCACCTTTTGTGCCAGGGTGAGCTGCACGTCGCCGGTTCCAGGAGGCATATCGACCACCAGATAGTCGAGGTCGTCCCAAAGCGTCTGTTCCAGCAGTTGGGTCAGGGCTTGTACCACCAGCGGACCACGCCATACCACCGGTTGATCGGCGTCAAGCATAAAGCCGATGGAATTAACCTGCACACCATAGTTCTGTAAAGGCTGTACTGCCTTGCCATCAATAATTGGGGGTTGCTGCCCCTGTAAACCAAACATCAGGGGTTGTGACGGGCCATAGATATCGGCATCCAGCACCCCGACCCGGGCACCCTCGGCAGCCAAGGCCAGCGCCAGATTGGCTGCAGTTGTACTTTTGCCAACCCCACCTTTACCCGAGGCCACGGCAATAATGTTTTTAACGGTAGGCAGTACTTTGACACCCGGCTGCACCGCATGCGCAACTATTTTGAAGCTGACATTCGCCAGCACTTCGCGCGCTCCCAAAGCCTGAATCGCACTCTGCACCTTTTCCCGCAGGGCGGACAACTGACTTTTGGCAGGATAGCCAAGCTCGACATCCAGCGTGACCACACCTTCAATCACACGAACATTCTTCACGCACTTGGTCGAGACCAGATCCTTGCCGGTATTCGGGTCGATGATCTGCTGCAAGGCAGACGTAACGGTATCGGGGCTAAGTGACATGATGGAGGGATAAATGCGTTATTTTAACCGAGCCTGAGTAAAACACGTTCCGGGTCAGGGGGCGGGTAAGTTAAACTAGACCTTTTCGCCTTATGAGCTTTGACTTTGATCATGCCGCGCCAACTGTTCGTCACCACCGCCCTGCCCTATGCCAATGCAGCGTTTCATATCGGGCACATCATGGAATATATCCAGGCTGATATCTGGGTGCGTACCCAGCGCATGCTGGGGTCAACGGTACATTTTGTCGGCGCTGACGACGCCCATGGCGCACCTATCATGATTGCCGCTGAAAAAGCCGGCAAAACGCCGCAAGCTTTCGTGGCCGAAATTGCCGCTGGACGCAAGCAGTATCTGGACGGCTTTCATATCAGTTTCGACCACTGGCACACGACCGACTCGCCCGAGAATGTCGAGCTGTCTCAAGATATCTATCGACGCCTGAAAGCTAACGGCTTCATTAGCAGCAAGGTCATTGAGCAGTTTTTCGATCCGGTCAAGGGTATGTTTCTGCCCGACCGCTATATCAAGGGCGAATGCCCAAAGTGTGGCGCTAAAGATCAATATGGTGATTCGTGCGAGGTCTGCGGCTCGGTTTATACCCCCACCGAGCTAAAAAACCCGTATTCGACTCTGACCGGGGCTACCCCAGTGTTGAAACAGAGTGAACATTTTTTCTTCAGGCTAAGTGACCCACGCTGCCTGGAGTTTTTACGCAGCTGGACCCAGGACGGCCGCTTGCAAACCGAAGTCGCCAACAAAGCCGCCGAGTGGCTGAACCAGGACGCCGGGCTGAGTGACTGGGACATTTCACGCGATGCGCCGTACTTCGGTATTCCCATACCTGACGCGCCGGGTAAATATTTTTATGTCTGGCTCGATGCCCCAGTGGGTTATCTGGCTTCCCTGAAAAGCTACTTTGCGCTGAAAAATATTGACTTTGAGGGCTTTTTTGCCGACCCGGCCGTCGAGCAAATCCATTTCATTGGCAAGGACATCATTTATTTTCATACCCTGTTCTGGCCAGCCATGCTGAAATTTTCCGGCTATAAAACGCCCGACAGTGTTTTTGTACATGGCTTCCTCACCGTCAGTGGTGAAAAAATGAGCAAGAGCCGCGGCACCGGCCTGTCGCCACTGAAATATCTGGAACTGGGTCTGAACCCGGAATGGCTGCGCTACTACCTGGCCGCCAAACTGAATGCGCGCGTGGAAGATGTCGATTTCAACCCGGAGGATTTTGTCGCACGGGTAAACAGTGACCTGATCGGCAAGTACATCAATATTGCCAGTCGGGCTTCCGGATTCTTGACCAAACACTTCAACGGCGAATTGAGTGCCTGGAAAGAGCGTGCAGGTGCTGAGTCTTTGTCACCCATGACTTTCCATGCGCTGGCCGCCAAAGAACGTATTATTGACGCCCTGCAAGGACGTGATTTTGGTCGGGCATTGCGCGACATCATGGCCGTAGCCGACGTCGTGAACCAGCAATACGATGCTGCCAAACCGTGGGAAATAGCCAAAGACCCGCAACAGCGCGAGCGCCTGCACGCAGTGTGCAGTGATGCCATTCGTGCCTTTTCCGTGCTGACCTATTTTTTAAGTCCGGTATTGCCGCATACGGCCGAGCGCGTGGCGCAATGGCTGGGCTTGGTAACGCCACTACGTTTTGCCGACCTGGAAGTACTGCCACAAAAAATCCAGCCCTATAGCCACTTGATGCAGCGCATTGACCCTCTTGTCCTGGACAAACTCTTTGAGCTACCAGATGCATCTGTCACTCCCGAGGTCATTCCGGGTGGGGAGGCACTTGCGGCCGAAATTAAAATTGATGACTTCGCCAAAATTGATTTGCGTGTCGCCAAAATAGTGCATGCCGAGATCGTGACAGGCAGCGACAAGCTGCTGAAACTGACGCTGGACGCTGGCGAAGGTCGAACCCGACAGGTATTTTCCGGTATCAAAAGTGCGTATCAACCTGAAGATCTCGTAGGTAAACTGACTGTTCTGGTCGCCAACCTGGCGCCACGGAAAATGAAATTTGGCGTGAGCGAAGGCATGGTGTTAGCCGCCAGCCATGCCGATGAAAAAGCATATCCAGGCATTTATTTGCTCGACCCCCAGGCCGGGGCACAACCGGGCATGCGCATACGTTAATTTTTTTCTACATTTTTTCATTTTCCTATTGACGTCTGGCTACCTTTTGGAGTTATCCTAGACAATGGGAGACAACCAAAACCAGATATGGAAAAGCGCGAGCCATTGCGAGCCAACCTGTCCCAGACATGGGATGGTGTTGACTTTTTGATTTCGGAATCCCTGGCGGACGGGCCATCGCTATCCAATTCGCTGATTGAGGCGCTGGATTCAACCGGGATGAGTTTTGCGCTATACGACGCGCAACAAAGGCTGGTGTATTGCAACCGGCATTATCTGCGCTTCTGGTTGCCCCATCATGACCGCTCGGCCATGATGGGCATCACCTATTCCACCCTGCTCGATTTTGCCTACAACGCCTATTTCCTCAACCGCGTCATACTCGAAACTGATCGAAAAACCTGGGTCAAACAAAGACTCGAACAATTCACGCGTGGCGACGGGACTCCCTATGCCATTCAAATGGCCGATGGAAGTTGGGAGCAAGTGATCTACAAGCGTACCCATAATGGTGGTACCCTGGTATTCAGGGTCGATATTACGGCACTGAAAAATGCTGAGCAGGAGGCTCAGAAACAAGCTGCCGCCGCCAAAAAACTCTCTCTGGTGGCAGAGCGAACCGACAATGCCGTCATCATCACTGACGCACACGGTCATATCGAATGGGTCAATGAAGGCTTTACCCGAATGACCGAGTACACCTCATCTGAAGTTCTGGGCCGTAAGCCGGGATCTTTCCTGAAGGGACCTGCCTCTGATCCTGCCGTGGTCAATCTGATGTCTGACGCCGTCAATTCTGGTCTTGGCTTCAAGGTGGAGCTGGTCAACTACAAAAAATCGGGATGTAAATTCTGGGTCGCTATAGAAGCTCAACCCATCCATGATGATCAGAATCAGCTCATCCATTTTGTTGCAGTTGAATCTGATATTACAGCGCGTCGTGAATTGGAAGAAGTGTTGCGGCTGGCACGCGACCGGGCGGAACAGGCCAGCCGCTCTAAAAGTAGTTTTCTGGCGAATGTAAGTCATGAATTGCGCACCCCCATGAACGGGGTCGTCGGCATGATTGATATGGTGCTGCGCTCATCACTCAAGCCCGCGCAGCGCCGATATGCAGAAATGGCACGAAATTCTGCTCAATCTCTGCTTGCAATCATCAACGATATTCTGGATTTCTCGCAACTTGAAACCGGAAAAATGCCCATCGAGCAGGCTGATTTTTCACTGTCAAAGCTACTGGCCGAGTTGGTGCGTGGCTATACGAGGCAAGCCTATGAAAAAAACCTCACGCTGCTGCTGTTGCTACCGGCCGAATTTCCCGACCACGTCTGCAGTGATCCGGTCAGAATCAGAAAGATTCTAAGCCAACTACTCTCCAATGCCATCAAATTCACCGAACGCGGCGGCGTCGAGGTTCGTTTGTTGTGCCATCAATCGGGTAATGGCGTGGCTGAAATGGAAATTCAGGTGCATGATACTGGCCCTGGAATATCTGGTCTTGAGCAAAAAAATATTTTTGAACCTTTTATCCAGGCCGATGTGTCCACCACTCGCAAGTACGGTGGTACGGGGCTGGGCCTGAGTATCGTGACACGACTGGTTCAGGGCATGAATGGCCGCATTGAAGTACAAAGTAATCCAGGAACAGGGAGTACATTCAGCGTACATCTGCCGATGACCTTATTGCCTGAAAACCTGACAGGAATTGATGTTCGCAAGCAGTTGAACTGCCGTCAGATTCTGGTGGTTGACCACGATAGCTGTCGTAGAACCATGTTGATGAATTGGCTGCTAGCCATTGGAGTCGTATCCCACGAGGCCTCCAGTACCGAGCAGGCTACTTCAATGCTGCAATCGGCTTTTTTTGCCGGTCAGCCTTATGATGCTGTCATTCTGGATGCGGGAATTCCTGATGCGGGCTGTCTGACTTTGCTCAAGATGATTAGCCTGATGCGGATACCCACGCTACCCTTGACCCTGATTGATGCCGACGGCATGCTTGAGTCAACGCAAAAAGCTGTATCTGCTTATGCAACGGCCATACTGATCAAACCGACTGTTCATCACGAACTTTTCAATACTCTCAGCAGTCTACTGGGGCAGGAGACTGAATTGAAAAATCCCCCTCAAACCTCGCTGCCTTCTAACTTGGAACAGACCGAAACAGCGGTGCAGAGGGTTTTGCTGGTTGAAGACAATCCGGTGAATCGTATGGTGGCCGAGACTATGCTGGCTCAATTTGGTATCGAAGTACATGCAGCCGAAAATGGGCTTGAGGCACTCGAACTGTATGACCAATGGCCTTATGACATGATTCTGATGGATCTGCAGATGCCGGTCATGGATGGACTGGAAGCCACCCAGCTCATTCGCAAGCAGGAACAGGGTTCTGGCAGGCATACACCCATCATCGCACTGACCGCGAATGCCATGGAGGGAGATCGCGAGCGTTGCCTGCACAGCGGTATGGACGGGTATTTGTCCAAACCGGTCACTCTGGAACGGCTTGGACAGGAAATGAGCCGAGTGTTGCATACGAGGCAGTAGTAAGCTGCCCCGGCAAGAACAGGGAGAAAATTACGCCTTGATGTCGTGCCGCATCAACACCATCTTCTGGCCCATCTCGCGATAAACATTCAGCCGCTGTATCAAAAAGTAAGGAGCCGAATCAGGATCAATTTCCCTGAATCCATATCGGGTGAGAAAGTTGACCAGATGCACATAGGGCACGCAGTAGCAAGTCTCCCCGTTCACCAACTCGAGGGCTTTGTTCAGCATGGCACCTCCTATGCCCTGGTATTGATACTTGCCACGAACCTGCATACCACGTATGACCTGGGTATTTTTTTCCTTTGAAATTCGTACACACCCCACCAGATATTTTCCTATGAAAGCAGTCACCACCTGATCCTCCTGTGTAGCCGATCCACGATAACCACAGGCGTCATAAAACTGGTTGATAGCTGGCAAATTTTCTTTGGTAGCCATTTGCAAATAAAAATCGTCTATAACAGTCGTTGTCACAAGACCCTCCCTATGAAGTGAGTCTTTGTTTTAACATCATTTCATGAAAATTCATATAGGCCGAATGACCTATCTCTTCGCGTTTTTGTGTGCCGGAGGCTGAAATTCAGGGGATGTACAATGCATGACTGGCAACAGAAAGACGAAAACCATGTACGAATCCGAGATCACCCTGTTTCTTAGGGAGTTGAAAAAATCCCGTCCCACGCTGGAAAAAAGCCAGCTCGAAGGCCGCGCCTTGCTCTGGGATAAAAAACTGGATGAGGATCTGCTACGTGCACAGCAGGAATCGCGCGTTCCTCAGACTCCGTATGTCTATCAGTCACAATGAACCTGTCAACTGTTTCGCTGGACGAACAAGTGCTGGTCAAGCAAGCTGACAGCATCCCCGACCTGGTAGATGGTGTGGCCCACGCACGGCTGTATGGTGAGCCCTTGTTCAACCTGCCACAGGACTTGTACATTCCGCCAGATGCGCTGGAAGTTTTTCTCGAAGCATTTGAAGGCCCGCTCGACTTGTTGCTGTACCTGATCCGAAAACAGAATTTCAATGTACTCGATATTCCCATGGCCCAGGTCACACAGCAATATCTGCAGTATGTCGATCAGATTCGCAGCCGTAACCTCGAACTTGCCGCCGAATATTTATTGATGGCAGCACTGCTGATCGAAATCAAATCGCGGATGTTGTTGCCGGTGAAAAAATCTGACACAGGCGAAGAGGTCGAAGACCCCAGAGCCGAGTTGGTGCGGCGCCTGCTGGAATATGAACAAATGAAAATGGCCGCGCTCGAGCTTGACCGCCTGCCTTTGGTGGGGCGGGATTTTTGGCGACTGCAAATTTATGTCGATCAATCGGTTCCGGTGCGCCTGCCCGAAGTGAGTGGCGCAGACCTGCAAGCCGCCTGGGCCGAGGTCCTCAAGCGCATGAAGCTGACCCAACATCATAAAATTACCCGCGAAGAGCTATCGGTTCGTGATCATATGAGTCAAATTTTGCGCCGACTGCAGGACAGCAAGTTCGTGGAATTTACCGAGCTGTTTACCGGCAACCCCAGACTCATGGCAGCCGGCCACGCCGTGGTCGTGGTGCATTTCATTGCGATGCTGGAACTGGCTAAGGAATCGCTACTGGAAATTACCCAGGCTGAACCGTTTGCACCGATTTATGTGCGGCTGGCCTATACACCGAATTGAACTGGCAACAACCAATTCATCAAGCCGCCTCCAGCTTCGCCACACCTAACGCCAGCCACTTCGTTCCCGCGCGACCAAAGCTGATCTGCGCCCGCGCATCCGTACCGCGCCCTTCCAGATTGACAATGACGCCTTCGCCAAATTTGGCATGGCGTACATTTTGGCCTATGTAAAAGCCGCTATCCTGCGCCTTCTGGCGTTGTGCCCAGGCCGGTAGTACACCCCTGCCAGTATCAGGAACATCAGCACTTCGGGCACGTTTTTGTTCGTATTCCTCTGGCTCTTCCCAGCCCGTTGTGCGCTGTTGTTTCCATTGATTCTGGTAGTCATGAGTAATGCGCGCAGCCTGGGTCTGCAGACGCGGTGTCAACCACTTCAGACAGGCTTCGGGTAACTCATCGAGAAAGCGCGAGCGCAGGTTATAGCGCGTCTGTCCGTGCAGCATACGAGTCTGGGCAAAGCTCATATAAAGTCGCTCGCGCGCCCGTGTAATTGCCACATACATCAAGCGTCTTTCTTCCTCCAGTCCGTCTATTTCAGTCACGGCATTGTCATGGGGAAACAGTCCTTCTTCCAGCCCGGTAATAAAGACATAGTGAAATTCCAGACCTTTGGCGGCATGTATGGTCATAAGCTGTACCGCATCTTGCCCCGCGTCGGCCTGATTATCGCCAGCTTCGAGAGAAGCATGCGCCAAAAAAGCGGCTAGTACCGACAGCGGCTGTTCTACCACCCCATCAGCATCTGGCACGCTGTTGGTCTGGCCGGCAGCACGGTCTGGCTCAAAGCCAGCATCATTGATGAAAAAAGCAGCAGCATTGATCAGCTCATCGAGGTTATCGAGCCGATCTTGCCCCTCCTTGTCATGTTCGTAATGGGCTTTCAGACCACTGGCATGAATGACATGCAGTACCACTTCGGGCAAGGCAAGTGCCTGGGTCTCGAAACGTAAACTTTCGATCAGCTTGGCAAAAGCGGTCAGACTGGAACCAGACTTGCCTTGCAGGTGTGGAATGGCTGCATACATAGAACAATTTCTGGCCTGTGCCAGTTCACTTAATTGTTCTAATGAGCGGGTGCCAATACCTCGTGCAGGAAAATTGACGACGCGTACGAAAGCCGTATCGTCATGCGGGTTTTCCATCAGGCGCAAATAGGCCAGAGCATGCTTGATTTCAGCACGTTCAAAAAAGCGCAAACCACCATAAACGCGGTAAGGAATAGCCGCTTTGAACAAGGCGCTTTCTATTACCCGTGACTGCGCATTACTGCGATAAAGCACGGCAATTTCACTGCGCGCTGCGCCAGACTGAATCAAGGCACACACTTCCTCCACCAGCCACTGCGCTTCCTGCAGGTCGGTCAGGGCTTCATAAATGCGCACCAGCTCGCCATGGCCGCGCTCAGTGCGCAGGTTTTTACCCAGACGCCGGCTGTTACACGCGATGAGCATATTGGCGCTGTCGAGGATATGACTGGTACTGCGATAGTTTTGCTCGAGCTTGATCAGATGCTGAACGCGAAATTCTCGCTCAAATGCCGCCATATTGCCGACATTCGCACCACGAAAGGCATAGATGCTCTGGTCATCATCACCCACGGCAAAGACGGCAGCCTGCCTCCCCAGCAGCTTGAGCCAGCGATATTGCAGTTCATTGGTATCCTGAAATTCATCTACCAGAATATGTCTGAAGCGTTGCTGATAATGTAGCCGTAATGGCTCATTTGCGATCAGGACTTCATAGCAGCGCAGCAACAACTCGGCAAAATCGACTACGCCTTCACGCTGACATTGCGCCTCATAAGCGGCATATAACTCGACCAGACGCCGGTTGTACTCGTCCTTGGCTTCGACCGCATTCGCTCTCAGTCCTTGTTCCTTGCAGCCATTGATGAAATGCTGCAGGTTCTTGGCCGGATACTTGGCGTCATCAACGTTCAAGGTTTTGAGCAGTCGTTTAATCGCCGAGAGCTGGTCGCTGCTGTCCAGAATCTGAAAGGTCGCCGGCAGATTCGCGTCGCGATGATGGGCGCGCAAGAAACGATTGCATAGGCCGTGAAATGTCCCTATCCACATACCACGTGTATTGATTGGCAGCATGGCTGACAGGCGGGTCAGCATTTCTTTCGCCGCCTTGTTGGTAAACGTGACTGCCAGAATACCGCTGGGGCTGACCCGGCCTTGCTGTATCAGCCAGGCAATGCGTGTGGTCAAGACACGCGTTTTACCCGAACCCGCACCGGCCAGAATCAAAGCCGGTTCGTCGGGTAAGGTCACGGCGGCACACTGCTCGGCATTCAAGGCCGACAACCAGCGATTAGACTGATCCTGAGTCATTGTAGGTATCATCAGACGATTATACCGAGCCAGGCTGCAAGCACGATGAATAACAGACCGGCACTGGTCGTCACTCCGTAGCGCAGACCACCCGAGGCACATGCCACCAGACACTTGCTCACGGTATTGGCAGTATAGGCCAGCAAAATCGCTAATATGAGTTGCCGGTTCGACAGATCATGCTCACTGGCCGCCGACAGCACTGAAGCGGCGGCAGCGTGGACGTCGGCAAAACCAGCAAACAGGGCAGCACTCCAGACACCCAGTTCGCCCCAGGTACGCGCCAGCCAGGCCGCCAGCGTTGTGAAACCCGACAAAACGCAGGCGAACAGTAGCGCATTTTTCAGACTGAAGGCGCGCCCTTGCGGTTTGAAGTCGGCTTCGGGTAATGTGCCGCGCCGCCATCCTAGTACTACCAGCAATACAATCGCCAAAGTAGAAAACCCTAATAGCGGCAGAAACAGGGCAAGGGCTTGCGCCTGAATGGTCAGAATGACCAGTACTAACTGTACGTTAGTGGCCAGACAGGATGACCAGGCTGCCAGCCGACAGTCAGATAGCCATTGCCCCTGGCTACGACAGCGCGCCCCCATGGATGCGACCGTCGCCGTACTCGAAACAAATCCGGAAGCCAGTCCGGCCAGTGGCAAACCATAGCGCGGGCCAGCGAGTCGACTGGCCACGTAGCCCACGGCTTGCAGCCCCATCATCAACACCGCCAGTAACCATAGCCGTCTTGGGTTAACTCCACCCAGAAAAGCCAGGGGTTCATTCGGAATCAGTGGTAAAACGACCAGAGCCGCAGCCGCCAGTAGTAACGCGTCCTGTAATTCCTGCTGGGTCAGAATTTCAATCGAAAAGCGATGCAGGTGCGAGCGCGCTGCCAGCAGCACTGCAACAACCACCGCCATGGCACCTGCCAATGCCGGTTGCTGTAGCGCCAGGACGCCCAGCAAATAGGTCACAAATAGCGCCATTTCAGTGGTAATGCCCGGATCATGCTCAGCTTTGGGCGATAGCGCCTGGGCACGCTGTTCAGCACGATAGCTGGTGAGAATCAATCCGGCCAACAGAACGGCGCCGGCCAGGGTCAGCCAGGGCCAGGCCACAAGATAACTCAGGGCGCCGCATAGCGAGACCACGGTAAACGTCCGCACACCAGCCATGGCACGTGTCGAACCTTGCCCCTTGCGCCGCTCGCGTTCAATGCCAATTAATAGCCCTGAGGCCAAAGCAACTGCCAGACCCAGCCAGGGAACAGACTCATTCATAGGGCACTATTGTGGCGTAAACTGGCAGACATGCAATCACTCTGGATTCTGGTCGCGGCGCTGTTGTTTTCAGTCATGAGTGTACTCGTGAAACTGGCTTCCGAGGCGCATTCGGTCTGGGAAATTATTTTCTGGCGTAACGCCGTCGGCCTGTTGTTTCTGCTACAGCTATTGCGTTCGCTGTCAGGCGGCATTCGCGCCAACCTCTCGACCCCGCACTGGCCGGCGCACCTGGTACGTAATCTGACCGGCGTAATGTCAGTGGTGCTTTGGTTCAGTTCCATACCCCACCTGCCGCTGACGACCTCGATGACGCTGAATTACACTTCATCGCTATTTATTGGTCTGATCGTGTTTATTGGTGCTGCCTGGCAGGGTAAGCACATGAAAAATATTCCCATGTTGTTTGCCCTGGTACTGGGGTTTGCTGGCATTTTGCTGGTGCTCAGGCCTACCATCGGCCCGGAGCAAATTGTGTGGGCCGTGATCGGACTGCTGGGTGGTGCCATGGGCGGCGTTGCCATGATGTCGGTACGCGCCCTTGGACAACTGGGAGAACCTTCGAGCCGTACCGTGTTTTATTTTTCTCTGGGTGGATTTCTGGTCGGACTATTGGGCGTACTGCTGTTCGGCTTCAAACTGCCGACTCTGGAGCATACGCTGTATCTGCTCGGTGCCGGCCTGACCTCGGTGCTGGCACAACTGGCGCTGACTCGGGCCTACGGCCAAGGCCGTGCACTGTTGACCGCCAATCTAAATTATTCGGGTATCTTGTTCGCCAGTTTCTGGGGCTGGCTGATCTGGCATGATATCTTGCCCCTGATTGCCTGGCTGGGTATCGTATTGATTATCGTTGCTGGCATTCTGGCCACCTGGCTCACCGCCTACGAAGCCAAACCCAGTCATGGTGGCGATTGACTGTCCTCCTCTGAGCGGAGTTGTTGCATGTATACGACCCTGATTGAAGCTGGCACTCTGTATCAACACCTTAGGGATCCAGACTGGATCGTTATTGATTGCCGCTTTGATTTAAGCCAGACGGGTGCCGGGCAAGAGGCTTATCTGGCCGGTCATATCCCGGGCGCGCTCTATTTTCATCTTGATCAGGATATGTCTGCCGCGCGTAACGAAGCGATTAACGGCGGGCGTCATCCGCTGCCATCACGGGAAAACGCCTGCCGCCATTTTGCCAATCGCGGCATAGGTGCCAACATGCAGGTCGTGGCCTACGATGCTACCGGAGGTATGTTCGCGGCGCGACTATGGTGGATGTTGCGCTGGATTGGCCATGCCCAGGTCGCAGTACTGAATGGCGGTCTGTCGGCATGGCAGGCACAAGCCTATCCGCTTGAGACCGGGATGAGAGTACGACCAGCCGCGCAGCCCGTACTGGGTGAAAGCCTGGTCGAATATATTTCGGCAGAGACGGTATTACGCAATATCCAGTCCAGATTACGGGTACTACTCGACGCACGCGCGCGTGACCGCTTCCGTGGTGAAAACGAAACGCTGGACCCGGTAGCGGGGCATATTCCGGGGGCTGTCAATCGCTTTTTCAAAGATAACCTGAACCCTGACACCAGCTTTAAAGACGTATCAGTATTGCGCCGCGAATTCGAGCGTATCAGCCAGGGCAAACCATTGATACATCAATGCGGGTCCGGGGTTACCGCCTGCCATAACATTCTTGCCATGACCCACGCCGGTTTATCTGCCGGCGGCTTATATGCAGGTAGCTGGAGCGAGTGGATTGAAGATTCGAACCGGCCAGTAACGAGTAGCAACTAGAACTGTCAGGCTCAATGCGCGTGTGAATGCAAAGCGACAAACAGCGAATAAATCGTCGCCAAACCCACTCCCATGAAAGCGATCTGAAAAAAAGCTTCTTTTCTGCGTCCTTCACGATGCATCTGCGGCATCAAATCCGACAAAGCTATATAGATGAAGCTGGCCGATGCAATCACCAGCGCATAGGGAATCAGGTCTTGCGATTGCTCCAGGACAAAGTAACCGGTAACGCCCCCCGCCACACCCGCCAGACTGGACAAGAGATTATAAAAATAGGCACGCTGTTTACTAAAACCAGCATTCAGCAGCACCATGAAATCACCGACTTCCTGGGGAATTTCATGCGCAATGATGGAGGCCGCTGCAATGACTCCTAGAGAGGGGTCGGCCAGAAATGCCGCTGCAATCAAAATACCGTCAGCAAAATTGTGTATGCCATCACCAATGAGAATCGGCAAACCACCGCGCCCCGCCTGCTTCACGTCGAATCCATGACCATGGTGATGCTCATCGCCTTCGTGATGATGCGAATGACGTAGCACATCGAAGCGCTCGAGCAGAAAGAAAACAATAACACTGAGTAAAAACAAGGCAAACAGGGTATGAGCATCGACATGGCTTTGCAGAGCTTCAGGCATCATGTGCAGCAATGCGGCACCCAGCAGTATGCCGACCGAGAAAGCCACCATACGTTCGACCAGTCTGGAGAGCATGACAAATGACATCCAGGCCGCCAGACTGATGCTGAGCAAGGCTGCCAGTAAAGTTGCCGCCAGAATATAAATCAGCGTCATATCAATAATGAAAGTTCCTTGATCTGGCATGGTCAGCTAACACCCCCGGCGAAATTGCCTGGCTCAACACACATGGGGGTGCCTATAGCAGCACCCCACCAATTTGCAACTGAATTGCAATTATAAACTATATGCCATGTTTCTTCAGCCAGGCCATTAGTCGGATCCACGCCTCCTCGGCAGCTTCTTTACGATAGCTCGCCCGATAATCGGCATGAAAGGCATGGGGCGCATCGGGAAAAACAACAAACTCGCTGGCCTTACTCGCTGCGCTGCCTGTCGCCAGCAGACCGCGCATACGTTCGACCGTTTCCAGCGGAATGCCAGCATCCTTGCCACCATACAGGCCCAATACCGGCGCGTGCAGCTGCAGCGCGACATCCAGCGGCTGCCTGGGCTGCAAGACCGGATCAAAACCGCTCACCAGGCGACCATACCAGGCCACGCCAGCCTTCAGTGCCGGGTTATGCGCAGCATATAGCCAAACGATACGGCCACCCCAGCAAAAGCCAGTGATAGCCAGACGTGACAGATCGGCACCTTCGTGTCTGGCCCAGTTCACACTGGCATCAATATCGGACAGCACCTGGGCATCTGGGGTTTTGGCAATAACGTTTTGAATCAGCTCGGCGCTAGTGGCATAAGCATTGACATCGCCCTGGCGCACAAAAAAAGCCGGTGCAATGGCGTAATAGCCCTGCAGTGCCAGGCGACGGCAAACGTCCTGAATGTACTCGTGTACGCCAAAAATTTCGCTTACGACAACAACGACGGGGGGCCTGCCTCCCGTAGCTGGCCTGGCGCGATAAGCCGGAATAAGATCTTTCCCCGAGGCAAACTCAACGGTACCGGCCACCAGTCCTGTCTCTGGAGTTCTGATCGCCTGCTGCGCCAGGATTGGGGCGGCTGCCGTAGCAAAACCGCATCCTATCCCGGCCTGAATAAAGCCACGCCGGGTGAGAGTTTCAGCGCCATGCAGACTATTGACTTCCTCCACCCCACCCATGCTATCTCCAGAATACAGTATGAATCAGGTCCGCAGGAAATGCCCTGGAGACCTGTTTTTCAGGACACCGACAACTGGCGCGGCCCGACCGTTCCATTGCGCTTTACCAGACTCAGCGTCAGTACACCATTATCAAACCTGGCCTCTGACTTGCTTTCGTCAAGTTCCACCGGCAAGGTGAAGCGGCGGCTCACCTGTCCTTCGGTACGTTCGGAATAGATGATACGCTCACCTTCCTTTTTCTCTTGCTGACTGGCGGTACGGGCACTGATCGCCACCTGATTATCGTGCACTTCAACCTTGATGTCATCTTTCTTAACGCCCGGCAACTCGGCCTGCACTTCATAGCCCTCGGGCTTTTCTACTACGTGCAAAGCCATGCTGGGGGTTTTGGTCAGACGCGACTCCACATTACCCGAAGGCAGCAGGAAAGGCCGCGCCAATGGTGCCTCACCGAAAGAATTATCCATAAGAGACTGCATGCGTTGCATCATTTTTTGCATATCGTCGAACATCGTATCCTCCTGTCAAAATAGCGCCAAACGCGCACAGAAGTAATTTTTGTTCAACACTTAAAAAATTCAAGAGCGTTGCAACAGAGTTTTGATCTGGCGCAAAAAAATCACGTGGTTTTTTTCAAGGCCTCGTCGCGCAGCACACGCCTTAATATTTTTCCGACATTGGTTTTGGGCAATTCATCGCGAAACTCAAAAAATTTCGGTCTTTTGTAGCCCGTCAGATTTTGCGTGCAATAGGTTCTCAGATCTTCCTCGGTGAGTGACTGATTTTTTCTGACGACAAAAACCTTCACCGCCTCACCCGAATATTCATCTGGAACCCCCACCGCTGCCACCTCAAGCACTCCAGGGTGACCCGCTATCACTTCCTCAACTTCATTCGGGTAGACATTAAAACCCGAAACCAGAATCATGTCCTTTTTACGATCAACGATTCTGATATAGCCACGCTCATCCATGATGCCGATGTCCCCGGTGCGGAAATAGCCGTCTTCGGTCATGACCTGGGCGGTTTCTTCCGGGCGCTGCCAATAACCCACCATCACTTGTGGGCCGCGTATACAGATTTCACCGCGCTCCCCGATTGACATGGACTTCCCTTCATCATCGCGGATGCTGACTTCTGTATTGGATAATGGCAGTCCGATTGCGCCACTAAATTCTCTGGTATCCGTAGGATTACAGGTGACTATAGGTGAAGTCTCGGATAATCCATAACCCTGACAGATCGTGCACCCGGTTCTTTCTAGCCACTGGGCAGCAACAGACTCCTGTACTGCCATTCCGCCGCCAACGGCCAGGATCAGTTTTTTCCAGTTCACCTTGTCAAAATCAGGGTGATGCATCAGGGCATTGAACAAGGTATTAACAGCCGGAAAAACATGAGGTGGACAGTTTGAAAGATCGTGAATGAATTTGGCAAAATCTCGTGGGTTGGCAATCAGAAGATTCATGGCACCGATACGCAGACCCAGCAAGCAGCATGCCGTTAATGCAAAGATATGATAAAGGGGCAGTGCAGTCACTTTGACCACCTGCTCACCCGCCGGAATGCGCTTGAGTGCGGGCATGTACCAGGCCTCGGACTGCAAAATATTGGCCACAATATTCTTGTGGGTCAAAGTTGCGCCCTTGCTTACTCCGGTGGTACCCCCGGTATACTGGAGAAAGGCAACATCATCAAGAGTCAAGGCGGGCTTGCTGAACGCACAGCGCTCTCCTTGTGCCAGCGCCTTGTTAAATGGCATATGTCCGGACAGGCTCCAGGCGGGAACCAGCTTCTTCACATGGCGCACGACCAGATTGACGATGAATCCCTTCAGCCCCAACCTGTCCCCCAGCGCCGATACCACCACGTGCTTGACCGAAGTTTTATCAATCACCTGTTGCAGCGTGGCGGCAAAATTTTCCAGAATGAAAATGGCCTGGGCACCACTGTCTTTGAGCTGGTGCTCCAATTCACGCGGAGTGTACAGAGGGTTGACATTCACCACGGTATAACCGGCACGCAAAATAGCAAACAGAGCCAGCGGATACTGAAAACAGTTCGGCATCATGATGGCGATGCGAGCCCCCTTCTCTAGCCCTAATGATTGCAAATACGCAGCTAATTTGCATGAATCAGCTTCCAGTTCGGCATAGGTCATGGTTTTACCCATGAAGCAATAAGCATTACGTGCCGCATACATGGCGACGCTTTGCTCGAATAACTCGACAATCGAGCTGAATGGTTGATAGTCAATATCGGCCGGAATACCGGGAGGATAACTTTTCAGCCAGATACGCTCTGCAGCTACGGACATATCTCATCTCCTGGAAATAATTATTTATCAGGCTAACAAACTTGGCACAAAAATGCAGCAAAGATCAATACTAGGGTGACACCAATTTCAAAACCGTATCACGCTGTTGCTTGGGTAAGGCAGCCAGCTTTTGTACCTCATGAAAAAAATGTAGAAAATCATGGCCCTGTTGTGTCAGCATCGCGAGGAACGCAGGAACCCGCCCGGTATAAACCCCTATCGCCGCCAAATGAGCGTTATTAAGACTTTGTGAGAAAAACCTGTCGTAGCCTGAAAATCTGTTCCAGCGCTCACGCTTGAGTTGTTCATGGCTTTTTTTTAGGTCGGCAAACACCTGCTGCTTGGCTTCCCGTTTGGCCGCCGTACTCAAGTCGGACTGATAGAGTTGCTCCAACTGTTGCTTGGTCTGAAATAGCAAAGCCAGAAAATCCTGTCTGCGGCGACTATATTCAGCATATTGTTGTCGTGCTGTTTCGTTGCTTTGCTGCAACCAACGCTCCACTCCCGCCAGTTCAACCGCCGTGGCAAAGCTTTCATTAAACTCGGTATCGCCAGGCACAAAAACCACCTGGTGTGCCAGTTCATGAAAGATCATTCGTGCCAGTTCGGCTTCCGGCAGATCAATGAAAGTGTTCAAGACCGGGTCATCAAACCACCCCAGCGTCGAATAGGCTGGCACCCCGGCCATATTCACATCCAGGCCCTGTAAACGTAAAAGATCGGCGTAGGCCTGGGCGTCAGCACGGTCGAAATAGCCACGATAATTAACGCAGCCCACTACCGGAAAACACCACTGCTCCAATCGCAGTGATAACTCTGGAGTAGCAAATACATTCCACACAACAAAGGGCCTTTGCAAATCGGCATAAGTGGTATAGCTACGATTGTCAGGCAGTCCCAATTGCTGGCTGGCAAAACGCCTGATTTGCTGCACACGCAGCAACTGTTGGCGCAAGCGCGGGTTCAGATCCGTCTCTTGTAATAACTCACTGATCGGCCTGGCCGCATGCAACATGCTGAAATGTCCATGCATGCTTTGCAGGTAATAGCTGACAGTTGAGCAGCCCGCACTGGCAAGCATGAATAGTAATAGCAGGTAGCGTCCGGTTCGCCTAATCGACACGCTCCACCTGCACCCGACAGTCATAAAAAGTGGGAGCCTGACCCATATCGGTAAGGGATTGACTCGTCAATTCATTGATATTTTTTCCATCGCCAGAGAGTTTTTTCCACCAGATCGACAACGCTACGGGCACTCCTGGTTTGGCCTTATCAGTGACCCGGGCGGTGAGCAAGACGCTGCCCCGGTCGTTGAATACCCGTACCCGCTGCCCTGATTCGATGCCACGTACTTCAGCATCGCATGGATGTAAATCCAGATGCGGTTCGCCTTCGACATCGCGCAAGCTTTTGACGTTGACAAAGGTACTGTTAAGAAAATGACGTGCCGGTGGCGAAATCAAGGCCAGGGGGTAGCGTTGCTGCAAGCCGGCATCGTGCACCTCGTAAGTAGGCACATAGGCCGGCAGCGGGTCGAGACCGGCCTGCGCCATGCTTTCGCTGTAAAACTCGCATTTGCCTGACGGTGTTTTGAAGCCCCCTGCGGCAAAAGGTGCCCAGCTTTCAGGCAATGGCAAACGCTGCCAGCCCTGTTCGTTCAGAACTCGCCAGTCCAGGTCAGGGTAGGCTTGTTGCGCTATCTGCTCATCACTTTCGCGAAAGCAGGGGTCTTCAAAGCCCATCACGTCAGCCAGTAACCTGAATATCTCGCTATTGGGTTTGGCCTGCCCCAAAGGCTCAATGGCCGGATGGTTAATCAGGGCATACAGATGGCCATACGACTTGTGAATATCAAAATGTTCCAGTTGTGTCGTAGCAGGTAAAACGATATCGGCATAGTCGGCAGTATCGGTCTGGAAATGTTCCAGCACCACGGTAAACAAATCCTCACGCGCAAAACCCTGCGCCACCTTGCCGGCCTGCGGCGCAACTGCCACCGGGTTCGAGTTATACACAATGAGCGCCTCAATGGGTGGGTCAGCCTGGAGCAGATCATCGCCGATCGTACTCATGTTGATGGTACGGGGGGTCTTGCCTGCCAATAAATCGGGACGCTGCAAAGCGGCGTTATCCACGTTATGCATACCGGAAGCCGACAACAGGACACCCCCCGCAGGTGAACGCCAGTCACCGGTGAGTGCCGGCAAACAGGCAATATTGCGTACTGCCATACCACCGCCGCGCACTCGCTGTAAACCATAATTCATACGGATAAAACAGGGCTTGATGGTGCCGATATCATGTGCCAAAGACTCTAGCTGTTGCACGGTCAGTCCGCATAAGCCCGCTACCCGTTCCGGGTCAAATTCAGCCACGCGCTGCTTCAAGGCTTCAAAGCCCAGGGTATAGCGCTCGATGTAGTCCTGATCAATCCAGCCTTGCCGAATCAGAATATGCATCACCCCTAGCGCCAGGGCGCTATCCGAGCCGGGCAGAACGGCCAGATGTTCGTGACACTTTTCTGCGGTTAATGAACGGTACGGATCAATCGCAATCAGCTTGGCGCCGCGGCGCTTGGCTTCCTGGGCAAAAGTCCAAAAATGCAGGTTGGACGCCACCGGATTACCACCCCAGATGACGATCAGTTGCGCATCAACGACATTTTCCATGTCGGGCGCAAGGCGTGGCGTACCTATGGTGTAACTCAGACCCACGGTACCGGCACTGGCGCAAATAGTACGGTCCAGCAGTGAAGCCCCCAGCCGATGAAAGAATCGCGCGGCCATGGCCTCGCCCTGCACCAGTCCCATGGTACCGGCATAGGAATAGGGCACGATTCTTTGCGGGTCAACGCTTGCAATACGCTTGAGACGCTGGCTGATTTCGTCTAGCGCTTCGGACCAGCTGATAGGCTTGAATTTGCCCTCGCCTTTGCGACCGGTGCGGCGCAACGGGGTCAACAGACGCTCAGCGTGATAAGTACGCTCGGTATAGCGTGCCACCTTGGTGCACAAACTACCCTGGGTCGTCGGGTGCAACGGGTCACCCATTACCTTGATGGCACGACCATCCTCTACCTGGACCTGCATGGCACAAGTATCAGGACAATCGTGCGGGCAAGCCGCCTTAACGATTTTGACCGGCATTACGCCAGCATATCAGCCCAGATGTTTTGGGCCCACTGCCAGGCGTAAATTCCTTCAAGTTCGTTGGCCGCACTGCTCAAACCGCCCGAACCCGGCACCACTTCCATGGTTTTCTTCTCGGCCACATAGCGATGTACGCTGGCGACGTGCACCACCTTCTTGTCATCGACGTAGGAATAGCAGGTATTGGCCATCATGGGTGCTACCGGGCTGCGGCCATTGATTTGCTCAATAATGGCGGCCGCAGCGGTCTTGCCATGCTGGTTCGCCATATGGCCTGACTTCGGCATGCCGGGGGCAGAGAGCGTAGCATCGCCCAGTACATACACCCCTTTAACCTTAATCGACTCGGTGGTCAGCCAGTCAACCTCACACCAGCGGTTGTTGGCGGTAATCAAACCAGCGTCACGGGCAATGTCGCCGGCGCGCATTTGCGGCACGATATTGAGCACATCCCCCTTGACCTTGTCGCCAATTTCCAGTGTCACGGTTTTGCCCTGGGCATCAAGCTCGGTCACCAGCGAATTATTGCGATACTCGATAATACCGCCATACTGCTCGGTGAAGGCCTTGCGGAACAAGCCAGCCTTGCTGGTAATGTCGGCGTTGCCATCCAGAATCAGTACTTTGGATTTCGGTTTGCTGGTCTTGAAATAATGTGCCACCTGGCAGGCACGCTCATAAGGGCCAGGCGGGCAGCGATAGGGCGCACGCGGAATACCAAGTACATAAACCCCGCCATCGGGCATGGCTTCCAGTTGCTGGCGCAGCGCCGCTGTTTGCGCTCCAGCTTTCCAGGCGTGTAGCACGGTCTGCTGGGCATTGGCATCGTAGCCTTTTACCGTGTCAAACTGGATCTCGATACCCGGCGAGACAATGGCAAAATCGTAGGCAAATTCGCGGCCTGAACGGGTGCGAACCATTTTTTTAACGCCATCAATCGCTAACGCACTATCTTGCACCACATTAATACCATGACGCGAGCGCAGGTTGTCATAACTGACGGTAATGTCCTGCATTTTGCGTGAGCCGCCCAGTACCAGGTTGCTCATGGGGCAGGAAACAAATTGTGCCTCACGTTCAATCAGGGTTACGGCAATGTCATTGCCGCCCCACAAACGCAAATACTTGGCCGCCGTAGCGCCACCATAACCACCACCTACCACCACCACACGCGCTTTCGGCGCACTGGTACCCGAAGTGGCACACGCGCCAAGCGAAGTGACTGTAGCGCCAGCGCCAACCCATTTCAGCCAATCACGACGATTCCATTGATTCATTGCTGTTCCCCTGATTATTGACGTGACTGACGCGCGAAATACTCGGCCATGAGTTCGATTTGTTCATCGCTATAGCCTTTGGCCAGTTGATGCATGATGGTCGCCGGACGGGTACCATCGCGAAATGCTTTCATTTGCGCCACGAAGGCTTCCTTGGGATACCCGGCCAACGAAAAGAAACCCGCCTGGGCGCGCCCCTGGGTCCCATGACAGTTGGCACAATTGGCGGCCAGGTATCGCGCCTGATTGAGTTTGACGACTTCAGCGGCGGTCTGGGCATGAACCATGCCCGAAGACAGCAGCAAAGCCAGAGCCAGTAATTTTTTGCTCATGAAAATCTCCTGTAGCGTACAGCCCAGGAGTTTAGCCTGTATTCAGCCCGAGTGCGCAGACCTGGCTTCTTACCTCGAGTTAGAAGCTAATACTCAAGGCTGTTATCAGACCACGCTTTCCTCAGTTTCGGCTGCCGGGGGCGGGGGTGCAGTGCCCTCAGGAAATTCCAGCACCACTTTAGCGTCATCACCCTCGCCCTGATAATCCACGACGACTCTGCCGCCCGAGGTCAGCTTGCCAAACAACAACTCATCGGCCAGCGCCTTGCGTATGGTTTCCTGTATTAGACGCGCCATCGGGCGTGCACCCATAAGTGGGTCAAATCCTTTTTTGGCCAAATGCTTTTTCAGTGCGTCAGTAAACAGAACTTCGACCTTTTTCTCATGCAACTGCTCTTCCAGCTGCATCAGGAATTTATCGACCACACGCAAAATAACGTCTTCATTCAGCGCAGCAAAGCTGATAATGGCATCAAGACGATTTCGGAATTCAGGAGTGAACAGGCGCTTGATTTCAGCCATTTCATCACCGGGCTTTTTCTCCGGGTCGCCAAAGCCAATGCCACGTTTTTGCAAGGTGTCGGCACCGGCATTGGTCGTCATGATGATGATGACATTGCGAAAATCGGCTTTACGTCCATTGTTGTCGGTCAGAGTACCGTGATCCATCACCTGCAGCAGGATATTGAAAATATCCGGGTGTGCTTTTTCAATTTCGTCAATCAGCAAAACTGCATGCGGCTTTTTAGTAATGGCCTCGGTAAGCAGTCCGCCCTGGTCAAAACCGACATAGCCCGGAGGGGCACCTATCAGGCGTGATACGGCGTGCCGCTCCATATATTCCGACATGTCGAAGCGGATCAGCTCAATGCCCAGAATGAAGGCCAGTTGTTTGGCTACTTCAGTCTTGCCTACGCCGGTCGGACCACTAAACAGGAAACTGCCGATCGGCTTGTCGGGTTTACCCAGACCGGAACGTGCCATCTTGATGGCGGCCGCCAGCGCTTCAATCGCGGGGTCCTGCCCAAAGACAGTGGCTTTCAAATCGCGATCTAATGTCTGCAATTTGCTGCGATCGTCGCTGGACACGGTCTGCGGCGGTATACGCGCAATTTTAGAAATAATGTCCTCAATTTCGGCCTTGCCTATGGTCTTTTTCTGTTTCGACTTGGGCAATATGCGCTGGGCAGCACCGGCTTCGTCGATGACATCAATTGCTTTATCGGGTAAGTGACGATCATTAATATATTTGGCCGCGAGCTCGGCGGCAGTCGTGAGTGCCTGCGCCGAATACTTGACGCCGTGATGTTCTTCAAAGCGCGATTTCAGGCCGCGCAAAATTTCCACCGTCTGTTCAACAGAAGGCTCATTGACATCAATTTTCTGGAAGCGGCGTGACAGGGCGTGGTCTTTTTCAAAAATACCGCGATATTCGGTATAGGTCGTAGCCCCAATACACTTCAGTTGTCCGCTCGACAGCGCCGGCTTCAAAAGATTGGAAGCATCGAGAGTACCGCCAGAGGCCGAACCCGCTCCAATCAGGGTATGAATTTCATCAATGAACAGGACGGCATGCGGCGCTTCTTTCAGTTGTTTCAGTACCGCTTTAAGGCGCTGCTCGAAGTCGCCGCGATATTTGGTACCCGCCAGCAGCGCGCCCATGTCCAGCGAATAGACGACCGCGTTATTCAGTATTTCGGGCACATCGCTCTTGACGATACGCCAGGCCAGACCCTCGGCGATGGCGGTTTTACCGACGCCCGCCTCGCCTACCAGCAACGGGTTATTCTTGCGCCGGCGGCACAGTACCTGAATGACGCGCTCAACTTCTGACTCCCGGCCAATCAGGGGGTCAATTTTGCCCTCGGCGGCGGCCTTGTTCAGATTCAGGGTAAATTGGTCGAGCGGCGTTTCCTTGTTATTTGCCGCCTCAGCCTCATCGGCATCTGCCTCGGTCTTTTTTTTCTGTTCATTCTGCGCCACTTTGCTAATACCGTGGGAAATGTAATTCACCACATCGAGGCGCGTAATACCCTGCTGGTGCAGGTAATAGACCGCGTGTGAATCTTTTTCACCAAAGATGGCGACCAGTACGTTCGCACCCGTCACTTCCTTTTTGCCGTTACTGGTACTTTGCACATGCATGATGGCACGCTGGATAACGCGCTGAAAACCGAGCGTTGGCTGGGTATCAATTTCCTCGTCGCCTGGTACTTTTGGAGTGTTGTCATCAATGAAATGGCGCAGGGCTTTGCGTAAATCCTCAATATTTGCAGCGCAGGCGCGCAATACATCGGCGGCTGACGGATTATCGAGCAAGGCCAGCAGCAAGTGTTCCACGGTAATGAACTCGTGTCGCGCCTGGCGAGCCTCAACAAAGGCCATGTGTAAACTGACTTCCAATTCCTGCGCGATCATACTTCCTCCATCACGCACTGCAGCGGGTGTTGATGCTGCCGTGCAAAATCCACTACCTGCTCCACTTTGGTTTGTGCGACATCCCTGGGATAAACACCGCACACACCTCGGCCCTCACGATGTACCGCTAGCATGACATGAGTTGCCTTTTCACGTCCCATGCTGAAAAACTTTTGTAACACACTCACCACAAATTCCATGGGCGTATAGTCGTCATTCAACAACACGACCTGATACATCGGTGGTGGTTTAACCCGCTGCTCCTGCTTTTCCAGCAGCACGCCTTCATCACGCTTGGTCGACATATCCAATAATCTGACTTTAACTCATTGTAAGGAATCAAGGCCCGGTTGCAATAACCGGACCAAGGTCTATTTTGCGCGTTAATTCTAGCGATTATTGCCAGATTTTTCGGACATTCCTGTTAACTGCGGCTAAGACAACAAAAATCAAGGATAAATTGCGACTGCGGCAAAGAAAAAGCCAGTTTTTTTGACTCCTGCTTGACTTCGCCGCCAATTGAAAGAAAAATGCAGGAGTGTTTGGTGTCTTGAACAACAAACCGCTTCAGGCGGGTCGCATCAGAGGGGCATGTACTAGTGCTTCAGCAGGGCGGCTTTGAATTAACTCGTTTTTTTGTAGGAAGTCGCTCAGATGGCAACTGGTACAGTCAAGTGGTTTAACGATTCCAAGGGTTATGGTTTCATTACCCCGGACGAGGGTGGCGAAGATATTTTTGCCCATTTCTCCGCAATTCAAATGGGGGGCTTCAAAACCCTTAAAGAAGGTCAGAAAGTGACTTTCGACGTAGTGCAGGGTCCGAAAGGCAAACAGGCCTCTAACATCCAGGGTCGTTAAACGTCCAATAGCAACAAAAAACCCCGCGTCATGCGGGGTTTTCTTTCCGGCTCACTGACCTGATTAATCCATGTGGTCGATCATGACTTGGCCAAAACCCGAGCAGGATACCTGGGTCGCCCCCTCCATCAATCGGGCGAAGTCATAGGTCACGTGTTTACTCAGAATCGATTTCTCCATCGAACTGATGATCAGATCTGCGGCCTCGGTCCAGCCCATGTGGCGCAACATCATTTCAGCCGACAAAATTTCAGAACCGGGATTGACGTAATCTTTGCCAGCATATTTGGGAGCAGTACCGTGGGTGGCTTCGAACATGGCCACCGAGTCTGACAGGTTGGCTCCGGGGGCAATACCAATACCGCCAACCTGCGCCGCCAGCGCATCGGACACGTAGTCGCCATTCAGGTTCAAGGTGGCAATCACATCGTATTCTGCCGGACGCAATAAAATCTGTTGTAAAAATGCGTCAGCAATCGAGTCTTTAACCACAATCTCACGTCCGGTTTTGGGGTTCTTGAATTTGCACCACGGGCCGCCATCCATCAGTTGAGCGCCGAACTCTTTTTGCGCCAGGGCATAAGCCCAGTCACGAAATCCGCCCTCGGTATATTTCATGATGTTGCCCTTGTGAACAATCGTCACCGATTTGCGGTCATTGTCGATCGCGTACTGGATGGCCTTGCGTACCAGGCGCTCGGTACCCTCGCGCGATACCGGCTTGATACCGATACCTGAAGTTTGCGGAAAACGTATTTTTTTAACGCCCATTTCCTTGACCAGGAAATCTATGACCTTTTTCGCTCCTTCTGACTCAGCCGCCCACTCAATCCCGGCATAGATGTCCTCAGAATTTTCACGGAAGATAATCATGTCAGTCTTTTCTGGCTGTTTCAGGGGCGAGGGCACACCCTTGAAATAACGCACCGGACGCAGACAGACATATAAATCCAGCTCCTGCCGCAACGCCACATTAAGCGAGCGTATTCCGCCACCTACCGGGGTCGTCAGCGGGCCTTTAATCGAAACCACATATTCCTTCAGCGCATGCAGGGTTTCATCCGGTAGCCAGATATCGGGGCCATAGATTTGAGTCGATTTTTCTCCGGCGTAAATCTCCATCCAGTGAATCTTTTTCTTGCCACCGTAGGCCTTAGCAACGGCCGCATCCACTACTTTGACCATGACCGGAGTGATATCCATGCCGGTGCCATCGCCCTCCATCACCGGAATGATGGGGTTATCTGGCACGCTAAGCGAAAAATCGGCATTGACGATAATTTTCTGGCCATCCGAGGGAATTTTGATGTGTTGGTACATTAACTATCTCCTGGCGTATAGGGGGCGAATTACGATGATGCAGAAACCCAGATCAGGTCTTATATAAGATACAAGAGTTTATCACGACGACGCAAAAGCGGTAAAAAAACATCAGATTGGCTATTTTTAGGAAAAAAATACAGCGCGATGTCAACCATACAGGCTCCGGTGCGTTATTGTGATTGGTGTCCAAATTAGGGCAACCATTTTTTAACCCACTCATGAGAGGTTTTACAATGAAACTGATTGCATCTTTGATCGCTGCTGCTATGTTTGCTGCTCCTGCCTTCGCCTCTGCTCAAGCTGCCGCTCCTGCTGCCGCTCCTGCCAAAGCTGAAGTCAAAAAAGAAGAGAAAAAAGAACACAAAAAAGAAATGAAGAAAGAAGAGAAGAAAGAAGAGAAAAAAGCTGACGCCAAGAAGTAATTCTGGTTATCGCTTCTCTAAAAGGCAGGGTTTCCTGCCTTTTTTGTTTTATGCTTGCGCCATGCACCCATTTCACCGTTTTTTAAATCAGCTTCAGCACTCCCTTGCCTTGGGTCTGCTGTTTTTTTTCAGCCTGAACGTTCAGGCACAAAACGGTCCGCAGCCGACCCTGCCAACCCAGCGTCTGACCATAGGTATGCACGTCATTCAAGCCGAAGTCGCCGCTACCCCACCTCAGCGCCAGAGCGGGCTCATGTTCAGAACGAAATTGCCACCGAATGGTGGAATGCTGTTCGTTTTCGACGAAAAGACCCAGCATTGCATGTGGATGCGCAACACTCTCATAGCGCTTTCAGTAGCGTTTATCGATGATAAGGGTCGCATTATCAATATTGAAGATATGCAGCCCAAAACCGAAACCGTTCATTGTGCCCGTCAAGCAGCGCGCTACGCTCTGGAAATGGAGCTGGGCTGGTTCAGCAAGCGCGGCATCAAGCCTGGTGCTACTGTTAAAGGTCTCTAGTTTTCGCTGGGTTTATAAACCCCGCAACCGAATACCACGCCCAGGTGTTCCTCGACGTACGAGGTTTTTTCTGCGATTACTTTGGTCGTAGGGTTGGCGTATTTGTAATCAACCCAGCCTCCCCCTTGACGACCCACTGCAATAAATTCGCGCACCATGTATTTTCCATCAGCGTCCTGTAAATCGTAATCATTATTGCCGTTTTTAGCCGGATTAAGACTGTCGCAGGCATGAATACAGTCCAGGCTATGCCCCCAGATATACAGGTCACGATCCAAGAAAAGATTACCCGGTGCTGAAATATCTTTCAGGCCCTGTTCCAGACCCACATGCTGACAATGTTGTATCGCCTTTTGCACTAGGTCATAAGCCTCATCGGCAGTACCTTGACGCAACTTGTAACGCGCAGTCATGTGCGCCAATCGCTCTGCCCGGCCATTCAGGTTTCTGGCGTTGTCTGCAACATCAGCGACTAATTGAGCATTCCTTTGAGTAATTTCGTCTATCTGATTCAAGGCATGACTAATCTGCTGTATCCCGGTGCTTTGCTCACTAGCAGCATTAGAAATTTCAGTGACAGTCGACGCAACCTGCTGAACTTTGTCCAGTACCCCATCAATACGATCTTTGGTTTCATGTACCAGTTGACCACCGCGCTCTGCCTGCAAAACTGCATTAGCCACCAGTTCACCAATCTGGCTGGCCGCTTCAGCGCAGCGATTGGCCAGTGCCCGTACCTCGGTTGCGACTACGGCAAAGCCCTTACCCATTTCCCCGGCTCTGGCGGCCTCAACGGCGGCATTCAGCGCCAAGATGTTGGTTTGAAAAGCAATGCTGTCAATGATGGCCAAAGACTCGCGCATGTCACGAGACCCGGTTACGATGTTATTCATCGTATCAACCAGATTGTTCATGGCCTGACCACTTTCCTGGCTTTGTCTGGCAGCAACCCGTACAAACTCACTGATTTCGCGCGAGTGGGAGGCGGTCATCTGCGCTGATGAGGAGAGCTGTTCGATCGTTGCTGCCGTCTGTTGCAAACTGGCGGCCTGATTCTCGACTCTGGCCTGCAAATCATCGTTTTGTGCTGACATTTTTCGGCCAACCATACCCAGTACAACCGCACTGCTACGAATATGAGCCACCATACCTGAAATGTTGTTACTGACATCATCGGCCAGATGGGCAATTTGAGCCAACTCATCCTGGCTGGGTATCTGTATGGATTGAGCTAGACGACCCTCGCGCATTGCAACCAAACCCGATTTGAGCAGCGTTAAGACCTGGCTAGAGGTTCCATAAATCAGCAAAACCAGATAAAGCGCCAGCCCAAAGCATGCTACTGCCCCCACCCACCAGGCCATAGCCGTGCCAGAAAAAGCCGCCCAACCCAGAGCCAGGGCTAGCAGCATCAATATCGTTAAAAAGGAAAATTTGAGACGCCATCCCAGGCGACGAACCCATGAATAGCCAGGGGCAACAGCAGGCAATGCCAACATTGAAAGCTCCAGACGACGCCTGATTTCTTGTCGTAAACGCTATCAGGTCAGTTCATTCTGCATCGCACATTTGAGATCGTGTATGAAAGTCCGGGCTGTCGTCAAGCCCGTACCGATATAATGAGTCATTTGCAACACTGACTGATCATTGCCCACATGCAAAACAATAAATATTCAGCGGCGGAAGTAGAGGCCGCCGCGCAAAGCCATTGGCAAGCCATCGACGCCTATCGCGTGACTGAAAGCGCCGCCGGGAAACGTGGTGAGCCCAAACCCAAGTTTTACGCCTGCTCGATGCTGCCGTACCCCAGTGGCAAACTGCACATGGGGCATGTGCGCAACTACACCATCAATGACATGATGGCACGGCAGTTGCGCATGCAAGGCTATAACGTACTCATGCCCATGGGTTGGGATGCATTTGGCCTGCCGGCTGAAAATGCCGCCATGAAAAATCAGGTGCCCCCCGCGCGCTGGACTTACGACAACATCGCCTACATGAAAAAACAGATGCAGGCGATGGGACTGGCGATTGACTGGACACGCGAGGTCGCCACCTGCGACCCTGAGTATTACCGCTGGAATCAATGGCTGTTCCTGAAAATGCTGGAACACGGCATCGCCTACAAAAAAACCCAGGTGGTCAACTGGGACCCAGTCGATCAAACTGTACTGGCCAACGAACAAGTGATTGACGGCAAAGGCTGGCGCTCGGGCGCCCCGGTCGAGAAGCGCGAAATTCCGGGTTATTACCTGAACATAACGCGTTATGCCGAGGAATTGCTGGATTGCGTCAGCCAGCCCGAGCACCCTAACTTTCTGTCCGGCTGGCCGGAACGTGTGCGGCTGATGCAGGAAAACTGGATCGGTAAAAGTGGCGGGGTCAACTTTGGCTTTCCTTACGAACTGGAAGGCGAGAAAAAATTATTGCGTGTCTTTACCACGCGCGCTGACACCATCATGGGTGTAACGTTTGTCGCCGTGGCTGCTGAACATGCTCTGGCCAGCTATGCCGCACAACGTGACGCGCAAGTATCGGCATTTGTCGAAGACTGCAAAAAAGGCGGCACAACCGAAGCTGAAATGGCGACCATGGAAAAGAAAGGGGTGTTTACCGGGCTGTATGTGACTCATCCTTTGAATCAGGAAAAAATTCCGGTCTGGGTCGGCAACTATGTGCTCACGGGTTATGGCGAAGGTGCCGTCATGGGCGTACCGGGGCACGATGAACGTGATTTCGCCTTCGCCAAAAAATATGGTCTGGCCATCAAGCAGGTTATTAACGTAGTGGGTAAAAGCTTTGATGCTGACGTGCTGCAAGACTGGTATAGCGATAAAGAACATGGTGTATGCGTTAATTCGGGCAAATATGATGGGCTGAAATACACCGAGGCGGTAGCGGCGATAGCAGCGGATCTGCAAGCCCTGGGGCTGGGTCAAGCACAAACCACTTATCGTCTGCGTGACTGGGGTATTTCGCGCCAGCGCTATTGGGGCACGCCGATTCCGATCATTCACTGCGACGACTGCGGTGATGTTCCCGTGCCGTACGCCGATTTGCCCGTGGTCTTGCCTGATGACTGCGTGCCTGATGGCAGCGGCAACCCTTTGAATAAGCGTGAAGATTTTCTGCACGTAGCCTGCCCGAAATGCGGCAAGCCAGCGCAGCGCGAAACCGACACCATGGACACCTTTGTCGATTCTTCCTGGTATTACATGCGCTATTGCTCACCCGATAATGACGAAGCGATGGTGGACGAACGCAATGACTACTGGATGCCGATGGATCAATACATTGGCGGTATTGAGCATGCGGTACTGCATTTGCTCTATGCACGATTCTGGACCAAGGTCATGCGCGATCTGGGCTTGTTGTCATTCAACGAACCCTTCAAAAAATTGCTGACTCAGGGCATGGTGCTGAACCATATCTATTCCCGCAAGAATGAAAAAGGCGGTATCGAATATTTCTGGCCGCATGAAGTCGAAAATGTGCTGGATGACAAAGTTGCCATCGTCGCTGCCCGACTCAAAACCGATGGATCGGCCATTGTGTATGAGGGCGTCGGCACCATGTCGAAGTCGAAAAATAATGGGGTCGATCCGCAGGAGTTAATAGACAAATATGGGGCTGATACGGCTCGTCTGTTTACCATGTTTGCCGCGCCACCTGAACAGACTCTGGAATGGAACGATGCCGCGGTTGAAGGGGCGCACCGTTTCCTCAAGCGGCTCTGGACTTTTTGTCAAGGCAAACGCGACTGGCTGATGCAGCATTCCTTTACTTTTGACCCGGTGCTGCTACCTGCAGCCCACAAAAATTTACGCCGCCAGATCCATTTGAGCCTGCAACAAGCCGATGCTGACTACCAGCGCATGCAATACAACACAGTGGTATCAGCCAGTATGAAGATGCTGAATGCGCTCGAAGAGGCGAAGCTTGACGGTCCGGAACAAGAGCGCTTTGCCGATAGTATCGAAACCTGGCGTGAAACGATTAGTATCATGTTACGCGTACTCTACCCGGTTGTACCGCACATTACCCATGTGCTTTGGCAGCAGCTGGGGTATGCCGCGGTACTGGGTGACTTGCTCGATGCCGACTGGCCGAAAGTCGATGCCGAGGCCTTGAAGCAGGATGAAATTGAACTGGTGGTTCAGGTCAATGGCAAATTGCGAGGTTCGATTCTGGTGCCCGCCAAGGCCGACAAGGCAGCCATTGAAGCGACAGCTCTATCGAGTGAGACCGTAGAAAAATTTATCTCAGGCCAAGCCGTGAAAAAGATCATCGTTGTTCCGGGTAAACTGGTCAATATCGTGATCTGAGGAGTATGCCGAATATGCCCCCTGTTTCCCGCCGCATGGTTTTAGTGAATTCGGCCGCGCTAATGGCTATCTCAAGCTTGTCTGCGTGCGGTTTTCGGCCACGCGGTTCGGCCGATATTCCCTTCGCCACCCTGTTTCTGGGTGTGTCCGAGGGCTCTGGTCTGGGTAATGAATTACGCCGTAATCTGCGTAGCAGTGCCAAAGTGCAATTGGTCAATGATGTCAAAGCAGCAGAAGCAAGACTTGACATACTGAGCGAAACGCGTGAAAAAGAAGTACTCTCGGTGAATCGTGACGGTCGGGCACGCGAATATACCCTGCGTTATCGGATCAACTTTCGGGTTCACGACGGCAAAGGCCGGGAATTCATTCCGGCGACCGACATTACACTCAAGCGCGACATTACCTTTAATGAAGATGCGCGGCTGGCGAAGGAATCTGAAGAAGCCTTACTTTATCGTGACATGCAGACCGACATGGTGCAACAGCTATTGCGCCGTCTTGCTGCCATTCAGAAGTAATACACTCATGTTGCTCAAGGCCGATGCCCTGGCTGCTCATCTGAGCAGTGCCATTAGCAAGAACGCTCTGGCACCGCTTTATGTCGTGGCAGGTCACGAAGCTCTGCTGCAAATGGAAGCCTGCGATGCCATTCGCCATGCGGCGCGCAAAGCAGGTTATTCAGAACGCGAAGTGCATAGCGTCTCGCCCAAATTTGACTGGGATCATTTCGCTGCTGCCAGTGGCAGTCTGTCCTTGTTTGCCGATAAAAAAATCATCGAACTGCGCATTCCTACCGGAAAACCGGGCAAGGAAGGCTCGGCCATGCTGCAACAAATGGCGCAAAGCCCGGTGCGCGACGACAGCACCGTGCTGCTCATTACGCTACCACAGCCCGACCGCGACATGAAAGCGGCCAAATGGTTTGCGCCGTTACAGGAAGCCGCCATTTTTGTCACACTCGATACGATTGAACGACCAGCTCTGCCGGCCTGGATACAAGCTCGCCTGCGACAGCAGCAACAAACGGCGCCACGTGAAGCACTCCAATTCATCGCCGATCGGGTCGAAGGTAATTTATTGGCCGCACATCAGGAAATACAAAAACTGGGCTTGCTCTACCCGACACGCGAATTGACGCTGGAAGAAGTTCAGGATGCCGTACTGAATGTGGCTCGTTACGATGTCTTCAAGCTCAGCGAAGCGCTGCTAGCCGCTGATGCTGCGCGCTACGCACGTATGCTCTATGGTTTACAGGCAGAAGGTGAAGCGCTGCCACTGGTGCTGTGGACCATGGCGGAAGAATTGCGTACGCTATGGCGCGTCAAGTGTGCTACCGAGTCGGGTCAGGCGATGAGCTCTATTTTGCGCGAACTCAGAGTCTGGGGGGCACGTGAACGACTACTGCCAGGTATGGTTCAGCGCCTGAGTCGTGCGCAACTGGCTGAGGCCATACGACGCTGCGCCGCTCTGGACAAGGCTGCCAAAGGTCTGCCCCAGGCGGCGCAACGCGAGAGTATGACGGGCGAACCCTGGGTCGATTTACTGGCGCTGGGGCTGTCACTGATGCCTTTGCGGTAAGCTTGCGTTTTAAGGTCATGATCATGGATAGTAAAACTAATATTTCGACGCTGATGCAGTCCCTAGGACAAAGTGCCCGCGCTGCCAGCCGCGCCATGGCGCGCGCCAGCACGGCACAAAAAAATGCTGCCCTGCTGCATATTGCCGAGGCCATACGCGCACAGCGCCACCTGTTAAAACAGGCTAACGCCGAAGACCTGGCAACGGCTCAGGCCGCAGGCTTGCCCGAGGCTTTAGTCGAACGCCTGGCCTTGTCTGACAAGGCCATTGACACCATGGCAGAAGGGCTGGAGCAAATCAGCAATTTGCCTGACCCGATTGGCGAAATGCTGAACTTACGTTACCGTCCCACTGGCAT
Source organism: Burkholderiales bacterium UBA4657 (assembly GCA_002405475.1). Taxonomy (GTDB): domain Bacteria; phylum Pseudomonadota; class Gammaproteobacteria; order Burkholderiales; family Burkholderiaceae_E; genus UBA4657. The sequence goes on along the minus strand of DHLX01000029.1, from coordinate 17,615 downwards.
ACAGGTCGGACAAATGCGTGTGCCCTTAGGGGTCATCGGTATTATTTATGAAGCGCGGCCAAACGTCACGGTCGATGCTGCCGGGCTATGCATTAAGAGTGGTAACGCCACGGTACTGCGCGGTGGCTCTGAAGCCATACGCTGCAACACAGCGCTCGCAGCTTTAGTACAACAAGGTCTGGCTGTCGCCGGTCTGCCGCCTGACGCGGTACAGGTCATTGAAACGACCGATCGTGCTGCGGTAGGTGCCATGATTACCCTGCCAGAATACATCGACGTTATCGTACCGCGTGGCGGCAAAGGCTTGATCGAACGTATTGCCAAAGAAGCCACGGTGCCGGTCATCAAACACCTGGACGGCATTTGTCATGTCTATATTGATGATGAGGCTGACCTTGACAAGGCAATACGCATTGCCGATAACGCCAAAACGCAGCGCTATGCACCGTGCAACACTATGGAAACCTTGCTGGTGGCGCAGGGCATCGCCTCGCGTGTCCTGCCGCCGTTGTGCAAAATTTATCAGGACAAGGGCGTTGAATTGCGCGGTGATGAACCGACACGCGCCATAGTGCCCATGAATACAGCGACGGAACAAGACTGGCGCACCGAATATCTGGCGCCGATTTTGTCGATCAGGGTGGTCGCTGGTCTCGATGCTGCGATCGACCACATCAACACCTACGGTTCACAGCACACCGATAGCATCGTGACGGAAAATTATTCCAAAGCCATGCGCTTTTTACGTGAGATCGATTCGGCCTCGGTCATGGTCAATGCCTCAACCCGCTTCGCCGATGGCTTTGAATATGGCCTGGGAGCAGAAATTGGCATCAGCACCAACAAACTACACGCACGTGGTCCGGTAGGGCTCGAAGGGCTGACTTCACTCAAATGGATTGTACTTGGCTCTGGACAAATCAGGACTTGATATGGAAACTACTTATCTCTGGCTCAAAACGCTGCACATTATTTTCATGGTGACCTGGTTTGCCGGATTATTTTATCTGCCACGCCTGTTTGTGTACCACGCCATGAGCGAAGACAAAATCAGTCAGGAGCGCTTCAAAATCATGGAACGCAAACTGTTCTGGGGCATTATGACCCCGGGTGCAGTCCTGACCCTGGTGTTCGGTCTGTGGCTGTGGGGTGGCTGGCGCGTGGGCTTTGGCATGGGCTGGATGCATGCCAAGCTGACACTGGTTTTTTTGCTGGTGCTGTACCACCTCTGGCTCGGCAAGCTCATGCTCGATTTCAAGCATGACCGTAATGGCCGTTCCCATGTGTTCTATCGCTGGATCAATGAACTTCCTGTCGTCGTCCTCATAGGCACTGTCACTCTTGTCATCTTCAAACCGTTCTGAGTTAGTACACTGGTTTGCGCCCTGTCCGCGTGGACTGGAACCGGCGCTAGTCGAGGAGTTAAATGCCTGCGGTGCGCAACGCATTCAGCCCACCGCGGGGGGAGTAGCGTTTGCCGGAGCTGCAGACTTGGCTTACCGGGTCAATTTACGCTCACGCGTTGCCAGCCGGGTACTACGTCGCGTGGCTGAAGCTCCTTATCAACAGGAAGACGACATTTTTCGTCTGGCTGGTAGTGTCAACTGGCGCGCGTGGTTCAACACCGACAACACCATTAAAGTCGAAACGGTTGGCATCAAGTCACCGCTCAGAAGTCTGGACTTCATTACCTTGCGCGTTAAAGACGCCATTTGCGACCAGTTTCGTGAAGCCACGGGGGCGCGTCCCAGCGTTAATACTGAAGCCCCTGACGTGCGCATTCATGTTTTTCTGACCGAGCGTCACGCCACCTTATATCTGGACACCTCGGGCGAAAACTTGTTCAAGCGCGGCTGGCGGCTGGAAAAAGGGCTGGCACCATTGCGTGAAAATCTGGCAGCAGGCTTGCTGCATCTGGCGGGCTGGAATGGGTCCCAGCACTTGATTGACCCGTTCTGCGGCAGCGGCACTATTGCCATTGAAGCCGCCCATATCGCACAACACATTGCACCGGGCATTGCGCGCCCTTTCGGTTTTGAAAAACTGAAAAATTTTGATCGCGGCCTATGGCGACAACTCAAAACAGAAGCCGAACAACAACGGCTCGAACGCTGTCCGGTACCGATTCTGGCCAATGATATTTCTGGCAAAGCCTGTGGCATGACCAGTCAAAATGCCAAGCGTGCCGGGGTCGAGATTCAGGTCAGCATGCTCGATGCGCGGGAATTGCGCCCACTCAGCGATCAACCCGGTCTGATACTCGGCAACCCGCCCTATGGTGAGCGCATTGGCCTGCGGCATGGCCAGGAAGTACAGTCTGCCGACAGCAGTGCGATTCCCGATGCTGCTTTCTACGCTGAGTTTGCCAGCACACTCAAAAAACACTTTGCCGGCTGGCGTGTCGCGCTGATTTCGAATGATATGAATTTACCTCGACAGTTACGGCTGCAGCCCAAAAGAAAAATCCCCGTATTCAACGGTGCGCTGGAATGCCGCTTGTTTATTTTCGATATGGTGTCAGGGTCAAATCGGCAGTAAAATACTGCAAACATTTTCAGACTCCACTGAGGGAAAAATGGCATTGAAGAATACAGTTTGCGAATCGACAATGCCGCTTGATATTCAAAAAAAATTTGATGTCGCCGTTGTTATCCCCACCGTTTTACGCCCGACACTGTTGCGCGCCGTGCGCTCTGTCTACAACCAAGACTTGTCTGGCCGTATTCAAATACTGATCGGAATCGATAAGCACTTAGGCGACGCCAATTGTCTTGATGTTCTTTTACGAGAGCGCCCAGAAAATGTTTGTATCACGACATTAGACCTTGGTTATTCAACATCCATTCGTCATGGTGGAATTTATTCAAACCAATACAGCGGGGCGATCCGCACGATCCTAAGTTACGCCGCGAACAGTCGCTTTATTGCTTATCTGGATGATGACGATTGGTGGGGGTCTGATCACTTATCGAGCCTGCTGTCTGCGATCTCGGATAAGGCTTGGGCATTTTCGTATCGTTGGTTCGTAGACCAAGATACCGAATGGCCTATTTGCCGAGATGAATGGGATTCGTTAGGGCCGGGGCGCGGAATTAATCTGCAGCGATTTGGTGGCTTTGTAAGCCCCAGTTGTTTACTGGTTAACAAAGAGGTTTGCCACTCCTTATTTCCCCTCTGGGCGTTATCCGCATTTCCTGATGGCACTGGAGAAGACCGCCTAATTTTTCGAGAATTGCTTAAATACAAGTCATGGGTGGGAAGCGAAAAATACTCTGTTTTTTATGAAATGCGCGCCGACGTTCAACACCACCCACACCATGAAAAAGAGTTTTCATCTAGAAAAATTCTCTGGATATATGATCGGTCTCTAATCAAACAGATCATTCAATTTTTAAATGAAGCGCAGCGATCATTCAAAGACGGTGAACTTAAAAATGCACAAGAAAAATGCGCTGCGATTCTTGCCCTAAATCCCTATCATGCTGAAACGCTTCGTTTGCTCTGCGCAATACATGAGGCTGCTGACTACTGAAACAACGGCAGCGCCAAAGTTAAAGCTAGAAAAAACATGGTTAGCGCGATCAAGCCATCAAACGTATTTGATGTCGATAATCTCCACTTCGTGCTTACCGCTCGGCGCCATCACTTCAGCGGTATCGCCAGCATGCGGTACGTGAGCTGGTTGATTGAGTGCGATGCAAATACCGACCATGGACTGGTGATTTCTTCCTGGAAAACTTCCTTCAAATCATGATAAGAAAATTCTACTTTTAAATCTGCTTAATTTCAGGGGGAATTACCATTGCGAACCTCTCCCAGCTTTGCGCTGTTTTATATCATCGTAGTCACAGTAACAGTACAGTTTCTGGCTCCTGTTGAGTTCGCCAAGTATGATCGAGTGCTGGTACTTGAAGGCGAAGTCTGGCGTCTGGTAACTGGGGTTTGGGTGCATCTGACCTGGGCGCACCTTTTCATGAATCTTCTCGGATTAGCTCTGGTTCTGGCATTGTTCAGAAAAAATGTACGACCATTAGCCGTATTAGCCATTGAAGTTGCCAATGCCATCTTGCGCCAATATAGTCGTAGTCCATGAAATCCGATCGCCAATACTGCGTATCTAAGATGTATCCGTCCCACTGGATCAGCAGAGCGAAATCTGTACTGATATGGGCAGCCAGATCTTTAAGGATAAAACGATTATAGGCTTGTATATCGTTTATTTGGTTTATATTGACCCATTCCACACCAGGGTTGATCTGAATTTCCTCATGTGTGAAAAATAGCACACTGTGGAAGTTGCATAGTTCCATGCACTTATCTAGGGCGCGTAGGGCCAAATGGGGATTAAGACAGTCAACTATGCAAAGTGTGACATTAGCCAGCCAATTGCAATTTCATATTATATGAGAGCCAGTGACACGGCAATATCCACCCTGCCCCTTGCTAATATATATAAATTGCGCCAGCTTTTGTTGCAGAATTGTTGGACTGTAGCCCCTCTGCATTGATTGTTCCCATGGCGCTGCTGCTTTCACCATATGCACCAACCGCTAGAGTGAGTGCATTCGATGACAATGCCAGGGCAGAGCCAAAGTTGTCGTTTTCGTCGCTATTTGGTGCTTTTAGATAAGCTTGTGGGTTCCATGTCCCGTTGTTGCGCGTATATACGTACACCGCACCCGCATAAATTGCCAAGTCAGTCTGAATGCCGCCTATACCTTTGGCATTACTAGTCTCGCCGTAAGCGCCCACCGCCAGCGTGGTACCGTCAGCAGATAATGCAACTGCTGCACCAAAATAATATAAAACATCGGTGTTGAAAGCTTTAATGTAGGCTTGTTGTGACCAACTAGTCCCGCTGCGCGTAAAGACATACACAGCCCCGGAAAAAGCCTTACTATTGTCAGATTGGCCGGAGCCGCTGGTACCTGTAGCATTACTCGCTTCACCATAAGCTCCAACTGCCAAAGTACTAGCGTCTGCCGACAGTGCCACACTAATACCGAATACGTCATTTTTTTCCGCATTAGAAGCTTTGATATAGGCTTGTTGTGACCAGCCAGTCCCGCTGCGGGTAAAGACATACACAGCGCCGGAATTTTCTGCGGAATTACTCGCCTGACCAGAGCCGGATGTGCCCATAGCATTGCTGTCCTCGTTGTACGCTCCGACTGCAAGCATGGCACCGTCACCTGATAATGCAAGCGCCCAACCAAATTGATCGCCTGCGTCTGTATTTGATGCCTTAATGTAGGCTTGTTGTGTCCAGTTATTTCCACTTCGTATAAATACATAAGCAGCGCCAGAATTTGGTGCTGAATTATCAGTTTGGCCAGACCCACTGGTACCTGTCGTGATACCACCCTCACCATAAGCACCTACCGCCAGTGTGGTGCCATCAATAGATAGAGCAAGTGCAGCACCAAAGAAATCACCCGCGTCGGTATTTGAAGCTTTAATGTAGGCCTGTTGCAGCCAAGTACTGCCATTACGCGAATATATATAGGTAGCGCCAGCATTAGGGGCGAGGTTATTGATCTGATCTGCGCCAATTATTCCTTTAGCGTTGCTGTCCTCGTTGGGGGCACCTACTGCCAATATGTTGCCATCCCCCGACAGTGCCACCGACCAGCCAAATCGATCATCAGCATCAGTATTTGAGGCTTTAATCAATGCTTCTTGAACCCAAGCATTACCACTACGGCTAAATATATATACGGCACCAGAATTGCTTGTTGCATTATTGCCGCCAGTAGCATCGCTATCTTCGTCGTAGGCACCAACCGCCAGTGTGTTACCGTCCGAAGATATAGCAACCGACCAGCCAAATCGATCATCGGCATCGGTATTTGAGGCTTTTATATAACCAATAGCTTGATTTAGGGCGGGAATTGCGGAAACATCTGTCCGACTATTACTGCAACCTGCCCTATTACAAGATTGTAATCGATAGCGTGCATTCACACGTGCTGATATTGAAGGCAAACTATAGTCATAGTTCGTGATACCGGCATTTAAAGTCGCTATCTGAGTGAAATCACCTGATCCTGAGGTGTCCTCGAGAAGTCGATATTCTTGGGCGTCAGATACGGCTGGCCAATAGAACTGCAAGGTTTTAATCCCTTGCGCCTTGATATTGAGCAAGGGGGGGGAGGTGACAAAAGTACCGCCACCACACGCCCATAAACAAATAAAAACGAACAGCAGGAACAAACGTTTGGCAACCCCGTTCAACAGCCAGCGGAATGCACACAATTTATTTACCACGGTTCTGATAATAAGCATTGTCGACATTTTTAATAGAAAACGATTCATACACCCGCATCAGTTTAACATCATAAATGGATCAGTAGTGTCCGGTTAAATTGAACGCAACTTACCCGAAAGCCAAGACTGGCGCGGCTTTTCAGGCGATTTTATTTGGTGCCGATTTGAATCTTGAACATGCATTTTTCGGTATTTTCCCGGGATTAATGTCCTGGGAGACTCGCCATGAATGTTGGCAAGACGCTGTTTGCACAAATCATGGAGTTTGTGCCGTGGACGAGTTTTACCCGCATCGTGGATCGCTACGATGGAAACTTTGGCGTGCGCCGCATGACCTGCGCCGAACAATTTCGCGTCATGGCGTTTGCGCAGTTGACTTGGCGCGAATCGCTGCGCGACATCGAAGCCACTTTGGCTGCCAATGCCAGCAAGCTTTACGCGATGGGATTGCGTCACCGCGTGCATCGCTCCACCCTGGCCGATGCCAACGACTCGCGCGACTGGCGCATCTGGGCCGATGTGGCGGCCTTGTTGATTCGACGCGCTCGCAAGCTCTACAGCGATTGCGATCTCGGACTGGAATTGAGCAATACCGTCTACGCCCTGGACGCTACGACCATCGACCTGTGCCTGTCTTTGTTCGAGTGGGCGCCGTTTCGCCAGGCCAAGGCGGCGATCAAGCTGCACACCTTGCTGGACTTGCGTGGCGCCATTCCGGCTTTCATCCACATTTCCGACGGCAAGCTGCACGAGGTGAATGTGCTGGACTTCCTGCCGACCGAGGCAGGGGCATTCTATGTGATGGATCGCGGCTATCTGGATTTTTCCAGACTGTACAAGATGCATCAGGCGGGCGCTTTCTTTGTGACGCGCGCCAAAAGCAATATGAATGCGCGCCGCGTGTATTCCGCGCACAGCGACAAAGAGACGGGCGTGATGTGCGACCAGATCATCGCATTGAACGGCTATTACGTTTCGCAGGACTACCCCGAGCATTTGCGTCGTATCAAATTCAAAGACCCGGCCTCGGGCAAGAACCTGATCTTTCTGACCAACAATACAACGCTGCCGCCGCTGACGATTGCCGCACTGTACAAGAATCGCTGGCAGGTGGAATTGTTCTTCAAGTGGATCAAGCAGCATCTGCGTATCAAGAAATTCCTGGGCACGAGCGAGAACGCCGTCAAAACGCAAATCTGGTGCGCCGTATCGACCTATGTGCTGATTGCCATTGTCAAAAAGGAGTTGCAACTCGATGCCTCTCTCTACACTTTGCTACAGATTCTATCGGTGTCGGTTTTCGAAAAAACCCAGCTATTTCAAGCCTTTGCAGACAACACCCCACTTAATATCCAAAACAATTCCGCTAACCAATTGAATTTATTCGACTTTTAACCGGACACTACTGATAAGAGCTGATTTTTTCCCTCTGATACTTGGTAGTATGTAAAAAAGTCCGTCCCAACACACCAGCGCCAGCAAGCAATCTCAGCCGGGCAGAACGCCATTCCGCCAAACTCCTGACATGCTCTTGCTGGGCATCCAATAATGCAGTTTGCGTATTAAGTATTTCGCTAATGTCTGCTGCGCCCTTTTCAAATTTACGTTGCGCGCCATTCATGGATTCTTGTGCAGCATTCAACAAGTTATCTGCCGCCTGTAAATTCAGAATTGAAGCCAGCGTGTCCGCGTGTGCCTTGACAATTTCCGACAAAACGTTATTTTCAATATCATCAAGCTCAGCGCGACGCTGATCCGCCAAAGACTCTGCGCCTCTGATTTTGTAAGTACGGGAAAAGCCATCGAATACAGGTATCGTCATTGAGATACCAATAGTTGTTACTTGGGTCTTTACCGCAGAAAGACCCTGCCCCGGATAACCATTTTCGTTATAACTTGCCGAAAAATCAAAAGTTGGCAAACCCTCGGAACGTGCAGAGGCAATTTTATACTTTGCGGCCTCCCATTGCGCGCGAGCCGCTTTTATCGACGGGTGTGATTCAGTAGCAATTGTCAGCCAATCATCAAGTCGCAGTATCTCAATTTCTTTGTCGTCTCGCAGATCTTCAGAAAGCGTAATTGGGGTTTTAATTGATACCCCAAGTGCATAGGCCAAGATTGCCTGGGCACGTTGGTTAGTACCAACAGCTCTTCCTCTCTCAAGAGCGGCCTTCGCATGTAGTGTCGCTGCTTGTAATGTCTCGGTACGAGAGCCCAAACCTCGTTCTTCACGCCGACGTGCACTAGCTAAAATGCCGTCAGAAATTTCCAGATTTTTCATTTTCGTACGTAGTTCCGACTGTGCTGATTGTGCGTCGAAATAAGCCTGTACCAAATTTGAAAGAGTTTTTTGTAAGACGGCATCATGACTAGAAATTGCAGCGATCAACAATTGATTAGCAGACTGGCGATTTGCCTCTCTGCCACCAAAATCAAAAATACGCCAGGAAAATGTGGCGGCTATTGCATCGCCTGTTGCAACCGTGTCTTGTCCATTCTGACGTGGGTACTTAGTAGAAGTTTGTAAACGATTGGTAGTTATCGAGGCCGAAGGTAAGTACGAAGCTCGCGCCTGGCCAAGCTCACTGGCTTGGATTTTGATAGAAGCCCATGCTGCTTTCACTTGAGGGTTATTACATAGCGCGATGTCCACCGCTTCAGCCAACGTTAACGAGGTGGAAAAATCTTTATCCTCTGAACATGGAAAGGGGGCGGCATCTCCCGGCAAGGTGACACCAGTTCGTATGATCTCGGGAAGAGTGCTCAAAGGATCTGTAAATGGAGCACTCACATCGAGTGCTCTGGCAGCTGAACCCGGTAGCAGTAGTGTAAAGACTGCGAAAAGCACCACTCGAAAGTTGAGCGCCCTCAGATAGGGTGCAGAGTTAACGCTCATTAAGACTCTCACGCTGATGCCTGACAAGGGGACTCAGGAGATATTGAATTACACGTCTGTCACCTGTCTTGATTTCCACACTTACTGACATTCCAGGCGAGAGCGGTACGTCTTTGCCCTTTACATTAATAGCGGAACTCTCCAGACCAACTCTGGTTAAATAGATTAGCCCTCTCTTTTCATCTGAGATTGCATCGTTCGAAACGTGTTTCACCCTGCCGATTATGGTTCCATATTTTGTGTAGTCAAAGGTATCTATTTTGACTGCAGCTGACTGGCCCTCATGCACAAACCCAACATCTTTGTTTTCGAGAAAAGCCTCAACCTCTACCTGAGTTTGAGCTGGCACAATAAACATTAGGGGTTTTGCAGCAGAGACTACACCCCCAACAGTATGTACGTCGAGCTGTTGTACCGTACCATCTACGGGTGAAGTGATTTTCAGAAGCTTGCTGCGAGCATCAGAACGCAAGACATCTTGCTGTGAAGCTGCTGCAAGTTTAGTGCCCTCCGTCAACTGCTCGTATGCATTGCGCCTGGTGTCTGCAATCAAGACGTCGTACTGGTTTTTTGCCTCAGCCAATTGGCCCGCCAAATCAACCCGCACTTGCTCTTTTTCCAACCATGCGTGGTGTGAAACATCGCCATAAACCGAGAGTGCCTTGTAATCGGCTGCTCGTTGTGTTGCCAGTGGCAAAGCTTCCTGATAACGGGCTATATCCCCCTCCAGACGTTTCATTTTTGCTCTAAAGTCACGGTACTGACCGTCAAGCTGTTGTCTGGCAGCTTCCCATTTTTGCTGAGGAACACCATCAGCCTGAGGTAAGACAGGTGGGCGAGCATTATCGATTGCATCAATCAGCGCTCTGGCACGTAGCGTCTGCAGAAATGCAATAACGCGATCACCGGCTGCCTTGTCGCGTTCTGCATCAGAAGCGCTGCTATCCAGTTCAAGTAATAAATCGCCGGCCTTGACGTACTGCCCTTCATTAACATAGATAGCGCGGACACTCGCAGTATCAATTGCTGAAATTGTTTTGGTGTAGCTGCTCGGAATAATCTTGCCTTGAGCATTAACAACGATATCGAGTTTCCCAAAGATTGACCACGTTAATAATACTAGAAGCATGGCCATCAATAAGCGCCCCACCAAACGTACTGTCGGTGATATCGGTTTTTCCTGTATGGCTAAAGCAGCAGGTAAAAATTCCGCCTCATGCTCCATCAAAACTTTTCCGGTCATCTCGTGGCGCTTGGCCCAGAAATGAACAAAAATAGTCTTGTACCGACTGAATAATTCAGCAAAGGCTTCGACACGGTGCTTGATGCTCATGCTTGACCCCTGCCAGATTCAGATGCAACTAAAGAGTCAGATGAGGCTTCACTCTGATTTCCTAACTGTAACTGGTAAAGGTGGCGATAGATCCCTTGCGGGTTTTTAAGCAGATCAGCGTGGGTACCAATCTCGGCAATTTGGCCACGCTCCAGTACTACAATCCGATTTGCGTCACGTACAGCAGATAGCCGGTGCGCAATAATCAAAACAGTACGATCCGAACATATCTGACTCATATTGTCCTGTATAATTTTTTCAGACTCGTAGTCAAGAGCGCTAGTGGCCTCATCGAAGATCAATATGCGTGGATTTGTGATGAGAGCTCGGGCGATCGCGATTCGCTGACGCTGCCCACCCGAAAGACCAGTACCATGCTCGCCAACTATAGTGTCATATCCTTCGGGCAGTTCGCAAATAAACTCATGCGCACCTGCCAGCTTTGCTGCTTCAATAATGTCCTCGATCGGCAATACAGGGTTAGCAAGGGCGATATTGTCGCGAACACTTCTGTTAAAAAGATTATTTTCCTGCAGTACTACGCCTATCTGATGCCGGAGTGAAGTAGTATCAATTATTCCAATATCCTGCCCGTCAATCAATACCCTGCCTCGATCTGGCACATACAAGCGCTGCACCAATTTTGTCAGTGTGCTTTTTCCCGATCCAGAACGGCCTACAATCCCAATCACTTCGCCGGGTTCAATTTTCAGATTGACAGCGCGCAAAACATCGGGGGTGTCTGGGCGGTAACGAAACGACACCTGATCAAACTCTACAGAACCCTGCACCTCAGGAATACGCGTTTTGTCGCCAGAAATTTCAGTACGTGTATTCAAAATATCGCCAAGTCGACTCATGGAAATTCCGACTTGTTGGAAATCATTCCAAAGTTGAGCCAATCTTAAAATCGGTGATGAAACTTGCCCGGCAAGCATATTGAATGCTACCAATTCGCCAACTGTCATCTTGCCGTCAATCACCAAGGTGGCCCCCATCCACATAATACCGGCAGTTACCAGTTTGCTGACCAGATTAACGCCGCCATTAGCCAAAACACCCACGTTGGACACTGCAAGTCCAGCGGCAACATATCCAGCCAATTGCTGCTCCCATTTATGCACCCAACGTGGCTCTACGGCCATAGCTTTTACTGTATCCACCCCACTAATCGTTTCAACCAAAAAGGCCTGATTCTCAGCACCCTTGTTAAATTTTTGATCTAAACGTGCACGAATAACCGGAGTAAAAATGATGGACAGTGCAACGTAGATCGGTATTGAGATCACTACAATAAGAGTGAGTTTGGCGCTATACCAAAGCATTACAGCTATAAAAATGATAGAGAACATGACATCCAGCACAACCATTAAGCCGTTACCGGTTAAAAAACTTCGAATATTCTCCAGTTCGCGCACACGCGCGACCGAATCACCTACCCTGCGTGCTTGAAAATACGAGATCGGAAGATTCAGAAGGTGCCGAAAAAGCCTAGCACCGAGTTCGACGTCAATTTTACTGCTGGTGTGGGCGAAAACGTAGGTGCGTATACCGGTCAACAAAATTTCAAAAATTATCGCGCATATTAAACCAATAGCGATGACATTCAGCGTCTTCATCGCATTGTTAACCAATACTTTATCCATAACCACCTGGAAGAACAGTGGCGTTACCAAACCGATGATTTGCAATACCAGTGAGATCAACAAAACTTCGCCGAGCAGTCGCCGATATTTGACTATTGCCGGGATAAACCAAGTGAAATCGAACCGTGCCACATCACCAGCATAACTGGCTTTTGAAGTCAAAAAAACCAGTTGTCCAGACCAAAGTGAAAGAAATACATCAATCGTCAGCACCTCTGGAGAGCCGCCCGGTCGTTGTACCAATACGCGTGGAGTGTTAGAATCCAACGTATCCCCTGAGTCATATTTGGCCAGTATCAGAAAACCACCATCTCGATCAATGGCTATTGCAGGCAAGGGGCATCGGTCTAGTCGCTCTGGGTCCTGCTTGACTAACCGAGCCTTCATGCCCAGAGACTGCGCAGCAAGCAACAAAGTATTGACAGAAAATGGTTCCCGGCCAAATTCGTGAATGATTTTTTCGGGATCGGCTGCTATGCTATGAAAACCTGCCATCATCAAAAGAGAACCCAGCCCGGAGTCGACCTGGGAATTTGATGTAGTGGCCTGTTCGCGAGTCATTTTTTTCCATCCCCTGCGGCAGCAGTAGTTTGCTCGGAGAATATTGCAAGTTCAGACTTGACTGAACAAAATACGCTATCCCAGTCACCCGGGCTTGGTTGCCTGAAAAGACGCATGCTTGGATACCATGGTGAATCACTTCTTTCCTGCAAATACAGCCAGTACGTAGCATGCGAGAGCAAATTCCACACTGGTTTGGAAAGAGATCCCGCCAAATGCGCCACCGAAGAGTCAGTCATGATGATCAAATCCAAAGCCTGTACTGCCGCTGCAGTATCTGCAAAATCGGAAAGATATGGTGCCAAATCTATAATGGCTGCGCCAACGCGTGCGTCTGCCAGCTCTTGAGCCTTGGGCCCTTTCTGCAGACTAAAGAGCTGCACCCCAGGAATTTCCGCCAGAGGCAGAAAACGCTCCAATTTGACAGCTCGTGTTGAATTTTCAGAAAAAGTATGGGACCCCGACCAAACAATACCTACCTTCGTGCGCCCTTCAGCCCGCGCCAGCAAAGGAGCCACCTTTTCAGTGGCCTCAGCCGGCACATGAAAGGGAATCGGAGGCGGTAGATCGCCTAACGAAGTCATCACATGCCGAGCCAAACTCATAATTGGGGCATGTGCGGTGTGTGCGGGTATTGCTTCACCCAGTTGCACCAATTCATCGATACAAGACAAACCCTGGAACAGTCGTTTAAGTTCAGGTTTGACGCCGAGCAGAATTCGCCCAACATGCTTTCTAATCAGAGGAAGAAATCGTGTAGATAAAATTGAATCACCAAAACCCTGCTCCGGCCAGATAAACAAAGCAGAATCTGCTGGCAAAGGCCTACCGTCCCAATAAGGCGTATCGTCAGGCGGATAATATTTTGCGCGAAACTCCGGTAAACGCATACGAAACTCGAATGCGGGCCAACCCCGTGCATAGTCTCCTAAAGCCAACAGCGCCATAGCTCGGCCAAACTGAGAATCATAATTCTCGGAATTTAATCTGATCGACTCCTCGTAGGCCTCAAGAGCGCGCTCATATCTAGCCGCTTTGCGCAAAGTGCGTCCAAAGTTATTCCAGCCATGAGATGAAGGGATATTTCCAACAACATTTTCATGCCAGGCAATTGCTTCTTCGAACCGCCCCAAATCAGTTAGTGCGTTGGCGAAATTTCCACCAAACGTTGTCGGTTGCTGACCAGCCACATCAAACGCTCGGCGGTACATCAACAAGGCTGACTGCGGCCGACCCGAAGCCCTGAGAGCGACTCCGAGAGCATTCCACGTATTTGCTTCATTGGGTGCCAAGTTTACGGCGATTTCAGCAATTTCAACGGCGCGCTCAAAATTGCCGGTGTCGACTGCTTGCCGCACCTGGCTCAACAACCTATTAATGGATTGCGTTTTACTAGTCTCAAGCACGAACAACAACCCTCATCGAAGATGGCATGGCTGAACATTTCGCTATATGAAACGCACAGAATGCACAGCAAGTTAAATCAGTCTACTCAGACAAGTTAGAGGCAGAGAACTCTGACTTGTCTGAATATTTGAGGCCTTAGCAAAAACCTCAGGAGGGCATCAAATTCTGTTAGCCCATCATTTCACGCATCACCGACTGCACCTGAACATAATCCTTCATATCCAACTTGGCAATGGTCTCAATGGAAAGGCTAGACAAAAGGGACACCAGACGCAGCTCAACCTCTGCTGCGCCACTAGCACCCTGCTGCACCGTAACAGAGTCGCCTACTGTAGGGCGGCGCATAGTAATTGTCTTGAGAGTTTTTCCTTCGTTTTCAATCGGATATTGCAACTCTACGGTTACCGTTGTTTTAGCAGTACTCATTCTGATTCTCCAAGTTTAGGGACAAAATTTTAATTATTATTACCAGGACGGCGACGAGCGCTGGCCGCTGAAGCAGTGGACTCTTCCGTAGTAGCAGGTACAACAGAGGTGGCTACTGCATCACCACCCGCTTCTGCTGCTGCCGCAGGATTATTTGCTGCACGGACTTGCTGAACCAAATTTTCAAGCAGCCGGAACGATTGGGCAAACCCTACAATTGGCAGTACCAACTGCAACTCTAGTGTGTGCTCAGGCTCTTTACCGGCTTCACGTACTTGCTGAGGTATCTCGGTAGAAAAATTCAACCTCACGACCCCGGCAGAGATACCAGCACTTTCAATCCGGTCTACAAACACAATTTTATTTTCCACTTGCCCTTCTCCTTAAGTAAAGACAATCACAGACTTCATAGTACAAGATACTAATAATATTAGTTTCAACTCTCAAAACCAAGCGGTTGACTCAAAAATAATGTTGGAAAATTGACTCATCACCCAGGAATAACGAGGTTTTGTACAAGATGGTTTTTCACTGTTGCATCGGCCAAATGTACGCCTGAGCCGGCTTGCTGCGGCGCAAAGCTCGCCATAGCGCTAATCAATAACTGCAAGTCAACCACTGTGCCATTACTGAGGCTTAAGCTCTCAACTTTCCCCGCTGAACTGGTCGCCGACAGTAAAGTGACTTCGTCCTGAACTGCCGCATAAGTTTCACTGACATCGGCACTCCCCAAACCTATGGTTAGCGTATCGACATCTTGACCACTAGTAGTCCATTTCAGCCACAAATCATCAAGGCTAATATTGGCACCCAATTGCAGCTTGTCCTGACTTCCACCGGCTTCGACAATAGTATCAGTACCACCCCCGCGGCCGAAAAGATAAGTATCATCGCCCAAGCCTCCCACTAGGGTATCGTTACCCGCACCACCATTGAGGGTGTTATTACCGCTATTACCCGTCAGGATGTTGTTACCGTTATTGCCGGTACCCACACCGGCGTTGCCACTCAGTATAAGATTTTCAAGGGGGGCGCCTAACACATAGTTAATACTACTGACTACTGTGTCGTTACCTTCGTTCTCCTGCTCAATGATCACATCGCCAGTATTGTCAACGATGTAGGTGTCATCACCCTTGCCTCCGATCATCGTATCGGCATTGGCAGCACCATCCAGCACATTGTTGCCGTCGTTCCCGGTGAGTAGATTGACCAGGTTGTTGCCGTTACCATTCAAATCAAGGTTGCCCAACAATGTGAGATTTTCAACATGAGCGGTTAACGTGTAGCCGTTAATGCTGCTAAAGACTGTATCGTTACCTTGATTTTCTTCCTCTTTGACCACATCGCCGGTATTGTCCACATAATAGGTGTCGTTGCCTTGGCCACCGGTCATCATGTCAGCGCCTTCGCCACCATCGATAAAGTCATTGCCACCGGTACCCGTCAAAGTATCGTTGCTGTCTGTGCCCTGAATGCGTGTGAGCCAGGCTTGGTCTATGACCGCAGCCAGTGTCTGCATATAGTTCGCTGGCAATGTGGTAACGCCTAAGGCTGGTGGTTCAAATTCTGCCATGGCAGCGACCAGCATATCGACCTGGGCATCACTGAGGATTTTTCCATCAACGGTCTGGAAGCGCTCTACATGCGTGCTGGTGTCGTTATACCAGTTTTTGATTGTGACTTTGTCAGTCGTGCCAATGATGCTCACCACCAGATCTACGCCATTTTTGACAAACCACACCTGGTAAATATTGATGAAGTCGCCGAACTGTAATTGATCGTAGACTAGCGGGGTGGAATCGTTTTCAACGATAAGGTCGGCACCATCACCGCGACCAAAGGCGTAGATGTCGGCACCACTGCCGCCTATGAGAGTATCGTTGCCGGCTTTACCTGCCAGGTAGTCGTTTCCACCTAGACCCAACAGCGTGTTGTCGCCTGAAGAACCTACCAGACGATTGTTCAGATCGTTACCGGTTCCGATGATATTTGTGCTGCCACCCAGACTCAGGTTTTCAACGTTGCCCCCCAGGGTCCAGTTAATAGAGCTATAGACTATATCTGTTCCCTCACCTTGAAGCTCGATGACTTGATCAAGCGGGTTATCGACAATATAGGCATCATCCCCTTGGCCGCCATACATCACATCGGCTCCGGTGCCGCCATTGAGTTCATCGTCACCGCCATAACCCCATAAGGTGTCGTTACCGGCGTAAGCAGACATGATGTCTATGCCAATTGTTCCTTCCATACTGTCATCAGAGTTGGTGCCCGTCTTGGCGACGGTGGCGGTGGGTACCAGTTGTGCGCTGTTGAGTACCGAACCATCGGCAAAGTGTACACTCTCTATACGTTTGCTGTTATTGTCGAACCAGCCCTTAAAGATTATTTGGTTGTCTGTGCTGCCCCCCACCTCCAACACCATATCCAAGCCTTCTTGGCGCAAATAGATGTCCGTGCGTTGAATGCCGTCGCCGAATATCAGTGTGTCTGCGCCACTACCCGATTCAAAGACTATGTCTTGACCATCGCCAATATTAAACAGGTAAGTGTCAGCCCCGGTGCTGCCGGTGATGTAGTCATTACCAACCCCGCCTTCAAAAATACCGGTGCCGGTCAGAGTGTCATTACCTTCCCTACCTATAAAGTAGTTCTTTCCGGAAACGTCGTACAGACTGTCATTGTCAGCACCACCATCCATAGTGTCATCGCCTGCACCGCCGTCCAGGTAATCGGCACCGGTCCCACCCAGCAATCTGTCGTTGCCTGCCTCACCAAATAACCGGTCGTCGTCAAGGCCGCCATCAATCCAGTCAGCGAGGCCGCCGCCGTAAATGGTGTCCAAGCCAGCATTGCCGTAAATGGTATGAGCCAAGTCCGCAGTCCAATAATTCCAGACGTTATTGTTATTGTCCAGCGTGACGAATACGGGCTTGGCACCCAGCGTGGTTGCGTTCCAAACCACACCACAGTCAAACTGCACCACTACAATGCGTCAGATGCCGTCATTCACCCAGTTCTTGACTCGGACACTGTTGTAGGTATCGATGTCAAAAGTCAGGTCTCGTTCACTGCC
>DHLX01000005.1:64345-69045 GCA_002405475.1 Burkholderiales bacterium UBA4657 | reverse complement strand
ACTCCGTGGGGCAGGCCAAACAAAGGCACTGACCCCGTGGTGAGCGCCAAGCCCCGTAGCCGGCGCAGCCAGGGCAGGGCGTGGAACCGTCCTGTTCTCCGGGGCTATCAGCAAACTCCGCGCCGCCTCGGGGCCTGGCTCGCCTGGGACAGCCCACAACGCCTGACCCAAGTCAGCACCCCTGAACTCACTGCCACTTATCAGTACGACCTGCTAGGAAGACGCGTACAACGCCAAATCACAAAACCCGGCTTCCCGCCCGAGACCACCCACTACGTCTATGATGGCCTGCAAGCCGTCGGAGAAATACGCCCACAACACAGCAGCACCAGCCTCATGACTGGGCTGAACCTCGATGAAATGCTGGCGCGCGTGACGACCCTCAATGCGACCAACACCACCCAGGCCCGTACCTACCTGACCGATGCCTTAGGCAGCGTGATTGCTCAAACCCAGGACAACCAAAGCACCCTCGCCGGTTACAGCTACAGCCCGTATGGACAAACCCAAAGCACCGGCAACACCGAAGGTGACAGCGTGCAATACACGGGTAGAGAAAATGACAATAACGGCCTGTACTACTACCGAGCCAGATACTACGACCCCGTGCTCAAACGCTTCTTGAGTGAAGATCCGATTGGCTTGGCAGGGGGGAGTTTGTCGTTTTATGCGTATGTTGAAGGCAACCCTATCAGCTACACGGATCCAACTGGATTGATCTGTCAGTACTCGCAAAGCGCTGGGACATTCGTGTGTACCAACCCGGCCGGCCAGACTTATGCATCTTGCACCGGGTACGCAGGCAACGGTCTCGGCCTCAACAATCCCGCTGCGCAGAATCAGCAAAACGTCGGTCCTATCCCGCAAGGCAGATACACAGTTGGGGGAACGACGAACCGCCGCGGAGCGGGGACGAGGCCGCTGACTCCTGACCCAGCCAACAATATGTTTGGCCGGGCCGGTTTTCTACTTCACGGAGATAACGCGGCACGCAATTTCTCGGCGTCGCAGGGGTGCATCATCATTCCTCCGCAATGCCGTGGTGCGGTGCCACCCGGCGAAACGCTGATCGTCGTGCCATGAGATGCCTCGTCAAACTGATTGCGGCACTGCATTTTTCTGCACTGGGGTTCCCATGCGCAGCTCAGACGCTGCCACAAGGGTTGTTCTCGGTTGGTCAGTTTGAAATCGGGACGGCGACCGTGGATGACGTTCAGTCCCGCCTTGGCGTCAATAAGCCCAGTCCTATTGAGCTGGGCGATGGTGCCGACGTAGCACTTTGCTACTCAGCCGGCACATCACCATCCGCCCCGACAATCGTTTTCGAAACTGGGGCACTTGGCGGCTGGAAGGAAATCACGGCCTACCGTCTGACCAAGCGTGGGAAGCGACGGTGCAAGCTGACTGATGCCTCGCTGATGGCAATGTCAACCGCAAATGGATTGAACTTTAGGACCGAGCGAAAATTGGTAGAGCGTATGCTGAGTCAATCGAAGTTAACGAATTCCGGGGAGAGCATTCGTGTCGAGGAGGTCTATCGGCGAAGACCGACCGAAAGCGAAGCTGCTCGCATGCGGCGCTCGGGCTTGGATCCGGATCAAGTCGCCTTCGACGTCGTCGACATCGTGGAGGTTCGATTCAAGCACGGCGTTATCGATGACCTTTACGTGAAGCGATTGGTCTCGTATTGAAGGGGGCATTAATACCTATGCCTATGTCGAGGGGAATCCGGTCAGCTTCAGCGATCCGCTGGGGTTGAGAAAGGGAGCTAATCCAGCTCCGCAAATTGCGATGGGAGAGCTGCAGAGAACTTATGACGAAATGCGCAAGAAAAATGTAAAAGGGACAGATCAATTTTTCCACTGTCTTGCGGCATGCCGAGCAACTAAAAAATCTGGCTCTCCAGCTTTGGTTCGTGATTTCATGAATAAAAAAGAATGGCGTGATTACGGCATGAATATCTTTGGCTTGTACGGGGATAAGCAGTTGCCACATTCTGAGATGATTGCCGACATGGAGCGCGACAAGCAGGCAAACGAGACTGGTATAGGTTGCCCGACAGATCAGCCTTGCGAAAAAAGATGTTCACCTTACCTAGACAATCTGCCTCCAAGTAGAAGGCCATATATGCAGGAGTACAAACAAGAATGGTAAAAATTGGTCTGCGATACTTCGCTTGTTTCTTATCGATTTGCCTGAGTGCTTTGCTATTGGTTTCCTGTGGTCAGGATGCAGTTACGTCCAGCTACAAGGCGTATAGCGAAGTGCAAAAGGCAGGAATTATTGAAAAGGGCTGGATACCGGATTTCCTTCCGACTAGCGCTGTTGATATTAAAGAAATTCACAATGTTGAGCTTGATGCGTCGCGTGTGGAATTTACTTTCAAGACCGAGGATTCGGGGTTTCTGAAATTCTTTACCGAGGTGGACAACTCATCAAAGGCTGAGATCCTTCGGGGTGCCCGTCTTGATGTATGGAGCCACTTAAAAGAACATGACAAGTTACGTGTTTACATAAGAAATAGCCCAGGAGTAGCCGGTTATCTAGTAATTGATTTCTCTATCAATAGAGCGCAGTACTGGGACAAGCCAAGCAAGTAGCAAATCAATAGGGTCGGACTCCATTGATTCGAAGACGGTGGGCACGCTGACCACCCATTATTACAGCTATGTCAATGGGAATCCGGTGAGTTACACAGATCCGCTGGGGTTGGAGCCAGTTGGGCATCATTATGTTCCCAGGTCTTTATGGAATAAAGAACCACTTCCACCAGATACTCGAAAAGTTTTTGATAGAAACACTACAGGACCCATACCCGGTGGACATAATTATGGCGATGGGCATAATAGATACAACGAAGCAGTCAAAGAAATGTACGAAAAGTGGAAGGATAAAAATAATATTCGATGTGAGACTATGACACCTCAACAAGCACAGGACTTTGTTGATAAAGTGAAAAAATCTGACGATCCGAGAATTAAAGATTTTAATCACCGTATTTACAACGTATTATCAACGGTGCTTTTAAACGCATGCCGGGCAGAGGAAATGAGTAAAAAATATTCTCAAGATGAATGGACAATCCTATACAACGCAGTGAGTGAAGTTTGTAAAAAATTTGGTAAGGAAGATCCGTACGGTCACGGTGATTACTGGGTGGTTGACGATAATTGGGGGGGTGCTTCGCAAAAAATAATTGTTGCAACACCTAAATTTTTAAAAAAAAAATTAGTCTCTGAATTATCAGAGGCTATAAAAAAAACTAACTTACTGGGTGCTGAGATAGTGATTGCTTTAGATATGGATTTACCAAGAGGCAAGATTAATAATATGGGCTTAATTGTTGATTCTCAAGGAGTAATTGAGCAATGGGATATAGAAAGAATACGTGAAATAGCAGGCTCTGATTTTTATTCAGAATGATTAAGTCAGTTAAATTATTTGTTTCTTATCATACATTCCCCACGCCCCTGCGCGGATTTACTTTCCACCCTGCCTCCACTCCGTGGGGCAGGCCAAACAAAAGCACTGACCCCGTGGTGAGCGCCATACCCCGTAGTCGGCGCAGCCAGGGCAGGGCGTGGAACCGTCCTGTTCACCGACACGGCCAGCCACCCCCGCGCCGCCTCGGGGCCTGGCTCGGCAACGGCACCGACCAACCCACCCAACTGACCGATGCCTTGGGTCAAGTCACCCAAATCGACTACGACGCGGCAGGGCGTGTACGTCGCGTGCTCGACCCCCGCGGCAATGCCCTCGAAACCTGGGAGTACGATGACGGTGATCGTCCTACGAAGCGCACTGATGCCCTCGGCCAAACCGACACCTGGGCCTACAACAGCGCCGGACAACTGACCAGTCAGACCAACCGTAACGGACAAACCACCACCTACAGCTACGACACAGCAGGCCGACTCGCCAGCCTGACCCGTCCCGAAGGCACCCAAACTGTGACCTACGACAGCGTCGGACGTGTCACCCAAGTGCAAGACAGCGCCACCAACAGCGCCGTGCGCTACGACTACGACCTGGTTGACCGTGTCACCCGACAAATCCACACCGTCGGTAGTCGCGTCACCGAACTCCGTTACCGCTACGATTCGCTGGATCGACTCATTGAACGACGCCTAACCAGTACTGCCCCTGAAGGTAACCTCGGTCCTGACATTACCACCTACACCTGGGACAACGACGACCGCCTGACTCAAGTCCAATTCCAGGCCGGCAGTGCTGCGCCCTTGACCACGACTTATACCTGGGACGCCGACAGCCGCCTGGCCAACAAAACCTTAGCCAATGGCATTACCGTCACTTACACCTACGACGCCGCCAGCCGACTGACCCGACTCGTCTATCGCAACAGCACCGCCCAAGTGCTAGAAGACATCACTTACACCTACGACGCCGCCGGACAACGCACCGCCCGCAGCAGCACCAACCCCCTGGGAGCCAACGACACCCCGTTACAAGCCAGCTACGACGCCAACAACCGACTCACCAGCCTCACACTCAACCCCGGCACCCCCCAAGCCAAGACCTACACCCCCAGCTACAACGCCGCCGGCAGCCTCACCAGCAAAGTCAATAATGCCGATGCCAATGCCCGCACCACCTCCACCTGGGACAGCCGCCAACGCCTGACCCAAGTCAGCACCCCCGAACATACCGCCACCTATCAGTACGACCTGCTAGGAAGACGC
>DHLX01000005.1:44956-64140 GCA_002405475.1 Burkholderiales bacterium UBA4657 | reverse complement strand
CTACGTCTATGATGGCCTGCAAGCGGTCGGAGAAATACGCCCACAACAGAGCAGCACCAGCCTGATGACCGGGCTCAACCTCGATGAAATGCTGGCACGAGTCACCACCCTCAATGCGCCCAACACCACCCAAGCCCGTACCTACCTGACCGATGCCTTAGGCAGCGTCATCGCCCAAACCCAGGACAATCAAAGTACCTTGGCTGGTTACAGCTACAGCCCGTATGGACAAACCCAAAGCACCGGCAACACCGAGGGCGACAGCGTGCAATACACGGGTAGAGAAAATGACAATAACGGCCTGTACTACTACCGAGCGCGCTACTACGACCCCGTGCTCAAACGTTTCTTGAGCGAAGACCCGATAGGTCTGGCGGGGGGGAGTTTGTCGTTTTACACCTATGTCGAGGGGAATCCTATTTCGGGTAAGGATCCCACCGGGTTGGCGAATGATGGGGGAAGATCAATGTTTTCTCCCCAGGATCGTAGTGATACTTCTGCTTGCGCCTACTACCAGAAGCTTTGTCAGCAGACGGGGTGCCGGTACTACTGCTATACCGCGCCAATCATGTGTAACGCAGGTGCGTTTACGTTTCCCGGATTCTGGACAGTTCGAGGTCGCGAGTTGAACTGTATCCGCCGTTGTTTGGTGCGTGAAGATGCAGCCGCTCGTCAGCGGCAACAATCGGAGCAATGTAAAGAGAGTTCGTGTTTGCCTGACAGCACGATTGATTAGTATCACGTGAGTTGCTACACGGAATGTGGTGTCAATCCGGGCCGCTATCCGGGCGTTAACCCGGATTGGCTTCCATTTAATCCAAATCAACCCAACGGCTCACCTCGTCGATGAAAACCATAGCTCTTGCTTTCATGCGACTATTTCCTGCTGCAGTGATCGGCTACGGCTTTTATTGGCTTCTAGGCGTGAGCGTAGATCGTGTATCGCGTACACTAAGCCATGATTCACGCCTTCGTCAATTGCTGGAGTGGTTATTGGCGTTGATTGGACCTTTGGGGCTGGGACTTGTACTGATCGTTGTGTTTGTCGTTGCGGCGTTTTTGCTGTTGCCGCGTTTCGTGCCGGCTTTGCGCGTGCGCAAGCCTTTTCTTTGATAGCTGAAATCAGTATCGGGTCATGTCAATCAAGTCGGAAAATTTCAAGGCCTGGCTCTTGGCGCCTCCGAGTGTTTCGCTGCCTCCCGATGTTCATCGAGCAGTTGTGGGACGAAGGCATGATGTCGCTGCCTTCGTCCTCGACCGAATGCGCCAGCGCCTCCGCAACGGAGGCATCCAGGTGAACCGGCAAGCTCAGGCGCAGGTTGGGTCGATAGAATTTGCCGCGCTCAGCATGACTGACTCAAGCGTGTAACGCCTTCAAAGCCATATCGGGCGCCGTTCCGACGATTTTGAGCAAAGCCGCAGCGGGGCCTGTCGGATTACGGCGGTGCTGTTCCCAATTCTGCAAAGTCTTGACACTCACACGTATCAACCGCGCAAACTCACTTTGTGATAAGCCGATTTGCTCACGCACCGCTTTAACATCGGGTGGGGCAATGATGGTACGACGCGAAGCCTGCACATTACCCTTGGCAATGTCCTTGGCTTCTTTCAGACTTTGCAGCAGATCATCGAATAAAGCAGGTTCCATGTTTATAACTCCTTCACAAATTCACGCAGCAGAGCCGTTTCTTTATCGGTCAGGTCATCTTTTCTTGACTTTGGATAAATCAATAGCATGTAAATCTGGCTTTTATCGCGCACGCAGTAATAAATCACCCGCACCCCACCGCTTTTACCTTGGCCCGCTTGGGCATAGCGCAACTTCCGTATGCCACCCCCACCCTTGAGCACGGCACCCGCTTCGGGGTTTTCCATCAGGGCATTCTGTAATGCTCTGTACTCTTCGTCGGAGAGTAAATCGGCTAGCAGACGGGTAAAAACTGAGGTTTCGATAAACTCCATACGCTGGATTTTATACGCCTTTGGCGTATAATTCAACTTTAAATGAAAAGCCACGTATCGGGCGGTCTATACGGTCAAGCTCGCCAACGCTTTCTATGTGTTGCATTGCTTTCAAAAGAAATCGACCTAAGGGACTGCGACGCCCAAACCCGACCGAGACTTCATTGACGAACGCCTCAAAGCAGCAGAAGCCCATGCGAAAGGAGCAAAGAAATGATCGAGATTCAAGCCGGTAGCGGCAATATTTATGCGGATTTATCTTTGCTGCAAGCAGAGCAAATGCTCATTAAAGCCCGGTTAGCCGACAAAATCTGCGAGATTATTCAAAAACGCAAACTCACCCAACAGCAAGCTGCCAGCTTATTGGGTATCCCCCAGTCCAAGCTCTCTAACATGCTGCGTGGACAGTTTCGCGGCATTAGTGAAACTAAAATGCTCGACTGCTTGGCTCCATTGGGCCGGGATGTACAAATCCTATTGGGTCGGGCACGACGCTCGGCCACACATCGGCGTATTGCAGTCGTATTTGCTTGACCCACTCAAGCAACAAGCATCACGTGGTGATTGAGCAGCGTTTCTCAACACTGACCCCGTGGTGAGCGCCATCCCCCGTAGTCGGCGCAGCCAGGGCAGGGTTGTAAAGACCCAATAAAAACCTGCTCAACTGATCACCTTAAAAAGAATCACGACAAGCAAGCTGAATGAAGAATGAATGAAGCACGGGATGGGCTGTTACGACTCAAAAAAGCAGCATTGACTACTAGCCGTGTTGGTGCCCAGAAGAGGACTCGAACCTCCACGCCTTGCAGCGCTAGTACCTGAAACTAGTGCGTCTACCAATTCCGCCATCTGGGCAATGTTACAGTGATGCTTTGTAACGAGCAGCTATTATAGCTAAGCTAAAAAAAACTACCAAATTAGACAGCCTGGAATGACTGATAAAAACGAAATGATCGAGGCCGATGTGCCAACGCGCGAGGCCATTTTGCAGCTTTTGCGCTCAAGTTCCGCTTTGTTGACTCCGCCACAACTGGCGGGTGAGCTGGGGGTCAGCGCAGCCGCTATGGATGGTTTTAACCGTCGCCTGGCCGCTATGGAGCGCGACGGACTGCTATTGCCTAATCGGCGCGGCGTGTTACTGCTAGCGACCAAGCTCGACTTTATTGCCGGGCGCGTCATCGGCCACCGCGATGGCTACGGTTTTTTGCAACCGGATGACGGTTCGCCCGACATTTATTTGCCAACGCGGGAAATGCTCAAGGTATTGCATGGCGATCGGGTGCTCGTGCGCATAAGCGGCACGGGTCGTAATGGCAAACCCGAAGGCAGCATTGTCGAAGTGACCGAGCGCCGTACCAATAAACTGGTGGGGCGTTTTTTGAATGAACGTGGTGTTTATGTGGTGGCACCTGAAGACCAGCGTATCAAGCACGATATTTTAGTGCCGCCCCAGGAAATATATGGCGCGCAGCCGGGGCAGGTGGTGATGGTGCAGATAGTCGAGCAGCCCTCGCGCTATTCGCAACCCATAGGAAAAATTGTTGAAGTCCTGGGCGAGATTGACGACCCCGGGATGGAGATTGAAATTGCGGTACGCAAATTTGATGTGCCGCACGAATTTTCAGAAGCAGCCAAACAGCTGGCAGCCAAGCTGCCCGATGAAGTACGTGCTAAAGACCTGAAAGGCCGTATTGATCTGCGAGATGTGCCCTTAGTGACAATAGACGGTGAGGATGCACGCGATTTTGACGACGCGGTCTATGTGGAGAAAATGGAAACCGGGCGTGGCCGCGCTAAAAAAACGCAATATCGCCTGCTGGTGGCCATTGCCGATGTCAGCCACTATGTTACCCCCGGCGATGCACTTGACCAGGATGCATTGGAACGCAGCACCTCGGTTTACTTTCCGCGCCGTGTGATTCCCATGCTGCCGGAAAAACTAAGCAATGGCCTGTGTTCTCTCAACCCCGAGGTCGATCGCCTTTGTCTGGTGGCAGATATGCTGGTAAGTGACCAAGGCGAGCTGGCGGCTTACCAGTTTTACCCGGCGGTCATGCACAGCCATGCCCGTTTTACCTACACCGAAGTGTGGAACATGCTGAGCCGGCCGGACTTTGCCGCGCAACTGCCCGTAGCACGCGCTGCCTTGTTGCCACACTTGCAGGCCGGGTATGAGTTGTTTCAGATTTTGCAAAAAGCGCGTGCCAAACGCGGTGCTATTGATTTTGAGACCACAGAAACGTATATCGTCTGTAATGCTGTCGGCAAAATCGAGCAGATCATTCCCCGTGTGCGTAATGATGCCCATAAACTGATTGAAGAATTCATGCTCGCGGCCAACGTCTGTATCGCCGATTTTTTACAACGCGCCAAACATCCTGGCTTGTATCGCATTCATGAAGGCCCAACGCCTGAAAAGCTGAAAAATTTGCGCGCGCTTTTAAAAGTGTCGGGCTTGAATTTGTCCGGTGCCGACGACCCGCAGCCGGTTGATTATGCGCAACTGATGGAACGCATCAAATCGCGCCCCGATGCGCCGATGCTACAAACCGTCTTATTGCGCTCGATGCAGCAAGCTATTTATTCGCCCGATAATGTCGGGCATTTCGGCTTGGCCTACCCGGCCTATACCCACTTTACCAGCCCGATACGACGCTACCCCGACTTATTGACCCACCGTGCCATTAAGGCCGTGTTGTCAGGTGAGCAGTACGTACCCGAGGCGGCCAGGGCAGAAGTTTCGCCACCGAAAGCGGTGGACATGAGCCGACGTGCGGCACGCACCAAGCAGGCGCAAGCTGAAATTCATGAACGCTGGGTACAACTGGGGCTGGTGTGTTCTGCCAACGAGCGCCGTGCCGATGATGCCAGCCGCGATGTTGAAGCCTGGCTGAAATGTTTTTATATGCGTGAGCGTATTGGCGAGCAGTATTCGGGCACGGTTTCTGGTGTAACCCCGTTCGGTCTGTTTATTACGCTTGACAGCCTGTTTGTCGAGGGTCTGGTGCATGTCAGCGACCTGGGTACCGAGTATTACCAATACAGCGAGGCGCTACATGAACTGCGCGGTGAACGTACCGGACTGCGCTATCGTCTGGGCGACCAGTTGCACGTTCAGGTCAGTCGTGTCGATATTGAAGCGCGCAAGATTGATTTTCGCTTGGTGCGGGGTGAGACTTATCAGGATCTGAAGCGTAGCGCTATGGTGCCTGAGCCACCCGAACCGAAGCAGCGCGCCAGTAAAAAACGTACGGCAGAAAAAGTGGCGGCTTCCAAGCGCGGTGCGGTCAGCAAAGCGCAGCGCAAGAGTGGTGGCAAAGCAACCGAAAAAACCGCACGTCGCGGGCGCAGACGATGAGCAAGACGCAGCAGGTCTTATATGGTTTTCACGCTGTCACGGCCCGTTTGCGTCATGCGCCCGAGAGCATAAAGCATTTGTATGTTGACCCCAGCCGACGTGATAAGCGCATGCTCGATTTTTTGCGTCGTGCTGAAGAACTGGGTATCAAACCCGGTCAGGCCGAGGCCGAGCGTTTGCGTGGCCTGGCGCATACCGAGCGACATCAGGGGGTCGTAGCGCTGGCCGAACCCCTGTCTTTGGCCATGACTTTGCATGAGGTATTGGACGCCTTGCCCAGTACTACGGCACCACTGTTACTGGTGCTGGACTCGATTACCGACCCGCACAACCTAGGCGCCTGTTTGCGTGCTGCCGACGGTGCAGGCGCGCATGCCGTCATTGCACCCAAAGACCGGGCTGTGGGTTTGAGCAGCGCGGCACTCAAAGCGGCCAGCGGTGCGGCAGATTCGATGCCGTTTGTGGTGGTGACCAATCTGGCGCGCAGCCTGCGCGACATGAAAGAGGCGGGCATTCATGTGGTGGGCACCAGTGACGATGCCACCAAAACTATTTATGAGGTCGATTGGCGCGGCCCGGTAGCGTTGGTGATGGGGGCAGAGGGTGAGGGCATGCGGCGCCTGACGCGCGAGATTTGCGATGAACTGGTGAGTATTCCCATGCAGGGCGCGGTGGAAAGCCTGAATGTCAGTGTGGCCAGTGCAGTCTGTCTCTACGAGGCCCGACGCCAGCGCGGCGCTTGAAGTTCAAGCGTCTGAATTTTCTGGGGCAATTTTGCCATCGACCAGATGAATGATGCGATCACATCGCTGCGCTAAGCGCGGGTCGTGGGTCACTATCAGACAGGCACTGCCGTGATCGCGATTGAATTCACGCAATAGCGAAAAAATTTCATCGGCGGTTTTGGTGTCCAGATTCCCGGTCGGTTCATCGGCCAAAATCAATTTCGGTTTCAATGCCAGGGCTCGGGCAATGGCAACGCGCTGCTGCATGCCCCCGGAAAGCTGACCCGGTTTTTTATACTCGGCACCTTTCAAGCCAACACGGCGCAGCAGGTCGAGTGCTACCTGTCTGGCCTGCTGAGTAATGCTGCCGTTTTCAATGATGGCTGGCATCATGACGTTTTCCAGCGCGGTGAAGGCAGGCAGTAAATGATGAAACTGGAATACAAAGCCAATGGTATGACCACGCAGCCGGGTCAGGCCGGCATCATCGAGTAATGAAGTGCGCTGTCCGGCAATCGTCAGTTCACCCTGGGTGCTGCGTTCCAGCAGGCCAATAATGTTGAGCAGCGTCGATTTGCCCGACCCCGACGGACCAATCAAAGCGACAAACTCATGTTCCAGTAACTCTATGTCAATGCCGTGCAGTACTTCGGTTTCCACCGGGGTGCCAATGTTGTAGCTTTTTTTTATGCCGCTCAGTCGCAGTATGGAGTTCATGAGCTTAGGCACGTATGGCTTGTACCGGGTCCATTTGTGCCGCGCGTCGCGCCGGTATGGCAGCGGCCAGCACACCGACGACCAGGGCAATAGCCCAGGCCATCAATACCAGTTTTGGATCCAGTTTCGGATTGAATAATTGCGAACCATCGGGCGAGCGATAGATACGCGAAAAAATGAAAAGCAGGGAATAGGATAGGCCTGAACCGAGTACCGAACCAAAGAAACCGACGATGCCTCCTTGCAGCAGAAACACCGCCATAATGCGGCGCTGTCCGGTTCCCATGGCGCGCAAGATGCCAATTTCTTTTTGTTTCTGCACCACCGACACCACCAATACACTGGAAATACCGAGTGCAACAATAAGAATGACAAAGGTACGAATCAGGTTATTGCTCACGCTCTGGTTATACAGGGCATTGAGTAAACTGGAGTTGGTCTGCATCCACGACTCCACATTCAAGCCGGTCTGTGTTTTCAGTTGCTGGGCAATTTTGTCGGCGCCGAATAAATCGGTCACGGTCAAATCAATGTTAGAAACCCCACCGGGCAGATCGAGTAAATTTTGCGCGACCTTCAAAGTTGTAAACACCCAGCGCCGGTTCAGGTCTTTATTGCCCATGTCGAACAAGCCGGTAATGGTCAGTGTCTCATCACGCCGTGCCTCAAACCCGGTAGCAGTAATCACGCGTATCTTGTCACCGACGCCCACGCCCAGGTCTTTGGCCAGTTCAACTCC
Organism: Burkholderiales bacterium UBA4657; assembly: GCA_002405475.1. GTDB lineage: Bacteria > Pseudomonadota > Gammaproteobacteria > Burkholderiales > Burkholderiaceae_E > UBA4657. The sequence goes on along the minus strand of DHLX01000005.1, from coordinate 56,639 downwards.
AATCAGGGTATTGGTACCCGAGACTTCGAATCGGCCTTGCACCATATATGTCGGCATTTTGACCACGCGCTGATAGGCTTCTGCCTCTATGCCCATAATGGCAACCGATTTACTGGCGCCTCCTCGCAGGGCAAAACCGGCACCCGATACAACAGGAGAGATGGCGACCACCCCGGCCGTCTGGCTTGCCAATTGTGCGATGTTCTCCCATTGATCGACCGAGCGTAAACGTTGCGCCCGTGGCTGTATTTGCGCCGAGGTCTGGTCGGCATCAAGCGCACGGCGGGTCACATCTTCTGTCGGTCGTATCACGATATGGGCTTGCGACCCCAGCACCCGGTCGATGATGGCCGACTGTAACTGATTGATGAGCTGGGTCAGAAAAATAATGACCGCAACACCACCCGTGACCCCGGCCAGTATCAAAACCGACTGCATACGTCCCTCACGCAGAAAACGTAGCGCCAGTAGCCATTCAAACGGCATCAGCGCACCCTGCCGGTGAGCGGCTCAAAGCCTTTTTCTTTCACTGCACGCGCTTGCGCCTGTACCTTGTCACCCGCATTGACGGGCAGGGCGGTGGTAATAACAGCTTCCCCTGCCTGCAGCCCATTGACGAGCTCGACCACGCCAATGCCACGCAAACCGACCGTGACGTTGACCCGTTGCGCCTGGCCGTCCCTCAAGGCCAGTACATACGGCTGATCGCTGTCAATAGCACGTATCGCATCGCTCGGCAGTCTGAGCGCCTGTTCTTTTTGTCCGACCACCATTTCGACCGACACGGTCATATCGGGCTTCAAAAAGCGCGGCGGCTCGGCAACGCGCAAGCGCACTTCGACAGTACCACGCTGTGGGTCTATGGCTGGCGAAACAAAATAGACCTCGGCAGCCATACGCTGATTCGGGTAGGCATCTGCGACGGCGAAAGCCTGAAACCCCGGTTGCAAATAGCGCAGGTTTTTTTCGTCTACGTTCACGTATAAACGGGTTTCGCCGGTCTGAGCCAGTGTCAGGAGTACCCGCCCCGGCTGGGCAATGCTGCCTGGCTCCGCATTGCGGCTCAATACCAGTGCATCAAACGGTGCGCTAATGCGCATCAGGTCAGCTCGTGCTTGCGCCGCTTTCAGTGCCGCTTCTGCCTGGGCTAGGCGTGCCTGGGCCAGTGCCAGTTCTGCGCCCTCGGGCGCATTGGCAGTCGCCTGGGTTCGTGCATTGGCCAGCGCTGCACGGGCATTGTCCAGGCTACGCTGGGCTTCATCCAGCCGGGCCTGGGAAAAGAAGCCCTGTTTTACCAGCGTTTGGGTGCGTTGCCATTCGGCTTCGGCCAGCTTCAAGTTGGCTTCTGCCTGCTTCACATTTTGCTGGCTCAGCGGCGCAGAGACCAGCTTAAGCTGGTTGATTCGTGCCTTGGCTTCTGTCACCGTGGCTTTGGCCTGGTTCAAATTGGCCAGGGTTTCATCATCTTGCAGCGTCAGCAGTAGCTGGCCGCGCTTGACCAGTTCAGACTCACGTACCAGCAATGTCGCTACCGTGCCAGTAACCTGGGCACCGACTTCTACCCGGGCGGGTGTCGCTACTCTGCCGGTAGCGACAATGGTTTGTGTAATCTTGCCCAGTTCGACGCTGACAGTCTCAGCCGGCTTGCTTCGAGGCAGCAGCAGCCAGACCAGGCCGCCGAGCAACAAAACCATCAACAGCCAATATTTGATCGACAACCGGCGAATGTCTGGAATTTTCATACACCAAGCCTAACGGCTGAATCTGATACGCTTACGTTCATGTCTGCCATTCTACCCCCCGAAAGTTCACGCCGCGATTTGGAAGTGATCGGCCTGGTGGGACTGGCGCATGGTACCTCGCATTTTTTTCATTTGCTGTTGCCGCCGCTCTTTCCCTGGTTGATGAAAGATTTTGGTCTGTCATATACCCAGGCCGGATTTCTGATGACAGTTTTTTTCGTTATCAGCGCTATCGGCCAAGCCTTGGCGGGCTTTGTCGTCGATAAGGTCGGCGCCCGCCCGGTGCTTTTTTTTGGTGTTGCTACCCTGTCCATCTCGGGTCTGGTGCTGGCATTCGCAAATAGTTATTCGATGTTGGTGATGACAGCTGCACTTGCCGGTTTAGGTAACAGCATTTTTCACCCGGCTGACTTCACGTTGCTCAACCGACGGGTTTCAATACCCCGGCTCGGACACGCTTTTTCAGTCCATGGTTTGTCGGGTAATCTGGGCTGGGCTTTTGCTCCGGTGGCGCTGGCTGGCATTGCGGCACTGACTGACTGGCACTGGGCGGGCGTATTTGCCACGCTACTGGGTTGTTCGGTGCTGGCCTTGCTATGGTGGCGCAGAGATGTGCTTGATGATGTCGCGCAGGAAGTTGTACCTGAAAATTTAACCCTGACTAAAACCGGCAAGCCACAAGAAGCGGGCAGCCTGGGGTTCTTGAGGGTAGGTGCGGTCTGGCTCTGCTTTGCTTTTTTCTTTTTTATCACCATGGCGTTCGGCATATTGCAAAGTTATGGTCCTGCGCTCATGAAAGAAATTTATGGTCTGAATCTGGCCTTGGCGACCAGCAGCCTGACTGCATTTCTGCTCGGCGGTGCCGCAGGAATGTTGACCGGCGGTTTCATGGCAGCACGTCAGCAACACGATAATGACAAAGTCGTGGCCAAGGCACTTGGGCTGTCGGTCATCATGGCTTTACTGCTGGCCTCGGCCTGGATCCCGGACTGGTCGGTTTTGCCAGTACTGGCCATTATGGGCTTTTTTACCGGTATTGCTGGCCCGCATCGTGATTTATTGGTACGGCGCGCTGCCACCAGTCGTTTTGGTAAGGCTTCGTTCGGACGTATTTATGGTTTTGTTTATTCCGGGCTTGATGCCGGTCTGGCCATCAGCCCTTTGATATTTGGCCCATGGATGGATCAGGGCCGATTTATGACCGTCTTGCTGGGGGTGGCGTTATTGCAGGCTGCTGCGATATTGACTGCACTGGGTATTGGACAAAGTAGTTCTGATCCTAGCCACCAATAAAACTCATTTCCACTTTCTCTGATGCCGGGTTTTCCTGCGCTCTAAGCTCAGAATAACGGTCCTGACGCTGTTGCCAGATACTGGCCATTTTTTGGGTCAGCGTCTGATCATCATTCCCTTGCCTGAGCCAATAACGCAAGTCATGCCCCGACCCTGCAAACAAACATAAATATAACTTTCCGTCAGTCGATAATCGCGCACGCGTACAGTCGCGACAAAAAGCCTGTGTCACGCTGGAAATGAAACCAATTTCGCCACTGCCGTCGTTATAACTCCAGCGCTCGGCAACTTCGCCCGGGTACTGGGGTTGTAGGGCAGACAGACCAAACTCCTGCTGTAATATGGCCAATACGGTACTGCTTGGGACTACTTCCTCCCTGCGCCATGCATTGGTATTGCCCACATCCATATATTCGATAAATCTCAGAATATGTCCCGAGCCTTTGAAATATCGCGCCATCGGGACAATTTGTCGCTCATTCAGCCCACGTCGTACCACCATGTTGATTTTGACCGATTTGAATCCGGCTGAAACGGCGGCCTCCAGGCCATGCAATACCTGATCAACTCTTACGCCCGCATCATTCATCTGCTGAAAAATATTATCGTCAAGAGCATCGAGTGAAATCGTCAAACGCTTCAGGCCAGCATCAACCAGCGCCGGTGCGTATTGTGTCAAGAGACTGCCGTTAGTCGTCATGGTCAGATCAATGAGCTGACCACACGGTCGTGATAATTGGGCCAGAGAGTGAATTAATGCGGGTAGATTTTTCCGTAATAAAGGTTCCCCCCCGGTCAGACGAATTTTTTCGACACCCAAACTCACGGCTATGCGTGCCACACGGCTAATTTCTTCAAAACTTAGTAACTCGTTTTTCTTCAGATACTGATATTCGTTATTAAAAATCTCTTTGGGCATGCAATACCGACAGCGAAAATTGCAGCGGTCAGTGACGCTGATACGTAAATCACGCAGGGGACGACCCAGCCGGTCTGCCAAAGGCATGGAGGGTAGGTGATTGAACGGCAGGATGTCAGGACGCGGGTACGCAGAAACCAGCGGAATGATGCGCTTCATAGGCTTTAGTGTAGCCCAGTCCGAAAAACGTACGCATGGTAGACCTGCCGCAAGAGGTCATGGAGTGATTTCAAAGCAAGAAATGCTTCGTGGCGTCTATTTCTGGTTGTGCTGAGCTGCCTGCTTTAGCGTGCCGTAGCCAGGCGCCACCAGGATATAAGAGTTTCAAAATGACCATCAAAACTGGTTTTACGTAACTCTTCAGTAACGTGGGAGCAAAAAGCGGCGGTATCGCTGTCGAGCATGACTCGCCTTGACAAGCGGTCACATTCCAGAAAATCTTTTTTCAGTTGTTCGGTTCTCTTATATAAGGGATCGAATTCGACCGGAGAACGTGCATTGGCGACGACGGGTGGATTTGCGTAGGCATGAGACGCAACCAGCATTCCTGTGATCAAGACAAATTTGAAAGATTTCATGATAACCACCTTCCAGTTAGGATCAATGGGTACCTGATGCAAAATTTTTCTGGTAATTAAAGACTAATGGAAAACCCTTAGAAATGGTTGTTAAAAAGAGCGCGCAAAACGACTTTATTTGAACCTTTGATGCCACAACAAAAAAGGCCGTGATAAATATCACGGCCCTGGATTTAACTTCTCGATTTCTGACTTAGTGTTGTCGGTATTCCGATCGGGTTTCAACCTGAATCAATGGTCCTTGTGCCAGCGGCGCTAAAGGTTTACGTTCACGAGGAATACGTACAGGCAAGGTTTGCCGGGAAATATCGTTTTGTACTGTTTGCCACTTTTGTTCATCGGTTGTCACCAGCGTCATATTGACTGTGCTCAACATCGACTGTAACGACTGCAAAGGCAGAGGGGCCGGTTGTGCCTGGGGCAGAACTATGGGTTCGCTGAATGATGGCAGTGGAGCTGTTTCGGCTTTTTCTGGTGCTGCCATGATGGGAGCTGCTACTGCCACCGGCAGGGGTTCGACCGAAACAGACTGACTCTGCTGCTCGTGTTCCGGTTTTACAGGGGTGCTATCGAAGGTCGTTGGCTCCAGGCCGCTAGCTTCTGTCTCCACGGCCTGATCAAATACACCACTTTCTTCACGACGATCACCGCGACCACGACCACCACGGCGCCCACGACGACGGCGTTTACGTTCTGCGGCATCCCCCTCCTGTGTGACGGGCGCCGTTGATGCATCGATAGTTTCCTGCTCGAGTGTCTGGGTTTGCAGTTCCGCTGTTACGGGTGGGGCAAGCTCAGCCAACGCAGGGTTCTGCTCGGCTTCCTGTCGGGGCTTGCGGTTATCTCTGGCTTCACGGGGTTCGCGCGGAAGACGTTCACGCCGGGCTTCTCTGGATTTGTTTTCTGGCTTGTTTTCCGATTTGCTGCCAGTCAGGGCGTTGGCTTCCTGACGCTCGGTCTTGTCCTGACGTTCTTCTCTGCCTTCTCGTCCCTTGTGACGTCCGCGTTGCTGGCGTCCTTGACCGCGTTCCTGGCGCTCGCCACGAGCACGCTCACCGGATTTGGGTGCAGGGCTGGGTGTTGCCGTGGCAACAGTGGGTGCTGGTTCGGTTTTTTTATTCAACCAGGCGAACAGGCGCTCGAAAAAGCCGGGTTGTACCGAACTGGCTGGCACTGGCTGCGGCTGCACCGGAGCCGCAACTGGTGCGGGCTGCTCGGGTATGACACCACGCACGACAGCCTCTTGTTTGGGTTTGGATTCCGCTTCCTGGCGCTTCTGGTAAGCCTCAACCTGCTCAGGCTGCTCCGCCAGTTCATAACTGGCCTTGGTCAATTCCAGACGGGCATCGTCGTGGCGCAGGCGCTCAATGGTGTAGTGCGGCGTTTCAATGTGCCGATTGGGTATGAGTACGACCTCAACTTTATGTCGTGCTTCCAGCTTGGCAATTTCATTGCGCTTTTCATTCAACAGGAAAGTGGCAACGTCAATCGGGACCTGACAATGTACTGCTGCCGTCCCATCTTTCATGGCTTCTTCCTGAATAATGCGCAGTACATGCAGGGCCGACGAATCGGTATCGCGGATAACCCCGGTGCCATTACAGCGTGGGCAGGTGATATGCGAACCTTCGCTCAAGGACGGGCGCAGACGCTGGCGTGATAATTCCATTAAACCAAAGCGGCTGAGTTTGCCCATTTGCAGGCGAGCGCGGTCAGCGTGCAGTGCATCTTTCAAGCGCTGCTCGACTTCGCGCTGGTTTTTGTTCGACTCCATGTCGATGAAGTCAATCACAATCAGGCCGCCCAGGTCACGCAGGCGTAATTGCCGTGCCGCCTCGTCTGCGGCTTCCAGGTTGGTGCGTAAGGCTGTTTCCTCAATATCGCCACCGCGGGTGGCGCGAGCCGAGTTGACATCAATCGCAACCAGGGCTTCGGTATGGTCAATGACAATCGCGCCACCCGAAGGCAAATTGACGGTGCGTGAATAAGCCGATTCAATTTGATGTTCGATCTGGAAGCGCGAAAACAGGGGAACATCATCACGGTAGCGTTTGATGCGGTGTTTCAGGTCAGGCATGACCACTGACATGAACGACTGCGCCTGTTCAAAAATGTCGTCGGTATCAATCAGAATCTCGCCAATTTCTGGCTGGAAATAATCGCGAATGGCGCGCACCACCAGGCTGGATTCAAGATAGATCAAAATGGGGGCGGCATTATCACTGGCTGCCTGGTCGATGGCTTTCCACAGTTGCAACAGATAATTCAGGTCCCATTGCAGTTCCGCTGGCGTGCGTCCAATAGCAGCGGTGCGGGCAATGACCGACATGCCGTCGGGTACCACGAGCTGATCCATGCTGTCACGCAGTTCGTTGCGGTCTTCCCCTTCAATACGGCGAGATACGCCGCCACCGCGCGGATTGTTGGGCATGAGCACCAGATAACGACCGGCCAGGGACACAAAGGTCGTCAAGGCTGCGCCTTTGTTACCACGCTCTTCTTTTTCTACCTGGACGATAATTTCCTGACCCTCGCGCAAAGCCTCTTTAATGCTGGCGTCACGTGGGTTGACTCCGTCACGGAAATAGCTGCGCGCCACTTCCTTGAACGGCAGGAAGCCGTGGCGTTCTTCACCATAATTGACAAAACAGGCTTCGAGTGAAGGCTCGATGCGGGTAATGACCCCTTTGTAGATATTCGACTTGCGCTGTTCGCGCCCGGCAGTTTCTATATCAATGTCGACCAGGCGTTGACCGTCGACGATGGCAACACGCAGCTCTTCAGCTTGCGTGGCGTTAAACAACATGCGTTTCACATTTTTCTCCGCAAAAGCGGGCATGCGTGGGGGTGTGAAGCGTTAATACGCAGAGAAAAGAGTCAGCCGACGACTGTCAAGTCGTGCTGTAACGAGGTACCAGATCGTGTCAGGATGCAAATCGCCAGCATGGTTCTCTATAAAATCAGGCGAGGTAGTCTTCGTTTAATGGATTTGCGCAATAAATGCTGCAAACCCAGCCTAAAATTCTTTCCGTTGTTGCGTCAATAACGCGGCACTGCCACACTGGCGACCGCTGACTGCTCTTCCACGGGGAGCAGCAAACCCGTACAGACAAAATATAATGTAAATGAAACACTTACGCAAAGATTCTCGGTGTCCGACTTAACAATTCCACATTCCGATCGTGTAACTTTCCACAAAATATCCACAGAAATGGCCGGCCAGCGTGTGGATAACTTTTTATTGCGTTTGTGTAAAGGAGTACCGAAAAGTCACGTTTACCGCATTATCCGTGCTGGTGAGGTACGGGTAAACAAGAAGCGGGTCACGGCAGAAACAAGGCTGGAAGCGGGCGATGAAGTGCGCCTGCCCCCCATCAGAATTGCACAATCACAGGCGCACGACACGCCAGCACCGGCGAGTGAATTTCCCATTTTGTGGGAGGACGAAGACCTGCTAGCCATTAACAAACCGGCGGGGGTAGCGGTGCATGGCGGCTCGGGGGTCAGTTTTGGGGTCATTGAGCAGCTCAGAGCGGCTCGACCGGATGCCAAATTTCTGGAACTGGCGCATCGGCTCGACCGCGACACCAGCGGCGTACTGATGCTGGCCAAGAAACGTTCTGCACTGGTGTCACTGCATGAACAAATGAAAAGTGCCGCGACCGAAAAGCGCTATTGGGCGCTGGTCAAGGGGCGCGTAGTCAATCAGCGCCAGCACCTGAAATTTTCCCTGCTAAAAACTACCGACGCCAACAATGAACGGCACGTGCGGGTCGTGGCACCGGCGGTTGAGCAGGCACAAAGTGCACACACCATTGTCACCGTGCTGGAGCGCTTTCAACAGGCTACCCTGGTCGAAGCACAACTCAAGACCGGGCGCACGCATCAAATACGCGTGCATCTGGCGCACCTGGGACACCCGATTCTTGGCGATGAAAAATATGGTGACTTTGTTTTGAATAAACAATTGCGGCCGTTGGGGCTGCGGCGCATGTTTTTACATGCCGCGCTATTGGCTTGCCTTCACCCGCGCACCCAGCAGCCGCTGAAAATAGAGGCAGCCATGCCACCAGATTGTCAACTCTTTTTGGAAAAACTCCGTGAGTCAACCTAAAAAATTCGACCTGATAGCCTTTGACTGGGACGGTACCCTAATGGATTCGACCGCCCACATCGCCGCCAGCATACAAGCTGCGTGTCGTGACTTGAGTCTGCCAGTTCCCAGCACCGAGCAGGCCAGTCATGTCATTGGCCTGGGTTTGCACGATGCCTTGGCACGAGCGGTGCCGGGCATAGGTGCCGATCAGGTACCCGACCTGGTGGAACGCTACCGTTTTCATTACTTGTCTCAGGACGAACAACTGGTTTTATTTGACGGTGCCCGAGAAATGCTGGTCGACTTGAAACAACGCGGGTACTGGCTGGCGGTGGCTACTGGCAAGTCGCGTATCGGGCTTAATCGCGCCTTGAATGCTACTGGATTAAGCCCTTTATTCGATGCAACCCGTTGCGCCGACGAGACTCATTCCAAGCCCAATCCTGCCATGCTGTTGCAATTGATGGATCAAATGGGGGTCGAGGCGAGCCGTACCCTGATGATTGGCGACACCACCCACGATTTATGGATGGCAGCGAATGCACAAGCCCGGGCGCTGGGAGTGACCTATGGCGCACACTTGCACGAACATCTGATTGAGGCACCGGCGCTGGGAGTCATGCACAGTATTGAAGAACTACATGAATGGTTGTTGCAGCATGGATAAGCCCAATACAGGCGCTGTCTATGTGTGCGACAGCGACGAGCTGAAAGAGGCGGGGGTTGGTGTGCGTTTTGAACTCAGAACTTCACCAACATCAACCCCGTTGCCGGCGTTTGCCGTACGTTCACAAGGTCAGGTAGTCGCCTATCTCAATCAATGCCGCCATGTGGCTATGGAGCTGGACTGGCAGGCGGGATATTTTTTTGATCACGAACGACGCTACCTCATGTGCGCTACCCACGGCGCACTTTATGAGCCGCAAACCGGCTTGTGTGTTTCGGGGCCATGCCGTGGACAATCGCTGATTCCTGTACCCGTGATTGAAAAAGAGCATAAAATCTGGTGGCTGTCTGATCTTCCACTTTAACCTGGTGCCTAACTTTAATGAATACTTCCGACCCCTTTACCGACCCTAACCTAAGCCCGGCACCAACACCCAGGAGTGGAAAAAGCAGCGAATCCACGCCCCCTTCTGCCAAAACAACGGAGTGGGAGCGCGGCGTACTGGAGAAGCTGGCGTTTGAGGCCCTGAAGGAACAGCGGGCACGGCGGCGTTGGGGGATTTTTTTCAAATTTGCCACCCTGATATACGTCGGGTTTATTTTTTACAGTCTGTATTCGCTCAATGCTGCCAGTGTGGTGGAGCCGCATGGGAACCATACTGCCCTTATCAGCATTGACGGCGTGATTGAATCCGGCGGCACGAACTCGGCCGAGCATGTCGTTGAGTCACTAACACAGGCGTTTGAGAACCCGCAGGCCAAGGGAGTGATATTGCGTATTAACAGCCCCGGTGGTTCACCGGTACATGCAGGCATTATCCATGACGAAATCAAGCGTTTACGTGCCAGCAATCCGAACAAGCCGGTGCATGTTGTGATCGAAGATATATGTGCGTCGGGTGGCTATTATGTAGCGGCGGCTGCCAATAACATTTATGTCGATAAAGCCAGTCTGGTTGGGTCGATCGGCGTTATTTTTTCCTCGTTTGGCGTGCAGGACGTATTGTCCAAGCTTGGCGTCGAGCGTCGTACACTGACGGCAGGTGAAAACAAGGCGTTTCTCGACCCGTTCGCTCCCTTGAGTGAGGCACACAAATCACATATGCAAGGCATATTGAATGAAGTGCATCAACAATTCATCACGGTGGTAAGCGACGGACGTGGTAAACGTTTGAAAGATAGTCCCGATGTTTTCAGCGGATTGGTATGGAATGGTTCCAAAGCAGTCGATATGGGTTTGGCTGACGGCTTCGGTACAGTGACCAGCGTGGCGCGCGATGTCATCAAAGCCAGAAAGATTGTCGATTACACCCTGGAAGACAGTCTGGCAGACCGTCTTAGCAAGCGCTTTGGCGCTGCCGCCGGAACAGCTTTTGGACAAATGCTCGGTGCCAAACCCGACTTACGCTAAGAACAAAAACACTGTAGGTTTTTTTCTGAGCTCGGGGGCTTATCCTGAACTGAATTCATAAAGCAGCAGGTTTGTTTGTGTCTGAAAGAGACTCAGTCATCAACTCGGCCGCTGTACGTCGTATGATCTTTTCATCTTTTGTGACCACGATAGCGGTGCCTGTTTGTACTGCCACCTGACGTGCAAGGCTTGCAGCACGCTTCATGGCCAATACCGACGCAATCAAGTCCTGATCCTTGGCTTTGGAAAGTTCATTTTGGATCATGCCCGCTCTCCCCACCCTATCATCATTGGCTGATCGCCGGAGCTATCATAATATACCCACGCATCTACAGCATTGCGGTAGTGGACTGTAAAATTTCGTATCCCGGCCTCATAGCGTCGACGAATAAGCTCCTGAGGTATATTATGCCCGCCCTGCTTGACTCGCTCAGCTACTCGGGCAATCGCCATGTCTGGTGAGGCTAAGCCCAAAAAAATAAGCTGACGTGATAGCCCTGAGCTCGCCATTGCCGGATGTGTCGCAAATAGACCAAACCGGACAGTGTGGTTTCAAAAGCAAAATTCTCACCACGAGCAGCACAATTCGCCATTTCATGCAGCATCAAGCGTCCCGCTTTGACTGCCACGGCTTCTGGAGCAAAGGGTGACAAACCTGCCGCAATGAGATCCGCATTGATAAAATGCGGGCACTGAGCCTCAGCAGGCAAAAAAGAACGCGCAAATGTCGTCTTACCTGCACCATTGGGACCGCCGATGATGATGATTTTTTTGTTCATGCATTCTCCGTGCCAGAAAAACTGCATTGCATTTCTGCTGAGTATTTTTTGCTGGCCTCTGCCATTAGTACAGAAATCACGATAGGCGCAGCAGCTAGTGATGGCTTGCTGATGGCTTTAGCGTGCATGGTGCTCGGTGCCAAACCCGACTTACGCTAAGAACAAAAACACTGTAGGTTTTTTTCTGAGCTCGGGGGCT
>DHLX01000005.1:44028-44825 GCA_002405475.1 Burkholderiales bacterium UBA4657 | reverse complement strand
GGTTTTTTTCTGAGCTCGGGGGCTGGCTGGCGTTTCCAGGTTTGTACTGTCATGGTCTGAATCGACTCGCCCGTCAGGCTCAATTCGGTAGCCACACATAGACGCGTTGATGCGCTGAGACTTTGCAGCATGGCTTCAAACAGAGCCAAATTGCGGTAAGGCGCTTCAATGAACATTTGCGTTTGCTGCTCATTTTTTGAGCGCAGTTCCAGTTCGCGCAATTTTGTTTGTCGTGCTATGGGTTCGGTTGGCAGATAGCCATGAAAAACAAAACTTTGGCCGTTCAAGCCACTGGCCATAAGTGCCAGTAACAAGGCACTGGGTCCAACCAGAGGTTTGACCCGGCATTGGTGTTCATGCGCCAGTTTAACCAGCGCCGCGCCGGGGTCAGCCACCGCTGGACAGCCCGCCTCTGACAACAAACCCACATCATGACCTTGCAGCAAAGGTTGCAGCAAGTGCGCCATTTTGTCTGGCGCGGTATGCACATTGAGTTCTTCAATATGCAGTGATTGCAAGGGGCGTGAAACCTGACACGCTTTCAAAAAAGCACGCGCCGATTTGGCATTTTCAGCGACAAAATATTCCAGGCGGGCGGCAGTTTGCACCACCTCGGGCGGCAAGACAGCACTTAATGCTACCGGGGCATCGCCCGGCGAAGCCAGCGTAGTGGGAATTAAAAACAGGGTACCCGGCATGCTCAGTTCTCAGGCAAAAAAGCGGTTAGCGCTTACAAAAATAACTGTTTTTCTCTTTTGAATCAAATTGCGACGTGATGCTGATCAAATGAAGTAGCC
>DHLX01000005.1:20123-43871 GCA_002405475.1 Burkholderiales bacterium UBA4657 | reverse complement strand
TAACCTTTTTTTAACCCAAAAAAGCGTACGTCACCTGGGGGCAAGTCCAGTATTATTTGCCTTTACCCTCTCTGTGGGTATCTCACCAGTCGCGCCACATTGACACTCTATATAAATGTACATACAATGTTCATGTACATGGTAATTCATTGGAGAAATGACATGGGCGCAGTTGAGAGAATCGTCGTGCAGGCTACCCCGCAGGACAAGAGAGCCATAACGGCAAAAGCCAAGAAACTCGATCTGCCTGTTTCTGAACTGATGAGGCGAGGCGCATTCTCCTACGAGACCGACGAATCGGATGCGGAGTTGGAAGCGCTGGCGGTTGCGGCCAAAGCCGCAGCTGATAACGCAATTGCCTCCATTGATGACGCATTGCGCTTTATCGAAGCTAGCAACAAACGTATCGCCGCAATGGAAACCAGGCGATCCAAGACCCGCCCTAAGGGTATCGCGTAATGGGAGTTACTGACAAGATCTGGGGCGCACTGACTTCGATGATCAAACTGGAAGACAAAGTGCATCGACAGTCTGACGCCATGAAGCTCCAGCAGCAAAAGATTGAGGATTTGACAAGCCGCGTCATTCGACTCGAAGCCCAGCTCGAACTCCTCACTGCCGCCGCCATGATTAAAAAGCTCAAAGGCGACTAAGCGCTGTTTTGCCTGCCACCCATCGTGCAAATGAGTTGGAGTCTGTCCGCCGAGACAGGATAAAGGTTTCTGTGCTTTCCCGGATAATCTGCCGGGCGCCGATCTGCCGGCGACAACTTTAGGTGAATACCCAATTGATGTTCGCAAACCTGCCTCCAGTGAACATCACGATTATGTAGTGGGAATTAAAAACAAGGTACCTGGCATGCTCAGTTCCCGGGCAAGCCAAAAAACGGGTAATGCAACTCGCGCAAAATCGACACCAGTGCCATCAGCGGCAGACCCATGAGCGCATTCGGGTCATCACCCTGCATACGTTCAATCAGCGCCACACCCAGACCCTCGCTTTTGGCCGAACCCGCGCAATCGTAAGGCTGTTCCAGCCGCAAATAGGCGTCCAGTTCCGCGTCTGACCAGTGACGAAAATAAACCTGGGTATCGGCCAGAGCCTCATGGGCTTGACGACGGGAAGCGTCCCAGACACACAAGGCCGTATGAAAAGTCACACACTGACCACGAAAACTCAGCAATTGCGCCAGAGCCTTGTCATGACTACCCGGTTTGCCCAGTGCCTGACCTTTAAAGTTGACTACCTGGTCGGAGCCGATAATCAAATGACTGGGGTAACGGTCAGCCAGCGCCAGCGCTTTCAGTTGCGCGAGTCGAGTCGCGGTCTGTGCCGGCAATTCCTGCGGCAAGGGGGCTTCATCGACTTGAGGCGCGCCCACCTCGAACGGCAGTCGCAGTTTTTGCAATAGTTCGCGTCGATAGGGCGAGGTCGAAGCCAGTATCAGAGGCTGATGCAGAGCAGAGGGTTCCATGTTGGTAACATTATCCCATGTCTGATTTTTGAAATGACCACGATGAGCGCTTTTGACCCGATGCAACCCGATATCACCAGCCTGTGCCAGCGTGGTGCCAGCGTGGCAGGAGAATTTTCTGCTGACCGTTTTCTGCGCTTACTGGCTGACGAAGTACGCCTGCTGGGGGCCGTCACCTGGCAGTTGAGTGGTGGTGTTATTCCGCGTCATGAACGGCCAGACTATGCGGATAAAACTTTCTTGAGTCTGGAATGGCAAGCGTCTTTATCGTTGCCGTGTGCACGATGCCTGCAAAGCATGAATGCCGAACTGAAAGGGCAACAGCGTTATGTGCTGTTTGATACCGAGCAGGAAGCCGACGCCGCGCCCATGGAAGATGATGATTATGACGCGCTGGTGAAACAGACCCCTTTCGATCTGTTGGGTTTGATCGAAGATGAAATATTACTGGCACTCGACCCGGCACCGCGTCATGAGGTTTGCCCGACGACTGCGTCGAATCAGCCATTGATGCCACAAGCCAACCAACCGGCCAACACGCACCGTCCTTTTGAAGGATTGACAAAAATGCGTAAACACTGAATTATTGCTATAATTTACAGTTTGTATTCAAGCGCTTATTTTACTTTTCCAAGTTCGTGGCGCTCTTTCTTTCTGGAGTCATCATGGCCGTACAACAAAACAAGAAATCGCCCTCGAAGCGTGGTATGCATCGCGCGCACGATTTCCTGACCAACCCAGCGCTGGCGGTGGACGCCACCACCGGCGAGGTACATCGTCCGCATCACATTAGCCCGAACGGCATGTATCGCGGCAAAAAAGTGATTAAAACCAAGGCTGACGAATAAATACAGCCATGCCCGGTTTGCTTGACCCTGGCATAGTCGGGTATTCAGAGCCAGACTCTCCTCGACACAGGTTAAGCTGAATGTCGGTTCGACTAGCGGTCGATTGCATGGGCGGTGACCACGGTCTGGCGACCACATTGCCGGCCTGCGCCGCTTTTTTGCGTCGCCACCCTGACGCTACAGTACTACTGGTGGGGCGCAGTGCTGATATTGAAGCGGCACTACGCGCTAGTGCGACACTACAAAACCTGCAAGCACACCCCCAGGTTCAAATACGCTCGGCCACGGAAGTGGTTGAAATGGAAGACGCCATAGAAGTGGCGCTAAGACGTAAAAAAGACTCTTCCATGCGGGTTGCCCTTGATCTGGTCAAAAACGGTGAGGCCGATGCCGCCATTTCAGCCGGGAATACCGGCGCACTCATGGCGATTTCGCGCTTTGTACTCAAGACGCTGGACGGTATTGACCGACCCGCCATTGCCACGGCGCTGCCGAATGCGACCGGCAAGTCCACTACGGTGCTCGACCTCGGTGCCAATGTCGATTGCGCTGCCGAGCACCTGTTGCAATTTGGTCTGATGGGTGCAGCGCTGGTCAGCGTGCTGGAAAACAAGCCTCGCCCCTCGGTCGGCCTGCTCAATATTGGTGAGGAAGTCATCAAAGGAAATGAAGTGGTCAAGCAGGCGGCCGAGCTATTGCGCCAGTCGGGACTGAATTTTTATGGCAATGTTGAAGGTAACGATATATTCAAAGGCACTACTGATGTGGTGGTATGCGATGGTTTCGTTGGTAATGTGGCTCTGAAAACCAGTGAAGGCCTGGCACAAATGCTGGGTGGTTTTATCAAGGAAGAATTTACACGCAGTGCTTATGCCCGACTGGCGGCGCTGCTGGCTTACCCAGTACTGAAAAAATTCAAGAAACGGGTCGATCACCGTCGTTATAACGGTGCTGCCCTGCTGGGTTTGCGTGGCGTGGTCATTAAAAGTCATGGCTCTGCCGATGCCTATGCCTTTGAATATGCCTTGCGCCGTGCCTACGATGCGGTGCGCGGCCGTTTACTCGAAGGCGTGGCGGCGCAATGGCAGGCTTATACGGCGGCTCATTCGGTCTCTGACACAACAATTCCTCAAGCATGATTTACTCCAGAATTTCCGCTACTGGCAGCGCTTTGCCCAAGCGTCAGGTGACGAACGCACAACTGGCGGCCGAACTGGCCGAGCGCGGCATTGAAACTTCCGATGACTGGATTGCTGAGCGCACCGGCATACGCCAGCGCTATCTGGCGGGGCAGGATGAAAAAACCTCGACCCTGGCGACCATGGCAGCGCAACGTGCCCTGCAAGCCGCAGGCCGACCGGCCAGTGAGGTCGATTTGGTAGTGGTCGCCACTTCGACGCCGGACCTGATTTTTCCCAGCACGGCCTGCCTGGTGCAGGCGGCCTTGGGTGCGAAGGGGGCGGCAGCATTTGATGTGCAGGCGGTGTGCAGCGGTTTTGCCTATGCCTTGAGCTGTGCCGATGCCATGATTCGTACCGGCATGTATCGCTGCGCTGTGGTGATTGGTGCCGAGGTCTTTTCCAATATCATTGACTGGAATGACAGAACCACCTGTGTCTTGTTTGGTGATGGCGCAGGGGCTGTGGTACTGGAAGCGTCGGAGCAGGCCGGAATACGCGCCACCAAGCTGCACGCCGATGGCAGCCTGCAACATATTTTATGTGCCGCGGGCAATGTACAGAAAGGCCAGATCAGCGGTCACCCATTTCTTTACATGGACGGACAAGCCGTGTTCAAACAGGCAGTACAGGTGCTGGAAGACAATGCGCGCGAGGTGCTGGCGCTGGCCGATATGGGGGTCGAGCAACTGGACTGGCTGATTCCGCATCAGGCCAACCTGCGTATTCTGAATGCCACGGCGAAACGGCTGGGGGTACCCAGCAATAAGGTGGTGGTAACGGTCGATCAGCACGCCAATACCTCGGCGGCGTCGGTACCGCTGGCGCTGGATGTCGCTGTGCGTGATGGCCGCATTCAGCGTGGGCAGCAGGTATTGTTGCAGGGCGTGGGGGGTGGTTTTACCTGGGGTAGTGTGCTGCTGACGTATTAAGTTCGAGATGAGATGAGATGATGAAACTGGCTTTTGTTTTTCCCGGTCAAGGTTCGCAGTCGGTCGGTATGTTCAACGGCTTTGCCGATAATGGGGTGGTGCGTGAAACGGTAGCGCAAGCTTCGGAAGCAGTGGCGGTCGATTTTTGGGCGATGGCGGCCGCAGGCCCGGCCGAGACTTTGAACCTGACGGTCAATACCCAGCCGCTGATGCTGGCGGCGGGCGCGGCTTTTTTTCAGGCCTACCTGGCCGCAGGAGGTGCCAAGCCCGACGTGGTGGCGGGGCATAGTCTGGGCGAATACACGGCGATTGTGGCCGCAGGCGGGCTCACGGTAGGGCAGGGGGCGGCGCTGGTGCGTTTTCGCGCTGAGGCGATGCAAAACGCGGTTCCGGTAGGGGTCGGTGCCATGGCAGCGATTTTGGGTCTGGACGCGGCCAAAGTCGTGGAAGTGTGTGCCGCAGCGGCTCAAGGTGAAGTGGTTGAAGCGGTTAATTTTAACGACCCGGCGCAGACTGTCATTGCCGGGCATAAAGCGGCAGTGGAACGTGCCTGTGAAGCGGCCAAGGCGGCAGGTGCCAAGCGAGCCTTAGCCTTGCCCGTGTCGGCGCCGTTTCATTCCAGCCTGATGCAGCCTGCCGCGGAACAACTGCGCCAGCGTCTGGCGGGTGAATCTTTACAAACCCTGCAAGCCAGCTTGATCAATAATGTTGATGTTGCTGTTACCCACGAGCCGGAAGTGATACGTGCGGCGCTGGTAAAACAGGCCGCCGGGCCGGTGCGCTGGGTCGAAAGCGTTCAAAAAATGGAGCAGCTGGGCGTGACCCATGTGGTTGAATGCGGGCCGGGTAAAGTGTTGGCCGGTATGATTAAACGTATTGCCCCGAACCTGCATACCTTGAATATTTTTGACCAGGCATCACTCGATGCCGCCTTACAGGCTTTACACGCATGAAACAGAATCTTGACCAGCACATTGCCCTGGTAACGGGCGCCTCGCGCGGTATTGGCCGTGCTATTGCGCTTGATTTGGCCCAGCATGGTGCCACGGTCATTGGCACCGCCACCGCCGAAGCCGGTGCCGCAGGCATTAGCGCTGCGTTAGCCGACATCAACGCTCAAGGTAAGGGCGTGGTGCTTAACGTCAACGAGCCTGCGGCTTGCAACGCGCTGGTAGAAAGCGTAGTGTCGGAGTACGGTGCCTTGCACGTGCTGGTGAATAATGCCGGTATTACCCGCGACACCCTGGCGATGCGCATGAAAGATGAAGACTGGGACGCGGTGTTGCAGACCAACCTGAGCGCGGTGTTTCGTCTGTCGCGCGCCGTCATTAAACCCATGATGAAGCAGCGTCAAGGGCGTATTGTCAATATTACTTCGGTGGTCGGTGCCAGTGGCAATGCCGGGCAGGCCAATTATGCCGCCGCCAAGGCTGGTGTGGCTGGCATGAGCCGGGCACTGGCGCGTGAAATTGGCAGTCGCAACATTACCGTCAACTGTGTCGCTCCCGGTTTTATTGAGACCGACATGACCGACGCCCTCGATGACAAGCAAAAATCGGCTTTGTTGGGCAATATTCCCTTGGGTCGTCTGGGCAAGCCGGAAGATATTGCCGCTGCCGTTACTTTTCTGGCCTCGCCCGCGGCCGGCTATATCACCGGCACCGTTTTGCATGTCAATGGCGGCATGTTCATGAATTAGACCCCGGAGGCTGGTAGAATCCTGCCTCGTTGCCTTAATTACTTAGGAGAAGCAATGGACGACATCGAAGCGAAAGTCAAAAAGATCGTAGCAGAACAGCTCGGCGTGAATGAAGCCGATATTAAGAACGAATCTTCGTTCGTGGACGATCTTGGCGCTGACTCGCTGGACACGGTAGAACTGGTCATGGCGCTGGAAGATGCTTTCGAGACCGAGATCCCCGACGATCAGGCCGAAAAAATCACTACGGTGCAACAGGCTATTGACTACGTGAAAGCGCATCAAAAGGCCTGAGTGCCTTCCTTTCTGGTTATTTCATCATGAGCCGCCGTCGTGTTGTTGTTACCGGCCTGGGCATCATTAGCCCGGTCGGAAATTCTGTTGCTGAAGCCTGGCCGCAACTGCTGGCAGGCCGTTCCGGCATTGCCAATATCACCAAGTTTGATGCCAGCCCATTCTCGACCCGGTTTGCGGGTGAGGTGAAAGGCTTCAACGTCGAAGACTATATGCCTGCCAAGGAGGCGCGGCACATGGATGTCTTCATTCATTACGGCATGGCGGCCGGCATTCAGGCCTGGAAGGACTCTGGTCTGGAGGTAACTGAAACCAATGCCGACCGTATTGGTGTGATGATTGGTTCTGGCATTGGCGGCTTGCCCATGATCGAGGACAACCATAACGAATACCTGGGGCGTGGCCCCAGGCGCATTTCGCCATTTTTTGTGCCTGGCTCGATCATTAACATGATTTCGGGCAACCTCAGTATCATGTTTGGCTTCAAAGGGCCGAATCTGGCCATTGTGACCGCCTGTACCACCGGTTTGCACTCTATTGGCCAGTCGGCACGCATGATTGAGTATGGTGATGCCGATGTCATGATTACTGGCGGTGCCGAAGCGACGATTTGCCCCCTGGGTTTGGGCGGCTTTGCCGCGGCACGTGCCCTGTCGCAACGTAATGACGACCCGGCGACAGCTTCACGCCCGTGGGATAAAGAGCGTGATGGTTTTGTACTGGGCGAGGGTGCCGGTGTCATGGTGCTGGAGGAATACGAGCATGCCAAGGCACGCGGCGCCAACATTTATGCCGAACTGTCGGGTTTTGGCATGAGTGCCGACGCCTACCACATGACCGCACCGAACATGGACGGTCCGCGCCGTTCCATGAACCATGCGCTGAAAAATGCGGGTCTGAACCCGGACCAAGTGCAGTATGTGAATGCCCATGGTACCTCCACCCCGCTGGGTGACAAAAATGAAACTGAGGCTATCAAGGCGGCCTTTGGTGACGCGGCAAAAAAACTGGTGGTGAACTCGACCAAGTCGATGACCGGGCATCTGCTGGGTGGCGCGGGTGGCCTGGAATCGGTGTTTACCGTGCTGGCCGTGCATCACCAGGTGTCACCGCCCACCATCAATATTTTTAATCAGGATCCCGATTGTGATCTGGATTATTGTGCCAATAGTGCCCGCGACATGAAAATTGATGCGGCGCTGAAAAATAATTTTGGCTTTGGCGGCACCAACGGGTCGCTGGTTTTCCGGCGGCTGACATGAATTCTCGGGTAGGAATCAGGTAAATTAATTTCGCCGCCACTTTTGTCCAGGACAAAATTGTCGTACTATGGCTCTCGCATCGTATGAGGAGCCGCCATGTACCCCTGCCCGAATCCCATGACTTACCGTCATAACAAAGAAACTGACCCGGAATCACCTCCGGCTAATGTGGTTTCTTTGCTCGTTCCGAAACGCCAGGATGTCCGGGACAATTCACCCGAAGTCAATCCATCAAGTGCGACGGCTGGTAGTCCGGATACGGTCGGGGCGGGCGCTGTATTGTCGACGGATACGAGCGGTGATCGTGCCATTGACCAGCAGCTGGTAGAGCGTGTGCAGCGCGGCGATAAGCGAGCCTATGAACTGCTGGTCGCCAAATATCAGAGGAAAATACATCGTCTGCTGTCGCGTCTGGTACGGGATGCTGCCGAAATCGAAGATATTACTCAGGAAGCTTTTATCAAGGCTTATCGCGCCTTGCCACAATTCCGGGGCGAGTCGGCGTTCTATACCTGGCTATACCGTATTGCCATCAATACCGCCAAGAACCATCTGGTTGCCCAGGGGCGCAGAGTCCCTACCACGACAGAGAATAATGCCGAGGAAGCGGAAACTTTTGACGCTGCCGAGCCACTAATAGATATCAGTACACCCGAGTCGTTGCTGATGAGCAAGCAGGTGGCGCAGACGGTGAACAGTGCAATGCTCGAGTTGCCGGAAGAATTGCGTACTGCAATCACGCTGAGGGAGATGGAGGGGCTCAGCTACGACGAGATTGCCGAACTGATGAATTGCCCTATTGGTACAGTACGTTCGCGTATTTTTCGTGCCCGCGAAGCAATAGCAGAGCGCTTGCGACCATTGCTCGGGACATCGAAAGAAAAAAGGTGGTAGATATGGATGGTTTGGAGCCGAGACAACGTGAAGCCATATCGGCGTTGATGGATGGTGAGCTTGCGCCAGAGCAGGTGCAGCTGCACTTGACCGCCTTGTCACAAGACCGTGAGGCACGACGTTGCTGGTTAGGTTTTCATGCCAGCCGCGACGCCCTGCATACCTTGTTGCCCAGCCAGCTCGACGATGTTGAATTTTTAAACCGTTTTTCTGATGTGCTGTCCAGGGAGCCAGTACACTTGCTCCCGGCTGCCAAGCCGATTCGTTCGACAGTGACTCATTGGAGCAGTTGGGGTTGGGCTGGCGCATCAGTGGCCGCGGTATTAGGTTTTTTTACCTGGTTTAGTCTGCCATCACTGACTTCGGAACAGCCTTTTGGCACCGGAACCCAGCCAACTGCACTGGTTGCGGTCAGCGAGGTGGTGACCTTGCCGGAGTCATATTTGCTCGCGCATCAGCAATACTCGCCTGCCCTGAGCTGGCAAGGTGCGGTGCCCTATGTTCGTACCGTGGCCTGGTCGCCTGAAATTACACTGAGCAGTACTACGGCCGGGGCATTACAGAAATAATCCATGCCTAATTTTGCTTCAATTCTGGGATGCCTGGCGCTGCTAGGCGTCTGTTTTTCTGTCGTAGCGCATGAGCGTACCGAGTTTCAATGGTTGCAACGTATACAGCAGGCAGCTCTAACGCAAAATTATCAGGGTGTTTTTGTTTACGGCCAGGGTCGCAGTATGCAGTCCTCGCGTATTGTGCACCTGTATGAAAACGGCCAGTCGCGTGAACGTCTTGAGGTGCTGGATGGTCAGCCCAGAGAGATTCTGCGCCACAATGACGAAGTGCATTGCCTGTTACCCGATGTAAAAACCGTATTGATCGAGCGCAGTTCGGATCGGGACGCTTTTCCGGCACTTTTCCGTGGAGCCAGCCAGGACCTGTTCAAGTATTACAGTCTGAAGCACCAGGGCATTGAGCGTGTGGCCGGGTTGGATGCCGATGTTTTATGGCTGGAACCGAAAGATCAATGGCGTTACGGCTACAGGATATGGGCCGATCGGGCGACCGGACTGTTACTTAAAGCCCAGACTCTGAATGAAAAAGCGCAGGTGGTCGAGCAGATGGCCTTTACCGAAATCAGAATCGGTGGCGCTATTGACCGTAATCTTCTGAAACAAAAATACAATACCGAGGGTTGGAAAATCGAGAATACGACCGCATCATATGAGGCACTGACGCAGTGGTCAGTGAAGTCGGTCGTGCCTGGCTTTGTCAAGGTCAGGGAAGTGCGCCGTACCATAGGCGGGCATAGCGTAGGGCAGTTTGTCTTTTCCGATGGTCTGGCAGCAGTTTCTGTGTTTATTGAACAGTGGCGTGATGGCAAGGCGGGTTCGGAAAATGTGGGTAATCAGGGCGCAATCAACATGTTGTCGCGTCGTCAGGGCGAGTGGTCTCTGACCGTGTTGGGCGAGGCACCGCCCGCGGCGATCCGGCAATTTGCGAATGCGGTGGAATTCAAATCGGTTAGCTTGAAGAAATGATGATGAAAACATTGAAAAACTGCTTGTACTTTGGTCTGTTGAGCCTGGTTATTACAGCTTTCCTGCCTCTGTCTTCAGCCCAGGCTCAAGCCATGCGCGGACTGCCCGATTTTACCGAACTGGTGGAAAAAGCCGGGCCTGCGGTCGTCAATATACGTACGACTGAGCGTGTGCGCCAGGGTAATGCCCAGATGCCGTTTCCAGGTATGCCCGAGCTGGATGAGAACGACCCGCTGTATGAATTTTTCCGGCGCTTTTTGCCGCCGCAGCAGCGGCCACAACCGCAACCGGAACGTCGCCGTGGTGAGCCGGGACAGGCTGTACCACGAGGTGTAGGTTCCGGATTTGTCATCAGTGCCGATGGTTTTATTATGACCAACGCCCATGTCATACAAGGCGCAGATGAGGTTTTTGTGACTTTGACCGATAAGCGCGAATTCAAGGCGCGCGTGGTGGGTAGTGACCAGCGCACTGATGTAGCGGTGGTCAAGATTGAAGCCAGCAACCTGCCCAGGGTCACGATTGGCGATGTCAACGAGCTTAAGGTAGGCCAATGGGTGGTGGCCATTGGCTCGCCATTTGGGCTTGAAAACACGGTGACCGCAGGCATTGTGAGCGCCAAACAGCGCGATACCGGAGAGTTTCTGCCCTTCATTCAAACCGATGTTGCGGTCAATCCGGGTAATTCTGGCGGTCCATTGCTCAATATGCGCGGTGAAGTGGTCGGTATCAATTCCATGATCTACAGCCGTACCGGTGGTTTCATGGGAATTTCTTTTGCCATTCCCATTGATGAGGCCATGCGTATTGCTGACCAGTTGCGCAGTTCAGGTCGAGTGACACGCGGTCGTATCGGTGTCGGTATTGCGGAAGTCAGCAAGGAAGTGGCCGAGAGTCTGGGTGTCAAACCCGTGGGTGCCTTGGTGCGTAACGTCGAAAAAGACGGGCCGGCGGAAAAAGCCGGGGTTGAGGCGGGTGATATTGTCCTGAAATGGGACGGTAAAAACGTCGAAAAATCAACCGACTTGCCGCGACTGGTGGCTGCCACCCGACCGGGTAGTCGAGTGACCCTGCAAGTATGGCGCAAAGGCCAGTTACGTGATTTGACCGTGGTCGTGGCTGAGATGCCGGCTGAACAGCGCGCCCAGGCCAGCAAGCCGGCCACTCCCGCATCTGCCGAGCCCAATGCACTCGGTCTGGTCACCAGTGACCTGACCGACACGCAAAAGCGGGAACTGCGTATTAAAGGCGGCGTCATGGTGGAGGCGGTGGATGGTGCAGCCGCGCGTGCCGGATTGCGTCAGGGTGATGTCATTCTGTCACTGAATAATACCGATCTGAACAGCAGCAAGCAGTTCAACGATCTGGTGGCCAAGCTTGATCGTAACAAGGCTGCGGTTTTGCTGGTCAGGCGCGGTGACTCGGCCAGCTTTGTTCCGGTTCGACCTGCGACGCGCTAAATGTCAGTCGGGGTAGCTTCTGGCAAGCACCTGGTGCTGGTGACGCGCTCGTGGTGCCATTTGTGTGATGACATGCATGCGGCACTGGAGGCATTCAGACGCGAGCCCGGAAAAGAACGGTCGTTCACTTATGAATTGCAGGACGTGGATGCTGACGAAAAACTGCTAGCCTTGTATGACGAGGATGTACCAGCCCTGCTGCTACAAGGACAACTGATCTGCAAATGGCATTTTGACCCTTTGGCGCTGGAACGGGCGCTTGCCTAGGGAAAAACAGGCGAATCGGCTAAAATAGCATTGATTTTTCGGGGCGCGCTGCTAGATAAGCGCGCTTTTCATTTGGCTGGCTGATTTTCTGCATGCAACCTATACGCAACTTTTCCATCATCGCACATATTGATCACGGCAAATCAACGCTGGCGGATCGACTCATTCAACGCTGCGGTGGTTTGTCCGACCGCGAGATGGAAGAGCAGGTACTCGACTCCATGGATCTGGAGCGCGAGCGCGGCATTACCATCAAAGCACAAACCGCAGCTTTGCAGTACAAGGCGCGCAATGGCGAGGTGTATCAACTCAATCTGATTGATACACCGGGCCATGTCGATTTCAGTTATGAGGTCTCGCGCTCTTTAAGTGCCTGCGAAGGTGCCTTGCTGGTAGTCGATGCCAGCCAGGGGGTTGAAGCACAAACCGTGGCTAACTGCTATACCGCCATTGATCTGGGTGTCGAAATTGTTCCGGTACTGAACAAAATGGACCTGCCACAAGCCGACCCGGACAATGCCCGTGCCGAGATTGAGGAAGTGATTGGTATTGACGCCACCGACGCCATTCCAGCGTCGGCCAAAACCGGCATGGGGGTCGAAGACATTCTGGAGGCGGTGATTGCGCGTATTCCTCCGCCCAGGGGCGATGCTGACGCCGCCTTGCAAGCCCTGATTATTGATTCCTGGTTTGACAACTATGTTGGCGTGGTGATGCTGGTGCGGGTGGTGAATGGCAAGCTCAAACCCAAAGACAAGCTGTTGTTCATGGCGACCGGCGCGCAGCACTTGTGCGAACAGGTGGGCGTTTTTACTCCGAAGTCGGTACCGCGTGAGTTTCTGAGTGCAGGCGAGGTCGGTTTTGTCATTGCTGGCATCAAGGAACTGAAAGACGCCAAGGTCGGCGATACCATTACTCATGTGAACCGTGCCGCCGCAGCGCCATTGCCCGGTTTCAAGGAAGCCAAGCCGCAGGTGTTTGCCGGTTTGTTTCCGGTTGAGGCCAACCAGTATGAAGCTCTACGCGACTCGCTGGAAAAACTCAAACTCAATGATGCGGCCTTGCAGTTTGAACCCGAAGTTTCTCAGGCACTGGGGTTCGGTTTCCGTTGCGGTTTTCTGGGACTGTTGCACATGGAAATTGTGCAAGAACGTCTGGAGCGCGAATTTGACCAGGACCTGATCACCACGGCACCATCGGTAGTCTATGAAGTGCTGATGAAAGACGGCAGCGTCACCCAGATTGAAAACCCGTCGAAACTGCCTGACCCGGCCAAAGTGGAAGAAATACGCGAACCCATAGTGACCGTACACCTCTACATGCCGCAAGATTATGTTGGTGCGGTCATTACCTTGTGTACTGCCAAGCGCGGTGTACAAATCAATATGCAGTATCACGGTAAGCAGGTGATGTTGACGTATGAAATCCCCCTGGCCGAAATTGTTCTGGACTTTTTCGACCGTCTGAAATCGGTATCGCGCGGTTATGCGTCGATGGACTATGAATTCAAGGAATATCGCGCCGCCGATGTGGTCAAGGTCGATATGCTGATCAACGGTGACAAGGTCGATGCGCTGTCGATTATTGTTCACCGTAGTAATTCGCAGTACCGTGGCCGTGAAGTGGCCGCTAAAATGAGGGAAATCATTCCGCGCCAGATGTATGACGTTGCCATTCAGGCGGCGATCGGATCGAATATCATTGCGCGTGAAAATATCAAGGCACTGCGCAAGAACGTGCTGGCCAAGTGCTACGGTGGTGATATTTCGCGCAAGAAAAAACTGCTGGAAAAACAGAAAGCCGGCAAGAAGCGCATGAAGCAGGTGGGTACAGTGGAAATTCCCCAGGAGGCGTTCCTGGCTATATTGCAAGTGGAAGACAAATGAACTTTTCTTTGATTCTGTTTATCCTGTTCATCGTCACCGGCGTGATCTGGTGTTATGACCGCTTTGTCTTGAATAAAAAACGCTTGGCACGTGCCCAGGAGTTATTGGCACAATTTGACGCCACGTCGATAGGGATAGATGCGGCACAACGTACCCAGGAACGTGAAAAGTTAAGGCTGGAAGCGATTAAACCACCGGTTTGGGTTGAATACAGTGGTGATTTTTTTCCGATTATTGCAATAGTTTTTTTTCTGCGTTCGTTTCTGGTCGAACCTTTTCGCATTCCCTCCGGTTCCATGATTCCCACCTTGCTGGTAGGCGATCTGATTCTGGTGAATAAATATACCTATGGGGTACGTTTGCCGGTCATCAACAAAAAAATTATTGAAGTCGGTCAGCCGGAACGTGGTGATGTGATGGTATTTCGCTATCCCAAAGATCAAAAGTTTGATTACATCAAACGAGTCATAGGTGTACCGGGTGATGTGGTTGAATATCGTGAAAAAAAACTGAGTATCAATGGTCAGCCCGTAGAAACGAAACGCCTTGAGCCGTTTTTTGATCAACAGCGGCTGGTCTTTTGGCCGCAGTTTTCTGAAAAAATCGGCACAGTCGAACATAAAACCCTGAATTATGACCGCATACCTCCCGGCATTGATCCCTGGGATTTTCCACAGCGCCAGCTTTGCAGTTATGATGCCTCGGGGTTTCGCTGTACCGTGCCACAGGGACATTATTTTGTGATGGGCGACAACCGTGATGATAGTCAGGATTCCAGATTCTGGGGCTTTGTACCCGAACAGAACATTGTGGGTAAAGCCTTTTTCATTTGGCTGTCCCTCAATGGCATCGTACCCAGTTTTTCTCGTGTTGGCAGTTTTAACTAGCATTTAACGGGAGGTAATATGAAACACAATCGCATTTCACGTCAGCGTGGCCTGAGTCTGATCGGGCTTATCCTGATCGGTGGTTTAATCGCGTTCCTGGTATTCGTCGGTATGCGTGTTTCAGCTACAGTATTGGAATATCAGGAAGTCAAGCGTGCTATTGACCGTTCTATAAGTGACGCGCAGACTCCGGGCGATATTCGTGCTGCTTTTGAAAAAACCCGGTCTGTAAACCAGGTCACTGCTTTGACTGGTAACGACCTGATCATAGATCGGGATAAAAATGGTCGTTTTGAGGTCAGTTTTTCCTACGAAAAACGTGTTCCGCTAGCAGGGCCGGTCTATTTGCTGATTGAATACCAGGGCTCAGCTAAAGGAAGCACCCGCTGACCATGGCAGAAATTCGTGCCGATCTGACTAGTCTGGTACTGCGCCTGGGGGTCGAATTCAAGACCCCGGCACTACTGGAACAGGCACTAACGCACCGCAGTCATGGCGCGCGGCATAACGAACGTTTGGAATTTCTGGGCGATGCCGTACTCAATTGCGCCGTCGCACGCCTGCTTTATGACAAATATCCGTTACTGGACGAAGGTGATCTGTCGCGCATACGTGCCAACCTGGTACGTCAGCAAGCCCTGCATGAAATTGCGCAGCGGCTGGAGTTAGGTACATTTTTACGGCTCGGTGAAGGCGAGCGCAAGAGTGGCGGAGTACGGCGCCCGTCGATTCTGGCCGACACGGTTGAAGCGCTGACCGGCGCCGTTTTTCTCGATGCCGGTTTTGACGCTGCGGCACAAATGGTGGCACGTTTTTATCAGCCCATATTGGACAGTGTGGACCCCAATACCCTGGGTAAAGATGCCAAAACCCTGCTGCAGGAATACTTGCAAGGACGCCATATTTCATTGCCGGTCTATTCAGTCATTGCGACCCGTGGTGCCGCTCATAGCCAGGAATTTGAAGTGGAATGTGCCGTGCCCAAGCTGAACATACAAGTCAATGGTTCGGGAGGCAGTCGCCGTGCCGCCGAGCAGGTCGCAGCTAGCCTGGCACTGGAAGCAGCCATTGCCGCCGAGCCGGTCAGAGCGCCACCGGCCAAACCTAAAAAAACCAAAAAAGCACTGGATGTCCAAGCCTGATTTTCGTACCGGGCTGGTAGCCATTGTGGGCCGTCCCAACGTCGGCAAATCTACCTTGCTCAATGCGCTGGTGGGCCAGAAACTCAGCATCACCGCCGACAAGCCGCAGACCACGCGTCATCGCATTAATGGCGTACTGACCACGGAACAGGCGCAATATGTTTTTGTCGATACCCCCGGCTACCAGACCCGGCATAAAAACGCCCTGAATCGTACTCTGAACCGCACGGTTCGAGGGGTGCTGAATGATGTCAATGTCGTATTGCTGGTGATTGAACCTTTGCGCTTTGGTGCCGAAGATCAACAAGTGCTTGAGCTCATTCCCGAGTCCGTACCTTTGATTCTGGTCTTGAATAAGCTCGACACCGTCAAAGGTCGCGACAAGCTGCTGCCGTTCGTGGCGCAACTGGCGCAACAGCGCAGCTTTGCGGCGGTAGTGCCGGTCTCGGCCAGTAAAGGCAAACACCTGCAAGAACTACTGGCTGAAATCAAACAGCATTTACCAGTAGCCGAACCCATGTTCGACCCAGAAGACCTGACCGACCGGCCAGTGCGCTTTCTGGCAGCAGAGCTGATACGCGAAAAAGTGTTCCGTCTGGTCGGCGATGAATTGCCCTATACCAGTACCGTCATTATCGACAAGTTTGAAGAGGGCGAAACCTTGCAGCGTATATTCGCCACGGTTTTAGTTGAAAATGACAATCAGAAAGCCATTCTGATCGGAGCCCAGGGCGAGCGTATGAAGCGCATTGCCTCAGAAGCCCGTGCCGATCTGGAAAAACTCCTTGGCTCCAAGGTATATCTGGAAGTCTGGGTCAAGGTCAAAAGCGGCTGGGCCGATACCGAGGCCAGCGTACGTGCCTATGGTTATGAATAATGAGTCGCAGTGACCCGCAACGCATCAGCAACGAGCCGGCTTATGTCCTGCATGCCACGCCGTACAAGGAAACCAGTCTGGTGCTGCAATTATTCAGCCGTCATCATGGCCGTGTTGCGGCGATTGCCAAAGGCGCCAAGCGTCCCCACTCGGCCTTGCGTGGCGTGCTGATTTCACTGCAACCACTGCTGGTGTCCTGGAGTGGCAAAGGAGAAGTGAAGACCTTGACCCAGGCGCACTGGGTGGGCGGGCAACCGGCCTTGCGCGGCGAAAGTTTATTGCAGGGTTTTTACCTGAACGAATTATTACTGAAACTCATGGCACGCGAAGACGCACACCAGACTCTGTTCGATCATTACCGCGATGCTCTGGCCGCGCTGGCCACTGGCGCCGGGCGCGCAGAAACCGCATTGCGACAGTTCGAGTTTTCCCTGTTACGCGAGCTGGGGGTGTGGGCGGACTGGCAAAAAACGACGCAGGGTGAAGCCGTAGTGCCGCAACAGCGCTACATCTGCCTCCCCGAGGTCGGCATACGGCTTGCGCGAGGCAACGAACCTGCCGACCTGCCACTGCTCGATGGTGATATTTTATTGGCCATGGCCGAGGGAGATTTTTCCGGGCAACGCACCTTGCAGCAAGGCAAACAACTCATTCGCTACTGGCTGCATCATTTATTATCAGGCCGTCCTTTGAATACCCGACAAATGCTGATCGAATTGCATCAAATCGCCCCATGAATCCGCTACACCCTGCTGCGCCCGGCCTGGAGTTGGGCATCAATATCGACCATGTCGCCACGGTACGCAACGCCCGTGGTACGACTTATCCCGACCCGGTCGAGGCCGCCTTGCTGGCCGAGCAGGCCGGAGCCGATTTGATTACCTTGCACCTGCGCGAAGACCGGCGTCACATCAAGGACGAGGATGTCAAAAAATTGCGGCCTTTATTGCTGACGCGCATGAACCTGGAAGCCGCCGTTACCGACGAAATGATTGGCTTTGCCTGCACCGTCAAGCCACACGATGTCTGTCTGGTACCCGAGCGCAGGCATGAAATTACCACCGAGGGCGGGCTGGATGTGACCGGCGGCTTTGAACGCATACAGGCCGCGGTCAAGACCTTGCAGGCCAGCGGTATTCGTGTCTCTCTGTTCATCGACCCGGAACCGGCGCAGGTCATGGCCAGTCGTGAGGCCGGTGCTACCGTAGTCGAGCTGCATACCGGGCGCTATGCTGAAGCTACTCAGGCAGATGAGCGCCAACATGAACTGGAAAGAATTCAAGCGGCATTAGAGGTCGGCTTAAAACAAGGCTTGCGCGTCAATGCTGGACATGGATTGACCCTAGATAACGTACAAGCGATTGCCGCCTTACCCGGTTTGAGTGAACTGAATATTGGCCATGCCATTGTTGCCCGAGCGATATTTATCGGCTGGCAGGCCGCCATTCGTGAAATGAAAGCACTGATGGTGGCGGCACGCGCCCCAGGCTATCAGGCAACCTCAGGATAAATCCCCATGAATACGACTTTACGCGGTCCGGTCATGCTCGACATTGAAGGGCTGAAACTCAACGCCGACGACAAACGCCGACTGGCTCATCCCCTGACAGGAGCCGTCATTCTGTTCGCACGTAATTTTCAGTCACGGCAACAACTGCTTGATCTGGTGGGTGAAATACGCGCGATCAAAGCCAGACTCTTGATTGCGGTCGATCATGAAGGCGGTCGGGTACAGCGTTTCAAGACCGATGGTTTTACCCACCTGCCGGCGATGGCGCAGTTGGGCAAGTTATGGCGCCATAAGTCCAGCAACAGCAGCCCACAACTACAGGCCATGCAATGCGCCACCGCCATGGGCTATGTACTGGCTGCAGAACTGCGCGCCTGCGATATTGACTTCAGCTTTACCCCGGTACTGGATCTGGACTGGGGCCGGTCTGAAGTCATTGGCAACCGCGCCTTTGACTCGGACCCCCGCACCGTCACCCTGTTAGCGAAACAGGTCTGTCACGGGCTGGCCTTGGCTGGCATGAAAAGCTGCGGCAAGCATTTCCCTGGGCATGGCTGGGCCGAGGCTGATTCGCATGTTGACATCCCCATCGACGAACGGCCGCTTAAAACCTTGTTGGCGAACGATGCTGCGCCGTATGGCTGGTTTGGCCTGGGGCTGGATGCCGTCATGCCGGCGCATGTGGTTTACCCCCAAGTCGATAGCCAACCGGCCGGTTTTTCAAGTAAATGGATACAGGACATTTTGCGTGGGCAACTGGGTTTTCGTGGCGCGGTATTCAGTGATGACCTGGCCATGGCCGGTGCCCGGGTAGCCGGTAATGTCGTGCAGGCTGCGCAGGCGGCGCTAACCGCCGGCTGCGACATGGTACTGATTTGCAATCAGCCCCAACAGGCCGATGAATTGCTGGACGGATTGCGGCTTGAACCGACGGCTACGTCAGCACGACGCATTGATGCCTTGATGCCCAGCGCGCCAGGTTTGTCGTGGCAAGCCTTGATGCAGGAAGAGCGCTACTTACAGGCGCGGGAATGGGTGCGGGCGTTATAAAAAAAACGCCCCGGTGGGGCGTTTTTTGACCAGTCAGGAAGATTACTTCACCCGGTTGCGGTATTCGTTGGTGCGGGTATCAATTTCAATTTTGTCGCCAATTTCCACGAAGGCCGGTACTGAAACTTCATAACCGGTGGCAATTTTTGCTGGCTTCATGACCTTGCCAGAGGTATCACCTTTGACTGCGGGCTCGGTGTATATAACTTCACGCACCACCGAGGTCGGCAGTTCCACCGAAATGGCTTTGCCGTTATAAAAAACCACTTCAGCCGGCATGCCGTCTTCCAGATAGTTGAGGGCGTCGCTCATATTGTCGCCTTCGACTTCGTACTGGTTGTAGTCGGTGTCCATCCAGACATAAAGCGGATCGGCAAAGTAGGAATACGTGACTTCCTTGCGTTCCAGTACCTGGACTTCAAATTTGTCATCAGCCTTGTAAACGGTCTCGGCACCGCTGCCGGTCAGCAGGTTTTTCAGTTTGATCTTGACCACGGCGGCGTTGCGCCCCGACTTGCTGTACTCGGCTTTTTGTACCACCATGGGGTCGTTGCCGACCATAATGACGTTGCCCGAGCGTAATTCTTGAGCGGTTTTCATGAAAATCCCCGGAAAATTGCAGTTAGCCTACCATTATAACTTGCCCGCATGATCCTGCCAAAGCCGCTGCAAGCAGCTTTGCAGGTTGGCCTTTTGTCCCAAGGACTGTTGCCAGACCTGGGCGTGACTTTCAAGCGCTTCCCGATGTTTTAGCCACTCAGGCCACAGGGTGGACACGTCTTGCCCACGGTTCCAGGCCCAGGAAAACGCCTCCCAGGCCAGCCGGAGCTGTAGCGGCATGGATGCCGTATAGCGCTGGTGAAAGGCTTGCAGCTTGGCTTCATGCGCCTGTTCGGCCTGGGGGTAAATGTGCCACAACATGGGTTTTGCCGCCCACTGGGCACGAACGAACGAGTCTTCACCGCGTACCAACAAACAATCACAACTCCAGAGCAACTGGTCGAATGCGGTCGGTTCAATAAAGGGCAGGGCTATGAATTGCAGCGCGGACGGTAATCGTCTGGCACATAATTGTTCCTGCACCGCGCCGGGTGGTACCAGCACATTGACCCGCGCCGGGTAATGCTCCCAGCTCGCCAGCCAGGAATCGAGCGCCAGCGTGGGGTAGGTGAACAAAACGATATTCAGCGCCTGCGGCTCGCCCACCCCCAATGACCGTAAAAACTGCTCACGCTGGTGCGCGTCGGCCTGCCAGGCCGTTTGTGCTTCAAGCAGCCCCTG
The DNA here is from genome assembly GCA_002405475.1 of Burkholderiales bacterium UBA4657. Taxonomy (GTDB): domain Bacteria; phylum Pseudomonadota; class Gammaproteobacteria; order Burkholderiales; family Burkholderiaceae_E; genus UBA4657. The sequence continues at coordinate 23,392 of DHLX01000005.1, read as the reverse complement.
TTCTCGTATCAGCCCACCGGTACGCTCGGTAAAGCCGGGAAAGACGAAAATTTTGTTCAGCCCGCCAGGCTGCGGTGAGGGCAGGCCATGGCAAGACTCGACCCAGTCTTCTGCGCTCAGGTATTCCAGGTTTATCCACAAGGGTGGCAGCGCTCGCTGTTGCATCGCCTGTACAGTGCTAACAGGCAGGTCGCAGGCAAAGGCTTCAATGATGATGTCGGCGGCAGTGGTCGGCGGCACTACCCAAGCGAATAGCTCGACACCGTGCTCACTAAATGGCAGTGATTGAAAACGTGGGCATAGACGAGCGAAAGTCGCCAGGTCGTCGCAAACCAGGCGCACCTGCCAGCCAGCTTCCTTGGCCAGCGCTCGTGCCAGGCGCCAGCAGACGCTGATATCACCGAAATTATCAATGACCCGGCAATAAATATCGCAGGTGACGGGGTCGAAGGCCGGGTTTGTCATAATCTTGCTATTGTCTCGTATCTGCCATGTCCAGCGAATTTGACCCTCAAACTGCTCTAGCAAGCTTGCCGTCCCTGCCTGGGGTCTATCGCTATTTTGACGCGCACGGGCAGTGCCTGTACGTAGGTAAAGCGCGCGATCTGAAAAAACGCGTTTCCAGTTATTTCCAGAAAACCCAGACTTCGCACCGCATTGCTCACATGGTGGGGCGCATTGCCCGAATGGAAACGACCGTGGTGCGCACCGAGGCCGAGGCACTGCTGCTGGAAAATAATCTGATCAAGTCGCTGGCACCGCGCTATAACATTTTGTTCCGCGATGATAAAAGCTACCCCTATCTGAAAATTACCGGACACGCGTTTCCACGCATGGTGTATTACCGCGGTGGGATTGATAAAAAGCACCATTATTTCGGTCCTTTCCCCAGTGCCTGGGCAGTCAAGCAGTCGATCCAGATTTTGCAGAAAGTATTTCAGTTGCGTACCTGCGAGGACAGTGTTTTCAGGAACAGAACCCGACCTTGTTTATTACACCAGATTCAGCGTTGCTCGGCGCCCTGCGTCGGAAAAATTGAAGCACCTGTCTACGCCCACGATGTTGAACAGGCGACCCGTTTTTTGCGCGGCCAGCACCAGGAACTGCTGAGAGAGCTTGAACTAAAAATGCAGGCGCTGGCGGCCGAGCTTGAGTTTGAACAAGCCGCCCTGATACGCAACAAAATTTCTGCCTTGTCGCGTGTCTTGCAGCAACAAAGCATGGAAACTAGCGCGGCGGAAGATGCCGACATGATTGCCGTGGTGGTCGAGGGCGGGCGTGCCTGCGTCAACTTAGCCATGGTGCGGGGCGGGCGTCATCTGGGCGACAAAGCCATTTTTCCGAACCACCTGCATGACGCCAGCGCCATTAGCGAGCAGCCGCTCGAGCACGATATATTGGCGGCATTTTTAAGCCAGCACTATGCCGAATCATTTGTGCCCCGAACCCTCATTATTAACCAGGACACCCGCCTCGAAGAAGTCATGGCGGCACTGGAACAGCGCTGCGGTCATAAAGTGCAGTTATTGCGCCAGCCGCAGGGGGTGAAACGTACCTGGCTTGAGTTGTGTGTGCAGAATGCCAAGATTGCGCTGGCACGGGCTTTGGCCGAAGCCGGTACCCAGGCCGAACGCACGGCCGAGCTGATGCGGGTGCTGGAACTGGAAGCGCCCGAAGGCGACCCCGCCTTGTTGCGTCTGGAGTGTTTTGATATCAGCCATACCGCAGGTGAAGCGACTCAGGCTTCGTGTGTGGTCTATTGCAAGCATGAGATGCAGAGCGCCGAGTACCGTCGCTATAACATTCACGATATAACCCCTGGGGACGACTATGCCGCCATGCGTCAGGTACTGACCCGGCGCTATGAAAAAGTGGCCGATGGCGCTGGCGCCATGCCCGATGTCGTGCTGATAGACGGTGGCAAGGGCCAGGTTGAGATGGCGCGTCAGGTATTTGAAGAACTGGGGCTGGATACCGGCCTGCTGGTGGGCGTCAAAAAAGGCGAAGGGCGCAAGGTAGGCCTGGAAGAACTGGTCTTTGCTGACGGTCGCACGCCCTTGACGCTGGGGCGTGACAGTGCCGCGTTGATGTTGATCGCCCAAATACGTGACGAGGCACACCGTTTTGCCATTACCGGTATGAGGGCACGGCGCGCCAAGGCCAGACAAGTGTCGGCGCTCGATGAAATAGAAGGCATAGGGGCGAAACGCAAGCAGCGTTTACTGGCCCGATTCGGCGGTTTGCGCGGCGTGGCAGGAGCCAGTGTTGACGAAATTGCCACGGTTGAGGGCATTCCACGCGTTTTGGCTGAAGAAATTTACCGCCGCCTGAGATAATACCGCCATGCCTTTCAATCTACCCATATTTCTGACCTGGCTGCGCATTCTGGCCATTCCCCTGCTGGCGCTACTGTTTCACTGGCCGTTCGCGGCGCTGTCAGTACAAGAGCGCAACCTGATTGCCACGGTGCTGTTCGTGGGCGCTGCGCTGACTGATTGGCTGGATGGTTATTTGGCGCGCAAATGGAACCAGGTGTCTTCTTTTGGTGCTTTTCTCGACCCGGTCGCTGACAAACTCGTGGTGGCGGCAGCGCTGTTAATGTTGTTGAAAGAGCAGCGGGTCGATACGCTGGTAGCGCTCATCATCATTGGCCGTGAAATTACCATTTCGGCCTTGCGTGAGTGGATGGCGCAAATCGGCGCGACCCGAGCCGTCGCTGTCAATATGCTGGGAAAAATCAAGACCGTAGCGCAAATGGTGGCTATTCCCTTGCTGTTGTACCAGGCACCGATCGGCGCCCTGAACGTCATGTGGCTGGGAACGCTACTGATCTGGATTGCGGCAGTGCTGACGGTGATCAGCATGCTGTACTACCTGCGCAAGGCCTGGCCAGCGATTGCGGAGTGTACTGGTAGCGGCTGACAGCGCCATTTGGCGCTGGCCGATTTGGCTTTTTCCTCAGCCGCGCGTATTGCTTTGTGCCTCAAATGAAGCGAGGTTGACCTGGGGCAAGGGTTTCCAGCCTTTTTTGCGATGTTCGACCACGACATTGGTAAAGATGCCGCCACGCACGTACCATTGGGCGGTCAGACGCATAAAACGTGGGCTGGTGGCCTTGACCAGATCGTTCAGAATCTGATTGGTCACTTTTTCATGAAACGCGCCTTCGTTGCGATAGCTCCACATATACAGTTTCAGGCTCTTGAGTTCGACATTTTTTTTGTCGGGAATGTAGTCCAGCACCAGAGTGGCAAAGTCGGGCTGACCGG
>DHLX01000005.1:0-19908 GCA_002405475.1 Burkholderiales bacterium UBA4657 | reverse complement strand
CGCGCTCCGGGTTCGGGTTTGGGAAGGTTTGCAGGCTTTTGTTGGGTTTTGCGGTCATAATAGCGTTCTGAAGTCAAGGATTATCCAGTGCTATTATCCGACATTCACGGTATACAGGTAAAAGACGGGAATAGCGGTGCGTCTGACACAAATCAAGCTTTCCGGGTTCAAATCTTTTGTGGACCCGACCCATATTCAAATTCCGGGCAAGCTGGTGGGCGTCGTTGGCCCCAACGGCTGCGGCAAGTCGAACATTATTGACGCGACGCGCTGGGTGCTGGGCGAGTCCAAGGCATCTGAACTGCGTGGCGAGTCGATGCAGGATGTGATTTTTAGCGGTTCCACCCAGCGCAAGCCGGCGGGGCGAGCTTCGGTAGAGCTGGTGTTTGACAATTCGCTCGGACGTGCCGGTGGTCAGTGGGGTCAGTATGGCGAAATATCAGTCAAACGGGTCCTGACCCGCGATGGCCAGTCGAGCTATTACATCAATAATCAGGCGGTACGACGTCGTGATGTTCACGATATTTTTCTGGGCACCGGTCTCGGGCCGCGTGCCTACGCCATTATTGGTCAGGGCATGATCTCGCGCATTATTGAGGCCAAACCAGACGAGCTGCGCGTATTTCTGGAAGAAGCCGCCGGAGTATCGAAGTATAAGGAGCGGCGGCGCGAGACTGAAAACCGTCTGCACGATACGCGTGAAAATCTGACCCGCATTGAAGACATTTTGCGTGAGCTTAGCGCTTCGGTGGAAAAACTCGACGCCCAGGCGCTGGTGGCCGAAAAATTCCAGGCATTGCGTGCAGAACAAGACGATAAACAAAAACTGCTCTGGATGCTGCGTTTGCGTGATGCCCAGACCGAGCAGAACCGCTTGCAGGCCGATATTGTGCGGGCACAAGCACTACTCGACGAGCAGATTGCCGCTTTGCGCCATGTAGAGGCGCAAATTGAAGCATTGCGTCAGACCCAATACGCAGCTAACGATAACCTGAACAGTGCCCAGGCCGGTTTATACGAAGTCAATAGTGAGGTAGCGAAGCTCGAAGCCGAGATTCGTTATGTCATGGATTCACGCCAGCGTCTGAACCAGCAAGTAGCAGCGCTTGCGGCTCAGGCTGCGCACTGGACTGCACAAACCGAGGAAGCCAAAGCCCAGATTGAGCATACACTGGCCGAAGCAGAGTGGGCAGAAGCCCAGGCACTGGAAGCCGAGGCCATTGCCGCCCAGTCGGGCGAGCGTTTACCCGACCTGGAAAATCAGGTACGCACCGGCGCCCTGCAGATCGGTAAGTTACGTGAAGCGGTGCTGGCAGTGCAGCAGCGTATCAATCTTCAATCGGCGGAACAACGCCAGTCCAATAACCAGGTGCAGCAACTGGGTATCCGGCGCGAACGTCTGGAACAGGAACAGCGTGGCCTGACGCGCCCCGAAACGGAAAAACTGGCTTTGCAGCAAGAGCAGCTCGATCTGTTGCAGCAACAGCTTGAAGAAGCACGTGCCGTCCTGGAGGAATGTAATACAAGCTTGCCCCAGATACAGCAAGCACGTCAGGAAGCTCAAACAAGTGCCCAGAGTGAGGCGCAATCGTTGGCACAATTCGAAGCCAGACTGACAGCACTGCGGCAGTTGCAGGAAGAGATACAGCATCGTGGCAAGCTCGAGCCCTGGTTGCAAAAACATGGCCTGACGCAGCTGGCGCGCCTATGGCAACGTATTCATGTCGAGGCGGGCTGGGAAGCCGCGCTTGAATCTGCCCTGCGTGAACGTCTGGCAGCACTCGAAGTAGGAACACTCGACCTGGCGCAAGCCTTCGCCAATGACGTTCCACCAGCCAAACTGGCTTTTTATTCAGCCACGCATAGCGCTGCGCCCGCCGCGTTCTCATCTGACTTGAAACCCTTGTTGAGTCTGATACAGCTTAACGACCCGAATTTGCGTGCACTGCTCGGTGAATGGTTGCATGGAGTATTTGTTGCCGAGTCTCTAGGCGATGCCCTGTCGAAGCGCCACAATCTACCCGCAGGAGGCAGCTTTGTGGTTCAGGCCGGGCATAGCGTTGGTCGTGCCGCCATTAATTTCTATGCTGCCGACGATGAGCAGGCTGGCATGCTGGCACGGCAGCAGGAAATGGAAAATCTGGAAAAGCAGATCAAAGCTCAGAGCCTGCTGAATGAAGAAGCACGCAACCAGCTGGCACGTTCCGAGTCGGTACTGGTACAAGCAAGCAGCCAGTCAGAACAGGCACGACGCAAGGTCGAGCAATTGACGCGAGATTTTCATCAATTGCAGATGGAAGTGCTGAAACTGAGCCAGCAACAGCAGCAGTATGACTCACGCAGCACCCAGTTGAATGCCGAATTGGAGGAGGTTCTGGTACAACTGCAAGAACACCAGGCTACTCTGGAAGAAGCCCAGCTACGCTTTGAACAACTGGATATCGAGCTGGCTGAGGCCCAGGGCATTTACGAAGAGGAGCAGATACAGCAAGAGGCGCGTGAACAAACGCTCTCGCAAGCGCGTACCGAGTTACGCGAACGTGAACGAGGCGCTCAGGAAGCCCAGTTTACAGCGCGTAATTTACGCGCCCGGATCGAACAGTTGCGACGGGATATTGAAGTCGCGCATGCCCAGTCGACGCAGATCGGCGCACAGCGCGAGGCGCAGCAACTCGAGTTGCTACAGCTTGACGATCAGGCCGCCCAGACTGGTTTGCAAGATACTCTGGATAAAAAACTACAGGCCGAGGCGCGCTTGAGCCGGGCGCGTGATGAATATGAGGCAGCGACGGCTCAGTTACGCAGCGCCGATGAAAACCGTATGAAGGCCGAGCATGGACTCGAACCGGCGCGTGTCAAAATTACCGAGCTGCAACTGAAAGAACAGGCGGCACGACTATCGGCTGAGCAATATGAGCAACAATTGATTGAGGCGCAGGCCGATATCAATGCCTTGACAGCGCATCTGGACAACCCGGAAACCCCCACCCCCAGAGCCAGTACCTTGCAAGCCGATTTGACCCGGCTGCAAAACGAGATTGCAGCCTTGGGCGCGGTTAATCTGGCGGCACTGGACGAACTGAAGGCGGCGCGCGAACGTAAAGATTTTCTGCAAGCGCAGCAAAACGATTTGACGGAAGCCATGACCACGCTCGAGGGCGCGATCCGCAAGATTGACCAGGAAACCCGGGCCTTGCTCAAGGACACTTTTGACATGGTAAACCGGCATTTTGGCCTGTTGTTTCCGCAACTGTTTGGCGGTGGTGAAGCCCGGCTGATGATGACCGGCGATGAAATTCTGGATGCCGGAGTACAGGTCATGGCGCAACCGCCAGGCAAGCGTAATAGCACCATACACCTGCTTTCGGGCGGTGAAAAAGCATTGACCGCGACAGCACTGGTATTCGCCATATTTCAGCTCAACCCGGCACCGTTTTGCTTACTCGACGAAGTCGACGCGCCGCTGGATGATGCCAATACCGAGCGTTTCTGCAAAATGGTCAAGACTATGGCAGAACAAACCCAGTTTCTCTTTATCTCGCATAACAAAATTGCCATGGAAATGGCTGAGCAATTGATTGGTGTCACCATGCAGGAGCAGGGCGTATCGCGCATTGTGGCAGTAGATGTTGAGTCTGCTGCCAGGTTGGCTGAAAACAATAGTGACAATCTGGCAGGGGTTAGCGTATGAGCCAGTTACAGCTTGCTCTGTTCATTGCCGGGCTGATACTGATTGTAGGGGTCATTGCCCTGAATCGCTGGCAGCTTTGGCAAGCCAACAAAAAAGCTGGCGCTGCAAGCAACAATGAACCAGACTCCCTGCTATCGCAGAATCGTTCGACTACCATACGTGGAGAACGGACTGAGCCGCGCATCAGCACCGTTTCCGGCGAGAGTAGTACGATTACATCGGGCAGCGCTGACTCCGGCTTTGATGATGATGTCGAAGAGGTAGTCTCGGTTTCGTTTGACGATCCGCTGATCGGACAGGCGCTGCTCGAAGCCTGCGCTGGTTTCGAACGTGCGGGCGCCAAGCCGGTCAAGATCGCAGCAACGCACGCCGTCAGCCATAAGCTGGAACAGATCAGGCCTGATGAATTTTATAGTGGTCTGCACATGGCAGTGTTGCTCGCCAATCGCAGCGGTGCCTTAAATGCTATTGAATACTCTGAATTCATTCAGGGAGTACTACGGGTAGCAGAAAAACTGCAAGTCAGTATCGAAACCCCTGACATGAAGTACGTATTGCTACGTGCCAAAGCGCTGGATGAACAATTGGCTAAGCTCGACATGCAAATGGCGATCCACATAGTCACCAACGGTGCAGTATGGTCCGTCGAGATGGTCACCCGAGCCGCAGTCGAGGCAGGATTCGCCATCAGACCCAATGGTTGGTTTGTCTATTTTCGGTCGGGTGCTGAAATTTTCCAGATGTACGCAGTTGATACCGAAGGCCGGCAGATTGCTGCTCTACCGGGAATAAAAAACCAGGTGGAGGCCTTGTCGATCATTTTTGACGTACCTCGTGCGCCTGAAATTGAAATGCCATTTCAGACCCTGATTGCCGTAGCTCGCAATCTTGCGACGCGTCTAGGTGCCTCAGTGGTCGATGACCATAGAAATCCGGTCACAGATGCCGCCATCATTCAGGTTCAGGATCAGCTCAAGCCCTTATATAGCAAACTGCGCGGTATGGAAGTACAAGCGGGTTCTGCCCGTGCCCTGCGACTGTTTGCCTGACTGCCTGTTCCAAGCCTGATATGGATGCCAAGCAGCGTATTGATGAGTTGCGACAGCAAATCGAGGCACACAATCGCGCCTACTACGAATTAAATGCACCGATTGTTCCTGATGCTGAATACGATCGACTGTTCCGTGAATTACAGTCGCTGGAACAACAACACCCTGAACTAATAACTTCTGATTCACCGACACAAAGGGTAGGTGGCAAGGCGCTCGAACAGTTTGAGTCGGTACGTCATGTTGTTCCCATGTTGTCGATACGTACTGAAACCGATACCGAGGCTAGCGGCGCGCTTCATTTCGACCAGCGCATCAGGCGCGAATTAGGCTTGTCACCACACGATGCGCCGATAGAGTATGCGTGTGAGCTTAAATTTGATGGCCTGGCCATCAGCTTGCGTTATGAGCAAGGTGTGCTGGTACGAGCGGCGACACGCGGAGATGGCGAAGTTGGTGAAGATGTGACGCAAAATGTACGCACAATACGGACCATTCCACTTAGGCTTGGCATAGATCATGCGCCAGCCATTCTGGAGGTTCGTGGCGAAGTCTATATGCGACGTGATGATTTTGAGCACCTGAATGAGCAGCAACGCCAGCGTGGCGAAAAAACTTTTGTCAATCCTCGCAATGCCGCTGCCGGCAGCTTGCGACAACTTGACCCCCTTATCACGCGTCAGCGCCCCTTGTCTTTTTTTGCTTACGGACTGGGTCAAACTTCCAGTGACTCCCCCACATGGAACACGCATACAGACGTTCTGGACGCGCTGAAAAACGCAGGCATTCCGGTCAATGAAGAACGCGCTACGGTAGTTGGTGCCGAGGGGTTGATTGCTTACCATCAACGAGTCGCCCGGCTGCGTGATCAACTCCCTTTTGATATCGACGGTGTTGTCTATAAGGTAAATAGCCTGGCCTTGCAAAAACAACTCGGCTACGTTACACGCGAGCCACGTTGGGCGGTAGCGCATAAATACCCGGCACAGGAAGAATTGACAACGGTTCTCGACATCGAAGTACAAGTAGGCCGTACCGGAAAACTGACACCGGTGGCACGGCTGGCGCCGGTCTTTGTCGGTGGTGTCACGGTTACGAATGCCACTTTGCACAATGAAGATGAGGTGAGTCGTAAGGAAGTACAAATCGGTGACACGGTGATTGTTCGGCGTGCAGGTGACGTTATCCCTGAAGTGGTCGGAGTGGTCAAGGAGCGGCGGCCTGCTGATGCCAGACCATTCGTCATGCCATCGCGTTGCCCGGTATGCGATTCCCAGGTATGGCGTGAACCAGGAGAAGCTGATGCCCGTTGTACCGGAGGTCTATTCTGCGCGGCCCAACGCAAGCAGGCTCTGCTGCATTTTGCCGGGCGACGGGCTATGGATATTGAAGGTCTGGGCGACAAACTGGTCGATCAGTTGGTTGATGGTGGCCTGATACGCACCTTGCCAGAGCTTTACACACTTGGCGTTGTAAAACTGGCGGCACTTGATCGCATGGCTGAAAAATCGGCACAAAATCTGCTGCAGGCACTGGAACAGTCAAAGCAGACGACCTTGTCGCGTTTCCTGTTTGCACTGGGCATTCGTCATGTCGGTGAGGCTACGGCCAAAGATCTGGCACGTCACTTTGGTTCTCTCGATGTCATCATGAATGCAAGCGAACAGGATTTTTTGCAGGTCAATGATATCGGGCCGATTGTGGCTCATAGTTTGGTCACGTTTTTCCGGCAGCAGCATAACCGAGAAGTCATAGAGCAGCTGCGAGCCGTCGGAGTAGTCTGGCCGGAGCAGGAGGGTGAATTGGCCAGCCCCAAGCCGCTATACGGGAAAACCTTGGTATTGACCGGTACTCTGCCACAAATGAGCCGCGATCAGGCGCAGGCTCTGATCGAAGCAGCTGGAGGCAAGGTCAGTGGCTCAGTGTCCAAGAAGACACACTACGTTATCGCCGGTACTGAGGCTGGCAGTAAATTAAGTAAGGCGCAACAGCTCGGCGTTACCATACTCGACGAAGCCGGGTTACTGGCTTTATTGAAAAATTGATCATAACGATACAGGACAACACTATGTTTGGAATTATTGGTGGCAGTGGTTTGGCAGGAATGAAAAACCTGGAGAGAACGCGTCGTGAAGTAGTACGCACGCCCTATGGCGAGGCTTCAGGGGCGATCAGTTTTGGTCTGATGAGTGGCCATGAAGTGGCTTTTCTGCCACGTCACGGTTATGGACACACCCTGGCGCCGCATGAAATCAACTATCGCGCCAATATCTGGGCTTTGAAGCAGGTCGGTGTTGACGCCATCTATTCGGTCAGTTCCGCTGGGTCTTTGGATGAGGCCTATACGCCGGGCTCACTGACGGTCATTGACCAGGTCATTGATTACACCTACGCTCGCAAGCACACCTATTTTGAGGGCGTTGAGCAGCCTGTAGTTCACATTGATTTTTCTGAACCTTTCGATGCCGTATTGCGCCAGCGATTGATCGACAGCGCTGCGCAGGCGCAAATTGCCGTGCTGACGGCCGGAACCTTTGCTTGTACCCAGGGGCCACGCCTGGAAACCCGCGCCGAATTACAACGACTCAAGCGTGATGGTGCCCATATGGTCGGTATGACCCTCATGCCCGAGGCCGCACTCGCACGTGAACTGGAACTGCCGTACGCCGCTCTGGTGATTGTCGCGGCTTTTGCAGGCCGTAGTGAGTGGCGCCTGTTGTCGGTCGAAGACGCCAAAGCAGCACTTGAGCCCACCTTTGAAAATCTGGGCAAGGTTCTGACCGGGGCGCTGGCCTGACTCTTGTCATGGAGTGGTGGATCATCAACGGGGTCAACGCTTTAAGCTTTGCCCTGGTTTTGTTCCTGCTTTGTGCCGGATTAGTGGTCAGTTACAGCCTGCTCGGTGTGCCCAATTTTGCCCATGGCGCTTTTTACCTGTTGGGGGGCTATATGGGCTATTCACTGTCGGCCTATGGTTTTCTGACGGCGCTGATCCTTGCCCCTTTATTAACAGGTTTGCTGGGTTACATCGTTGAAGCCGGCCTGCTTCGGCGTGTGCGACAGCCAGAATCGCATTTGACAGAAATGCTTCTGACCTTTGGTCTTGCCATGATTCTGCTGGAAGTGCTGCAGTGGATCTGGGGGCGGGCGCCGCTGGATAATTATGCTCCGCCCTCCTGGTCAGACAGTCACTGGGAGATTGCCGGAGCGCGTCTGTCAGCCTATCGGCTGTTCGTGATTGCGATTGCCTGCACACTGTTGCTAGGCTTGTGGTGGGCAGCGCAACGTAGCGCTTTGGGCTTGATTTTACGTGCCGCCTTGTCGCAAACACGCATGGTGGAGTGTTTGGGCTACCGTCTCGACCGGATACGTGCCTGGGTTTTTGCCGCAGCCGCCGCCCTGGCCGGCTTGGCCGGTGTACTCGGAGGCAACCTGTTTTTATTGGAACCTGCAGCCGCACCTGGCATGGTGGCCTTGTGTTTTGTAGTACTGGTTCTGGGCGGTGCCGGTAGCCTGAAAGGGGCCTGGCTGGGTGCCCTCACGGTCGCCGTTTTGCACACTTTTACGGCAGCAAGCTCCTGGCAACTGGCGGGAATTTCCATCTCCCGATTTGCAGCACTTCTGCCCTATGTTGCCATGATTTTGTTATTGGTCTGGCGTTCTTACCGATTGACTGCGGGACGCAGCCCATGATTGACAGTTTGCTGGCCTGGTGGAGTATTGCAGCGCTTGCGGCTCTGTCGATTGCGCTACTGATGCGCTTTAATCAACAACTTAGTTTTGGTCATGCCTTGTATGTTGGATTGGGCGCCTATGCCGGTATTATTTGCATGCGCCTGGCCGATACCACACAACTATCCGTTTTTATTCTGCTGGTGCCGCTGGCTGGCGTTTTAGCTGCATTATTCGCCGCTATTTTCATACAACGACTGTTGGCAGCGCATACCGGCATGAGTTACGCCATGATGACGTTTGGGCTGGGAGAACTCATGCATCAAGCCGCTTTGGCTTTGCCCCTGTTTGGCGGCGAGTCAGGTCTGAGTGCCAATCGTACTGCTGCCAGTTTGAGCCTGCTGGCTTCGACCACACTAGTCAATGGGTTGTCCATGGGCGCGTTGGTTCTGGTATTGTTTTTGTGGTGGCACCTGGAGCGAAGCGAATTAGGATTTCAGGCCAAGCTGGTACGCGACAATGCCTTGCGTGCGTCCAGTCTGGGTTTGTCGGTGATCAATCTACGCTGGAAAATAGGCCTTGTGTCGGCGGCGATTGCGGGCCTGGCAGGGGCACTGTCGGCCTGGCAATTTGAAATTGCCAGCCCAGAGGCTTTTTCAGCACGCCGTTCCGGCGAATGGCTGATTGCAGCTTTGATGCTGGGCAATCACTGGCCTCAGGTACTGGCTGGTGCGGCCATTCTGGCGTTCTTTGCCGTGCTAGTGGCGCAATCGACTGCATGGTGGCCGGGTCTGTATGCTTTGCTGTTTGTAGGCTTGTTGTTCTGGAAGAAAAAATGAGCCCTACTCAAGAACCAGTGCTGAAAATTCTTGGCCTGTCGCATCGTTATGGTGAATTAAGTGTCTTGAATGCACTCGACTGGACTATTCAGGCTGGCGAGCGTTGGTGGCTGAGCGGTGCCAACGGGGCAGGGAAGAGCTCTTTGCTGAATTTGATTGCGGGCAGTCTGCCGGTCCAGCAGGGGCAGCTGTATTTTTGCGGGCGGAATGTGACTCAACTATACAGCACCGCGCGCAGCCGCGCCGGTATTGCACGCTCGTTTCAATTACCCCAGTTATTTACCTCCATGACGGTGGCGGAACACTGGCGTGCTGTAGGTATCTCATATCAGGAGGATCATCGCAAACCCGATGAGCTTTCCTATGCTGAACGCAAATGTCTGGATGTTGAACTGGCACTGGCGCAGCAGGCGCATCTGTTCCTGCTGGACGAGCCGACCGCCGGTCTGTCGCAACAGCACGCCCGGCAATTTTACGAGTCACTGGTCAGCCGTTTTCCTGGTACTGCCATGCTAATGATTGAACATGAGCCGGGACGCATACAAGGTTTCGCGACGCATGCCGCACGCCTGCGCAATGGCAGGCTGGAGTTGAATAGGTGAACAGCGGCCTGTTACTGCAAAATTTTTGCGCGGGCTATGGCGGTCGCTGGGTACTGCAAGGGTTGAATGTGCACTGCACACCCGGTACTTTGCTCTATGTACAGGGCGACAACGGTGATGGCCGTAGTACCTTGCTTAAGGGAATCATGGGCTTATCTGAGCGACACGGCCAGATATCATTGAATGACCAGTCCCTTGCCGATCTGGCGTCCTGGCAGATAGCACGTCTAGGTGTAGGCTATGCCCCGGAACAACGTGATGTATTTCGTGGCTTGAGTGTGGCCGAACATTTCAGACTGGCAGGTCTGGCGGCCCGACATGAGCCGGTAGTCACACAACAGGAACTGCTGGAGGCCCTGCCTGCTTTGAAAGCACGCTGGCAGCATGCGGCGCACCTGCTTTCGGGCGGCGAACAAAAAATGCTGGCTCTGGCTCGGGCTATCTTGACCGGACGCTATCTGGTGTTACTTGATGAACCGTGCGAGGGTTTGGCAGAAAATGTACAGCTTGATATTTTGCAGTTATTGAATCGACTGGCACAAAGGGGAATCATCATTGTATTGACGGGCGCCATTACCGATGCCTTATGCCCTGCCATTGTCGCTGGCCGGGCATGGATCCGTCTAGATTTGAAGGAGCTGAAAAAAGCCGATGCTTGATCCGCAGATTGAACAAGTGCTACGCCTGACCGCCCGCGCCGAGCAGCATGCCATCAAGCAGGGGCGAACCGCACATTACTGGCAAATGCCGGTGGAGCAGGCACGTATTGCTTATGCCAAGGCCGTCCCCATTCTTGATATTGCCCCACGCCAGGTTCATGCCTGCGAAAATTTCAGTATCACCCGCCCTGATGGCAGTTCTTTGCCGGCACGTTTCTACTGGCCGTATGAACCCAGTTCTGATGACCCGATACCGGCGCTGGTGTTTTTTCATGGTGGTGGTTTTACGGTAGGCTCAATCGATACCCATGACGCTATCACCCGTATGTTATGCATGGAGGTGCCCTGCGCGGTATTGTCGCTCGACTATCGGCTCGCTCCAGAGTACCCATTCCCCGCGGCGTACGAAGATGCCTGGTATGCCGTGCAGTGGGTGTTACAACAAGCCAGGTCTTTGCATGTTGCGCCGGAAAAAATAGCGCTGGGCGGTGATTCTGCCGGAGGCACACTGGCAGCCGCCTGCAGCATTGCAGCCGCCAATGCCGGTTTGCCACTGTCGATGCAGTTACTGATCTATCCCGGTACTTGTGCCCACCAGGATACCGCTTCGCATTTTAAATATGCGCAGGGCTATCTGCTGACACGGGATAATATTCTCTGGTTCTTTAGTCAATATCTGCCACAAGAGCACGACCGATCAGACTGGCGTTTTGCCCCGCTTGAGTGGGCGCAACAGGCTGCTGGCACTCAACACCTGGCACCCGCCTGGGTTGCTGTTGCTGAATATGACCCGCTGCTGGATGAAGGTATTGCTTACGCCAAATGTCTGCAAAGTAAAGGTACCGTAGTGGAACTGAAGATATACCAGGGCATGATTCACTCTTTTTTCAATATGGGCGGTTTCGTGAAGGCAGCGCGAGAAGCGCATCACGATGCGGTCAGCGCCCTGCAACGGGTCTGGGGGCTTGCCCCATGAACCGTATTATTGTTGCCGACTGGAACCGTGTCATGCCCGAGGCCAGAGCCATACGCGATCTGGTTTTTGTTCAGGAGCAGGGCGTGCCGCTGGAACTGGAATGGGATGAGTTTGATGCGGTCTGCTGGCATGCTATTGCCTATGACAGCAAACAACGGGTTTGTGGTACCGGGCGGCTTTTACCCGCGCAGCAGGGGGTCAGCAGCATCGGGCGTATGGCGGTACTGCCCGAGTATCGAGGACAAGGCATTGGAGCCTCACTACTTATTGCCTTGCTCGAACGTGCACAACAACGTCATGACCAAGCGGTAGTATTGCACGCTCAAACCCATGCCCTTGGCTTTTACGAAAAGTTTGGGTTTATCAAAGAGGGCGAGCAATATCTGGAAGCCGGTATTCCACATTACAGCATGCGCAAACGGCTGGCCTAATATGAGCTTATTCAGAAAATTTCTTCTGACTATTTATTCACCAGTCCCCGTTTGTGCTGCAAACGGGTAACTCCCAGGTTTGTCAGACCCGGACCGAAGCGTTTTTCCTGATAATCCAGACTGCCGTCGCTGCGAACTTCAAGCCATTGCGAGCTGCGGGTACCGTAGTTTTCACTATGCACAAAGGGTGCCGAGAGGGTGCGTTCCCATTCCAGGCTGACTCCGGTTTGGGGCAACTCATGGTCTGGCGCTTGATGATGATCTGCCAACAGATCGAAAAAGGTGTCGGCACCACTTTGTGCGGCCAGTGCGGTAGAAAAGCGTGCCACTGTGCGTGTGACCTTTGGCCACGGGGTGTCTAGCAGAGCGTTTGACAGACCATAAGTACCAGGACCAAGTTTTAGTGGAGCGTGGTGCGAGCGGTTTGAATACCACCATAGTTGCGGTTCTGCCCGAGGTAATAGCGGCAAGAGGTCGCCAACCAGCAGATTAAAGCCGTTATAGCGGTTGGCACGCGCCTGGACTTCGAGTAAATATTCGGCGCAGGGCAGGTCTTGCGCCAGAAACGCTGTCACCAGCTCTCCCCGTGATAGGGTTTGTGGCCGTTTTTCACTAGGACGGCGTACGTTGGTAACGGCGGCAAAACGCCCTGATCTGGTAACACCCATCCAGGTGCCATACAGTCCTTGCAGCGCGGCATGGCGCGGCTCGGCGCCCAAGTCGCGCCCGGCCAGCAAGCCTGGTTTTTCGGTCCATTCCTGCAAACTTTCGGTGGGACGATGAAAAAACTCGTCACGGTTGGCAGCCACCACCAGCCGTTGTGCCTGCACCTCCTGAGACTGCGGCGACCAGTGGAACACCATCAGGCACATGATGGCTCCGGATCGGGCAGTCTGTCACTCGAGCGGGAAAAAATACTCGCTCTGGCGCTGGCCGTGAATGAGCGACAACAGGCCGCTTGCAGGTAAAGTCTGCTGCAGGCACTGCTGCAAATCTTCAACATCGGTGATGTCTTCATATATTTCCATCCAGGTAAGCAGATTATCAATCTTATCGGCAGACCATTGCCGCTGCATAAGTCGCATCGTGCGACACAACGGCCGAGCCGCAGTGAACAGACGTGTTACTGCGCTGCGCGCCAGCGCTATCTGGTCTTGCCGTAACTGGTAATAGACATATAGATTCGACATCAGACGGTGGCCGTTTCTGACGGCAACTCATAGGGTAGAGGCAATAGCGAAATGTGCTGACCGTCAACCAGCAGAGTGGCATGCGCCGCAGACAAAGTGGTTTCAAACAATAAGTCCATGCCACCCAGGCCATTATCGGCGGCATTGACCACCATGCCTACGGGTTCAGTTGCGCCCGGGCTGGTTACATCGACCCCGGCTCTGATCAGGGTTGAGGTATTTGCGATACGCCCTAGGAACATTCGGCGCTTCAGTTTGCCCAGGTATTGACTACGTGCCACGACTTCCTGACCCGGGTAACAGCCTTTTTTGAAACTGACCCCGCCAATCAGCTCGTAATTCACCATTTGCGGCACAAATTTTTCTACCGTGGCTGGTTCGATATGGGCAATGCTGGCATGTATCTGGCTAAGCGCCC
The DNA here is from genome assembly GCA_002405475.1 of Burkholderiales bacterium UBA4657. Taxonomy (GTDB): domain Bacteria; phylum Pseudomonadota; class Gammaproteobacteria; order Burkholderiales; family Burkholderiaceae_E; genus UBA4657. The sequence goes on along the minus strand of DHLX01000005.1, from coordinate 6,381 downwards.
ATACATTCGGGGCGCAAGCTTCTGATCGAGAGGCCAGTTCCTGTTCTAATTGCGCCGCATACGTTTCGGGAGTCCAGATCAGGCGTCTTTCCGCCCCCAAGGCGACCGGCAAGCTCAGGCTGAAGCCCGGTTCTGAAGCCGCTAAAGTCAGGCTTTCACAACGCATGGGGGGCTGGTCGAAGCTGGCACTTTTTAGTGGTTCCAGACAGCCGAAGGCACGCCAGCCGGCGCTGACGTCTGTGACCTTGGCCTTGGCACGCAAGACATACAGGCCAAGCCGTTTGGCGGTCGCGGCGGCCAGCTCACGCGCCAGGCTCAAATAAACGGTTTCGCCATTTTTCCAGACCAGAAAGCTGGCCAGCAGGCGTCCTTTGGGCTGGCAGTACCCGTTCCAGGCAGCCTGGCTTTCAGGCTGTTTCAAGACCTCGTTGGTGAGCTGGGTCTGTAAAAAACTCGCGGCATCCGGGCCGGTCACCTGAATCAAGCCCAGATCGGGCAGGGGAGTGTAACAATCACGTGTAATCTTCATGCCGTTTATCATAGGGCTTTTCGTCCAAGATATGAAAAAACTCCTGTCCCGTTTACTGTTTTTTTCGCTTCTGCTGGCTGTATTGGCGCTGGGCACTGCTGCGTGGTGGGCATTGACCCCGCACCGGGGTACTGGGCAGGAGGTCGTGCAGCTTGAAATCAAGCCCGGCTACGGGCTACGCAGCATTGCGGCAGAATTACAACGTACTACCGGATTATCAGCCCTTGGCTTTGAAATCTTGTCACTGCTGACTGGCAGCAGTACCAGACTACGCGCCGGTGTCTATGAAGTACACATGCAGGATTCGCCGTGGCGCATACTCGATAAGATGGTGAAGGGCGAATCGCGTCTCGAAAGCGTGGTCATTGTCGAGGGCTGGACTTTTCTCCAGATGCGGGCTGCCATAGAAAAGCATCCGGGCATTCGCTCTGAACTCAAGGGCTTGCCGCTGCCAGAATGGTGGCAGGCGCTGGCCTTGCCAATGGCGCACCCGGAAGGGGCTTTTTTTCCTGATACTTATTTGTTTGCCCCCGGCACCAGCGATCGGCGCGTGTATCAAATGGCCTACGAGGCCATGCAAAAAGAGCTGAACCGTGCCTGGGAACAGCGTATGCCAGGCCTGCCGCTGCGCAGCCCTTACGAGGCTTTGATTTTGGCCAGCATTGTGGAAAAAGAGACTGGCATGGAAGCTGATCGCCGTAAGATTGCTGGCGTTTTCATCAACCGGCTCAATATCGGCATGCGGCTGCAAACGGATCCAACCGTCATTTATGGTCTGGGTGAGAAGTTTGACGGTAATTTGCGCCGTCGAGATCTTGAGGCAGATACCCCCTACAATACCTACACACGTGCCGGTCTGCCGCCCACGCCCATAGCCTTACCCGGTCGCGCTGCACTTCAGGCTGCACTTAACCCGGATCCAACCCCGGCTCTGTATTTTGTCGCTCGGGGTGATGGCAGTAGCCAGTTTTCTGTGACGCTAGGCGAGCATAATCGTGCCGTCGCCAAATATCAGTTGGGAAAATAGATGTTGATTACTTTAGAAGGCATTGATGGTGCCGGGAAAAGCTCGCAGATTCCGTTTATTGCCCAGTGCCTGGAGAAAAAACTGGCGGGTCGTCATGCGCTGGTACAAACCCGGGAACCGGGGGGGACGATACTGGGTGAGCAATTGCGTTCTTTATTGCTGAATACCCCAATGCACCCCGAAACCGAGGCCTTGCTCATGTTTGCCGCCAGAAAAGAACACCTGGCGACGGTGATAGAGCCGGCACTGGCACGCGGTGACTGGGTGCTGTGCGACCGTTTTACCGATGCTTCTTACGCCTACCAGGGGGGAGGGCGTGGAGTTTCTGCTGCACAACTGTCCTTGCTGGAGCAGTTTACCCACCCCAGCCGCCAACCCAACCTGACATTTTTATTTGATCTGCCGCCACATATCGCGGCGGCACGTCGCAGTCAGGCTCGACAAGCCGATAAGTTTGAGGCTGAGTCAGAAGCTTTTCACGCGCGTACTCGCGCCGCCTATTTGGCTCGAGCTGAGCAATTTCCAGCCAGGTTTTGTTTGATAGACGCCTCTTTGAGTATGGACAGTATCAAGAAATTACTTGAAGAAAAAATTATAAATATATGATTAACAAGGAAATATATTCATGGAATCAAGGCTATTGGGCGCAGTATTGCGCGCATTTAGAGAGCCGAACCCTACCCCATGCGCTATTGTTAACTGGCGCCCCAGGCATTGGTAAAAAAGCACTGGCAGCGGCGATGGCCGAAAGCCTGCTGTGCGAAAACCGCTCGCCTGACGGCTCAGCCTGCGGCCTTTGTGCCAGTTGCCATTGGTTCAAGGCGGGCAGTCATCCCGACCTGCGTCTGATACGTCCTGCACTCATTGCGGCGCAGGAAGGTCACGCAGAAGAGCCCGGAGAGGGCGATACAGCCGGTGTGTCTGGTGCGGCAGAAGCGGGCGGGGGCGATAAAAAATTGAGCAAGGAGATCAGTATTGCTCAAATTCGTGCTCTGGGTGATTTTTGCGCCATGACTGCGGTACGCAACGGGGTTCGTATTGCCATGATCTATCCGGCAGAGTCCATGAACAACAGTGCCGCCAATGCCTTGCTGAAAGTGCTGGAAGAACCTGGCGAACAGTTTCATTTTTTTCTGATAACCGATGCGCCACATCGACTATTGCCCACGATACGGTCACGCTGCCGCACCTGGCCCATTAAAGCACCTGATCGTCATGCTGCGCTCGAATGGTTAAGCCAGCATAATCTCGACCGGGCAGAACACAAGCTGGCGGCACTGGGCGGTTCGCCATTAAGGCTGCTGGAACTGGAACCCACCGCTTATTGGGACACGCTAGACCTTTTGCTGACCGCATTATCCGAGCCCGCACGTCTGGATGCTCCGGCATTGGCCAAGCAACTGGAAAATGCCATCAAGCTAAATGAAAAAGAGCGCCAAAGCGGTGCGGCACATTCACTGGACTTGCCACTGATACTAGGCTGGCTGCAACGCTGGACGCTAGATGTGCTGTATTGTCAGTCTGGTGTTCCCATCCGTTATCACCCCCAACGCCAGACCGCTATAGAGCGTGCTACAGTCACGGTACATTCAACTGCCTGGCTGAATTACTGGCACTGGCTCAATCGTGCCGTGCGCGAAGCGCATCATCCAGTCAACATGGCTCTGTTTCTGGAGGATTGCCTGTTGCGTTATCCTGCACTTAATCTTGCACATAAAGGACGTTAGTATGCCTAATGACGCAAAAGTCGGCGCTGCTGCAAATCAGGCGACCAGTGCACGCTCATCGGTTCTATCCTTGGCCATCAAGGAAAAGGCCGCTCTATATGCCGCCTACATGCCCTGGATCAAGACTGGTGGCATTTTTGTGCCCACCAACCGCTCTTACAGTCTGGGTGACGAAATTTATCTGTTACTCACCCTAATGGACGATCCGGCGAAATTACCCATTTCGGGCAAGGTCGTGTGGATTACCCCGGCTGATGCTCATGGCAGCAAAGTCCAGGGCGTGGGCGTGGCCTTTCCCGCCAACGAGGGTGGTCAGCTGGCGCGCAACAAAATTGAGAGCCTGTTAGGGGGGGCGCTTAAGTCGAAACATAATACCCATACTTTGTGATACGGCACGATGTACCGATTACGACTGGCTGACCCGGCCGACCTGCCTGCGATTGTTGATATTTACAACAGTACGGTAGCCTCACGCATGGTCACGGCCGATACCGAGCCAGTGCCACTTGAATCACGCTTCATGTGGTTCAAAACCCATCAAAGGCTCAATCGCCCCTTGTGGGTGGCTGAGCCTTTCAGTCATTCCAGTGATGGTGTGAATGTGGAAGTACCTGAATCACGTTCAGTGCTGGGTTGGATGAGTTTTTCCGATTTTTACGGTCGGCCAGCCTATCGCCATACGGCCGAACTGAGTATCTATTGTCATGGCAGTATCAGGCGTAAGGGTTTGGGTAGTTTTTTCATGCACGCAGCACTGGCCGCCGCGCCAGGGCTGGACATCAAAAATCTGGTGGCTTATATCTTTGGTCATAATGAACCCAGCCTACGCCTGTTTGAAAAATTTGGTTTCGAGCGCTGGGCCAAAATGCCAGGCGTGGCCGAACTCGATCAGATCGAACGGGATTTGGTCATTCTTGGCAAGCGTGTAAGCTGAACCGTGCCATGTATGTAGATTCCCATTGCCACCTGGACTTTCCCGAGTTGTCATCACGACTGCCCGATGTGCTGGCATATATGCAGGCGCAATCGGTGTCACACGCCTTGTGCATCAGCGTACAACTCGAACATTTTCCGCGTGTTCTGGCACTGGCCGAACAGCACGCGCAGCTTTATGCCACTGTCGGGGTACACCCGGACCAGCAAAACGTCGAGGAGCCTGATGTCGAGCGTTTGCTGGAGCTGGCACAACACCCCAAGGTGGTGGGTATTGGTGAAACGGGTCTTGATTATTACTGGCATAAAAATACCAGCCCAGAAGCTAATGAGTGGCAGCGGCAACGTTTTCGGGTTCACCTGCGAGCCGCGCGCGCGTGCGGCAAACCCTTGATTATTCATACCCGTGAAGCGGCTGAAGACACCTTGCGCCTGATGCGCGAGGAGGGCGCTGATACGCGCCTGGGCGCACCCGGCGGCGTTATGCACTGCTTTACTGAAAGCTGGCAGGTGGCGCAACATGCACTGAACCTGGGGTTTTATATCTCGTTTTCAGGCATTGTCACTTTTAAAAATGCTGTGGCACTGAAAGAAGTGGCGCAAAAAGTCCCGCTCGATCGACTGCTGATCGAGACAGATTCGCCCTATCTGGCGCCGGTACCTCATCGCGGTAAAACCAATGAACCGGGGTTTGTGCCGCATGTGGCTGCTGAAATAGCACGACTTAAAAATCTGCCTGTCGAAACCATAGCCGAGGCCAGTAGCAATAACTTTTTTACACTGTTTCAGCATGCGCACAAATAGACGCCAGTTTACGGCTTGCCTCTCTTTATACTTAATGTTTCCATTTAAGTTATATTCGCAAGATTCTGATTTAGAAAGGTTTTTCGTTTCTGTTTCTAATGATGATGTAAAGTTTGTACAAGAATTTTTAGCACGTAAATTCGACCCCAATACGCCGAACGCGCAAGGTGATTCGGCCTTGATACTGGCGGTTCGCTCGGGCTCAATGAAAGTCTTCGAACATTTGATCCGGCACCCGGGCATCAACCTCAATCAACGCAACCGGGCACGTGAAAGCCCACTGATGCTGGCCGCTTTCAGCGCCAATCAGAAAGTGGTTGAAATCCTGCTGGCACGCAATGTTGAAGTGAACAATACCGGCTGGACGGCTTTGCACTATGCCGCTACCCATGGTCATGTTGAAATCATGCGACTGCTGCTGGAGCATCACGCCTTTGTCGATGCCGAAGCGCCTAACCTCATGACGCCTCTGATGCTGGCAGCGCGCAGTGGTCACTTTGAGGCAGCCAGGCTACTGCTGGACTACGGGGCGATTGACAGCCTGAAGAACGATGCGGGTATGACAGCCGAAGACTTTGCGCTCAGAAACGGTCACCAGGAACTGGTTGAAGCTTTCAAGCGGCGGCGTCAGCGCAACCAGAAGCCGGCTTGGCTGCGCTAAATGTTGTACGATGTATATTATGTCAAATTACTCATCTCAAGCAATTGCCTCCTATAATCGCGCTTTACCTATTCCACACTGATTACACTTAACCATGTCGCAAGAACTTCAGCAACTCATAGAACAAGCGTGGGAAAACCGCGCCGAATTGTCCCCCAAAGTGGCCCCCGCCAAAATTGGCGAGGCTGTCGATCATGTCCTGGCTGAACTTGACGCCGGCCGCCTGCGTGTTGCTGAAAAGACCGCTACTGGCTGGCAGGTAAACCAGTGGGTCAAGAAAGCCGTATTGTTGTCTTTTCGGTTGTCCGACAACCAGCCGATGTCAGTCGGTGGCAACGCGCCGTTCCAGTTTTATGACAAGGTAGCCACCAAATTTGCCAAATACACCCGCACCGACTTCGAGCGTTCCGGTGTTCGTGTGGTTCCACCCGCCGTCGCTCGTCACGGCAGCTTTATTGGCAAAAATGTGGTGCTCATGCCCTCCTACGTCAATATCGGTGCCTATGTCGACGAAGGCACCATGGTCGACACCTGGGCCACCGTAGGTTCCTGCGCCCAAATCGGGAAAAACGTGCATTTGAGTGGCGGTGTCGGTATTGGTGGTGTACTAGAGCCGTTGCAAGCCAACCCCACCATCATCGAAGACAACTGTTTTATTGGAGCACGTTCGGAAGTCGTCGAGGGCGTCATCGTCGAAGAA
>DHLX01000022.1:105561-108286 GCA_002405475.1 Burkholderiales bacterium UBA4657 | reverse complement strand
GCAGGTTGGCCAGTTGCGGGTCGGAAGCGGGGCGTTCGCCACCCGAAGGCGCTGGACGAAACGGAAGGGTCGAGCTCATACGGGCATTATCGCCTGTTTAGGGTCGGCTGCGTGTGGGTAAGGCTGTGGAAAGCAGTTGAATAAGCAAAAAAATAGCCGTTCCCGCAGCGGAACGGCTATCTGGGCTAAACCCAGGTATCAGGCGGCTTCGCCGATAACGCTGACGTTGATCGGAACAATGACATCGGTGTGCAGAGCCACATCGACCTTTTGTTCGCCTATGGTCTTGAGCGGGCCGTTGGGCATGCGTACCTGGGCCTTTTCTACCTTGAAACCCTGTTTACCTAATGCTTCGGCAATGTCAAAATTGGTGACCGAACCAAACAAGCGGCCATCGACGCCGGCTTTGGCGCCCACTTGCAGGGTCAGACCGTTCAGTTTTGCTGACAGGGCTTGAGCTGCGGCCAGTTTTTCTGCGGCCAGTTTTTCCAGTTCGGCGCGACGGGCTTCAAATTCCTTGATCGCGACATCGGTCGCACGCTTGGCTTTGCGCTCGGGAATCAGGAAGTTACGGGCATAACCGTCTTTGACGCGCACAATGTCACCCAGATTGCCGAGGTTGACGACTTTTTCCAAAAGTATCACTTGCATTTTTTTCTCCTTGACCCGGGTTAAACGCGATGCTGGTCGCTATACGGCAGCAGCGCCAGATAACGCGCGCGCTTGATGGCAGCGGTCAATTGACGTTGATAATTGGCCTTGGTGCCGGTTAAACGTGCCGGAATGATTTTGCCGTTTTCGTTAATGAAATCACGCAGGGTATCGACATCTTTGTAATCCACCTGTTCGACACCCTCGGCGGTGAACCGACAAAACTTCTTGCGCTTGAACAAGGGGGCTTGCGCCGGGCGCTTGTTCATATTTTTACGATCTCTGCTATGAAATGCCATGATCTTACCTTTCAATTTTCTGTACTGCTTTGCATTGTTTCCAAACCGGTGATGTGAAACACCAGGCTTTTCGACTGTTTCGTCCGTGGCGCCAGAAAGCCTGTCAGTTTCAGTCTGGCTTCCAGCGGTGCCGCCTGGGTCTGGTGCGCCAATTCGCCTAAGGCAATGGCCTGCATTTCAAAACCGACTGTTCTGGTCTGTCCTGCTTCTTGCACTTCCGATTGATGCACAATCTTCAGATCAGAAACCGGAATTCCTGCCGGAGTAAAACGCAAGGCTTGACGTTCCACCAGTTGGGCGCTCAGTGTCGCCTGATTCACACCTGCCGTACTAAGAGCCTCAGGCTGCAGCCGCTTCACTCGCTGCAGCAGCAGCGGCCGCGGCGCGCTTGGCTTCCTTGTCGATAGCCTTCATCATCAAGGATGGGCCGGTTTCTGCCTTGTCGGTCTTGACAACCAGATGGCGCAATACGGCATCGTTGAATTTGAATGCATGTTCCATTTCGTCCAGAGTGGCTTGACCGCACTCAATGTTCATGAGCACGTAATGTGCCTTGACCAGTTTCTGGATGGGATAGGCGAGCTGACGACGACCCCAGTCTTCGAGGCGATGTATCTTGCCTTGTTGGGATTCGATCATGGTTTTGTAACGCTCGATCATGGCGGGCACTTGCTCGCTCTGGTCGGGGTGTACGATAAACACCACTTCATAATGACGCATAGATTCTCCTTGTGGTCAGTGGCCGCCCCAAGCGTCGGTTCGGGTGCGGCAAGGTGGAAAAGCCTTACATTATGCCATAAAAGACTGCTGCATAACGTATCTTGATTTTGATTTAGTTTGATCGCCGCAGGTCAAGCGGGGTTTAGTCTGAGGATAGGACTTGCCCATGCAATACGTCAAGATTTACTTCGCCAGCCGCGTACCGGTACTCAGAAAACTTCCAGTGAACCAACGCGTCGTCAAACTCCAAGTCCACCTTGAGCTGGGCGGCATCGACATAGGCTTGCTCGAAGCGAATGGCGGGGCCGGAGCGCGGTGCTTCTTCACTGCCGACATCAAGCGCTTCGATACGGGGCTGGACTCACGCTGCAGGCGCGTTTCACTACATTATGTTTTCTGGTGCCCAAGGCACTGCCGCAGCCCGGCCTGCAACAACCGCAGCTTCATTGCTTCCTGCTGCGTTCATCGCCTCGAGCTACTGAGTGCAGCTGATCCCAGTCGTAACCTGTCGCGACTGCTTGAGGACTTGCGTTTGTTGCCCGGCATAGATGCTCCAGTTTCACGTTTTCGATGTGATTCGACAGGCACACGCAGAAGCCGCCTGCCATATCGGCGTCGTGAATTCCGAAGACGAGTCGTGACTGGCTAAAACCTTTGATATGCCAATAAAGCACTCCCGGTTTGTGGCGTCGCTGAAGATCAAATAGGCCGTCGACGAGAGGCTTGGTCAAGCTGCAAAAAAACACTTCTGTCGCGGGAGTGCGAGTGTCGCGCAGGGGCTCAAACTCCTGCGGGCTACGCTCTCGCATGTAAAGCGCTCTCGCTTCAGCGCACGGCCGATGTACTTCAAAACTCACGATCCGGACTGATTCAAGGTGTCGATGGACGGCTTGCAGAAAGGCCGGAACAGAAGCCGTGTCGATTACCCAACTATTTGTCTCTTGCGTCTTGCCTCTGCGCACCTCAATCCTCCAGCAATTTGGACTTGCCCCCAAGTGACGTACACTTTTTTGGGTTAAAAAAAGGTTACGTGCAGATCATAACATCCGGGTTAT